>NZ_BANS01000015.1 GCF_000332995.1 Gordonia amicalis NBRC 100051 = JCM 11271
CTCGCGTCGGTTCAGGACGGATGCGGCGTCCAAGCCATGAGAATGCCCCGCGACCTAGTTGTCGCGGGGCATTTCTCGTTCATGCGTCCTCAGCTGAGGTGGTGCACCTCGGCCAGGCCGTAGACCGGAGTGTCGAGGCCCTCGTACCGAGCCTTCAGCTGAAGGGCCAGGTACAGCGAGTAGTGGCGGGACTGGTGCAGATTGCCTCCGTGGAACCAGAGGCCCGGCTGCTGCGTCGGCTTCCACATGTTGCGCTGCTCGCCCTCCCACGGTCCGGGGTCCTTGGTGGTCTCCGATCCCAGTCCCCAGACCTTGCCGACGCGGTCGGCGACCTCTTGTCCCATGAGGTCGGCGGCCCAGCCGTTCATCGATCCGAATCCGGTGGCGTAAACCACGACATCGGCTTCGAGTGCGGTGCCGTCGGACAGGACCACCGCGGTCTCGGTGAGATGATCGAGCTGACCGTGGACCAGCTTGATGGTGCCGTTGGCGATGAGTTCGCTGGCGCCGACATCGATGTAGTAGCCCGAGCCGCGTCGTAGGTACTTCATGAAGAGACCCGAGTCGTCGTCCCCGAAGTCGAGCTGGAAGCCGGCCGCCTCGAGACGGTCGTAGAACTGCTTGTCCTGCTCGCGGATCTGGTTGTACACCGGCACCTGGAACTCGTGCATGATCCGGTAGGGCAGCGAGGCGAAGGTGAGATCGGCTTTCTTGGTGGTCATCCCGGAGGCGACCGCCTCCTCGCTGTAGAGGCCGCCGAGAGCGATCGACCGTAGCGAATCCGACTTCACGATGTGCGTTGACGATCGTTGCACCATCGTGGTGTCGACGCCGGTGTCGACGAGCGCCTTGCAGATGTCGTGGGCGGAGTTGTTCGACCCGATCACGACCACCTTCTTGCCCGCGTAGGCGTCGGGTCCCGGATGCCGGCTGGAGTGATGCTGTTCGCCGGCGAAGATGTCCTGACCCGGAACGGTCGGGATCGAGGGCTTACCGGACATACCGGTGGCGAGAACGAGCTGCATCGGATGAAGAGTCAGGCGTTCGCCGTCGCGGTCGAGTTCGACCGTCCAGCGTTCCTGGTCCTCGTCGTAGGTGGCCGACAGGCAGGTGGTCTTGCTCCAGTACGGCACCTCCATGACCTTGGTGTAGAACTCCAGCCAGTCGCCGATCTTGTCCTTGGGTGCGAACACCGGCCAGTTCTCCGGGAAGGGGAGGTACGGGAGGTGGTCGTACCAGACCGGGTCGTGTAGGCAGAGAGACTTGTACCGCTTGCGCCACTGATCACCGGGCCGGTCGTGACGGTCCACGACGACCGACGGCACCCCGAGTTGCCGGAGGCGTGCGCCCAGCGCGATCCCGCCCTGTCCGCCGCCGATGACGAGGACGTAGGGCTGTGCCGTGCGGCCCAGCTCGCGCTCTTCGTCGGCCTTCTTCTCGGCCCAGGATCGGGTGTCGGGATCGGAACCATGTACGGCACCCAGCACGCGGGTGGGGCCCCGGCTCTCCTCGTACCCCTTCAGCTCCTGCATGGTGGTGAGGAGCGTCCAGGCGCGATCGGTGCCGTCGGCGTCCGGGCGGATACGTAGGTGACCCTCGCAGCGTCCGACGGCGGTCTCGAAGGAGATGAAGGCCGACGCCACACCGTCGCCGTCATCGGCGGCCTCCTCGGTCGTCGCGAAGCCCGCGGGACGGGTGTCGGCCAGACGAGCAAGGAGCATGTCGGTGATCTGCTCGTGGCCTTCGACGGTCTTGATGTTCCAGGTGAACGCCGTCAGATCGCGCCAATAGCTGTCGGTGAGGAACGCAGCTGTCGCCCGACCGACGTCGAGCGAGGCCAGCGCGGCTTCGAACTCCTCCAGCCACGCGTCGATCCGCTGCTGCGGGGTCCGGCCGGTGCTGACGACCGGCTCGAGCGTCTGGGTCATGGTGTCTCCTCAACAGTTCGGGTGGTCCACCCCCGAAAGTGACGCGGACCACAGTCTTGCTGAGGACAGCAGACGCCACGCCTATCCACCGCGGCAAGGGTTGCAGCCCGTTGCGACCCGACCCCTTCTTGCATCGATTCTGTGATGTGACGCACAATCTTCGTGATGATGACTTCCGACCACGTCTCCGATCTGGAGCCTGCGGTTCAGGCCGGCGACGATCCGAGGGAGTTCGCCCACGTCCTCAGCGCCGTCCACGACGCGGCGATGTCGGGTGGGCGGATGCCGGCACGTCCGCGGGCCGTGATCGACGACTCGTGGCAGCGGCTCCGTAAGGCGGGCCTCGACCCGGACGCGGACTCTGCCGTCGAAAGACGACTGGACGTGGAAGAACTCGAGGAGCGCCGCCGCCAATCGGGGCTTGTCGAGGTCGTCGACGAACTCGCCCGCGGTCTCGACTCGCTCATCGCCGACGGCGACAACATCCTGGTGATCGCGGATGCGCGGGGTCATGTGCTGTGGCGCAGCGGGTCGTCGAGGGTGCTCAGCCGCGCCGATCAGCTGGGCTTCATCGAGGGCGCCGACTGGGCCGAGAGCTCGGTGGGCACCAATGCGATCGGCACCGCCCTGATGTCCGGCCGGTCCATCCAGGTGTTCTCCGCCGAGCACTTCGTGCGCAGCCATCACTCCTGGACGTGCTCCGGCGCGCCGATCAAGGACCCGCGCACCGGTGACGTGCTCGGCGTCGTCGACGTGAGTGGGCCGGCGGCGACGATCCATCCCACCACGCTGGCGCTCGTGCACGCCGTCGCGCGGCTTGCCGAGTCCCAGCTGCGGGAACGGCATCATCGACGTCTGGACTGCCTACGCGCGGTCGCTGCCCCGATCCTGGCCCGCTCACCGGGTCCGGCGCTGGCCGTGGACGTCGACGGCTGGGTGGCGGCTGTCGACGCGGTGTCCCCGCGAGCCCGGCTGCTGTTGCCGCGTGGCGTGGGACCCGGCCGGACCTTCTTCGGTGCGCTCGGTGAGTGCGATGTGGAGGCGCTGCCGGGCGGCTGGCTGGTTCGGGTCGCCGACGCGGTGGATGCGTCGCCGACGCGGGTGTCGATGCGCACGGTCACGACCGCTTTCGGCGGTGAGTGCGTCGCGGTCTCGGTCGAGGGAGCCAGCGGCGGATGGACCCACCGGTGTTCGCCGCGTCACGGGGACATCCTCACCCACCTCGCCCGGCATCGCAGCGGGGTCGCCGCGGCGCAGATGTCGACGCACCTCTTCGGCGTCGATGACCGGACGGTGACCGTGCGCGCCGAGATGTCGCGGCTGCGCAAGCGGTTCGGCGGTCTCCTGGTGGCGGGGCCGTATCGCTTCGCCGACGGGGTCGAGGTGCGGCTGGACGGCTGAGTGCCGAGAACCGCCCCGGAAAACCAACCGATGGGGTCGCGCCGCGCGCATACCGTCGTCGGCTGCGTCCAGGAGGGCGGATCTCCGGGGTGGATTCGTTGTTCTCCGTCAGTCGAACTCGGCCAGGACCAGCCCTCGGTCATACGCCGCAGTTCGGCACCGAGGTCTGCTGTGAAGCTCGTCACCGTTCCAGAATAGGTCCGCAGCCCGCTCCCACCTCCGCCCACCGATGGATTCTGACCTCCACCCACGGGCGGAGGTCAGGTCATCCCACAGCATGGCGATTCGGGGTCTTCGTCTCTATAGCGTTGTGAGCAGCACGTTTACACCACTGGCGAGAGGACGAGACGATGACGCTGCACCCCGGACGCAACGGCCCGCAATGGCTCGCGTCACCCGCTGTTCCGGAACTACACGGCCTGTCCGCGGGACGCCCGGTGGTCGTCGGCGTCTCCGGAAGCGAGGCGTCGCGTCGGGCCATCAAGACCGCCGTGCGCGCGACCGGAGGGACGTCCGACATTCTTCTGGTCTGCGCGACACGACGCAGCCGGCGAGACGAGGCCCCGACCGGACTCCACGATGCCCTCAAGGGCGAGTCCTATCTGCTGACCGGGCAGGCCACGGTCGCCGAGCAGCTGCGGACCGCGCGCGAACTCGCGATCTGGCTCGGTGCGCGGTCGGTGGAGATCGTCACCGACTTCGGCGACCCGGTGACGGTGCTGCAGCACGCTGCCGATCGCTTCGGCGCCGGGGCGGTCGTGCTGGGCACGTCCGGTCGGCGGCCCGGGTGGACGGCGAAGAGCCTTGCCCGCCGACTCGATACCGAGGTGGATCTCGTCGTCACCGACGGGAGGCTGCATCACCACCGCCGGTTCGCGACGCGTGAGGCATCGCTCCGCACCATCCGCTGGACACCGGGATGGACCGTTCCGCAACGCGGCCTCGCCTCCCGCTGAACGCTTGGGAGGAGGTGCGCATGCGCATCACCGACGAGGCACGTCTCAGGGAGATCGTCGGGCATCCGATCCTGGTGGTGGGGACCGCAAGATCCTGTACTTGTCCCCTTCGACACGCTTCTCCGCAGGCTACTCGACCGCGTCGAGCACTGAGGTGGCAACCTCGTCCGCGGGCTCCAGTGGCAGTGTGTGGTGGGTTCCGCTGCCCAACATGATGATCCGCGCATCGGGTAAGTGCTCCCGAAGTCGCGCCGCGACACGGGGAGAGTGGTGTGCCCGGCTGTCGGGCGCGAAGATCGCGGTGACGATCTTGCCGCCCTGCAGCTTCGAGGATTCCTCTCGGGACGGGCGTTTCGGAACGATCGTGGGGCCGGTGGGGTACTGCGCTCCGGCGCAGTACATCTCGGTCCACGTGCGGTCGAGGGTGGCATCGCGGGTCTCCCACGACAGGAACCGGCGTTGCCGCCGCGGAGTCGGTGCGATGAGCGTCGGCACTGCGTGGGCGAGATAGCGCAGTCGGAGGCCGCCGAAACATGAGGTCGGGTCGAGGAGGACGAGTCGCCGCACCCTCTCTCGGTGGACGCCGGTCGCGTAGGCCAGCGCGATCATCGCGCCGTACGAATGGCCCACCAGGTCAACGGATTCGACATCGAGGGCGTCGAACGTCGCGTCCAGCCAGGTCGACAGTTCGTCGGTTGTGCGCGGCCGGCCGGGCCCGGGGCGAGAGCGTCCGGCGTCGCCGATGATGTCGACGGTGAGTACCCGACGCGACTCTGCGAGGCGGCCGACCACATTCACATACGACGCGGATGTCGCGCCACCGCCCGGGAGCAGGACGATGGGCGTGCCCGGCGAGGTGCCACAGGTGTTGACCCGAGTCACCCCGTGGCCGCTCTCGACCTCGAGGGGCCGACCTCCTCCGCGTGCGATGAGGGCGTCGTAGGCGGTGAAGAACCTGGTGCCGTCAGGCGAATCGGCGAACTCCTGCATGCCACCGACGTGCGTGCGCTCATCGCCCTCCTCGACCGTTCGCGGGCAGGGGAAATCGCAACCCCCGGCTGGCTTGCCGGGCACCTGGGACTCAACAGCGCGTCGACGACGGCGTTGATCGATCGGCTGGAAGGTCGGGGCCTGGTCTCCCGGGCGCGCGACGACGCGGATCGTCGACGGGTCACGCTGTACGTCACCGACGCGGCCCAGGAGATGGGTTGGGGCTTCTTCGGTCCGCTCATCGACCGGGTCCGGGCCGTAGCCGACGACTTCTCGGCGGCCGAGCTCGACACCGTCCGCGCCTTCCTCGACCACGTCACCGCGGCGGTGGGGGAGCTGCGCAACGCCTGACCGAGCGTGGTGCGTGACCGTTCGTCGCCTGCCGGTGACCGATCGGCGCAGGTTGAGAGATCCGATTCGGTGCCGGCCATCACACCGATACCCTCTAGGGGCGGCGTGGCACATGAGGTGTCCCGCCCTACGCGCGAGAACGGCGAAAGGATGGCCATGGGCCGGTACACCGAAGCATTCACCCAGGCGGTCGACGATCGTGAAGGCTTTTGGCTCGAGGCCGCCCGGGCCGTCGACTGGACCGTGCGGCCCACTCGCGCCCTCGACGACTCGGCCGCTCCGTTCTACCGCTGGTTTCCCGACGGCGAGCTGAACACGTCGTACAACGCCCTCGACCGGCACGTGCAGGCCGGAAACGGCGACCGCACCGTACTCATCTGGGATTCGGCGATGGTCGGCGAGGTCCGCCGTTACACCTATGCCGAACTGCTCGACGAGGTCTCGCGCTTCGCAGGTGTCCTCGCCGCCCGGGGCATCGCCGCCGGCGACCGTGTCGTCATCTACATGCCGATGATCCCGGAGGCCGCGATCGCGATGCTGGCCTGCGCGCGGATCGGTGCCGTCCACTCGGTGGTCTTCGGTGGGTTCGCCGCACCCGAACTCGCCACCCGCATCGACGACGCCGAGCCGGTCGCTGTCGTCACCGCCTCCGGTGGTCTGGAGCCGGGGCGCGCGGTCGAGTACCTGCCGATGGTGGCGAGGGCGATCGAACTGTCGGCCAGTGCTCCGCAGACCGTCATCGTCAAGGACCGTCCCGAGATCAACGGCTCCGCAGCCGATCACGACGGTTGGCTGGACTGGGATTCCGCGATGGGCGACGCCCGGGCCGTCGACCCAGTGCCCGTCGCCGCGACCGATCCGCTCTACATCCTCTACACCTCCGGCACCACCGGAAAGCCCAAGGGCGTGGTCCGCGACAACGGCGGCCATGCCGTCGCGCTGACCTGGTCGATGAAGAACATCTACGGCATCTCCGCCGGTGACCTGTGGTGGACGGCGTCCGACGTCGGCTGGGTCGTCGGCCACTCCTACATCGTGTACGCGCCGCTGCTGGTCGGTGCGACGACCGTGATGTACGAGGGCAAGCCGGTCGGTACGCCGGACGCCGGTGCCTTCTGGCGCGTCATCGCCGACCACGGCGTCAAGGCACTCTTCACCGCGCCGACCGCGATCCGCGCCGTCCGCAAAGCCGACCCGAATGCCGCGGAGCTGGCGAAGTACGACGTGTCCACGCTCCAAACGTTGTTCGCTGCAGGCGAGCGGCTCGACCCGGACACCTTCACCTGGGCCTCGGAGGTTCTCGGGGTGCCGGTCGTCGACCACTGGTGGCAGACCGAGACCGGCTGGGCCATTGCGGCGAATCTTCGTGGCCTGGAACCGATGCCGATCAAGGCGGGGTCGCCGACGGTCCCCGTCCCCGGTTATCAGGTGGGCGTCGTCGACGCCGAGGGCAAGCAGGTGGGCGCGAATGAGGAGGGCAACATCGTCATCACCCTCCCGCTGCCGCCGGGGACGCTGACCGGTTTGTGGCGCGACGAGGAGCGCTACCGCAAGTCCTACCTCGCCGCCTTCGAGGGGTACTACCTGACCGGCGACAGCGGATATCTCGACTCCGACGGGTACGTGTTCGTCCTGGGACGCTCGGATGACGTGATCAACGTTGCCGGGCACCGGCTTTCGACCGGAAGTATCGAGGCGGTCGTGGCGTCGCATCCGGCGGTCGCCGAATGCGCGGTCATCGGGATCCACGACGATCTCAAAGGACAGCGCCCGAGCGGTTACGTAGTGCTGAAGTCGGGTGTCGACATCGAGGCGGACACGCTGCGGAGCGAACTGGTCGCCATGGTGCGCAACGAGATCGGCGCCGTCGCGACCTTCCGCGATGTGACGGTGGTGCCGGCGCTGCCCAAGACTCGGTCGGGCAAGATCCTGCGCAAGACGATGCGCCAGATCGCCGACCACGAGGACTACACGGTCCCGTCGACCATCGAGGACCCGGACGTCCTGACCGCGCTCGCCGAGCAGCTCAAGGGTTGACGGGCGTCACGACGTGCGCGACCGCATCCTCCGCACCGCGATAGCCCTCGTCCCGTTCGTCGGGCTGGTCGGCACGATCGTCATGACGGTGATCGATGTGCTGTCACCTGGAGGCGAACCAGGCCGGGATCTGCTCGAGAACTCGGTGCTGTGGATGATCGGCGTACAGGGCTGGATGACCGGGTGCGGTCACATGTTCTTCGGCGAGCCGATCGCGGAGTCGATCGGCTGGCCGTCGAAGACGCCGTGGCAGTGGGAGGTCGGTCTCGCCAGCCTGGCGACCGGTGTGCTGGGTGTCATCGCCTCCGGTTTCGGTGACGAGTTCACCCTGGCCACGATCATCGCGTTCTCCGTGTTCTACCTGGGTGCCGCCGTCGGACACGTGCGGGAGATGGTGACGCACCGGAACTTCAAGGCGGGCAACGCCGGACCGATCTTCTTCTTCGACGTGCTGGTGCCGGTCTATCTGATCGTGTTGTACACGGTCGTCACGTAGCGGAGACTTGTCGCGTGCATGTGGACAAGCACGACGAACTCCCCGTCGATCCCGACGAACGGCCGCTGCATCTGCGCGTGCACGCCTTGGTGTGGGTGTTCGCGGGAGGGCTGATCGGTACGGGCGTGCGGTACTGGGCAGAGGAGACATTCCCCGCAGCCGAGGGGCACTGGCCGTGGGCGACGTTCGCGGTCAACATCATCGGCGCCTTCGTACTCGGTGCGCTCCTGGAACTGCTTGCGCGGCTTGGCCATGACGAGGGCTGGCGACAGCGGGTGAGGTTGTTCGGTGGCACCGGCATCTGCGGGGCACTGACCACCTACAGCACGTTCGCACTGGAGATCTCGGAACTGACCCGCGCGTCGGCGGTGGTGACCGCCATCGCGTACGCGGCGGTCAGCGTCGTGCTCGGTCTCGGCGCGGCAGCCTGTGGGATCGCTGCCGCCTCGGGGTTCGCGGCACGACGGAGGCGGCGATGATCGCCCTCGCCGTGGTGGTGGCGGGAGCGCTCGGAGCGGTGGTGCGCTTCGTCGTCGACGGTGCGGTCAAATGGAAGTGGCCCAGCATCACCCCGTGGGGAACCTTCGTCATCAACGTGACCGGTTCGGCGCTGCTCGGTGTGCTCGCCGGTCTGGTGATCTTCCAGGGGGCTCCGCATGAACTGCAGGCCGTCGTCGGCACCGGATTCTGTGGCGGTTACACCACTTTCAGCACCGCGAGCTTCGAGGTCGTCCGCCTGGCGGAGAACCGGCAGAGGCTGGTCGCGGCCGGGTACGCCGGAATCACGCTGACCGTATCGGTCGCCGCATGTGCCGTCGGTCTGGCACTAGTCGGGGCGGCCTGAGGTCGACCGGCGCCGAACGCATTCGTCCCCGCCACCTTCGTCGAGGCGGCGGGGACGAAAAGCGCACGGTCAGAGACTCACTTGAGCTCGGCGCTGCTCTTGTTCAGCACGCGGCGGGCGATGATGAGGTTCTGGATCTGCTGGGTGCCCTCGAAGATGTCGAGGATCTTCGAGTCGCGGGCCCACTTCTCCACCAGCAGGCGCTCCGAGTACCCGAGCGTGCCGGTCAGCTCGACCACCTTGTTGGTGATGTCGGTGACGGTGCGTCCGGCCTTGGCCTTCGACATCGACGCCTCGGTCGAGTTCGGTTGCTTGTTGTCGGCCATCCAGGTGGCGCGCATCGTGTGCAGGTAGGCCGCCTCGAAGTCGGCCTCCATGCGCAGGAACTCGGCGGCCGCGGCGTGCTGGTCGGCGGCGGGACGGTCGTAGTCGACCTCGATACCGGCCTCGTCGAGAATGCGGCGCAGTTCCTCGAGAGCGGCACGCGCGACACCGACCGCCATGCCCGCGACGAGGGGCCGCGTGTTGTCGAAGGTCTGCATGACCCCGCCGAACCCCTTCTTGGTGTCCACCTCGGGGGAGCCGAGCAGGTTCTCCTTGGGGATCCGGCAGTTCTCGAACCGGATCACCGCGGTGTCGGAGACGCGGATGCCCAGCTTGTGTTCCAGCCGAACGACTTCCACCCCGGGGTGCTCACGCGGGACCACGAAGCTCTTGATCGCGGCGCGGCCCAGGCTCTTGTCGACGGTCGCCCATACGACGATGTGGGTGGCGCGCGAGCCGGCGGTCACGAAGATCTTCTCGCCGTTGATGACGTACTCGTCGCCGTCGAGGGTGGCGGTGGTGCTCACGGCCGCCGAGTCGGAGCCGAAGCTGGGCTCGGTGATGGCCATCGCGGCCCACACCTTGCCGAACCGCTCCAGCTGTTCGTCGGTGGCCACCGCGGCGATCGCCGAGTTCCCCAGACCCTGGTAGGGGATGGACAGCATGAGACCGAGGTCGCCCCAGCCTGTTTCGATCACGTTGAGCGCCGACTGCATGTTGCCGCCGTTGACCACCGCGCCCTCTTCGCGCGGCTTCGCCTTCTTCTGCTGGCTGCGACCGCCGTCGGCACCCGCGCCGGCCTGGCCGGTCTCCGAGAGACCGTCGTAGAGGCTGGCCAGGGTGTCGAGTTCGACCGGGTAATCGTGTTCGCGCAGATCGTATTTGCGCGAGATGGGTCGGAAGATCTCCGCCGCCGCCTGATGTGCCTGGTCGATGGTGACGTGCAGCTTCTTCGGGAGTTCGAGATTGATGCTCATGTCAGTTTCCTTGGGTCACAGGCGGTCTAGAGGACGACGATGCCTTCGCCGATGCCGGCGCCGCGGAGGTCGCGGTACCAGCGCTCGACCGGGTGCTCCTTGGTGAAGCCGTGTCCGCCGAGCAGCTGGACGCCGTCGAGGCCGATCTGCAGGCCCTTGTCGATGGTGAGCTTGCGGGCGAGGGCGGCTTCGCGGGCGAAGCTCAGGCCCTGCTCGGCACGTGCGGCGCCGCGCAGCGTCACGAGGCGGATCGAATCGACCTCGGTGGCGATGTTGGCGACCATGAACGCGACCGCCTGCCGGTTGGAGATCGGCTCGCCGAAGGCCTCACGCTCGTTGACGTAGGGGATGACGTAGTCGAGGACCGCGCGGGCGGTACCGGCGGCCAGTGCGGACCAGCCGAGGCGTGACAGGCGCACCACGTCGCGGTACGCGGCGAAAGCGGCGTCGCCGTCGCCGGCCAGCAGTGCCGTCTCGGGAACGGCGACGTCCTGCAGGAGCAGGCGTCCCATGCCGGCGGCGCGGACACCCATGCCGGGATCGGCTTCGACGATCAGGCCCTTGGAGTCGGACTCGACCAGGAACAGCGCGGGTTTGCCGTCGAGCTGGGCTCCGACGACGAACAACTCCGACGACCCGGCGGCCGGGACGAAGGACTTCACGCCGTTGAGGCGGTAGCCGCTGGGTACGCGGGTTGCCTTGGTGCTCAACGCGAATGCGTCGAACAGTGGCTTGGGCTCGGCGATGACGACGGCCGACTGCGGCACGTTCTCGCCGGCGAAGTCGGGCAGGTAGGTGCGCTGCTGGGAGTCGGTGCCGAAGTTGGTGAGGGTGGTGGCCACACCACTCGGCGCCAGAAGCGGGAGGGCCAGGCCCATGTCGCCGTAGGCCATCGCCTCGGCGACGAGTGCGTTGGTGACCACGCCACGCTCGGAGGCCGCACCGTCGAAGGTCTCGGGCACGTTGATCATCGTGATGCCCAGCTCGGCCGAGCGCTTGACGATGTCCTCGGGCGCCGTGGCCGCGGCATCGGCGTCGTAGGCGGCGGGGCGCAGGATCTCGGTGGCGAACTCCTTCACCGTCTCCGCGATCATCTGCTGCTCGTCGTCGGGGGTGAGGTTGAAGTAGTTCTTGGGTGCGGTGGTCAGCCGCTTGGCGTCGCCCGAGCCGCCCTGGGCGGCCTTGAACGCGCGGTTGGCCGCACCGAGGGTCTGGAAGCCGGTCTTGGTGGCCTGGTAGGCGACCCGGTTGATGGGTTCGCGGATCTTGTACTTCTCCGCGAACTCCGAGCCGGTCACCGTCGTGAGGACACGCATCGCGGTGCCGATGAAGTTGCGGGGATGCGGGTTGCGGCCGACTGCGGAGGTGTCGCGCGGTTCGGTGTGAGTTGTCATGATCACCAGCCGTTCTTCCAGTCGCCCCGGTGAGGGGCTCTGCACAGGTATTTGCGGACCGATCTTACTCGGTGGTAAGTCCAAACCTTACTCTGCAGTAAGAAGTTTGTCACCTACTTGTCCGACGCCGGCGGGGGTGTTGCGCGCTAGGCTGGCCGGGTGACCGTGGAAGCCCGCTCCGACCTGCGCTTATCGTCCACCGGCGCGCTGGGTGCGGCGGTCGTCGGACTGGCCGGTGCCGCCGCGGTGGGAGCCGCGTGCGTGTTCACCCCGGCCGGGATCGACGCCGGTCCGGGGATCTGTCCGTTCGCGATGATGACGGGCCTGCCGTGTCCGGGTTGCGGTCTCACCCGTAGCTGGGTGGCGTTCATGCACGGCGACGTCGGAGCGGCGTTTCGCTTCAACGTCTTCGGGCCGATCCTGCTCGTCCTCACCATGGTGACCGTCGCCCTCGCGACCGCAACTCTGGTGTGGCGGCGGAAGTCTCCGCTCGGGAGCTGGCGCGACCTCGTGCTGGGCCGCGCGGGTGCAGTCCTGCTGGGCGTGTGGCTGACCTACGGGTTGGCGCGCATCGTCGACGCCGCCGCGGGCTGGGGGATCTTCCCGATCGTGGTCTGAAGAAGGCAGAGTGGATGCATGCAGATCACCCACTTCGGCCACTCCTGTCTGCTCGTCGAGATCGACGGGACCAAGGTGCTCTTCGACCCGGGCAACTTCTCGCACGGTTTCGAGGGCATCAGCGGTCTCGACGCCATCCTCATCACCCATCAGCATCCCGATCACTGTGATGTCGCGAAGCTGCCCGACCTCGTCGCGGGCAACCCCGACGCCGTGCTCTACGCCGACCCGCAGACCACCGCGCAGCTCAACGGCGACGACGTCGCGGGGGAGTGGACGGCTGCCCACAGTGGTGGCCTGATCGAGATCGGTTCACTCACCGCACGATTCACCGGCGGCCGGCACGCGGTCATCCACCCGGAGATCCCGGTCGTCGACAACGTCGCCTATATTCTCGGCACCCCCGAGAACCCGGGACAGTTCATGCACCCGGGTGACTCTTTCTACATCCCGTTCGAGCGCGTCGACGTCCTCGCGCTGCCGTCGGCCGCGCCGTGGATGAAGCTCAGCGAATCCGTCGACTACCTCCGCGCGATGGCCCCGCGGGTCGCGGTGCCGATCCACCAGGCGATCCTCTCCGACGCCGGGACCGGCATCCACTACGGGCGACTGTCGGACATGAAGAACGACGCGACCGAGTTCAAGGTCCTCGACAAGGAGACCGGTACGGAGCTCTAGGGACGAAGCTCTTGGGACTGCGCTCTAGGGACGGAGCGCGGCCAGCACCTTGTCGTGGAGCAGGCCGTTGCTGGCGACGGCACTGCCGCCGGCGGGACCCGGGGTCCCGTCGAGTGCGGTGAACCGCCCGCCGGCCTCCCGGACGAGGATGTCGAGGGGAGCGAGGTCCCAGAGGGAGACCTCCGGCTCGGCGGCGACGTCGACCGCGCCCTCGGCCACCAGGCAGTAGTTGAAGAAGTCGCCGTAGCCGCGGACCCGCCACACCTGATCGGTGAGGTCGACGAAACGGTCGCGGATGCCGCGGTCGGCCCAGCCGGAGAGGCTCGAGAACGCCAGGCTCGACGCGGAGAGGTCGCCGACCCCCGACACCGAGAGCTGACGGGCGTCCTCACCGTCGAAGCACGTGTGGGCGCCGAGTCCGCCGGCGGCCCACCAGCGTCGACGCAGGGCGGGTGCCGACACCACGCCGACCGTGGGCACGCCGTCGACGAGCAGGGCGATCAGCGTGGCCCAGACCGGGACACCGCGGACGAAGTTCTTGGTGCCGTCGATGGGGTCGATGACCCATTGGCGACCGGTGAGGGTCGCGTCACCGCCGAACTCCTCACCGAGGACCGTGTCGGCGGGCCGGCGGGCGGCCAACCGTTCGCGGAGCAGCGTCTCGCAGGCGAGGTCGGCGTCGGTGACGGGTGTCAGGTCCGGTTTGTCGTCGACGCGGAGGTCGACCGCCCCGAACCGGTCCGTGGTCAGCGCATCGGCGGAATCGGCGAGCGACAGCGCGAGTTCGAGGTCGTCGTCGTAGCTCTGTGCGGTTCTGGGGTTTTTCGGACCGGAGTCGGCGGACATGCCCGGTAGGGTAGCCGTCATGCTGCTCACCGTGACGTTCACCCTGTTGCTGGCCGCGCTGGTGGTGGTGCTGGTCGTCCAGTGGCAGCGAGGCCGGAATCCGCGGGCGATGTCCCCAGGTAAGGCCTCGCAGTATGTGCAGGGCACGCTGACGGTCGTCGGCGTCTCCGACGACCAGGTCGACCCGCAGAGCACGACGGACAAGAACGGCCAGCGCTTCTACACCATCACCGGGACCATCGTCGGACCGGAGACCAACCCGACCGAGGTCTACGGAACGCTTGTGCTCGGTCCCGACGATCCGTGGCCGCAGGTGGGCGACGACCTGCCGGTGATCTACAAGCCGCAGAAGGCCGTGACGTCCTGGCAGTTCGGTGTCCTGCCCGATCCGCAGCCGCCCGCGGGACCCGGCGGCATCTGAACTGCGGGGCCTGACACTGTCTGACCCGGCCCGCGGTCGGTACTCTGGATAACCGTGCATCCCGACGTGACCGCAGACCTCGAATCCCTCGACACCACCTTGACCACCGTGGAAAAGGTGCTCGACCTCGAGGAGCTCCGTCGTCGCATCGACGAGCTGGAGATGCAGGCCTCCGATCCCGACCTGTGGAACGACCAGGACCACGCGCAGAAGGTCACCAGCGAGCTCTCGCACGCCCAGTCCGAGCTGCGCAAGGTCTCCGAACTGCGTCAGCGCCTCGACGACCTGCCCGTGCACTACGAGCTCGCCGACGCCGAAGAGGGTGACGACAAGACCGCGGCCCTGGCCGACGCCGATGCCGAGCGGGCGAGCCTGCGCGCCGACATCGAGGCCATGGAGGTCAAGACGATGCTCGCGGGTGAGTACGACTCCCGCGAGGCACTGGTCAACATCCGCTCGGGCGCCGGTGGTGTGGACGCCGCCGACTGGGCGCAGATGCTGATGCGCATGTACATCCGCTGGGCCGAGCAGAAGGGGTACGGCGTCGAGGTCTACGACACCTCCTACGCCGAAGAGGCGGGCCTCAAGTCCGCGACCTTCGCGGTCAAGGCGCCCTACATGTACGGCACCCTCTCGGTCGAGCAGGGCACCCACCGCCTCGTGCGGATCAGCCCGTTCGACAACCAGAGCCGCCGCCAGACCTCGTTCGCCGAGGTGGAGGTGCTGCCGGTGGTCGAGACCACCGACCACATCGACGTCGACGAGAACGACGTGAAGGTCGACGTCTACCGCTCGTCCGGCCCCGGTGGTCAGTCGGTCAACACCACCGACTCCGCCGTGCGCCTGACACACATCCCGACCGGCATCGTCGTGACCTGTCAGAACGAGAAGAGCCAGCTGCAGAACAAGGCGTCGGCGATGCGGGTGCTGCAGGCCAAGCTCCTCGAACGCAAGCGACTGGAGGAGCGCGCCGAACTCGACGCACTGAAGGGTGACGGCGGTTCGAGCTGGGGCAACCAGATGCGTTCCTACGTGCTGCACCCGTACCAGATGGTCAAGGACCTGCGGACCGGCGTGGAGGACAACAACCCGACCGCGGTGCTCGACGGAGAGCTCGACAAGTTCATCGAAGCCGGCATTCGCTGGCGTATGGCGTCCGCCGAAGCGTGACCGTGCAGCCGGGAGCCGCGCTGCTGGCCGCCGGGCCGTCCCCGACCGAACTCCTCATCGGCCGGGTCTATGTCTGGCTGGCCACCAACGGACTCGAGATCGTGATCTGGATCCTGGGTGCGGTCCTGTTGGCCCGCGTCATCCGGTGGTTCGCCGGCAGATATGCCACGCGGGTCGAGTCGCGCTTCTCCACCAGCGACCTCATCGTCCAGACGGAGGACGCCAAACACCGTCGGGCGCTGGTCGATGTGGTGGCGTGGACGCTGATCGTCGGCATTGCGATCGTCGTCGTCATCCACATCCTGGGCGTGTTCGGGATCCCGCTCAGCGGGCTCACCGGACCGACCGCCGTGATCGGTGCAGCCCTCGGTTTCGGCGCGCAGCGCATCGTGCAGGACATCCTGGCGGGCTTCTTCGTCGTTGCCGAGAAGCAGTACGGCTACGGCGACGTGGTGAACCTGACCGTCACCGGCAACGCCCCGGCCGAGGGAACCGTCGAGGACGTGACCCTGCGGGTGACCAAGCTCCGCACCACCGAGGGCGAGGTCATCACCGTCCCCAACGGTCAGATCATCAAGGCCACCAACCTCTCCAAGGACTGGGCCCGCGCCGTGGTCGACGTGCCGGTGCCCTCCGAGGCCGACATCGGCCTCGTCAACGACACCCTCGATCGGGTGGGCCGCGAGTTCTACGAGCTGCCGCGCTGGCACGATCTGCTGCTCGACGCGCCGTCGTCGCTCGGCGTGATCAGCCTCGAACTGGACTCGATCACCGTGCGCATGGTGACGCGGACCCTGCCGGGCAAGCAGTTCGAAGTGGGCCGCGCCCTGCGCGTCCACATCATCCGGGCGCTGGCACGGGAGGGGATCAACGTGCCCCCACGCGACGTCCAGGCGTCGAGTGGGCCGCCGGCAACGTTGGCCGACCAGGTCGCGCGTGACCGGGGCGGGGACGAGTGATGGCCGAATCCCCACAGGGCTCGTCGCCGTCGGATCCGCAGGACGGACGTCGCTTCCGGTTCCGGTGGAATCAGCACATCGGTAGGACGTCGGTACGGATCAGCACCACGATCCTGTTCGCCGTGTTCATCCTCTGCTGTGTCCTCTACGGCTACACCTCGCAGCGCTACGGCGTGGTCGCGCCGGAACCTCCTCGGCCTGCACCGAAGACGTCGCAGGTCGTCGACACACCGGTCTATGAGGAACCGGTGCCGTCGACGTTCAGCGAAACCACGTCCAGTAGACCGTCGGAGTCGTCGACCAGCGAGCCGGGCATCGACGGCGGGACCGAGGGCGGTACACGCTCCACGTCGACGCCGTCCACCACCCGCCCGACGATCCCGGGTCTGCCGGGGGTGGAGATACCGCAGTTCGGCGCGCCGACGCCGACCACGCCCGTCCCGACACGCTGAGGTCGACACAACCGCTGCCGAAGGGGCAGGTCAGGAACATTCACGGTGTGGTGTGTCGCGCCTGAACGGACTCTCAGGCGTCGTCGTTACACTGGCTCATCGTGATCAAGCTGGAGAACGTCACGATGCAGTACAAGGCATCCTCTCGGCCGGCTCTGAAGGATTTGAGCTTCGAGGTCGACAAGGGGGAGTTCGCGTTCCTCATCGGACCGTCCGGATCGGGCAAGTCGACGTTCTTCCGACTGCTGCTCAAGGAGGACCGGCCGACGAGCGGCGACGTGTATCTCGGTGAGTTCCACGTCAACAAGCTCCGGGCCCGGGACGTGCCCAAGCTGCGACAGTCGATCGGCTGTGTGTTCCAGGACTTCCGTCTGCTGCAGAAGAAGACCGTCGCCGAGAACGTCGCCTTCGCGCTCGAGGTGATCGGCCGCCCGCGGTCGACGGTCCAGCGCGTGGTGCCCGAGGTGCTCGAGTACGTCGGCCTCGAGGGCAAGCACGACCGCATGCCCAACGAGCTGTCCGGCGGCGAGATGCAGCGAGTGGCGATCGCCCGTGCCATCGTCAACCGCCCGCTCGTTCTGCTGGCCGACGAACCCACCGGAAACCTCGATCCCGAGACCAGTGAGGAGATCGTCGACGTCCTCGACCGCGTCAATCGTCGGGGCACCACGGTGGTCATGGCCACTCACGACCGGCACATCGTCGACGCGATGCGGCGCCGGGTTCTCGAATTCGACAACGGGCAGCTCGTGCGCAACGACCCGCAGGGTGTGTACGGAATCGGCTGACGGCTCGGCCCACTCCCGACACACAACAACGACCCCCAAGGACGTCTGAGCAAGCATGCGAGCGAATTTCATCATCAGCGAGGTTCTCCACGGACTCCGCCGCAACGCGACCATGACCATCGCGATGATCATCACGACGGCGATCACGCTGGGCATGTTCGGCGGCGGTCTGTTGGTGATCCAGATGGCCGACAAGAGCCAGAAGATCTTCCTCGACCGGGTGGAGATGGAGTTCTACCTCAATCCTGAGATCACCGAACGCGATCCGCAGTGTGATGCGGACCCGTGTGCGCAGTTGCGCCAGGGACTCGAGAACGAGCCCGGGGTCACCTCGGTGACGTACCTGGACAAGGACGAGGCCTACAAGCGTGCGAAGGAGATCTTCGCCAACAACCCCGACCTCGCCGAGAACATCGTCGAGGGCACGCTGCCGGCGTCGTTGCGGGTCCGCGTCTCCGACCCGGCACAGTTCGACGCCGTGCTCACCAAGTACGCGGGCCGAAAAGACATGGGCGTGGACGCTTTCAAGGACGATCGCAAACTGGTGCAACGTATCTTCAGCGTGCTCGACGGCGTGCGGAACGCGACCTTCGCGATCGCATCGGTGCTCGCGATCGCGGCGATCCTGTTGATCATCAACACCGTTCAGATCGCTGCCTTCACCAGACGGACCGAGGTGTCGATCATGCGCCTGGTGGGCGCGACGCGGTGGTACACGCAGTTGCCGTTCCTGCTGGAGGCGGTGGTGTCCGCCCTGGCCGGTTCGCTGTTGGCGATCGGTGGTCTGCTGCTCGCGAAGAAGTTCTTCTTCGACACGGCGTTGAAGGAGTTGTACGGCGTCAGCTTCTTCGCCCGCATCGAGCTGACCGACGTGCTGTTCGTGGCGCCCTGGCTGATCCTCGGCGGAATTGTGTTGGCGGGTGCGACGGCATATGTCACCCTTCGTGTGTACGTCCGTGAGTGAGCGGACCCGCTGCTGCCGTTGTGGCGCGGCCAGTACGATTACCGGTTCGACGAGGAGGTGAGTGCGCGATGCCCAGGGAAAAGGGACGCAACGTGATTGCGACGAACCGCAAGGCGCGGCACAACTACACCATCCTCGACGTCTACGAGGCCGGCATCGTCCTCGTCGGAACCGAGGTGAAGAGCCTGCGCGCCGGAAAGGCGTCGCTCGTCGACGCCTTCGCCACCATCGACGACGGTGAGGTCTGGCTGCACGCCCTGCACATCGCCGAGTACGGCCAGGGCTCGTGGACCAATCACGCGGTCCGGCGTAAGCGCAAACTGCTGATGCATCGTCGTGAGATCGACAACCTGATCGGCAAGATCCGAGACGGCAACCTCACGCTCGTGCCGCTCTCGATGTACTTCAGCGATGGTCGCGTGAAGGTCGAGCTGGCGCTGGCCCGCGGTAAGCAGGCCCACGACAAGCGTCACGACATCGCCAAGCGGACCGCGCAGCGTGAGGTCGAGCGTGAGGTCGGCCGTCGGGTGAAGGGGATGTGACCTCACCTTCGGTGAGATAGCCGTCAGGCGGCCCGGTCGAGACGAGTGCCCTCGTCCGCGGGTGCGGTCGCGGGGGCCTCGACGGCTGCCACCCGTGCGCGACGGTAGGTCCGCTCGTACTGTTCGACGTCGGCACGTCGCAGCGGGGGAGTCATCGGATCCGACGAGATGATCATGTCGTCGGAGTGCTGCTCGCTGAGTGTGATCTGCAGCCGGAAAGCAGCGATGGACAGGGCGAACAGCACTGCCACCGCCAGGCCGAACGGCCATGCCGGCGCACCGATGCCGCCGGCCAGGGACACCACGAAGAGTCCCAGGAAAAGGAATCCGAGAAGCATCACCAGGTACCCGGCGAATGCGTACGACTTCGAGCTGGATGCATTGTGCACGTCCACCAACCTCCTTGTTGAGAATTGATCGCTACATCTCATGTATCGATACACCGACTGTAGCGCTACACTATATGTAGCGCTCGATGGGCGCGTGATATTCCTGAAGCACCGGATTCGACGACGAAGGGTTCCGCGGGTGCCTGCTGACAGCGGCTCGAAGATCATCACGGCTGCGCTGGAGTTGCTGCGCGCGAAAGGTCCGGCCGGGGTGACGATCGAGGCGGTCGCAGCTCATTCCGGCGTCGCCCGCACCACCATCTATCGGCGTCACCGCAACCGGGACGAGATGCTGACCGCCGCGCTCGTCGCCGTGGGAACGCCGCCGGCCCTCGACGAGGATCTGTCCGGTGAGCAGCGACTCAGGTGGGTGGTCCGGCAGGCGGCATCCATGGTGTCCGACGGCATCGGATTCGGCGGCATGGCGGCGCTGATCACCGATGCCGATCCCGCGTTCACCGAGATCTTCCGAACCGTGCTGTCCAAGCACCGCGCCGATCTCGCCGCCGTCATCGACGACGGCAAGGGCCGTGGTCTCGTGGCGTCGACCGTGGACCCGGACGCGCTGCTCGACGGGATCGTCGGGACGCTCGTGGCCGAAAAGGCCAGGTCGGGGAGTGTGGGCGACGACTGGGAGAACCGTGTCGTCGAGCTGTACGCCCCGCTCGTGCTCAGCCGGGAATAGACTCCGCTGTCCGACTTGTTAGACTGAAGTACTCGCTGACTTCGGTCGGCGGGTTCCTCCTCGGGGCTGATCGGTTTCGACTACGTGCGTCGAGGTAGGGGAAGCGTGTCGGTGCAGGCTGGAGACCACCGTATAAGCGTCGCAGCAACCAATTAAGCGCCGATTCCAATCAGCGCGACTACGCCCTCGCTGCCTAAGTAGCGACGGCTAGTCTGTCGGCCCGGATTTTGCTCCCGAATCCGGATGCCGGCATCATCTCAGGGAGCTCACCGTCCTCGCCGGTCGCGGGCGAGGTCGGAACATCAAACAGCGACTGGGATCGTCATCTCGGCTTGTTCGCGTGACCGGGAGATCCAAGTAGAGACATAGCGGACTGCACACGGAGAAGCCCTACCAACACGACGGAGGACCCGGGTTCAATTCCCGGCAGCTCCACGGCGAAGCGCCCCACCTGTTCGCAGGTGGGGCGCTTTTGCGTACAGCGGTTGGACACGTCACTCGCAACGGCACCGTAGGATTTGCTGGTCACTTCCGCAGCCCTTCCCATGAACTCGGAAACAGCGTGGGGTCAGTTCGGGAATCTGAGCTGACCTCAAACCTCGAGTTCGGCGAAAGCCGGGTGCTGGTTCTCCGGATGCCTATCTCAGTAGTAGTGCGCTCGACCGCCCACCGCGCGCCCGGTGGCACCGAGGATCGCCAGGATCGCGCCGATCACGGCGATGATGATGCCCAGGGTCCACAGGATCGGGATGCCGAAGATGAATCCGAGAACTAGAAGGATGATTCCGAGGATGATCACCGCGCACACTCCGGGGTTCGGTGTTACAGGATGCTCGACGCTGCTGCAAGCGATTCTCACCTTACTCCCGTCACATCCGGTGGTGCGCCAAATGATGCCGGACGTCGGATCCAGGTCTGCGGGCACGTGGGCAACACCCGATTGATACGGCGGATCTCGACAGCGGGCGGTCTCGGCCGGCGGCTCAAGCCGCCGTGGCGTCGGCCAGCGCGTTCTCGCGGTGACGGCGTCGCTTGCTGATGACGCCGTGGGTCGGGCTGAACAGGAAGACGAGCAGGAACAGGATGCCTTGCACCAGAACGACCATGCCGCCGGGCGAGGTGTCCTGGTAGTACGACACGTACAGGCCGATGACGCCGCACAGTGCAGAGGTGACCGGAGCGATGATGAGCATCCGGCTGAATCGGTTGGTGAGCAGCTGCGCGGTGGCGCCGGGGATGATCAGCATCGCCACCACCAGCACGATGCCGACGACCTGCAGGGCGGTCACGGCGGTCAGGGCGAGTAGGGCGAGGAGTGCAGCGCCGAGGAGTCTCGGACTCAGACCGATGGCGAAGGCGTGCGTGGGATCGAAGGCGTAGAGAGTGAAGTCGCGGCGCTTGAGCAGGAGGATGACCGCGACGATGGCGCCGAGGATGGCGATCTGGATGAGGTCGGACGTCGAGACGCCGAGCAGATTGCCGAAGATGATGTGGTTCAGATCGGTCTGGCTCGGCGTCACCGAGATCAGGACCAGGCCGAGCGCGAACAGCGTCGTGAAGACGATGCCGATTGCGGCGTCCTCCTTCACCCGCCCGCCGTCGCGGACCGCGCCGATCATCGTCACCGCGAGGAATCCGAAGACGGCCGCGCCGATGGCGAACGGGATTCCGACGATGTAGGCGAGGACCACGCCGGGCAGCACCGCGTGGGAGACCGCGTCACCCATCAGCGACCAGCCGATGAGCACCAGCCAGCAGGACAACAGGGCGCACACCACCGACGAGATCAGCGTCGCCCACAGCGCACGCGTCATGAACGCGTAGGCGAACGGGTCGAGGAGGTAGTCGACGATGCTCACGATGCCTCTCCTTGGCGGTCGCGTTCGAGCGGGTCGAGTCCGAAGGCGCGCACGAGATTGTCGGTGGTGATGACCTCTTCCGGAGCGCCCTGGGCGACGACCCGGCGCATCAGCAGGATCGCCTCGTCGGCGAGCGTCGGCAGGACCTGCAGGTCGTGAGTGGAGACCAGGATCGTCACACCGGAGTCGGCGAGTTCACGCAGGAGTGCGGTGATCGTGGCCTCGGTGCGCTTGTCGACGCCGGCGAACGGCTCATCGAGCAGGAGGATCGACGCCTCCTGGGCGATGCCGCGGGCGACGAAGGCGCGCTTGCGTTGACCGCCGGAGAGCTGGCCGATCTGGCGGTCGGCGTAGTCGGTGAGTTCGACGCGGGCGAGTGCTGCGTCGACGGCGTCGTGGTCGGCGCGTCTGGGGCGTCGGGTGAAGCCGAGATGGCCGTAGCGGCCGGTCATCACCACATCGCGTACCGACAGCGGGAACGACCAGTCGATGTCCTCGGACTGCGGTACGTACCCGACGAGGCCGGACTTGCGGGCAGCGGTCGGGCTCTTGCCCGCGAGGGTGACCGAGCCGGTGGTCGGGGTGACCGACCCGACGATGGTCTTGAACAGTGTCGACTTTCCTGATCCGTTCATGCCGATGAGGGCGCAGACGCGGCCGGTCGGCACCCGCACCGACGCGTGATCGAGTGCGAGGATTCGCCCGTAGCGCACGGTGACGTCGTCGACCTGGATTGCCTGCGAGGTGATCATCGGTTGTCTCCCGTCAGTCCCGACACGATGGTCCGGGCGTCGTGGCGGATCAGGTCGAGGTAGGTGGGCACGGGGCCGTCGGCCTCCGAGAGGGAGTCGACGTACAGGGTGCCCCCGAAGCGGGCGTCGGTGGCGCCGACGACCTGCTGCATCGCTGCGTCGGAGACGGTCGACTCGCAGAAGACAGCCGGCACCCGGTTCTTGCGCACGAAGTCGATGGTCGCGGCGACCTGCTGCGGGGTGGCCTGCTGCTCGGCGTTGACCGGCCAGATGTAGCGCTCGGTGAGCCCGGCGTCGCGTGCGAGGTAGGAGAAGGCGCCTTCGCAGGTGACCAGTGCGCGTTCGTTGGGCGGCAGGTGGTCGAGTGCGGAGACCAGTTCGGTCTGCACCTGCTGCAACTGTTTCTTGTACGACGCGCCGTTCGCCGCGAAGATCTCGGCGCCCTCGGGGTCGAGGTCGGTGAAGGCGTCGACCAGGTTGTCGACGTAGATGCCGACGTTGACCGGACTCATCCATGCATGCGGATTCGGTTTGCCCGCATAGGCATCCGAGGCGATGTCGATCGGTGCGATGCCGTCGCCGGCCACGACGTGCTCGACGTCGAGGCCCTCGACGAACTGCCCGAACCAGGCCTCGAGGTTGAGTCCGTTGTCGACGACGAGGGAAGCCGTCGCCGTGCGTCGGACGTCGCCGGGTGTTGGTTCGTAGCCGTGTATCTCCGCGCCGGGTTTGGTGATCGACTCGACGCGGAGACGGTCGCCGGCCACGTTCGACGCGATGTCGGCGAGCACGGTGAACGTGGTCAGCACGACCTTCTCGTCGGGGAGCCGGCTGGAGAGGGTGCAGCCCGAGATGAGAATCCCGATCGCAGCGATGAGTGCGCCGACTGGCAGGAGTCGGCGGGCAGCGTTCAACTTGGGCATGCCGACACTATAGTTTCGGGTCGCCGAACTTTCTACCTGAGGAAGCCCTCATCTCCGTTTCCGCTGCAAACCGCCCCAGGAAGCCGCCCTGCTCAACGAGGTCGGCGACAGTATGGTCGCCCGCGGACCTGTGGCGGGTGCTTTCCGGGGGCGCTTTCCAGGGGCGGATTTCAGGGGCCGGTCAGATGACACCCGACGCCCGCAGCTCGGCCACCTCGTCGGCCGACAGCCCCAGCACCTCGCCGTAGACGGTCTCGTTGTCGCACCCCGGCGCGGGCGGGCCGGCGTTGCGGATGCCGCCGGGGGTGTCACTGAACTGCGGCACGACGCCGGGTCCGAGGACCGTGCGCTGCGCCCGTTCGTCGTAGTGTTCGGCGATCATCCCGCGTGCCCGCAAATGTGGGTCGGCGACCACCTCGGCGACCGTGTTGACCGGTCCCACAACGACTCCCGCGGCGCTCAGGACCTCGGTGAGTTTGTCGGGCGAATACTGCGACGACCATTCGCCGATCAGTTCGTCGAGCTCGTCCTGGTTGCGACCGCGGGCGGCGTGGTCGGCGAATCGCTCGTCGGTCGCGAGTTCGGGCCGGCCCATCGCCTGACAGAGGCGTGCGAACACCGAGTCCTGGTTGGCCGCGATGATCACATGCGTGCCCTCGCTGGTGGGGTAGAGGTTCGACGGCGCGATGCCGTCGAGGCGCGTTCCCGACGGTCCGCGCACCACGCCACCGGCGTCGTAGTCCGCGATCGCCGACTCCTGAACGGCCACACAGGATTCGATGAGCGACGTGTCCACGACCTGGCCCTTGCCGGTCACCGAACGGCGATACAGTGCCGCCAACGCGCCCTGTGCGGCGAACATCCCGGCGAGGGTGTCACCGAGCGAAAGTGCCAGTCGCGGAGGCAATTGCCCGGGATAGCCGTTGAGATACCGTAGGCCGCTCGCCGCTTCGGCGACGGATGCGTAACCGGCACGCGTCGAATCCGGTCCGGTCTGGCCGTAGCCGGACACACGTACGACGATGATGCCCGGGTTGCGCTCGGACAACACCTCGGGACCGATGCCGAGGCGCTCGAGGGTGCCGGGCCGGAAGTTCTCGACGACGATGTCGGCGTGGTCGGCGAGCCGGAGGAAGATCTCGCGTCCACGATCGGAGCGCAGGTCGAGGGTGATCGCCTTCTTGTTGCGGCCGTGGACCGTCCAGTAGAAGCGATGGCCGTCGACCTCGGCCTGGCCCCAGGTGCGGATCGGGTCGGGCTTGCCCGGCGGCTCGATCTTGATGACGTCGGCGCCCATGTCGCCCAGGAGTCGGGCGGCATGCGGGCCCGCGATCAGGGTTCCCAGCTCGAGTACGGTGACGCCCTCGAGCGGTCCGGTCGGCGCTGCGGACCGGTCCGGCGCGGCAACGGTGTTGTCGGTCATGGAAGACAGTGTGGCGGGTCACAACCGGTGGCGCCATCACCAGGTGACCGATCCCCGGTTGGAACGAATCGCTACCGACGTTTCATTGTCGCCGATCTCCCGCTATGGTGTGTGTCGTCGAACACATACTCGGGGAGGCTTTGAATGGTTGAACACGCATCGGGGACCGGGCTCTTGCCCGACATCCGTCTCGCCGACATGGCGGCGGGGGTCGCGTCACTGCGCAAGGACATCGGGACCGTTCTGCGTGTGCTGCCGGAGATGCTGCCGAAGCCGCCGACGACCAAGATGTCGATCGGCAAACGCTTCCAGCAGTCCGTCGACAAGTACCCGGACCGCGACTTCCTGCGCTTCGAGGGCTCGTCGATCACCTACCGCGAGGCCAACGCCCGCGCCAACAGGCTCGCCGACTTCCTGACCAGGGAAGGTGTCGGCAAGGGCGACGTGGTGGCGGTGCTGTCGAAGAACCACCCCGACGTCGTGATCGCCATGCTCGGCATCGTCAAGATCGGCGCGATCTGCGGCATGATCAACTTCCACCAGCGCGGCGCGGTGCTCGAGCACAGCCTGGGTCTGATCGGCGCCAAGGTCGTTCTCTACCAGGAGGATCTGGTCGAGGCTCTCGACTCGGTACCGGAGAGTGCGCGTCCATCAAAGGAATTCACCTTCGAGAAGCTGTCGTCACTGACCGCGCCGTGCTCTCCCGTCAACCCGGCGGCGACGGAGACCGTCGAACTCGGGTCGACCGCGATCTACATCTTCACCTCCGGGACCACCGGATATCCCAAGGCCAGCAAGATGACCCATTACCGCTGGCTGGTGGCCATGAACGGTATCGGCGGTCTCGGCATCCGACTCCGCGGTGACGACGTGATGTACACGGCGCTGCCCTTCTACCACAACAACGCGCTCACGATCTCGCTGTCGTCGGTGCTCGCGTCGGGCGCCTGCCTCGCGATCGGCAAGCAGTTCTCTGCGTCGCGGTTCTTCGACGAACTCATCGAGAACGACGCCACCGCGTTCAGCTACATCGGTGAGCTGTGCCGGTATCTCCTTGCGCAGCCGCCGAAGCCGACCGACCGCGCACACCGAGTGCGGCTCGCCGTCGGCAACGGTCTCCGCCCCGATATCTGGGACGACTTCACCGGGCGCTTCGGCATCGACCGCATCGTCGAGTTGTACGCGGCCAGCGAGGCCAACATCGGCTTCGTGAACGTCTTCGGCCTGTCGAAGACAGCTGGCTTCTCGCCGCTGCCGTACATCGTCGTCGAATACGACGAGGAGACCGGCGAGCCGCTGCGCGGACCCGACGGGCGGGTCAAGAAGGTCGGCAAGGGCGGCACGGGACTGCTTCTCGCACAGATCAACTCGCGCGTCCCCTTCGACGGGTACACCGACCCCAAGGCCACCGAGAAGAAGATCGTCCGCGACGCCCGCAAGAAGGGCGACCAGTGGTTCAACAGCGGCGACGTCGTCCGCGACCAGGGCTTCAACCACATCGGATTCGTCGACCGCATCGGTGACACCTTCCGCTGGAAGGGCGAGAACGTCGCCACCACCGAGGTCGAGGCCGTCCTCGATGCGCATGACTCCGTCGAAGAGGCCGTCGTGTTCGGCGTGCCGGTGCCCGGCGTCGACGGCAAGGCCGGCATGGCGGCTGTGAGCCTCCAGGACGGTCGGGAGTTCGACGCCGCCGGGTTCGCCGCGCACGTCCGCGACGGACTGCCGACCTACGCGGTGCCGCTGTTCGTGCGGCTCGTGCCCCAGCTCGAACACACGTCGACCTTCAAGAACATGCGCACCGAACTGCGGAAGCAGGCCTACTCCGAGACCGGTGAGGACCCGATGTTCGTGCTCTCCGGTGACACCTACGTCGAGTTTTACCCGGAGTTC
Organism: Gordonia amicalis NBRC 100051 = JCM 11271; assembly: GCF_000332995.1. Lineage (GTDB taxonomy): Bacteria > Actinomycetota > Actinomycetes > Mycobacteriales > Mycobacteriaceae > Gordonia > Gordonia amicalis. The sequence continues at coordinate 27,061 of NZ_BANS01000015.1, forward strand.
GTCGAGGAACTGTCGGGGTCGCGGCGCCCGGCCTGATCGAGCGCCTCGTAAACCCACCGTTGATCGCCAGATCCTCCACTCATGGGGGTGCTGGGTTTGGCGATCAATGGTGGGTTTGTGCGTTGTCAGGACTGACGCAGCGCGGACAGGCGCTCACCGACGAAGTCGAGAGCGCTGCGTTGCCACAGCCCGACGTGGTCGAGCATCGCGTGATCCCCATCGGGAACGTTGATGTACTCGGCGTCGACGCCCTGGGCCGACAACTCGTCGATGCCCTTGTGGGTGCGCTTGGCGAACGTTCTCTCGTCGGCGTCGCCGTGGATCGCCACCACGCGGGCGCCGGGCTGGATGTGCCGCCAGTCGGCGTGCTGCCACCACGGGGCGAGGGCGAGGACGCCGATCACCCGACGGTCGGCGGCGAGCTGTGCGGCGACGCGGCCGCCCATCGAATGCCCGATCGTCACCACCGGGACGCCCGGGTGGCGGCGGCACATCTCGTCGAGCGCGGCTCGCGCGGGCAGCATCGGGCTGTTGTCCTCGCCGTTCCACCCGTAGACGCGGTACCGCACCTGATGCACACGCACCGACCGTCCGTAGCGAAGCCTCAGCGACCACGTGAACGGATACATGCGCAGTGCCGACCCCTGCCACGCGGAGAACGGCTTGCGGCTGTCGTCGGTGCCACCGGGCAGCACCAGGACGATGAGGCCGGCCGAGTCACGGCGGGCGAACATGCCGGGGGAGAGCAGGGCGGGCCGAAACAGGCCGGGTCGACCGGGGTTCTTCATGGTCTGGTTGGCCTCCAACGGCACGTCGACGATCGTTCCACCCTAGCGATTCGATTCCGGGCGGAATATGGACCGGTCTCGTGAGTCTCGCTAATCGGCATCGTCGGGCAGGCGGATTCCGCGCAGAGTGGCAGAATCGCAAATATGGCGCATTCCCGAGCTGGAACATTGGCCCTGCCCGAAGACCTCGTCGATGTGGAGGCACTCGAGCGTGCCTATTACGAGAACGTCCCCGATCCGTCGGACCCGTTGCAGCAGGTGGTGTTCGGGACCTCTGGTCATCGGGGTTCGAGTTTCGACACCGCATTCAACGAAGCGCATATTCTCGCGACGACCCAGGCGATCGTCGAATACCGGCGAGGTGCCGGAATCACGGGTCCGCTGTTCATCGGTTTCGATACCCACGCTTTGTCGATTCCGGCGTGGCGGACCGCGCTGGAGGTTCTCGCCGCCAACGAGGTGTCCGTGTACACCGCCGAAGACGACTCGTTCACACCTACTCCAGCGGTCAGCCGCGCCATCCTGACGTTCAACAAGGAGAACCCCGGAGTGCTCTCCGACGGGATCGTGGTGACCCCGTCGCACAACCCGCCCCGCGACGGCGGATTCAAGTACAACCCGCCGACCGGCGGACCGGCCGACACCACGATCACGTCGGTCATCGCGGCACGCGCGAACGAACTGCTCGCGTCGCGCCTCGACGGGGTCAAGCGCATCCCGTTCGAGCGTGCCCGCGCGAGCGAGCACGTGACGGACTACTCGTACCTGCTCGGCTACATCGAGGGCATCGGCGACGTCGTCGACATGAAGGCCATCCGCGACGCCGACATCCACATCGGCGCCGACCCGCTCGGCGGGGCGTCGGTCGGGTACTGGGCCCACCTCGGTCTGCGCTACAACCTGGAACACCTCACCGTCGTCAACCCCACCGTCGACCCGACGTTCTCGTTCATGACGCTCGACACCGACGGCAAGATCCGGATGGATTGCTCGTCGGCGAACGCGATGGCATCGCTCATCTCCGCGCGCGACTCTTTCGACATCGCCACCGGCAACGACGCCGACTCCGACCGCCACGGAATCGTCACGCCCGACGCCGGCCTGATGAATCCGAACCACTACCTCGCGGTCGCCATCGACTACCTGTTCACGCATCGCCCGCAGTGGTCGGCGCAGGCCGCGGTCGGCAAGACGCTGGTGTCGTCGTCGCTGATCGACCGGGTGGTCGCCGGAATAGGACGGCCGCTCCTGGAGGTGCCGGTCGGCTTCAAGTGGTTCGTCGACGGGCTGCTGTCCGGCCGCGTCGCCTTCGGCGGCGAGGAGAGCGCCGGGGCGTCGTTCCTGATGTTCGACGGCACCCCGTGGTCGACGGACAAGGACGGCATCATCATGGCGCTGCTCGCCTCCGAGATCCTGGCCGTCACCGGCAAGACGCCGTCGCAGCGGTACGCCGAACTCGCCGAAGAGTACGGGGAGACCTCCTACGCCCGCATCGACGCACCGGCCTCGCGCGAGCAGAAGGCGGTGCTGTCGAAGCTCTCGCCCGAGCAGGTGAAGGCCACCGAACTCGCCGGTGAACCGATCTCCGCGATCATGACCACCGCACCCGGAAACGGGGCGGCCATCGGTGGCCTGAAGGTGACCACCGAGAACGCGTGGTTCGCCGCGCGGCCGTCGGGAACCGAGGACGTCTACAAGATCTACGCCGAATCCTTCAAAGGCCCTGAGCATCTCGCGCAGGTCCAGAAGGAGGCGCAGCAGGTCGTCGACGCCGCACTCGGGAGCTGATCAGCCGCCCGCGGGGACGCCGATCGCCAGGCCCACCAGGTAGGTGGCGCCGGCGGCGACGACCCCGAAGCACAGCTGCCGCAGCGCGCCCCGCACGATCGGATGACGGGTCACGTAGGCGGCGACGCCACCGGCGATGAGGAGTCCGACGGCACCCACCGACAGGCCGAGGATCAGCGACGAGAAGCCGAGCAGGTAGGGGATGAGCGGCACGATGCCGCCGATCGCGAACATGATGAACGAGGAGACCGCGGCCACCCACGGGGACGGCTTGTCCGAGGGGCGACGCCCAATTCGTGGATGATGTGAACGTTGACGGCGCCGTCGGGGTCTGCGTGGATCTCGTTCGCCGCGGTGGTCGCGGTCGACTCGGTCATCCCCATGTCGGTGAGCATGTCGATGAGTTCGTCGAGCTCGCCGCGCGGGTTCTTCTCGATCTCGTTGCGCTCGACAGCGACCTCGGCGTCGAGCTGCTCGTTCTGCGTCGAGACCGAGGTGAACTCGCCGAGAGCCATCGAGAACGCGCCCGCGATCAGGCCCGCGACACCCGACAACACGATGGTGTGTGCGCTCGCACCGGCGCCACCGACACCGGCGACGAGGCTGATGTTGGTGACCAGCCCGTCCATCGCCCCGAAGGTCGCGGCTCGCACACGGCCACCAGACACGTCCGCGTGCTCATGGCTGATCGGGTTCATGTCCTCGTCGAGCTCTCTGTCCGTCACCCGCCGAGCGTAACGACGCACGTTCCGGGCCGCTCGACGACCTGGGGCATACACTCAGCGACTTATCAGTGCGGCGCGGATATTGTCGTAACGTGAGCGAAAAGCGTAAGTCGGGAGCCTCCGTGCCCCGCGCCACCAAGTCGAAGTATCAGCCGAGCGCGCCGTCGAGCACGATGACCTACGTCCTCGGTGGGATCGCGGTCCTGGTGATCGCGGGTCTGGTCATCGGCGGCATCTGGTGGAGTGGCCGCGACAAGGGCACTGCGGACCAGTCCGCGCTCGCGTCGAGCTCGACGATGATCGTCGGACCGGAGAACGCACCGCTGATCGATCTGTTCGAGGATCCGCTGTGTCCGGTGTGCAAGCTCTTCGAGCAGCAGTCGGGGCCTGCGATCACCGCCGCGGTCACCGAGGGCAAGCTGCGCGTGCGCTATCACACGCTCAACTTCCTGAACTCCAGATCGGCGACGGGCGACTACAGCTCGCGGGCCGCGGGTGCCCTCACGTGTGTGGCGCAAGAGCAGAACACCGACCTGTTCCTCCGGTTCCACAGCGCGCTGTTCGGCGCCCAGCCGGCCGAGGACGGCACCGGCAACATCACCAGTCCGGAACTCGCCCGCCTCGCGACGGCGCAGGGTGCGACCCCCGCCACCGCGACGTGCATCACGAACAACGAGAAGGTCGCGCAGGCGGAGGCGAACGCCACGAAGTCGACCGACGAACTGAAGAAGGCCGCCGGCCAGGTGGGCACCCCAAGCGTTCTGCACGAGGGCAAGCCCGTCGAGAACCTGCTCGACGGCACCGGCTGGCTCGACGGAATCCTGGCCGGCAAGTCCTGATCCGGGAGGGACCGGGCCCTGCATCGGGCCCGGTTCCTGCGGATTTGGTCGCCGTCATGGCAGTGGTGTAACTTTCCTAGTGCCCTTGAACAGGGCGGAACAACAAAATACGGGGCTATGGCGCAGCTGGTAGCGCACCACACTGGCAGTGTGGGGGTCAGGGGTTCGAGTCCCCTTAGCTCCACTGAAAGAAGCCCGCTTCGACTCTGGTCGGAGCGGGCTTCTTCGTTCCTCGGGATCATCCCCGACGGCCCCAGGGCAGATGGATCTCGGGTGCCACTCCCAGTCGGTGCGAATGTGTGGAGCCCTGGTCGTGCCGAAGAGGAGGTCGGTGGCACCGTTCGGCGGACGTGGACCGTTCGCGCCATTAGTCTCGGACCATGGCTTGATCGGCGGCAAACCGCAGGAGCGACGTCATGTGTGCGTCCTCCGACGATCCGCGCACGCTGAGCCGGGCCCGACGGAATGGTTCAGCGATGACTTCTGAGATCGACGAGATGACCGAGCTGGCCTACGAGGGTGGCGAGGCCCCGCTGACGACCACCCCGATGGTCGGGACGCCGGCCAGGGACTATCCGCGCACCGTGCGTCCCGACACCGAGCGGGTCGCCGACGGCGAGATCCGGGTGACCATCCTGGGGAGCGGCGATCCGTTCGTCAAGCGGGCGCAAGCATCGGCGTCGGTGCTGATCGAGGTCGGTAACGAACAGCGAGACTTCTTCTTCTTCGATCTGGGGTCGGGGGCGCTGGCCAACTTCAACGGCCTGCAGCTACCCGTGACGGCCACCACGAAGGTCTTCCTCAGCCACCTGCACGCCGACCATGTCGGCGACATGCCGACCTTGGTGTGGAGCCTGGCCAAGGCCGGGCGTCGCGACCCGGTCGAGGTGTGGGGTCCCGGCGGTGAGCGCCCCGAGCTCGGTACGCGCGCCTACACGCAACACCTCGAGGCGGCACATGCGTGGGACATGGAGTCCCTGTGCGGGCACCCCGGCCAGTCCGGAGCACGCACCGAGGTCACCGAAGTCCCCTTCGCCACGACGAGCACGGTCTATGAGCGCAACGGTGTGCGCATCTCCTCGTTCCCGGTCATCCACATCCTCAACGGCGCAGTCGGCTACCGTCTCGACTACGCCGGGCTGTGCGTGGTCTTCTCCGGTGACACGCGGCCCAGCCACACCCTCGTGGATGCCTGCGACGGTGCGGACCTACTCATCCACGAGACATTTCCTTCGCCGGGCATCTATGCCAGGAAGGCCGGTGTCCCACCGGAATTCGCCGAGAAGATCGTCAACGGTGCCCACACCAGCCCGACCGCTGCGGGCAAGGTGTTCCGGCGGGTAGGTGCCCGCATGTCGGTGATGTGGCACCTGGACGTGGACCACGAGACGGTCGGGCCGGCGTTCGCCGACATGCGCACCCAGTACGAGGGACCCGTGACGATAGCGCAGGACCTGACGACGTTCACCATCACCCGGGACTGCGTCGTCACCCGGCAGGCGATGATCGACCCGTCCGCCTGGCCGGTCGTCGGCCCCACCGGAGTGACCGGTCCGCCGATGGCCGCACCCAAGCCGCCTCCGGCCTGGTGGGCCGACGCCCTGATCACCGACTGAGATACGGACTTCGTCGCGGCGAGCGTTTCGGCGTCATGAGAGAAGCGCCGCCAACGCATGTTGCACGTCGTCGGGACTGATGGCCGGGAGGCCGTCGTGCCCGTGGATGTAACCGATCCCGGCGTACACCAGCAGGCTCGCCAGCATGCGTGTCTGTCCGGGACCCATGCCGAGTTCCGTCAGGGTGGCCTCGGCTGCGGCGAAGATCTCGCTGTCGATGTCACGCACCGTCTCGGCAATGCGCTCGTTGGTGCGTGCCCGGTCCCGGATGGCTCGTTCGACCGTGAGGTGGTCGCTGCTGACCAGCATCGTGGACAACGCGGTGAGTCGAGCGTCGGGTGTCATCTCGGCCAGGGAATTCAGTTCGATGACCCGCTGACGGTTCATGTCCTTCCAGCGCATCGCCATCGCCTCCCACAGGCCGTCGAGATCCGTGAAGTGCCAGTAGAAACTTCCCTTGGTGACGCCGAGCGTCTCGCACAACCGGGCGATGGTGACACCCCGCGGGCCGCCGGTCGAGGTGAGCAGTTCCAGTGCTGCGTCGACCCAGTCGGTGGCGCCCAGACGGTGGGAGCTCAGACGGTGGCCGCCTGGTCTGGGGGCACCCGGTTGGTCGGCGCTGCGCGAGTGGGTCATCTTCCGATCTTGCCTCCCGGGGCGGGTGATCCGTCGAAGGTCAGACCTTATCTGGCCTCTACCAGGTCCGATGAGGCCGAGATCGATGGTGGTGTTGCCGTCCCCGCAGGGCACCATACCGATGGTATGGTGCCCTGGCGTAGTGGTGGCGCCGGGTGAAGGGGGCCGAGTGGGCATGGGTGTCAATCGACGGAAGTTCCTGATGGGCACCGCTGCAGCGGCCGCGTCCGGGGTGGTGGGCGGTCGCCTCGGCACAGCCTCGTCGGGCGCCGCGCCCGTGCCTGACATCAAGCTGCCGACCATCTTCCACTCGCCGGAGATGACCGCCTACGTCGACGACCTTCCCGTGCCGAGCGTCATCACCTCATCGCCGTCGCAGCCGATCGAGATCGTCGCCCGCACCACCAGCAGCCGGTTCCATCGCGACCAGCCGAAGGTGCCGACTATGGCCTACAACGACGAGTCCTATCTGGGGCCCACCATCGAGGCCCATGTCGGCGAGCAGACGACAGTGCACTACCGCAGCGAACTCGGCAAGCACATCTTCGCGGCGGATCTGGACACGTCTTTGCATGGCGTCGCCGAGCGGTACCGCGACGAGCCGGTCACCTCGATGCATCTCCACGGCGGTGCCACCCCACCGGAATTCGACGGCAACCCGGAACGGCTGATGTTGCCGCATCACGGCACGGCGCTGTTCGAATTCCCCAATCGTCAAGAGGCCGGGCATCTCTGGTACCACGACCATGCGATGGCGATCACGCGTGCCAACGTGTACGCGGGGCTGGCCGGGATGTATTTCCTACGTGACGACCACGACACCGGTACGCCCCAGAATCCACTCGGGCTCCCCGCGGGCGAGTACGAGATCCCACTGATCCTGCAGGAGAAGATCTTCCGCCCCGACGGGCATCAGTCACTGCGCTCGACGCCGGTGGTCCCGCAGGGGATGTGGGAGGGAGGCGCGGTCGGCGACCGCGGGCTGGTCAACGGCAAGGTGTGGCCGAAGATGACGGTGGCTCGTGGGCTGTACCGTTTCCGGCTGATCAACGCGGCGTCGTTCTCGGTGTGGAACCTCTTCTTCTCCAACCGCATGCGCTTCTGGGTCATCGGCAACGAGGGCGGCCTGCTCAACGCTCCGGTCGCGACCCGTTCGTTCCAGGCGGCGCCCGGCGAGCGCTTCGATCTACTGGTCGACTTCGGTTCGCTCGCACCAGGAGAGACCGTCGACCTCTGCAACGACCTCGCGCCGCCATTCCAGGCGGCGATTCTGGGTGAGGTCGCCATGCCGCGGTTCTGCCGGTTCATCGCAGGTGCCGACCGCGGTCACCGGGGCGGTGTGCCACACCGCCTTCGAGGTGGACCGGGACAACCGAATCGCATACCGGCCGTCGCCACCCCGCAGCGGGTGCGGCGGGTGAGTGTTTCGCAGCCCTACGCGCTGCGCGTCCCGCCGGCCATCATGTCGCTGAACAATCTGCGCTACTCCGATCCGCAGATCGAGAAGCCGCGCGCCGGTACCACCGAGCGATGGGACATCATCAACATCACGCCGGATCCTCACCCGGTGCACCTGCATCTGGTGATGTTCCGTGTACTCGGAAGGCGTCCACTGCGGACCGTCGAGTACCAGGCGGCCCATCCGCAACCGCCGCTCGGAACCCGATGGGCACCCGATCCGAGCGATTTCTACGCGGGACCGATGCGCGGCCCGGCGGCCTGGGAGGCGGGCTGGAAGGACACTGTGCACGCCACCGGTGGGCACGTGACGTCGATCGTCGTCCGCTTCCCGACGGCCGACGAACTGGGATTCGACCCCGACGCGATCTTCTCCTCCGATCCGACGCAGTCCTGGACACGCCCGTCACTCGGCCAGGAGGCCGACCGGCCGGCACCATCTGCGCACCACAACCACGCCGGTGCGACGCCGGCGCACGGAATGGTCACCAAGGATCTGCAGGGTTACGTCTGGCACTGCCACATCCTCGACCACGAGGACCACGACATGATGTTGCGTTACAGGGTGGTGCCGTGACATAGGTCGGGTTCCGGACTCGTTCGGTTGTTCGATCATCTCCTCAGCCGGGATCTACGACTGAAATGCCAAGTGCTGCAGCGGAAACGGACTCGTGAAAATGGAGTATCGCGCGTTCGGCGACGCCGGGACCACCCGGCGTCGCGCCGTGCCGACTACGCCTCGTGGGCCGGCCGCTGTTCGGGCCGCGGGTTGCGGCGGAACCATGCGGCGTACCGGTCGGCGAGGGGGGCGGCGGTGGCCCCGTGGGCGAGGACCGACAGGCCCACGGTGACGACGGCGGTGAGCAGTAGCAGGTCCTCATGGGGCAGGGTGCCGGGTTCTTCGAGAACCAGGATGACGAAGACGATGGTGGCCAGCCCGCGGGGGCCGAACCAGCCGACGAAGGCCACGGTCGGGCGCCGGGCATGGGTGCCGAGCAGTGCGAGCGCGACGGGCAGCATGCGCACGACGGTCAGACTCAGTACGGCGTAGGCGAGCACCGACCACGACAGGTGCCCGAGTGCCGGCCCCAAGAACACCGCGCCGAAAACGATGAATGTCACGGCGCTGAACACGTCCCCGGCTTCGTCGATCAAGTGGGAGACTTCCCCTCCCGCGCGGCGTCGGATCGCCCCGAAGGTCAGCCCACCGACGAACGCGGCGATGAATCCCGAGCCGCCGAGAGGCGAAGCGACGGTGTAAGCCAGTGTGGCGGCGGCCACCGGCAGGATCTGAACCCACAACGAATCGATCATGCGGCGGCTCCCGGCGAGGAGGAGCACCACCGCCGCGACGGCCCCGGCACCTATCCCGGCGAGGATGCCGTAGCCGATCTCCTCGGTGACCAACCGCACGGCCGCGCCACCGCCGACTGCCCCGGATTCGGCGCCGGCGATCGCCAATACGATCAGGAACAGCGGAACGCAGATGCCGTCGTTGAGCCCGCTTTCCACGTTCAGCCCCTGTCGCACCCGCGAGGGCAGAATCGGCAGGGTGACCACAGCCTGCCCGAGCGCGGCGTCAGTGGGTGCGAGGAGCACGGCGAGCAACAGTGCCTCGGGCCAGGCGAGGTCGCCCAGGACGAGCACCGCGGCGCCGAATCCGGCGGCAATGGTGAGGGGTAGTCCGATACCGAGAAGGCGTGCAGGGAGTGCTATCTCGGCTCGCAGAGCAATCAGGTTCACGCGGGAGGCATCGGCGAAGAGCACGAGGGCGAGGGTGACCTCGGCGAGCAACTTCACCGTTTCGCTGGTGGCCTCGACGTCGATCAGTCCGGCAGCGTGCGCGCCCAGCACGAGGCCCCCGGCGGTGAAGACCATCGGAGCCGTGAGGGAGGTGCCGGAGACCCGTCCGGAGATCGCCGCGAAGACGAGCAGGATCGCGGCGATCGCCGGAAGCGCCCAGGTCACGATCCTGCCTTCGAGGAGGGCGGACGGTGGACGGGGGCGTCGGCCGCCGACCGCTGTTGTCCGAACGGCCCGAGAACCGCCATGCAGGACCACAGTGGAATTCCCAGGAACGTCAGGATGATCCAAATCATGATCCGAGTCCTTCTCGCCTCGCCGCAGAGGTCTGCGCGGCCGTTCGACCCGAGAGTGGCGTGGTCACATTCTGCCAGACCCGGAATGCCGTGCGATGAACTTCGGCCGATCGAGCCGTTTGCATGTTCGGCGATCAGGCCAGTTGTTACGCTCGGGATTCCGGGGGTCAGCCAGGTTTGCTCGACACCGGGAGCCTCGTCATGGCAGGAACTCACCGCGGAAAGATCGCCGTCGACATTCGCGATGCCATCCCGGACTGGGCGCCGTACCTTCCCGCACAGGCGCCCGAGAACGCCCCGAACGTCCTGATCATCGCGTGGGATGACGTCGGGTACGGCAGCATGGACATCTTCGGGGGTCCGACCGAGACACCCACCATGCGACGCATCGCCGACCGGGGTGTGAAGTATTCGAACTTCCACACCACCGCCCTGTGTTCCCCGACCCGGGCCTCACTGCTGACCGGGCGCAACGCGACGACCAACGGTATGGCGACCATCGCCGAGTTCAGCTCCGGATTTCCGGGCATCTCCACACACATACCGTTCGAGAACGGATTCATCTCCGAGGTGCTGGCCGAGCGGGGGTGGAACACCTACTGCGTCGGCAAGTGGCATCTCACGCCGGGCGAGGAGATGAACATGGCCGCGGTCAAGAGCCGGTGGCCGCTGGGCCGCGGGTTCGAGCGCTTCTACGGCTTCCTCGGCGGCGAGTCGAGCAGCTGGTACCCCGACCTGGTCTACGACAACCATCCGATCGACGCCCCCGCAACCCCGGAAGACGGCTACCATCTGTCGAAAGACCTGGCGGACAAGGCAATCGAATTCATCCGTGACGCCAGGGTCGTCGACCCGGACAAACCGTTCTTCATGTACCTGGCCCCACAGGCCGGGCACGCCCCGCACCATGTCTTCACCGAATGGGCCGACCGGTACAAGGGCAGGTTCGACCAGGGCTACGAGGCAATCCGTGCCGAGATCCTGCAGCGGCAGAAGGATCTCGGGTTGCTACCCGAGGACACCGAGCTCTCCCCGATCAATCCGCACGGGGAACCGGCCACCACCGGGCCCGACGGACAGCCGTGGCCCTTGCTCGACACGGTCCGACCTTGGGGTTCGCTCACCGCCGACGAGCAACGTCTGTTCATCCGGATGGCCGAGGTCTTCGCCGGCTACATCTCCTACACCGACGATCAGCTCGGCCGGGTGATCGACCTGCTCGAAGCGACCGGCGAGCTCGACAACACCCTCATCGTCGTGGTCTCCGACAACGGTGCCAGCGGTGAAGGGGGGCCGAACGGATCGTTCAACGAATGGCGGTTCTTCAACGGGATCCCCGACACCGCCGAGGGCACCCTGCCACACCTCGACGAGCTCGGCACACCCGCGTCGTACAACCACTACAACACCGGGTGGGCGTGGGCCTTCGACACCCCGTTTCCGTACTGGAAGCGTTGGGCCGGTTACGAGGGTGGCATCGCCGACATGTGTGTGCTCTCGTGGCCGGCGCGGATCGACGCCTCGGCCGAGCCTCGCCAGCAGTATGTCCATGCGGTCGATGTCGTCCCGACGATCTACGAGTTGCTCGGCATCACCCCGCCCGAGGTCCTGAAGGGATACACCCAGAGTCCACTCGAGGGCGAGAGCTTCGCGGCCTCGCTCACCGATCCCGCCGCGCCGGGCAAGGACGTGCAGTTCTACACGATGCTGGGGCAACGCTCGCTGTATCACGACGGGTGGCTCGTCTGCTCCGTGCATCCGCCGCTGTCCGGTTGGGGCCATTTCGACAAGGATGTGTGGGAGCTGTACCACCTGACGGAGGACCGGGCCCGACTGCACGATCTCGCCGACGCCGAGCCCGAGCGGCTGGAAGCCTTGAAGAGCCTGTGGTTCTACTACGCCGGCCGCTACCACGGGCTACCGCTGGACGACCGCAGCGCCCTCGAACAGGTGCTCGCCGAACGTCCCCGCCCGGGAAAGACGCGGGACCGCTACGTCTACTACCCGGACTGCGCGGACGTCCCCGAGGCGGCCGGTGTCGTCATCATCGGACGGTCCTACACGATCGCCGCGGGAGTCCACCTGGATTCGGCGGATGCCGGGGGAGTCCTCTACGCCCACGGCGGCCTGGCCGGCGGTCACAGTCTCTACGTCAAGGATCGTCGTCTGCGCTACGCCTTCAACTGGGTCGGCACGCACCTGCAGACCGTGGTCGCCGACCGGGACATCGGTCCCGGAAACCACGTGTGCACCGCCGAATTCGCCCTCTCCGGGAAGAACACCGATCCGGCGATGCCGGGGTTCGCCGGCACCCTGACCCTCTACGTCGACGATCAGCAGGTGGCGACCGGTGAGATCGTCACCCAGCCGGGGCCGTTCTGTGCCGTCGGTGACGGCATCTGCGTCGGGCGTGACAGCGCCTCATCGGTCACACCTGACTACGTGTCCCCGTTCCCGTTCACCGGGGGCACGATCGACAGGGTCGTCGTCGACGTCTCCGGCGAACGCTATGTCGACCACGAGGCGCAGGTGCGCGCCTGGTTCTCGATCGATTGACCGGCGCTGCTCAGCGGCTGCGGACGATGCAGCGGAACCCGATGTGGCAGGTGGAGGTCTCCGCGCTCTCGCCCTGCCTGGCTGCGGGCCGGTAGCGCAAGCAGTAGTTCGGGGCGCAGAGGTGCGATCCGCCCTTGATGACTCGCCGGGGATGGGCCTCGGCGCCGGTCCCGGACGCGAGCGTGCGCGGATCGGCGGGCATGCAGCATGCCGTGACCGGGGAGCTCCCACGTCTGTTCGGATCGTGGCGGGCGGTGAAGCGGTCCGTCGTCCATTCCCAGACGTTGCCGGTCACATCCACCAGGCCGTAACCGTTGGGCCGGAAGCTGCCCACCGGGGACGTGCCGACGTACCCGTCCTCCGCGAGGTTCTGCCACGGGAACTCGCCCTGCCAGGTGTTGGCCAGGTACCGCCCCTTCGGGGTGTATTCGTCGCCCCACGAGAACCGGGCCCGATCGAGACCGCCGCGGGCCGCGAACTCCCACTCGGACTCGGTCGGCAGCTCCTTGCCCGCCCACCGGGCGTAGGCGAGCGCGTCATAGTGGGACACGTGGGTCACCGGATGGCGTTCGCGGCCGCCGACCGTACTTCCCGGACCCTCGGGATGGCGCCAATCCGCACCCGGCACCCACGACCACCACCGGCGATAGTCGTCGAGCGGTACGCGCCGAGCGGGCGGGGTGAACACCAGCGACCCGGGTACCAGCAGCGCCGGGTCGGCATCGGGATACTCGGCCGGATCGGGCGCGACCTCGGCGGTCGTGACGTGACCGGTGTCCTTCACGAAACGCCGGAACTCGGCGACCGTCACCGGATGGGTGTCCATCCAGAACCCGCCGACACCCACCTGGTGGACCGGACGCTCCTCGGGGTAGAACTCCTCCGACCCCATCCAGAACATCCCGCCCGGAATCCAGCTCATGTTCTTCGGTGCGCGGCCGGTCGGCGCTGCAGATTGCACACCTCGAGTATCCCGGAACCGGCGAGTTTCGAGTGCGGTCTCGGGATACCGTGCAGGTCTTGCCCTATCGGAATCGCATGCCGGGCCGTCCAGTGGGTGTCCGGCCCAGATGGTTTCCGAAAGCGGCCCGCCGCGGGCTCACCTGCGGTGCTTGCGGCCCCAGAGCAGGTAGATCGCCGGCGCGATGCCGGCGGTCGAGCCGAGCGACAGTCCGATGACCCAGGCACGCTTGGGGCCGTTGATCTCGTCGGCCTGCCGTCCGGCGAGGTCTCGTAGTGCCCACACTCGCGTACCGGCATCGACCGCGGCGACCGTGACGATCGCGGCCTTCGCGGTGGGGGACAGCTCTTTCCAGCTCTTCTTCTTACTCATGGTCGAGAGCGTAGCGGAGCCGACCCACGCCCTCGCGTGTCACCGCACGTAGCGCAGGAACACGTCGTCCCCGTGCGGGACTGCATGTTTGAGCCGGAAACGACGAGGGGCGTCGAGCGGACTGAGCACTGCCGCGGCCGGATCGGTCACCGGGTTTCCCTCGGCGGTCACCTGGGGCGCCATGGTCACGCAGAACTCGTCGACCAGGTCGGCTTCGGACAGTTTGTCGAGCAGACTCGGCCCGCCCTCGCAGTTGATCCGTCGCAGTCCTCGTGCACGAAGTTCGCCGATCGCGGCGGGCAGATCGATGCCGTCGTCTCCCACGGCGATGATCTCTGCTCGGTCCCGCACCGCGGAGGTGTCCGCCTGCGCGGAGGTGATGACTATCGGTCGATGCTCCGGCGGTACGTCGAGAGACCGTTCGGGCAGTGCGCAGGACAGCGAGACGATCGCCAGACGCGGGATGTCCGAGCTCTTCGACCCGATAGTGCGCGAACGCAATTCGGCCAGCTCGGGGGAGAGGGTCGCGGGACCGTACTTTTCGACGCGCGCGGTGGCCGCACCGACGAGCACGACGTCCGAGAGTGCGCGGAGCGCGTGGAAAAGGGCACGGTCAGCCGGGGAGGACAACGGGCCGACCCGACCGCGGAAACTCACCGAGCCGTCGATGCTCATCACCATGTTGGTGCGGAGCCCTTCGGGAAAGTCGGCGTAGAGGCGTTCGGCGAAGGCCGGCGCGTCGAAGCCCGGACCGTGCTCCTCGGTGGTCGTGTCGCTCATGCGTCGTGTCCGGGCTCGATGTGGCGGGTGTCGGCGAAGCTGACCCAGGAATCGCGCGAAGGGTCGTCGACCAACACCGCGCCGTCGATCGGCTCGACGATGTGCGCGGTGTGGTCGCCGACGTCGATGCGATCGAGAATCCGTGCGGCGAACCACATTTCCGAGTCTTCGAGGATCGGCAGACCGTGCGGGCCCGCCGACCATCGGCATCGCTCGAACTTGTCGACCTCGTCGCCCGTCTGTCCTCCGAACAGTTCGGCGAGTTCCTTATGATCGCTCGGTATCAGGTGAACCGCGAGATACTCGGCGGCCGTTGCGACGCCGTGCGTGTGATTGGCCTGGGAGATCCCGATCAGGAAGCGCCGGGGGTCGATGCTCGTCTGGGTCGCGAACCCCACGAGACATCCTGACCGTCGACCTTCGGCGACGGTCGTGATCACGAACACCGGGTAGTCGATGACCTCGACCATCTTGTCGAATGCGTCCGTGCCGGCCACACTCACCTCTTTCTCTCGGGGTACACAGTGCCTTGCTGTCGTACCCGATCGGTGTGAGTCTCAACCGCCTCGGAGCGTCGGGTTACGCGGCGTCCTTGATCTGCTGACGCTGCGCGGTGAACATCTCGGCGAGGCTGCTGGTGACCTCCGAGCTGACCGACGGCGCGCTGTCGCTGAAGGTGTTGTGGGCCACCGAGAACGACACACCGCGCTCTTCGCCGACCGCCAGGGTGCCCACCATGTGGACCTCGATGTCGGAGATGGTGAACTCGCCGGTCATCCGGAATGCCTTGTAGTCGCCACTGATCGGCAGGTTATGCTTCTCGAGCTTGATCGCGACCGGCACGGTCTCGCCGTCCTCCTCCAGATTCAGAGTGAAGGATTGGCAGGCGGAGAGGATCTCGTCGAAGTCCTGGTAGCTTCCGTCGGCGGGCTTGGTCACGTCGACGCTGTACTCGTCGAGACCGAAGAAGACCTCTCCCGAGTCGGCGGTTTCGCTGAGCTGGCGTTCGGCGTACTCGGCGGTGGTGTCGGGGCTCTCCACCAGTCGCGCGCACTTCTCGTTGTCGACGCTGGTGCCGTCGTCCTCGTCGGACTGGTCGGTGTCCAGTGTGAATTCGCCGGTGATGTCGGGGAATTCGGCCTCCGGGAGCAGCATGGCGACGGCCGACGCGGTCGGCACCTTCGGCTCGTCGGAATTGTTGTCGCCGCCCAGTGTGAACGCCAGGACGACCGCCACGACGACGATGAGCACGAGTAGGAGTCCGCCGCCGCCGATGAACCACCACTTCTTGCCGCCGCCGGACGACGACGGGGGAGGAGGCGGTTGCTGACCGTACGGCTGTTGACCGTAGGGCTGCTGCCCGAACGGTTGTTGCTGCCCATAGGGCTGTTGTCCGTACGGCTGTTGGCCATAGGGCTGCTGCTGCGGGTACGGCTGCTGGCCCTGGGGTTGCTGCTGCGGGTACGGCTGCTGCCCATGGGGTTGCTGACCGTACGGCTGCTGACCGGGCGCGGGTTGTCCACCCTGCGGGCCGAGCCGGGTGGGCTCATTCGGGTCGTAGGGACTGCCCACGATTGGCTCCTTTTCTCAGCGGAACGCGACCCATGACTCTGTGCGGTCGTCGACTCGGGGAGAGTACCGCGCGCAAAGAGGCCCACGGTGGTGCCCGAGAAAACCGGATCGTGCGGGATGGCCGAATTGTCTTCGCAGGTCATCGATGGTTCGAGGGTGGGGAACCGGGGCGGATTCAAGCGGTTTCCACGGCGTGACGAACGCCGTATTTCATGCGGTCGAATGAGAATGCCGAGGGATGCTCATCGGCGGTCGTGACGACGTGGCGATCCTCGACGGTTCGACGATGGCGACGGCGAACAACCCCGACCGTCCGCTGGTCCCCGGATCGTCCCCGAACTGAAGGACACGGGGGTCACTTCTGGGTATGGGATCCGTGAACCGCCGGACACCGCGTGCGTGGCTGCGTTCCACTCGGTATGCGGTGGTGGGGTACCCGGCTCGGCGCTGCCGTGCCCGTGATCGACGAGCCGGGCAGAGGAGAACGGTCTCATGGCAAGTACTCCACGCCGGTTGCTGGCCGAGTTGTTCGGCACCTTCTGGTTGGTCTTCGGCGGTTGTGGCAGCGCGATCTTCGCGGCCAAATACGTCGCGAGCGCCGGCGACGACAGAGACACCCTGATCCAGTTGGGCATCGGGTTGCTCGGCGTCGCGTTGGCGTTCGGTCTGACGGTCGTCACGATGGCCTACGCGGTCGGGCACGTCTCGGGCGCGCACTTCAACCCGGCGATCACGCTCGGTGCGGTCATCGGCGGTCGCCTCCCGGTCAAGGATCTACCGGGCTACTGGATCGTGCAGGTCGTCGGCGGGCTCCTCGCCGGCACCCTGCTCTATGCCATCGCCAACGGCAAGCCGGGGTTCGAGGCGACGGGCAACATGGCGGCCAACGGCTACGGCGACCATTCACCGAACAACTACAGTCTCGTCGCGGTCCTCATCGCGGAGGCGGTCCTCACCGCGTTCTTCCTGCTCGTGGTGCTCGGTGCCACCGACGACCGTGCTCCCGCCGGATTCGGTCCGCTGGCCATCGGTCTGACGCTGACGGTGATCCACCTGATCTCGATTCCGATCAGCAACACCTCGGTGAACCCGGCACGTTCGACGGCGGTCGCGTTCTTCAACGGCAACGGCGCGCCCGGTCAGTTGTGGTTGTTCTGGCTCGCGCCGCTGCTGGGCGGCCTCATCGGCGGCATCCTGTACCCGCTGATGTTCGGCAACGGGAAATTCGCTCTGGGCCGGGCGTCCGACGACGGACCGGCCGCCGAGCCGACCCGGAGCTGACCGCTCACGGCCGGGGTCATCGGTGGTGCGACCATTGACCGATGACCGCAACTCTCGTCGCCAAGGACGTCGCGGGCGGATACGCCCACCGCGTCCTGTTCGATCATCTCGACCTCACCGTCGCGCCCGGCGATGTGGTCGGGGTGGTCGGAGCGAACGGAGCAGGCAAGACGACGCTGCTGCGCGTCCTCGCCGGTGACCTCGCACCCCTGGCGGGAACGGTGACCCGTGCACCGGCCGACGCGTTCGTCGGCTGGTTGCCACAGGAGCACGAGCGGATCCCCGGGGAGACCGTTCGTGAGTACGTCGGGCGTCGTACCGGATGCACGGCTGCCACGCGGGCGATGGACGCCGCCGCCGCGGCTCTGGCGGACGACTCCGCTCCGGCCGGGGCCGACGATCCCGCCGACGTGTATGCGGTGGCCCTCGACCACTGGCTCACCACCGGTGCCGCAGACCTCGACGATCGTCTGCCGGCAGTCCTCGCCGACCTGGGCCTCGCCACCGATGTCATCGACCCGGACACCACCCCGATGACCGCGCTGTCGGGTGGCCAGGCGGCGCGCGTCGGCCTCGCGGCGCTGCTGTGCTCCCGCTTCGACATCGTGCTGCTCGACGAGCCGACCAATGACCTCGACCTCGACGGCATCGCCCGACTGGAGGATGTCGTCGCCGGTCTCCGCGGCGGCGTCGTGCTCGTCAGTCATGACCGAGAGTTCCTGGCGCGCACTGTGACCCGGGTCCTCGAGCTCGACCTCGCCCAGCACACGAACACGGTGTACGGCGGCGGCTACGAGAGTTACCTCGAGGAACGCGAAGTGGCGCGTCGGCACAAACGCGAGGAGTACGAGGAGTTCGCCGCCAAGAAGGCCGATCTGGTGGCGCGGGCGCGCACGCAACGAGAATGGTCGAGCCAAGGTGTGCGCAACGCGATGCGCAAGGCACCTGACAACGACAAGATCCGACGCCGTGCCGCCACCGAGTCCAGCGAGAAACAGGCGCAGAAGGTCCGGCAGATGGAAAGTCGGATCGCACGCCTGGACGAGGTCGCCGAACCGCGCAAGGAATGGGTCCTGGAGTTCACGATCGGCTCGGCACCCCGCTCGAGCTCTGTCGTCTCGACCCTCAACAACGCCGTTGTGCGCCAAGGTGATTTCGTGATGGGTCCGGTCTCGATCCAGGTGAACGCGGGTGAGCGCATCGGCATCACCGGGCCCAACGGCGCCGGGAAGTCGACGCTACTCCGACTGCTCCTCGGCCACCTCGAACCCGATTCGGGTTCCGCGCAGCTCGGCGCCAACGTGGCGATCGGTGAGATCGACCAGGCGCGAGGGCAATTCACCGGTACGACACCACTCGCCGACCGCTTCGCCGAACTCGTGCCCGACCACACCATGGCCGACGTCCGGACACTGCTCGCCAAGTTCGGCTTGCGCGCCGACCGCGTCGACCGGGCGGTCGGCGAACTGTCACCGGGCGAGCGCACCCGCGCCGGGTTGGCGCTGCTGCAGGCCCGCGGTGTCAACGTCCTGGTGCTCGACGAGCCGACCAACCACCTCGACCTCCCGGCGATCGAACAACTCGAATCGGCTCTCGACTCCTACGACGGCGCACTGCTTCTGGTCACGCACGACCGGCGCATGCTCGCGAATGTGCGCGTCGACCGGCACTGGCACGTCGAGGGTGGACAGGTCACCGAGCAGTGACGCCGGCCCGTCACGGTCCGAAGCGCTCGTCCGGTAGTCCTGCGGCTTTGCGTGCCCGCCAGTTCTCCAGATAGGGGAGGGCTCGGTCTCGATCGAGCGCGGAGCGGACCGCCGCTGCCGGTCGGCCGAGAGCCGTCAGATCGCCGTCGTCGACGGCCCAGCCGAAGGGGAAGGGCGTTCGCGTCGTGAAGTGGGACATCCAGAGCAACAAAAGGTCTCCGGGATGGGCGAGTCGCGTGTAGTGGTGACTGCCGCGCTCATGATCGTCGATCAACCAGCCGCCGTCGGTCCGGTGTGCGGTGAAGTCGGGATCGTTCAGCCACTCCCATCGACCGTGATGGTCTCGTGGAGCGGTACCGAAACCAGCTGTCTGCAGCTGTCGGGCGAGTGCTGTCGGCGTCCACGGCGCGGGGAAGAAGGACCTGATGGTCACATCGAGTTCGAGGCGGTGAAGATCGGGCCCGCTGTTTCCGCGTTCGGTGATGAGAGCGTTGACGATCATGGTCGACGGGGACGGCGACCCGTCATCGATCAGCGCCAGGTGAAGCGCGAGCATCCGGGAGAACCGGCGGTGCTCGTCGGGAGAGGTGAACGGCGGCAGGGGAATGTCCGGCACACGAGGCATCCCCCAGGGCACGCCGGTCGCCTTGTGGAGCGGCGCCGCCGACCACTGCCGTCGAATTTCATCGGAGTCCACGAACCCAGCCTAAGGCGAGTTCTTGCGTGGGCATTGACATACAACCAATCGGTTGTATGTTGGAGCTGTGGCCGAAACCACTGGCGCATCGCCAGACGACGAGGACAGGGCCGACGCCCTGTTCCACGCGCTGTCCGATCGCACGCGCCGCGACATCATGCGACGTGTGCTCGCCGGTGAACACTCGGTCTCGGTACTCGCCGCGAAATACGACATGAGCTTCGCGGCGGTACAGAAGCACGTCGCCGTGCTCGAGAAGGCGGGCCTGCTGACCAAACGACGTCAGGGGCGCGAACAACTCGCCAGTGGCGATGTCGCCGCGGTGCGTTCGGTGGCGTCGATGCTCACCGAACTCGAACAGGTGTGACGCGGCCGTATCGCGCGCATCGACGATCTGCTCACGCTCGAAACACCACCAACTGCAACACCGTCGGAGGAATGACCAATGCCCGTCATCGATGTGACCCCGGACCTCGACGCCCGCACGATCACCATCAACGCCGAATTCGCCGCCCCCGTCGAACGCGTCTGGCAGATCTATGCCGATCCGCGCCAGTTGGAGAAGATCTGGGGTCCGCCCACCTACCCTGCGACCGTCGTCGACCACGAACTCAAGCCGGGCGGGAAGGTCACCTACTACATGACCAGTCCCGAAGGCGAGAAGTTCGGCGGCTATTGGAAAGTCGAGACGGTCGACGAGCCGCGCGGATTCACCTTCCTCGACGGATTCGCCGACGCCGACCTCAACCCGCTCACCGACATGCCCGAGTCCCGCAACGCATACACGTTCGCCGAGAAGGGTGACAAGACACTCGCCACGTATATCAGCACCTACGACTCCGCCGAAGCGCTTCAGAAGGTGCTCGACATGGGCGTCGTCGAAGGTGCTTCCAGCGCAATCAATCAGATCGACGACTTCCTGAAGGTCTGACCTCGATACGGCCTCGGCTTGCGCCTCGGCCTACTCGGCCGGCGGTGGGACGGCTCGGCTTGCGCCTCGGCCTACTCGGCCGGCGGTGGGACGGCTCGGCTTGCGCCTCGGCCTACTCGGCCGGCGGTGGGACGGCTCGGCGTGCGCCTCGGCCTACTCGGCCGGCGGTGGGACGGGTCAGATGTTGGAGTTCAGCGCTGGGAAGCCTTCGGGCAGTTCGGCGGCCGGCGCGTCGCTGAACTGTCCGGCGTCCAGGTCCAGGCCGTGTGTGTAAGCAGCCATCGAGATCGATCCGGCCGCATGTCCGTCGACCAGCAGATCCAGTGGCGACTCCTGCGCCAGACCCGCGACGTAGAGCAGCGGCAGGTAGTGATCGGGTGTCGGCACGGAATTCTCGAAGTCGGGATGGCCGTCGAGGCTCAGGACGTGAGAGGGGTTGTCCTGCAGCACTTCGCGCGCAGCGTCGTCGAATCGGTGGGCCCAGTCGTATCCGCTGTCGGCCTTGCTGAAATCGACCGCCCGCAGGTTGTGGACGATGTTGCCGCTGCCGATGATGAGCACGCCCTGCTCCCGTAACGGCGCCAGCTTTCGGCCGAGTTCGTAGTGGTGCTCGAAGTCCTTGAAGGCGTTGAGGGACAGCTGCAGAACCGGGATCGACGCGTCCGGGAACGTGTGCACCAGAACCGACCAGGTGCCGTGGTCGATGCCCCAGCTGTCCAGGTCTAGGCCGCACCACGTGGGTTTGACCACGTCGGAGACCATCTCGGCGACGTCCGGGGCGCCGGGTGCGGGGTACTCCACGTCGAACAGGTCCTGCGGGAACCCGTAGAAGTCGTGGATGGTGCGCGGACGCGGCATGGCCGTCACTGCTGTCGCGTTGGTGTACCAGTGTGCGGAGATCACCAGGATCGCCCGCGGCTTCGGAACCGCCTGCCCCAACGCCCGCCACGCCTCGGTGTACCGGTTGCGCTCGAGTGCGTTCATCGGGTTGCCGTGTCCGATGAACGCTGTGGGCATCGTCGGTCGGGCAGTGGTCATGAAGGCCGCCTCGGGTCGCGCGGGTCGGGTCACCGACGACGGTACGCCGCCGGCCGCCGGACAGCTTCGCAACACGAAGTACCGCCATTTGTGTGCCGTGTCCGCCGAGTTCGGACTCGCGACGACGGCCGATGCCAGAAGCTGACCGTATGGCAAAGCGCTGGTCGGTGGTCGTGGCACTACTGTTGGTCGTCGTGCTCGCGGCTTGCGGGTCGTCCGGTTCGTCCTCGGATTCGCCCACCTCGGCAGCCTCCGCAGACCCGGAGAAAGCCGCGGCGATCGAGCGGATCGTCGAAGACCTGATGGCGTCGAAGCACCTCAAGGCAGTGATCGTCCGCGTGACCCAGGACGGCGACGAGGTGATCACCAAGGCGTTCGGTGAATCCCAGACCGGTATCCCGGCCACCCCCGACATGAACTTCCGCAACGGTGCCGTCGCGATCGCCTACGTCGCCGCGGTCCTCCTGCAGCTCGTCGACGAGGGCAAGGTGTCCCTCGACGACACCATCGGCAGGTGGGTTCCGGAGATCCCACACGCCGACGAGGTGACCCTCGGTCAGTTGGCGACCATGACCTCCGGATACCAGGATTACGTTCTCGGCAACGAAGCCTTCGAGAGGACTGAACTCAACAATCCCTTCAAGGCGTGGACGATCGACGAGATGCTGTCCTACGCAATGGACAAGCGGTTGCTGTACGAGCCCGGCACCAATTGGAACTACGCCCACACCAACTACGTGATCCTCGGTCTGGCGCTGCAGAAGATCACCGGCAAGCCCGTCGAAGATCTGCTCCGCGAGAGGATCTCGGAGCCGCTGGGTCTGACGAACACCGTGTCGAACCTGACCGCGACGATTCCCGAGCCGGCCCTGCACGCATACTCCTCCGAACGTCGCGGAATCCTGAATCTTCCGCCGGATACGCCCTTCTACGAGGAGACCGCCGGCTGGAACCCGTCGTGGAGCATCACCCACCGTGCCATCCAGACGTCGAACATCTACGACGTCGAGGCCACCGGGCGCAAGCTCTTCGCCGGCGAGACGCTCTCGAAGGAGGCCTACGAGACGATGACCTCGACCCGGCTCCGCGGGATCGCCCGGCCGTTGTCCGGGTGCGCGACGTGCCGGGAGATGAACGAGCGCTACACATACGGGATGGGGGTGGTCCTCGCCGGGGAATGGATCGTCCAGAATCCGCTGTTCAACGGCTACGCCGCCGTGGTCGGATATCTGCCGGAGGAGAAGATCTCCATCGCCGTCGCGGTGACCTACGAATCGGAGGCGTTCGGCCCCGACGGTTCCTACGACAACGGTGGCAACCCGATCTTCTCGCAGATCGGGGCGCTGATGGCGCCCGATCACGCACCGCCGATCCCGCGGGACTGACTACCTCGCGTGACGGACGTGGCGGCATGCCACGATGTTTCGCATGATTCTCGCCGAGTCCGCGTCCACGGACACCTCAGTGATCGTGTCGCTGTTCTGGATCGTGCTCATCGCCGCGGTGTCGCCGCTGTTGTCGAGGCTGTCCCGCGGCTACGTTCCCGACGCCGTGCTGCTGCTGGTGTTCGGGATCGTGATCGGCCCGCACGCGCTGGACTGGGCCGACCGCACGGGCATCGACATGCTCAGCCAGCTCGGCCTGGGCATGCTGTTCCTCCTGGCCGGTTACGAACTCGACCCGAAGCTGTTGGGCGGCAGGCCTGGTCGAGTCGCGCAGCTGTCCTGGTTGGTGAGTCTCCTCATCGCCTGGGGTTCGGTGGCCCTGGTCGCCACGGTTCTCGCGCTGGGTCTGAGTGAGGCCGGCTTCACCGCCCACATCGCGATCGCGATCACCCTCACCTCGACCGCGCTCGGCACCCTGCTGCCCATCCTCAAACAAGCCGGCCTCGACGGCACCCGCCTGGGGCGTGCGGTCATGGCGCACGGGGCGGTCGGCGAGCTCGGCCCGGTGCTCGCGATGTCGCTGCTGCTCACCAGCCGGAGTTTCGGCGGTGCGGTGATCGTACTGGTGCTCTTCGTGCTGGCTGCTCTGCTGATCGCGGCTGCCCCGCAGCACATCCTCGCGCGCATCCCCGGCATCGGGACGGCGATCGGTGAGATGGCCGGCGGAACGGTGCAGTTGCCGGTGCGCGTGGTGGTGCTGCTGCTCGTGTCACTCATGACGGTGGCCGCGGTGTTCGACCTCGACGTCGTGCTGGGCGCCTTCGCGGCCGGATTGATCCTGCGCCGGCTCATCGGACCCGAACACCCGCATGTCGGTAGGTCGTTGGAGGTCATCGGGTTCGGAGTCCTGATCCCGATCTTCTTCGTCACCTCGGGTATGAACATCGACGTGTCCGCGGTCGCGTCCAAGCCCGGGACGTGGGTCGTGCTGGTGCTGGCCATCGCGATCGCCCGCGGCGGTCCCGTCTGGTTCAGCGCCCGTTTCCTCGACGACGGGCACTTCCTGAGACACCCGCGCGAGCGTGGTCAGCTGGCGCTGTTCGCCGTGACCGGATTGCCGATCATCGTGGCCGTCACCGAGGTCGCGGTGTCCTCGGAACTGATCTCCGCCGCGCTCGCCTCCACACTGGTGGCCGCCGGCGCGACGACGGTCCTGCTGTTCCCGCTGGCCGCCAGGCTCATCGGGAGATCCACTCCAGCAACCGATCCGACGACCACGTCGTGACGATCCGGTCCGGGTCGATGTCGTGCTCCACGGCACGACGCGCACCCAGGACCTTGAACTCGAGCTGGCCGGGCGCGTGCGCGTCGGAATCGATCGCGAACAGACAGCCGGCTTCGAGGGCGATCTCGATCAGCTCGTCGGGCGGATCCACGCGTTCGGGTCGTGAGTTGATCTCCACGATCGTGTCGTTCGCGGCGCACGCCTCGAAGACCGCGCGAGCGTCGAAGGTCGACGGCGGTCGGTGGCCGCGTCCGCTGAGCACCCGGCGGCCGGTGCAGTGCCCCAGGACATGGACGCGAGGGTCGGACACGGCGTTGACGAGCCGGGTCGTCATCGCGTCGTGGTCCATCCGCAGGTGTGAGTGGACGGAGGCGGTCACGGTGTCGAGGCGTTCGATCATCTCGTCCGACTGATCGAGCGCGCCGTCGTCGAGGATGTCGATCTCGATTCCCCGGAGAAGTCGAAAACCATTGCCGTGCAAGCTGTTCCACTCGTCGATGGCTTCGATCTGGGAGGCCAGTCGTTCGGCACTCAACCCGTTGGCGACCGTCAGGCGCGGCGAGTGGTCGGTGATCGCCAGCCAATCGTGGCCCAGGGCCCGTGCTGCAGAGGCCATCTCGGTGATGGGGGCGCCGCCGTCGCTCCACTCGGTGTGTGCGTGGAGGTCCCCGACGACGGCGGTGACCAGATCGTCGGCGCCCTCCGGCGGGAACGGCGGATCCTCGTCCTGAAGCCGGGCGAGATAGTCGGGGACCCGGCCGTCGACGGCCTGTCCGATGACGTCCGCGGTGGTCTTCCCGATGCCCTTCACCGTGGTGAGGGATCGGCCCGATGCCCGGTCGCGCAGGTCGTCGGCGGAGAGTCGTGCCGCGGCCTGGGCGGCTCGTCGGAACGCCTCCACCCGGTACGTGCTCTCTCGTCGCTGTTCGAGAAGCCAGGAGATGCGGGTCAGCGCCTCTACCGGGTCGACCGGAGGGGTCAGCGGTTCGAGCGGCTTCACACGTGCACCGGGTCGGAGACGAGTACCGCCCGGCGCAGAAGATGCAGCCGGGCGGTCGATCGGGTCGCCGAGGAATTCCTCACGCGTGACCGGTCAGTGTGCGGCCTCGAAGGCCTCGATGATGCTCTGCGGGATGCGGCCGCGGTCGCTGAGTTCGTAGCCCTCGCGGATGGCCCACTCGCGGATCGCCTTGGTGGTCTCCTTGTTGCGTCCGCCGCCGGCAGCGGCGGTGGTGGCCGTCGCGCGCTTGGTGACCCGGCCGGTCTGACGCGAAATGTCGAGGTATTTCGCGAGCGAATCACGGAATTGCTGAGCGTGCTTCGATGAAGTGTCGAACTCGTAATTCTTACCGTCGAGTGACCACCGAACAGTTTCGTACTGATCCAAAACCTTGCCGTCGAGATCGTCGATGACCTGAACGATTTCCTTCTTCGCCATGAAACGCTTTCCCCTCGATTTGTGTCATGCGACCAAGACGGTCGTGGGAGGTCTATTAAACCTTATCCACCCGGTTTGATCTATTCATCGGTACACAGCTTAGACCCAAACTATGAGTAGCCGCTGAGAACCCCCCCGCTTAGACCATAAAGTATCGAAAGGCCTCAGGGAAGCCGGGACGCCAGATTATTAGGGATTAGGCGCAATACTGCTGTTCGATGATCGCGTTCGGGGTGTCTCGGTCCGAGTTGTCGTCCGTGATGTCCGAGTTGTGGGCGTGATGGTCGTCGCACTCCGAGCGGATTCGCCCGTTTCTTCAGGGGAGAGTGCCACCAGATCTTCGGGTGCGCGATCGGCTGCGTAGATGGTTCGGTAACCACCGTCGGTCACCGAGAATCCGGATTTCGAACGCGATTCGAGACAGAACATGCCAATCGTCTCGATGAGGCAAGAGAATCGCGAAATGGAAATTGTGTGCCCGAAGTCGACTATTGAAGAGCGATAGAGAACCGGATAGCGATTGGCGCACGCACCATGTTGCGGACCGTCCGAACTGAGGATTGCGTAATCGGGCGCCCAGTCGCAGGATGCCGACGCCGTGGACGGAGCCTCGCGCCGCCTCGAAGGTCCGGAGTCGGCCCCGTCGTTGATACGGCAGACCAGCGACGACCGTCCGTTGGTGCCGGTCGAGCAATTGACTGATCGATCGGGTGTGGAGAAATGGAAGCCGGACGAGTCCTGTAACGGTGAATCCGCGGTCACCGAACCCTGATGAAAGCGCGAATTGTCGACTCGTGGGGCCAATGCGACCACTCGGCCGATTGTCCAATCGGGAAGATTCTGTGCCGTGTCCTCACCGGTGGTGGACGTCGTCGACGACGACTCGACCTCGGTGAGGGTGGACAGTTCGTCGGTCGGTGGAATGACGATTCGTGACGGCGTGGTGTCGGTGGGCAACGAGCAACCCGTGATCGTCACGATTGCCGCGACCGTCACGGTTGCGAATGACGCGCAGATCACACGGCCGAAGTGAGTCGGCCGCGGACGTGGGACGGGTACGGGCCGCCGTGGTCGATTTCCGTACCCTTGCATTGTGTCGACCCCCAAGATCGTTCTGTTCTACGTCTTCGTCCCGCTGCCCGATCCGGAAGCCATTCGGCTGTGGCAGCTGTCGGTGTGCGAGTCGCTCGGGCTGCGGGGCAGGATCATCGTGTCACGACACGGAATCAACAGCACCGTCGGTGGCGACATCGCCGCGGTCAAACGCTACGTCAGGACCACCCGTTCCTACCCCGGGTTCGCCGATGCCGACATCAAATGGTCGGACGGCGCCGGCGACGATTTCCCCCGCCTGAGTGTGAAGGTGCGCCCGGAGATCGTGACCTTCGGGGTTCCCGACGAGATCGTCGTCGACGAGAACGGGGTGGTCGGAGGCGGTGTCCGGCTGACGCCCGAAGAGGTCCACCGACTCGTCGACGAACGCGGTGACGAGGTCGTCTTCTTCGACGGCCGCAACGAGATCGAGGCGCAGGTCGGGCGGTTCGACGGGGCGGTGGTCACCAAGGCGCAGACCACGCGCGACTTCATCCCACTGATCGAGAGCGGTGCCTACGACCACCTCAAAGACCGTCCGGTGGTCACCTACTGCACCGGGGGCGTCCGGTGTGAGGTCCTCAGCACGGTCATGCGCAACCGTGGATTCAACGAGGTCTATCAGCTCGACGGCGGCATCGTGCGATACGGCGAGCGGTACCGCGACGGAGGGCTCTGGAAAGGATCTCTCTACGTCTTCGACAACCGCATGAGCACGGAGTTCTCCGATCGCGCCGAGGTGCTCGGACAATGCGTCGAATGCGGGGGTTCGACGAACAACGTCGCGAATCATCCCGACCGCGAGGGTCGGGACCTCGCCGTGATCTGCCCGGCATGTCTGGCCTGAGCACGTCCCGGACGGCCCGGCCGCCGGTGCCGGTGATCGTGGTCGCCGGTTTCCTCGGGTCCGGCAAGACGACCCTGCTCAACCATCTGCTGCGCACCGCGGGAGCCACCGGTACGAGACTGGGCGTCCTGGTCAACGACTTCGGATCGGTCAACATCGATGCACTGCTGGTGTCCGCCCAGGCCGACGGTGCGGTGAGCCTGAGCAACGGATGTATGTGCTGCACGGTCGACGCCGACGGTCTCGCCGACGCGCTGACCTCCCTGGTCCGCCCGAGCGCGAAGATCGACGCGATCGTGATCGAGGCCAGCGGGATAGCCGAACCGAGATCACTCATCCGGATGGTCACCGCGGTGACGGATCCGCGGCTTCGTTATGGCGGTCTGGTCTACGTGGTCGACGCCGCGCACATCCACGCGCTGCGCGAGGAACACCCAGAGGTCGACGCGCACATGGCGATAGCCGATCTCATTCTGGTCAACAAGTCCGACCTGATCACCGGCGCGGACCTGCGAACCGTCGAAGAGATTGTCGCGCAGCTGAACCCGACCGCAGCGGCGATGGTGACCCAGGAGGCCCGGATCGACCCGGCGCTGTTGTTCGACATCGACGAGTCGGCCGGGACCGACGAACCGCGAAGCGGACAGCTCACCCTCGACGAGCTGTTGCTCGAGGAACACGACCATTCCGGTCACGACCACCTGCACGCCGGGTACGAGGCGATCACCTTTCGGAGCGATGAACCGCTCGACCCGCGTCGGCTCGCGCGGTTCCTGGAGCGACCGCCGAGCGGATGCTTCCGGATCAAGGGCATCGTGCACTTCGACCGGCCGCGGTATCGGCAGAAGTTCGTCGTACACGCTGTGGGCGGGTTCGTCCGGGTGAGCCGTGAGTCGTGGGCGCCGCGGACGCCGTCGACCGAACTGGTCGCGATCGGTCGCGGTCTCGACGCCGAGGCCGTCAACGCCGAGTTGCAGGCCGCGATCGCGCGTCCGGAGGATGCGGAGGACGAGCACGGCATTCTCGGTGTCCTGCGCCACGTGCCCGACTGAGCGCGATACCCGCGACACGTGTGGCGCGGATCACGCGACACGCCGGTCCGGATGTCACATTCGGCTAACGAAATCCGGAACGCCCAGGTAGCGCATTTCGCAAACTCCGCTCGCCCTGTTTCACTGTTAAGTCTGTGACCAGTGTGACCAATGGTGCCTAACGGGAGGAGTGAGGCGAATGACCGGAGCTGAGATGCGCGATCGCCGCCTCGAAACGCCGATGTTCCAGAAGATGATGAAGAAGCGCATGATGACGACCGCCTTCGCCGTGACGGCAGTGGCGTCGACCGTGATGGCGTCGAACCTGGTGGTGGCGCCAGCGCAGGCCGCGCCGGCCCGTGGGACCGCGCTCGCGGGGAAGACGATCTTCCTGGACCCGGGCCACCAGGCGAGTGCTGCCGGTCGGAGCCTCAGTGCGCAGGTGTCCGACGGGCGCGGCGGCAAGAAGGACTGCCAGACCACCGGGGCCACGGGGGTGAACGGCGCCAAGGAGCACACCGTCAACTGGCAGGTCACCCAGTTGGTCAAGGCCGGCCTGGAGAGCCAGGGCGCCCGGGTGGTGCTCAGCCGGCCCGACGACGTCGGGTGGGGTGGCTGCGTCGACGAGCGTGCCGCCGCGGCGAGCCGGTCCGGCGCAGCGGTCGCGGTCAGCCTGCACGCCGATTCGACGAGCCGCGGCGCGGACGGCGCCAAGAAGGGCTTCCACATGATCGTGCCCTCGCTGCCGATCCCGGACGCCACCGTGAACCGCGTGCAGTCGGGTGAGGGGCGCAAGGCGTCGACCGTCATGCGCGATTCCTTCCTCGCTGCCGGCTTCCCGTCGGCCAACTACGCGGGGGTGAACAACGGCATCCAGACGCGTCCGGACATCGCCGCGGTCAACCTGACCAAGGTCCCGGCTGTCTTCATCGAGATGGGCAACCTGTCCAACCCGGCCGAGGCGGCCGCCCTGGCCGGACGCGATGGCCAGCTGAAGTACGCGATGGCCATCACCGACGGCATCCTGAAATACGTCAACGGCAATGCGGCCACCGGCGCCGCACCCGCACCTTCGGTGCCGCCGGCCGACGACGCCAGCGGGCTGTCCGCGGTGATCCCGTTCGTGCAGCAACTGCTCGCAACCGAGGAGCCCGAGGCCGTCGTCCAGTTGCTGGCCACCCAGGGGCAGGATGTGTCGGCACAGGTCCTCAAGGCGATGCTCACGATTCTGTACGGCCTGTTCGACGGGAAGCTGCCGATCGGCTGAGCCTGTCCGCCTCCGGCGGCTAACCTCGGCCCCATGGGCATTCGAGATCTCCTGGTGATGGACACTCCGGTGCCGTCGTTGCGCGGACGCAAGGTACTGATCACCGGGGCGGCGAGCGGGATCGGACGCGCGACCGCCGAGGCGGCCGCCGCACGGGGTGCCGAACTGGTGCTGACCGACCTACACGCCGATCAGCTCGACGAGGTCGTCGCGGGAATCCTC
This sequence comes from Gordonia amicalis NBRC 100051 = JCM 11271, assembly GCF_000332995.1. Taxonomy (GTDB): domain Bacteria; phylum Actinomycetota; class Actinomycetes; order Mycobacteriales; family Mycobacteriaceae; genus Gordonia; species Gordonia amicalis. The sequence goes on from NZ_BANS01000015.1 coordinate 57,471, forward strand.
CGCGCCGACGGCACCGTGCTCTACCACCTCGCGGGAGACGTCTCCGACTACGACTGGGTGGCCAACTTCGCGCGGCAGGTCGACGCCGAGGTCGGCGTGATGGACGTCGTGATGAACATCGCCGGGATCTCGGCATGGGGCACGGTGGAGAATCTCGAGCACCGCCATTGGCGATCGCTCGTCGACGTCAATCTCATGGGCCCGATCCACATCATCGAATGCTTTGTGCCGCAGATGGTGCGGCGGGGGAGCGGCGGACACATCGTCAACGTGTCGTCGGCCGCGGGGCTGCTCGCCCTGCCGTGGCACGCCGCCTACAGCGCGAGCAAGTTCGGGATCCGCGGTGTCTCCGAGGTGTTGCGGTTCGATCTGCGGCGTCACGGTATCGGGGTGTCGCTGGTGTGTCCGGGCGGTGTGGACACCCCGCTGGTCGACACCGTCGAAATCGTCGGCGTCGACCGTGACGACCCGCGAGTCAAGGCCGCCATCAACAACTTCCACAAGGTCGCGGTGTCACCCGAGACCGCGGCCGCGGCGATCCTCAAGGGGATCCGCAAGAATCGGTTCATGGTCTACACGTCGTTCGACATCCGGTTCGGATACTGGTGGGCGCGGAAGTTCGCCCTGCCCTACGAGATCGCGATGCGGGTGGCCAACGATCGTTTCGACAAGCTCGCGCGGGTCAGCGGCACGACGCTCGAGGCGCGGGCACGCGACCACCATTCGGCGCAGTGAGCCGCGTCTTCCGTAAGACGCTGCGGGGCAGCGGCCCGCCGGGCGGTCACCGGGACTTCTTCGCGGCCGAGGTCGCCGGGTTGCGCTGGCTCGCCGACTCCGGCGCACCGGTGGCGAAGGTGCTCGCGGTGAGCGAGGACGCCATCGAACTCGAGTACCTCGACACGACGCGTCCGGATCGCGAGGCCGCCCGGGCCTTCGGAGCTGCGCTGGCGGGCATGCACGACGCCGGTGCCCCGCGGTTCGGTTCGCCGCCCGCGGGTTTCGACGGCCGGCTGTTCATCGGCCGGCGCCCGCTCAGTTCGATCGAATACGACTCGTGGGGCGAGTTCTACGCGCGGGAACGCGTCGAGCCGTATCTGCGTCCGGCGCGGGAGGCCGGCAATCTGACCGCTGAGGACGAGGATGCCGTTCGCGCCGCCTGCGAGCTGGTCGCGAGCGGAGGGTTCGACGACGACGAACCCGCGGCCCGCATCCACGGCGATCTGTGGAACGGCAACGTGCTCTGGACCTCCCAGGGCGTCGTGATGATAGACCCCGCCGCACACGGGGGTCACCGGGAGACCGACCTCGCGATGCTCGCGCTCTTCGGCTGCCCGCTGCTCGACGAGATCATCGACGGCTATCAGGAGACGCACCCCTTGGTGCCCGGTTGGCAGGACAGGGTCGAGGTCCACCAACTGCACCCGCTCGCGGTGCACGCCGCCGGGCACGGACCCGGCTACGGCACCGCTCTGGGCCGGGCCGCTCGGGCGTCCTCGGCGCTCGCGCGCAGATGACGCACGCGATAATCACCCGGTGTCTGATGACGATGTGCGGAGTGGTGTGTCCGGAAGTGTTCTGATCGTGTCGGCGACCCGCGCCGAGGCGCGGCATCTGCCGGCGGGTTCACGGTTGCTCATCACCGGGATCGGCAAGGTCCGGGCGACGATGGCGTTGAGTCGCGAGCTCGCCGCCGGTGCACCGGTCCGGCAGGTGATCAACATCGGCACCGCGGGGGTGCTGCGGGACGAAGTCGTCGGTCCCGGACGCGATCTGTTCATCCCGTCATCGGTGCTCGAACACGACATCAGCAGCGCCGAACTACGCGCCATGGGCTATGAGATGACCGACCGCTGGGAACTCCCGGACGGTGACGGAACGGTGCTGGCCTCGGGGGACACCTTCGTCGCCGACCCGGTGCGGCGGGCCCAACTGGCACGCCACGCCGATCTCGTCGACATGGAGGGATGCGCGGTCGCCCATGTGAGCGCGCAGTTCGGGATCCCGTGCCGGCTCGTCAAGGCCGTCACCGACAACGCCGACGAGGGTGCGATGGAGTGGCCCGAACTGGTCGACGCCGCGGCCCGAAAGCTGGGGCACTGGATCGAACTCAACGCCGGCGGCTGACGCTCGTCGGAGACCCCGCTGGTCACGACCGGTTGAAACCGCCTGGCGCGCGCGACCGGAGGTGGCGATTCGGCGCGCGTCAGGAGCGGGTGTCGGCGACGCCTGCCGGACCGCCGTCGGTGGCCGACTCGTACGTCTGGAAACCGGACGGGGCGGGGTCGGTACGAGGCGTGTCGGCCTGACCCGAGAGCGGTGCGTCCGACGGGGTGAGGTCGGGTGCGGCGAGATCCGCCACCGTCGGGCGCGCGGTTGCCGGGGTCCGCTGGGTCCGTTCGACGGTCGCCGTACGCGTCGACGAGGCCGGGCGTTCGGAGGCGGAGCCGGGACGGGAGCGCTGGGGGCGCGACTTGCTCGACGGCGCCTTGGCGGTCTGGCCGGGGCCGGCCTGCTGGGCCGTGCTGCTCTTGGCCCGACGATGCGTCGTCGCGCGCTCGGTCGACTCGCCGGTCTTGGCGCGGTCGTTCTTGTCTCGACTCGCGCGAGTCGACGCACCGCGGGACCCCGTCGGCTTCTCGCGACCACCGGAGTTCTTGTCGTCGTCGCCGCGGGTCAGGAACCATCGGACGAGCACCATGGCCAAGGTGACGAGGAAGACCGTCAGCATCCAGGGGAAATCCGCGGCGATCGGCAACAGCACCTTGAAGATCAGGCTCTTCAGACCGGACGACGCCTGCTCGGAATTGAGGCCGTACAGCGTGACGATGCTGACGAAGAACGCGATCAGCGGCGGCTGGGCGGCAGCGGTGAACAGTGCGCGGCGACGCACGGCCAGAGCAGCGAGGACGCAGCCGACGAGATAACAGAACTTGTAGATCCCGCCGAGCGAATCGTTGCTGCCGGCGTCGATCGCCGCACCGAGGGCCGTGATCCCGGTTGCCAGGAGAACGGCACCCCACCACGGCAGACCGCGGACCGCGGGCAGCACGGACTGCTGGTCCAGGGGTACCGCCGTCTGTAGGCGTTGCGGGGAAGGCACATGGTCACGGTACCGGTTCATCGGCGGAAAACGCTCCACCCCCGGACCGTGGCGTGGACGCGGCCGCCGATGTCGTCGCAGGTGTCGCGACGGATTCGGCGGACCTGCAGGTGTCGTGGATCACGCGGGGCCGCGGCGGTTCGGCGACCTCGCCCAGGGCGTCGAGTTCGGCCAGTCGTCGTGCGGTGACGCCCAGCCGGCTCTCGACCGACCCGATCGTCGAGTTGTAGGCGTCGACGGTGCGCTGCAGCGATGTGCCGAGCGAGCCCAGATGACCGAGTACACCGGCGAGCCGTTGGTGGAGTTCCATGCCGAGGGCATGGATGACCGCGGCGTCGCGGGCCATCGCGTCGTGGCGCCAGCCGAGGGCGACGGTCCGGAGCAACGCGATGAGGGTCGTCGGAGTGGCGATCACCACATTGCGTGCGAAGCCGTACTCGAGGACCTCGGAATCGGTGCGGACGGCGGCTTCGAGGACTGCGTCGGCGGGGAGGAACAGCACCACCATCTCCGGCGTGTTCTCGAAGGCCGTCCAGTAGGACTTCGCGGACAACCGGGCGATGTGTGCGCGCAGCGCCCGGGCATGCTCGCCGATCAGACGATCCCGGGCGGCGGCCTCGGTGGACTCGGCGGCACGCAGATACGCCTCGAGGGGCACCTTGGCGTCGACGACGATGTCGCGTCCGCCCGCGAGGTGGACGACGAGGTCGGGCCGGACCGTCGCGCCGGCCTTGGTCTTGTCCGGCAGCGACACCTGGGTGCTGAAGTCACAGTGTTTGGTCATCCCGGCGAGTTCGACGACCCGTTCGAGCTGCACCTCGCCCCAGCGGCCGCGCGAGTGGGAGCTGTGCAGTGCGTTGGCGAGCTGCCGGGTCTGGTCGTTGAGCGCGACGGATGCCGCGTGGATGCCGCGAACCTGCTCGGTGAGCCCGGCGTACGCGCCGATCCGATTGGACTCGACCCGACGCAGTTCGTCGGAGAGCTGGGCGAGGGTCGCGCGTAGCGGTTCCACGATGTGCTGCACCTGGCTGCCGATCGCCGTGGACTGCCGCCGTGCCGCATCCTCGGTGGCCCACGACAACGACGACGCCACCTCGCTGCGTCCCTCGCGCAGCATCTCCACCTCGGAGCGGGCGGCCGCCACCACCCCGGCGCTGCGCGCGGCATGCGCCCACCACCCGAGCGCGATGCCGAGCAGGACGCCGAACACGAGTGACAGGGCTGCAGCGATCATGCCCTGATGGTGGCGGATGCCTCCGACAAAACGCCGTCGCCGCAGCTCCGGCTCAGTCCTCCGCTGGTGCCTCGAAGTCGAGCAGCCACCTCTTGATGTCCAGTCCGTAGCGGAAGCCACCGAGCGTTCCGTCGCTGCGCTTGACCCGGTGGCACGGCACGAAGAGTGCGGCGGCATTGCGCGCACACGCGGTCGCCGCGGCGCGGATGGCGGCCGGTTCGCCCGCGCGCTCGGCGAACTCGGTGTAGGTGACCGGCCGCCCGGGTTCGACGAGACGCAGCGCGTCCCACGCCTTGTTCAGGAAGGTGCCGCCGGAGAGCTGGACCACCTCGACCCGGGACGGCGCATCGACCTCGCCCGCGTAGTACGCCGACACCGCGTCGGTGAGTCTCCCGAGCGTCACGGAACGCTGCAGTGACTCCGGACGCAACGATCGGTGGATGAGTGCGGAGAGATAGGCGGGATCGTCGGTCCACCCGGATGCGAGGACGCGCTCCGAGTCGTCGGCGATCACGGTGAACGGACCGTTCGGGGTGTCGAGGGTGGCGTAACCGGCGGCGGTGGCAGTGCCGGGGGTGACGGGGTCGTCGGCGGCCGTGGTGTGGGCGGTCGGTCCGTCGGTGACGGTGGGGGACGGTGCAGGCATGGCGTTCCTGTCGGGTCGGGGTTCGAGTCGAATCGGTGTCGGATGGGGCGTCATCGGATCAGGCGTCATCTGGGGTCCGCTCGTCATACGTCCTCGCCGGCGCCGGCGAGGCGGTGTCGCCACAGGTGCATCGTCGCGTACGACCGCCACGGTGCCCAGTGATGTGTGTCGCGCAGATCGAGTCCCAGGTCGGCCGCGGCCCGGGCGACGACCAGGTCGTTCGCGAGCAGGACGTCGGGATCGCCCGTCACTCGCATGGTGACGATGTCGGCGGTCCAGGGGCCGATTCCGGGCAGCTCGATCAGTTGCGCACGTAGGTCAGACGCATCGACCCCGGCATGCGGTTCCACCCGACCTTCGGCGAGCGCCTCGGCGACCCCGATGACGGCGTCGATCCGGCGGCGCGGTCCGCGCAACACTTCGCGTCCGTGGGCCGCGATGGCGGCCGAGGTGGGAAAAGCCTTCGGTACCCGATCGGCGCCCGAGGTGGCACCGTCGGGCAACGCTTCGCCGAGCGCGTCGACGAGCCGGTCGATCTGATGTCGTGCGGCCGCGAGACTGACCTGCTGTCCCAGCATGGTGCGGATGATCGTCTCCGCGGGGTCGAGACTGCCCGGCACGCGGAGTCCGGGCGCGGTCTCGACGACAGGGCGGAGAGTCGGGTCGTCGGCGAGGGTCTCCGCGGCGGCGGTGATGTCGGCATCGAGGTCGAGTAGCCGACGCAGACGGTTCACCGCAGCACCGAGGTCGCGCATGTCGAGTCGGGAGAGAACGACACCGACGTGGTCGTCATGGGGTTCGATCTCGGCGATCGCCGAGCCGTGCGGGAGGTTGATGACACGCCGGAACCGCCAACCGAGGGGTGCGTCGGCGTCGTCGATGACGGTCTCGACCCCCGCTGCCGCGTGTGCGGACAGAAACCAGCGCATCCACGTCCAGCGGTAGGGCGCGCGAAACGGCAGGCGCAGGCTGACACTGCCCGGAGCCGACGGTGCTTCGGCGTGTGGTCGGTCGCGACCGTTGCGGAGTCGCCGGAGTTCGGTCGGGGTGAGTCCGAAGACGGCGCGGATCGTGTCATTGAACTGCCGGATGCTGGCGAAGCCGGCGGCGAAGGCGACGTCGGACATCGGTAGCGTCGTGCACTGGATGAGCACCCGGGCGTTGGTGGCCCGGTGCGCGCGGGCGAGCGCGAGCGGACCGGCACCCAGGTGGTCGGTGAGGACACGGTTGAGATGGCGGGGTGAGTACTTCAGCCGTGCCGCGAGACCGCCGACACCCTCACGTTCGACGACCCCGTCCGCGATCAGCCGCATCGCGCGGGCGGACATGTCGGCGTTCACATTCCACAGCGGAGAACCGGGGACGGCGTCGGGAGCACATCGCCGGCAGGCACGGTAGCCCTGTTGCTGGGCCGCGGCCGCGGTCAGCACGAACGCGACATTGTGTGGTCGCGGCGTCTGCGCGGGGCACGACGGACGGCAGTAGATCCCGGTGGTCCGGACGGTGACGAAGAACTGGCCGTCGAAACGTGCATCCCGTGCCTGGAGGGCGCGATAGCAGCGGTCGAAGTCCGGAGCCGAGCCCGGGACGGTGTGTTCGACGGAAGCTGTGGTCACCTCTCCACTCTGACATTCGGCGGGATCGACTTCTGGCGGAAATCGGACGCGACATGTACGGCCGAATCTGTGATCTGAGTAACAGTGCTGTGGCACGATTGCGCCATGTCCACACGGTTCGATGGCCGACGGCGAAGCCGGCACGACGACCTGCCCCTCGCCGGGCTGCCCGGATGGGGCCTGGAGATGATTATGGGTCTCTACGGCCCCGAGACCATCAGACGCGCACTCACCGAAGAGGCCGAACAAGGCATCGCGCCCGTGCCGTGGGATGGTCAGCGGGCCGACGAGTCGCCGATCCGGCCGTTCGACGCGCCGGAGGTCGAGATGTGTGGCCGGGACGACATCCCGCCGGTCTTCAATCAGGTTGACGCCGAACTCGAGGCGCTCAATTCGCTGATCCGCTTCATCGGACGCAAACTGCGCCGACGCTGACCGGTCGCGGCATCCCTGAGCTGTTCGCATCCGCGGCGACCGTCATCCGTCGCGTCGACTCCGCGATGTCATCGTGGTGTGTGAGGATCCACGAGTGACTGACAGCTCGGACGACCAGCGTGCAGACGACGAAGCCGGAACCGGCAGCCCGGATTCCATCTCGGTGGGTGCCGACGCCGTCCTCGGGGATGATGCCGTACTCGGCGGCGTCGAGGAGAAGGCATACCCGACGCGCGCCCAGGTGATGATGGCCGGCCTGCGATCGTGCGCGACCGTGGGTCTGCAGATCGTGCTGGTGGCAGCCGCCCTGTGGGTGCTCTTCTGGGTGCTCGGCAAGTTCTGGGTGATCCTGCTGCCGGTCCTGCTCGCGATCATCGTGTGCACCATCCTGTGGCCGCCGGTGCGCTGGATGCGTAACCACGGCGTCCCGGCCGCGGCGGCGTCGTTGTTGATGATGCTGATCGGTCTCGGTGTGCTCGGAGGTGTCATCGGTCTGATCGTGCCGTCGATCGTCGACCAGGCTCCCGAACTCGCCAACCGGGCCACCGACGGTGTGAAGCATCTCCAGGACTGGGTTCAGGGGCCGCCGCTCAACATCGAGGACGAACAGCTCGACAACATCGTCAACGCCATCACGAGCAAGTTGCAGTCGAGTGCGTCGACCATCGCCTCGGGTGTGTTCAGCGGCGTGGGCACCGCGACATCGCTGCTCGTCACCGTCTTCACCACGTTCGTGCTGGTGTTCTTCTTCCTCAAGGACGGGCCGAAGTTCGTGCCGTGGCTCGACCGCTCGGTCGGCAAGCTTTCCGGCACCCACGTCGGTGAGGTCCTGACCCGGATGTGGAACAGCCTCGGTGGATTCATCCGGACGCAGGCGGTCGTCAGCTTCGTCGACGCCGCGCTCATCGGCCTCGGCTTGTTCATCCTCGGGGTTCCGCTCGCCGGCGTGTTGGTGGTGGTCACCTTCCTCGGCGGCTTCATCCCGATCGTCGGTGCGTTCGTCGCCGGAGCGCTCGCCGTGCTCATCGCCCTCGTGTCCAACGGCCTGACCACCGCGCTCATCCTGCTCGGCGTCATCCTGGCTGTGCAGCAGCTCGAGGGCAATGTGCTGCAGCCGTGGTTGCAGGCGAAGTCGATGGATCTGCACGCCGTGATCGTGCTGCTCTCGGTGACGTTGGGCGGCACCCTGTTCGGTATCACCGGTGCCTTCCTCGCGGTGCCGGCGGTCGCGTCGCTGGCGGTGGTGTTGCGCTACCTGAACGAGCGGATCGCCGAACGCGCGGGGGAGTCGCTGGCACCCGAAGGTGCGCCCGTCACCAAGCAGGTGGGCGTCCCCGACGAGGACCCGCCGAAGGAGCCGCCGAACCCGGTCAAGGGATTGCTGGACCGGGACCGACCGCCGGGTCCACGACGAGGTCCGACGCAGCGTCGGGCCTCGCGGCCGGTGCCGATAGACTGGTCGCCCGTGAGTCTCACCCTGGGAATTGTCGGTCTGCCCAACGTCGGTAAGTCGACCCTGTTCAACGCCCTGACCCGTAACGATGTGCTGGCGGCCAACTACCCGTTCGCCACCATCGAGCCCAACGTGGGCGTGGTCGAACTGCCCGACGCGCGACTGAAGCGTCTCGCGGAGATCTTCGGCAGCGAGCGCATCCTGCCCGCCACGGTGTCGTTCGTCGACATCGCCGGCATCGTCAAGGGTGCCTCCGAGGGCGAGGGCATGGGCAACCAGTTCCTCGCCAACATCCGTGAGGCCGACGCCATCTGCCAGGTGGTCCGTGTTTTCGACGACGGTGACGTCGTGCACGTCGACGGTCGCGTCGATCCGTTCGCCGACATCGAGGTCATCGAGACCGAACTGATCCTCGCCGACATGCAGACGCTGGAGAAGGCGCTCCCGCGTCTGGAGAAGGACTCGCGCAAGAACAAGGACCTCGTCGAGACCCTCGAGGCGGCCAAGAAGGCACAGGAGATCCTCGACAGCGGAAAAACGCTGTTCTCGCAGAAGGATTCGTTCGACCTGTCTTCGGTCCGCGAGCTGCACCTGATGACGGCGAAGCCGTTCCTCTACGTGTTCAACTCCGACGAGGGCGTGCTCACCGACGACGCGAAGAAGGCCGAACTGCGCGCCGCCATCGCACCGGCCGACGCGGTGTTCCTCGACGCGAAGGTCGAGAGCGAACTCCTCGAACTCGACGAGGAGGACGCCCTGGAACTGCTCGACTCCATCGGCCAGGACGAGCCCGGCCTGACTTCGCTCGCGCGCGCCGGTTTCCACACCCTCGGCCTGCAGACCTACCTCACCGCAGGTCCGAAGGAGGCGCGCGCCTGGACGATCCGCCAGGGCGACACCGCACCCAAGGCGGCCGGCGTCATCCACACCGACTTCGAGAAGGGCTTCATCAAGGCCGAGATCGTGTCCTTCGCCGACCTCGACGAGGCCGGATCGATGGCCGCCGCCAAGGCCGCCGGCAAGGTCCGCATGGAGGGCAAGGACTACATCATGCAGGACGGCGACGTGGTGGAGTTCCGCTTCAACGTGTAGCGGCGCACCGGCTCGCCCCGACGCCTATCGTGTTGGTGTGCCCAGATTTCTCGCGATCCTCAACGGCTCGGCCGGCGACATCGACAGGGTTGGGCTGACCGAGCAGCAGCAGGCCGACTTCATGGCGGCCTGGTCGGCCTGGGCACGAGCCCATCGAACGGCTCTGATCGATCCTGGTGCCCCACTGTTCCGGAAGCGTCGAGTGACCGCCGACGGCGTCGAGGAGTTCGAGGACGCCAAGGTTGCGTACGCGGTTGTCGAGGCCGATTCCCATGACGACGCGGTCCGCATCCTGGGCGAGCACCCACACCTGACACTCTTCCGTGGCAACTCGATCGAGGTCATCGAGTGCCCGGCGGTCCTGGGCTGAATGCGCCGGCGTTTCCGACGAGAGTCCATCCGAGATGAGGAAGCTCCGACGAACCTTCTTTCCGGGTCCAACGCCCAGCTGGTTGGCATGTTTGCGCAGGTGGCAGGCTATGCTCATGGGCATGCAAACGTTCCGCTTCTTCCATGTCTGACCAGCTGCCTCCGTGCCCGGAGTGTGCTCAGGAGTTCACCCACCCGCAGGGCGCGCTCCTGGTGTGCCCGATGTGCGGGCACGAGTGGTCGGCCGATGAATCGTCGGAAGTCGACGCCGCGGCCACGACCGAGATCAAGGATTCGGTCGGCAACGCCCTTGCCGATGGTGACACCGTGACCATCGTCAAGACCGTCAAGGTCAAGGGCGGTGGCGGCGGTGTCATCAAGATCGGCACGAAGGTGCGAAACATCCGGTTGATCTCCGACGGCGTGGGCGACCACGACATCGACGCGAAGGTTCCCGATTTCGGTCAGATGCAACTGAAGTCGAGCGTGGTGAAGAAGGTTCTCTGAGCCGATACCGATCCACAGCTTCGGGGAGTTACCGTGGCCGACATGGCCATCAAACTCGAGAACATCGGGATCGCGGTCCGCGACATCGAGGCGGCGATCGCGTTCTTCACCGACCTCGGCCTCAGCGTCGTCGGCCGGGACGAGGTGAGCGGCGAATGGGCCTCCACCGCAGTCGGTCTCGACGGAAACCACGCCAAGATCGCGATGCTGCGGACACCCGACGGGCAAGGCCGGCTCGAACTGTTCGAGTACCTCCATCCCGACGCCATCGAGACGACGCCGACGCTGCCCAACGAGATCGGCATGCACCGTGTCGCGTTCTCGGTCGACGACCTCGACGCGGCGCTCGAGATCGCCGCGCGGCACGGATGTCGTCCGCTTCGCGGGGTCGCGAACTACGAGAACATCTACAAGCTCACTTACGTGCGTGGGCCCAGCGGCATCATCGTGATGCTCGCGCAGGATCTGACGAAGAGCTGACGACCACCTATGGCGACCGTCATGCAGTAGCAGGAATCGATGGCTCGACATCGCCCTGGCGCCATCTGTCTCGCGGCCGGCGTTCGACGAATGTTCATTTGGTCGGCGGTTCGAGGTCTGTCAATATAGACGCATGTCGAATCAGGACCGGCTGCCCGACGTGGCGGACGAGGCGTGTTGTACGCCGTTGGTGCAGGAGCCTCTCAGCGTCGATGCGACGGTGGAGTTGGCGCGCATGTTCAAGGCGATGGGCGATCCGGTGCGATTGCGGTTGCTGAGCCTGGTGGCCAGCCATGCCGGCGGGGAGGCCTGCGTGTGCGACATCTCGGGATCGTTCGATTTGTCCCAGCCCACCATCTCGCACCATCTCAAGGTGTTGCGGCAGGCGGGTCTGCTGGACTGTGAGCGCCGGGGCACCTGGGTGTACTACTGGGTCATTCCTGCTGCGTTGCAGCAGCTCTCGTCCATTCTGAGCTCGGCGGATCCCACCGCGGACACGTTGGTGATCGCGTGAGTACCGCATCGAACACTTCCGAGCACCCCGCGGTCGTCGGCAAACTCTCCACCCTTGACCGGTTCCTGCCGGTGTGGATCGGGGTGGCGATGGTCGCCGGCCTGCTCCTGGGCCGGTTGATCCCCGGGTTGAACGATGTGCTGTCGGCCATCTCGATCGATGGCGTCTCGTTACCCATCGCGATCGGCCTGCTGATCATGATGTATCCGGTTCTGGCGAAGGTCCGCTACGACCGCCTCGACACGGTGACCGGAGACAAGCGACTCCTCATCGGATCGCTGGTCCTGAACTGGGTCGTCGGCCCTGCGTTGATGTTCGCTCTGGCCTGGATCTTCCTCGCCGACCTGCCCGAGTACCGCACCGGTCTGATCATCGTCGGGTTGGCGCGATGCATCGCGATGGTGATCATCTGGAATGATCTGGCGTGCGGTGACCGTGAAGCAGCTGCAGTGTTGGTGGCGATCAACTCGGTGTTCCAGGTCGTGATGTTCGCCGTCCTGGGCTGGTTCTACCTCTCGGTCTTGCCGGGTTGGCTGGGTCTGGAGCAGACAACGATCGATGCGTCTCCGTGGCAGATCGCCAAATCGGTGCTGGTCTTCCTGGGCATCCCGCTGGCCGCCGGATTCCTGTCCCGATATCTGGGGGAGCGGAACAGGGGTCGCGACTGGTATGAGTCGACGTTCATTCCCAGGATCAGTCCGTGGGCGCTGTACGGGTTGCTGTTCACTATCGTGATTCTCTTTGCCCTGCAAGGTGATCAGATCACCTCCCAACCGCTCGATGTCGTCCGCATCGCGATCCCGCTGCTGGTGTACTTCGCGGTGATGTGGGGCGGCGGTTATGCATTCGGTGCGGCCATGAAACTCGGGTACGAACGCACCACGACGATGGCGTTCACTGCTGCCGGCAACAACTTCGAACTGGCCATCGCGGTCGCGATCGCCACGTATGGCGCCACTTCGGGACAGGCATTGGCCGGTGTCGTGGGCCCGTTGATCGAGGTCCCGGTCCTCGTGGGGTTGGTGTACGTCTCGCTGGCGTTGCGCAAGCGCTTCATCGCCCCGCAGAAGTCCTGAGCTTGCTCGAGGGCTCGTCCCGCACCACACGCATAACCTCCTCTCACACCGAAAAGGAAGCCACGCCATGTCTGCACCGAGACCGAGTGTGTTGTTCGTCTGCGTCCACAACGCCGGCCGTTCTCAGATGGCCGCCGGGTTTCTCACCGCGCTGGGTGGCGGTCGGGTCGAGGTTCGCTCTGCGGGTTCGGCGCCGGCGGAAGCCATCAACCCCGTGGCCGTGGAGGCCATGGCCGAGGTCGGAATCGACATCTCCGACCAAGCTCCGAAGATCCTCACCCCCGACACCGTCGAGCGCTCCGACGTGGTCATCACCATGGGCTGCGGCGACGCCTGCCCGGTGTTTCCCGGGGTCGACTACCGCGACTGGGCACTCGCAGACCCCGCCGGCCAGGGTATTGACGCGGTGCGCCCAATCCGCGATCAGATCCGATCGCTGGTGGTCGACCTGCTCGCCGAGATCGTGCCCGCCGGCACGGAACAGAGCGTGCGATGAGCACATCACGATCGGTTCTGTTCGTGTGCGTGAGCAATCGAGGTAAGTCGGTCATGGCCCAAGGCCTGTCGAGCACGTTGGGCGCCGGCGCGATCAACGCCTCCTCCGCCGGAACCGACGCCGCGATCGGCAAGCATGTCAACGACCTGTCCGCTCAGGTGCTCGCCGAAGTCGGCGTGGACATCGACGGCCATACGCCACGCCAACTCACCGACGATCTGATGCGCGACGCCGACCTCACGGTCGTGCTGGGAACGTCCGCGCAAGTCACCCCGCCAGATGGGGCCGTCGTCGAGGTCTGGGAGACCGATGAACCCTCCGTACGCGGGATCGACGGCATCGAGCGCATGCGTCTGATCCGCGACGACATCGCCGCTCGCATCACCGACCTCACCGCGCGCCTGGCCGACCACGCCTGAGCCGGCGGCGGGCACCAGCAGCACTGCTGCTCGCCGACGGGTTCGGGAGATGTCAGCAGCAGGCGGTGGACGCACTCGGTGCGGGCTCGCCGGCCTCTGGGGCACCGGCAGTGCCACAACATGCCGGCGAGTCGGTCGAATCGCCGGTCGCGCTGTCGGCCAGCAGGTTTGGGCTGGTCCCGAAGGTGTCGGAGTCGGCCAGGACGGTGTAGACCTCCCACTTCTCACCTGCCGGACCCGTCACCCAGACTTTGTCCTGGGTGGCGAAACAACACGTGGTATTGATCTCTTCCTCGGTGAAGAGGCCTTCACCGCTGAGTCGGGCGATCTCGGCGTGCACCTGATCGCTGGACTCGACTTCCACACCGAGGTGGTTGATCGTGCCGCCCTTGCCCGGGTTCTCCAACAGCACCAGCTTCAGCGGCGGCTCGGCGACCGCAAAGTTCGCGTAACCCGGCTTCCGTTTGGCCGGGGCGACATTGAACAACTTCGAGTAGAACTCGACCGCTTGATTCAGATCATCAACGTTGAGTGCGAGCTGCATACGCGACATGACTACCTCCACCTGTGCGACTTATATCGAATTACTGACGCTGTCCAGAGTGCCAACCTCTTCGACATATGTCAATGATGTGGGTAGGATGGCCGTCATGCCCAAGGCGCTCCCGGTCATCGACATGATCGACCCCATCTGCTGCGAACCGGTGTCGGCCGCACCGCTCGACGATGACGCCGCACTGGAAATCGCCTTGCGACTCAAAGCGCTCGCCGATCCGGTGCGGATCAAGCTGATGTCGATCCTGCTCACCGACGGGGCCGGCGAGGTCTGCACCTGCGACCTGGCCACCGCCGTCGGACTGTCCGAACCCACGGTCAGCCACCACCTCGGTCAACTCAAGAAAGCCGGCATGGTCCGGTCCGAGCGTCGCGGCATGAACGTCTATTACCGTGCCCACGTCGACGCACTCCAGGCGCTGCGCCAGGTGCTCGACCCGGCGTGCTGCCGTTGAAAGTCAGATGCCTGCCCCGGTGATCGGCGGGTGATCTCGCTGGTGTCGGTCGATCGTCGTCGTAGGTGTGTCGTGGCTGTGAAGGTCCCGGCGCGGTGCAGGACGGCGCAGTCCCCAGTTGCCGCCTGAGGTCCCGATCGGCAATTCTTGCCAGATGAGTTCTCCCGCGGACCTCCCCTCCGGTCTCGATCTCTCGCATCTGATGGACACCGCCTATCGGCAGGCCCGGTCGGGTCTCGAGGAGGGTGGCATCCCGATCGGTGCGGCCTTGTTCGCCGCCGACGGGAGCCTCCTCGGTGAGGGTCGGAATCGCCGTGTCCAGCAGGATGATCCGTCGGCGCATGCAGAGACCGACGCCTTCCGTGCGGCCGGTCGGCAACGGGACTACTCGTCGACGATCATGGTGACGACCCTCGCGCCCTGCTGGTACTGCAGCGGACTGATCCGGCAGTTCGGCATCGGATCGGTGGTGATCGGCGAGAACCGTTCGTTTCAGGGCGGAGAGGACTGGCTCGCCGACCTCGGGGTGTCGGTCACGATCCTCGACGACGAACGTTGCACGGCGATGATGTCGGAGTTCATCGCGGCCAATCCCGGCCTGTGGAACGAGGACATCGGCGTCGTCGACGACGAGGCTGACCGCGCATGACCGCGATTGGCGATCCTCACCGTCGGCTGAATGCAGCCGCGAGCGCTGCCAGGCGATCGAGATCCGCGGCGAGCGCACCCCTGCGGTCTCGATGGCCTTTGATGAGGAACCAGTAGATGCGGTCGAAACCCGGTGCGACATGGAGCAAGTCGTAGGTCTGAAGGATGCCGCGGAATCGTACGCCGGGAGCTGCCTCCCTCTCGGCGCCGACCCAGTGCGCGCCCCGACACTCGTGGCTCCACTCGCCGACCCGGGTCACGTCGGAGACGATGTCGAAGACGGCCTCGGGTGGTGCGTCGGCATACGACTCGGTGCGACCCTGGTGGGCGAGACGGCGTGTCATGACGGGTTCTTCGCCTCGACGGTCACCGGGCCGATCCTCGACGCCGGACCATGCCCCCACATGAGCTCGGCCCGACGCCGGTAGGCGCGTGCGAAGCCGTGGACGAGGATGAACCTGGGTACGGCCGGCACCACGCCGTAGATCAGTTCCCGGTCTTCATCTCCCAGACCGTCGACGACCCAGTGACCCTCGCGGCCGAGTTCGGCGAATCCCTTTGGCTTGACGAAGAATTCGTGTTCGACGTCCCGGAACTCCGCGGTGCTGATCGCGGCCGCGACCACCGGCATCGCCTCGAGTTCCTCGCGTTCGAGATGGGGGAGCAGTACTTCTGACAGCCGTTCCAGCGCGTCGAGCAGGGTGTCCCGTGCCTGTGGGTCCCGACGGTAGGCGGAGGTGGCTTCGATCAACGCGTCGACGGCCGGAGCGATCCGGAGATGATCGGCTTCCATGTCGTCGAGAAGGGGTGCGGCGTCGGGGTTTCTCGACCGGACGAGTGGCCACAACCACTTGTCCTCGCCGGTGTGATGCATGTGGAGGAAGCCCATCATCCAGGTGATGTGGTCGGCGATGGCTCGTCGGCGGGCGTCGTCGGGATAAGGCGGTGCTCCGATGACGAGGCGGGCTCGCTGCAGGTCCCGTCGTAGTGCGCTGTGCACGATGCCCATGCTTCGTGTGTCGGCGGGTTCGCGTGTGGTGATGGACATGGCCCTGTCCTCTCGATCGAAGGGCTGAAGTCAATCGGGGCCGAGTAGTCGCACGGTGGCGTCGGCGATCCAGTTCCGATAGCGGGTGTGGCTCCACCCCGCGTTGTTGACGAGCAGGTCGTAGACCTCTGTGCTGATCACCGCCCACAATCCCTCGGCTTCATCGGTGGCGAGCGTGCGTCCGGCGACAGCCTCACCCGCTGCCCGCACATCTGAACGCTGACGGCGGTACGCCTCGACGAGCCTGGATGCGAGTTCGGGGTCGAAGGAGGCGCCTTCGCGCAGCGCCCGGTACAGACCAGCGGTGCGAGCGTAGATGTCGGCGGCCAGGGCGGCTCCGGCTGCGGCACGTTCACGGCGGTCGCCCGCGGACAGCGCGGCGAACTCCGGCCGCTGGGCGAGTGCGACAGGCCGATCGTCGCCGACGACCGCCACGTCGAACGCCGTGAGGAACAGCCGTGTCTTGGAGCCGAA
Source organism: Gordonia amicalis NBRC 100051 = JCM 11271 (assembly GCF_000332995.1). Taxonomy (GTDB): domain Bacteria; phylum Actinomycetota; class Actinomycetes; order Mycobacteriales; family Mycobacteriaceae; genus Gordonia; species Gordonia amicalis. The sequence goes on from NZ_BANS01000015.1 coordinate 74,088, forward strand.
CTTCGCATAGACCGTCTCGAAGGACACGCCTGCCTCAGCAGCGATCTCGCGCACCCCGACGGACCAGCCGCGCTCGGCGAACAGGCGAGTGGCGGCCTCGAGGATCTGCGCGCGGGTCTGCTCCGCCTGGCTCCGCCGGAGGGTCGAGTCGTAACTCCTCCGGGTGGCCGTCGCTGCGGATGCGGGCTGATCGGACGAACCCATACCCGAAGTATGCGCCTGCTTTGTTTTCAATACAAGGGTTATCAGACGAAGTCTGCGCACCACCCGTCAGGCGGTCACGGAACCTGTCCGAACGGTTGATGCCGAAAGGGAGTCGAGATCCGTCCGGCCCGCCGTCGGAGCCGCCGCCCGACTCGGGCACCGTGGTCTGCTGCTTGTCGACGATGCTGCCGAGCTTCACCTTCACGGTGCGCGCGTCCGACCCCGAGCCGACGGTGACCGGCACGGTTTCACCCGGCGCGTGCGTGAGCACCTGCGCCATCAGATCGGCATAGTCGGCGACGGGGGTGTCGCCGACCTTCGTGATCACGTCTCCGCGAGAGATACCGGCTTTCGCCGCCGGTCCGCCGTTCTCCACCGATGACACGGTCGCGCCGTCCTCGGCGCCGATTGACGACAGCGAACCCGACACGCCGAGAACGGGTTTGGTCGCCTCACCGTTCTGCAGCAGCTGGTTCGCGATGCGCTTGGCAGTGTTGATCGGGATGGCGAAACCGAGTCCGAAGGACTGAGGTCCGCCGCTGGCTGCCTGCCCGGTGTCGACGGCGGAGTTCACGGCGACCACCTGACCCTGCAGATTCACCAGGGGCCCACCGGAGTTGCCCGGGTTGATCGGGGTATCGGTCTGCAGGCCGTTGTACACCGTGACCGCCGAACCGCTTTCGTCGGCGGCGGTCACCGTGCGCGACAATGCGCTGATGATGCCAGAGGTGACGGTGTTGGTCAGGGCGTCCGGGCTGCCGACGGCCACCACCTGCTCGCCGACCTGCAGCGCGTCCGAGTCGCCGAGCACCGCGGGGGTCAGTCCCGACGCACCGTCGAGCTTGATCACGGCGAGGTCGTACGACGGCGAACTGCCGGTGATCGTCGCGGAATGCTGCTTGCCGTCGCTGGTGGTGACCGTGATCTTGCTGGCGGAGCCGGCCCCGGCGACCACGTGGTGGTTGGTCAGGACGTATCCGTCCTGCGAGAGCACGATCCCGCTGCCCACGGCGGTTCCGCGGGCCGTCTGGACCTTGATGTCCGCCGCCGACCTCGACGCCACCTGCGCCGCGTAGGTCACCGACCCCGGCTTGACGTCGGCGGCGCTCACGGTGTTCGCCGGTTGCGAGCTCAGGGTCGGCGCCGAGGGACTGCCGTGCTGGTCGAGCAGGGCGCTGCCGCCGACTCCGATCGCGCCGCCGAGCAGGCCCGCCAGCAGGGCGGTGACGACGATCGGCTTCGTCACGCCGCCGACACGCGGAGGTGGACTCGCCGCGTGCGGCGAACCCGAATGCAGGCCGTCCCAGTGGGCATGCGGCGGTGGAGGACCACCGGGTGCGCCCAGCGGTTCAGTGGGGGTGTGGTCGGGGGACTGAGGTGCGCTCACAGCACCACAGTGCCGGGGCTTCTTGAGAGTAAGGCGGTGATTTCCTGCGAGTTTCCTGACAACTGGACGAGAGTGGCGATGACAGTCCCTGCCCGGAATCATCGGGTGCGAGATCGCGCGGAGCGACCATGATCATGGACGAAAGGAGAGCCATGATCGGCACGCTGAATGACCTGGTCGACTTCGTCGACCGGCACACCGACGAGACCGTCGACGTCTCCGGCTTCGCCCGGTCCCATGGGACGACTGAGTACCACCTGCGCCGGATGTTCGCCGCGCTCGCCGGAATTCCGTTCTCGGAGTACGTGCGTCGTCGTCGGATGACGCTCGCGGCAACCGATCTGGTGAGCAGTGACACCGGCCTGTTGGACATCGCCGTGCGCTACGGCTATTCCTCGGTCGAGGCGTTCGGCCGGGCATTCCGGTCGGTCCACGGTGCGTCCCCGGCGGACGTGCGGGTCCATGGCGGTCCTTTCGCAACACAAGCCGTACTCAGGTTCCGCCTGACCGTCGAAGGGAGCCGTCCGATGGACGTCACGATCACCGACCGACCCGCATTCGTACTCGCCGGGCACGCCGCACAGGTGCCGCTCATCTACCAGGGGGTCAATCCGCACATCCAGCAACACCTCGCGTCGATCGCCCCCGAGGAGCACGCTCGACTCAAGTCGCTCAACGACACCGAACCCGTCGGCATCCTCGCCGTCACCGACCAGAGCCGGCCCGACGCCCCGGAGGGAACACCGATCACGTACCTCCATGGTGTGGCCGTGCAGCAGGATTCGACGGTTCCGCCGGATCTGTCGACCATCGCGGTGGCTCCGGGTGCGTGGGCGACCTTCCGCTCGTCCGGGCCGTTCCCGGCGACCCTCCAGGAAACCTGGGCGGCAACGGCAACCGAGTGGTTCCCGTCGAACCCCTGGCGGTTACGTCCCGGGCCGACCTTCGTGCGCTACCTCGACTTGGGCGGAACCTACGCCGACGCGGAGATCTGGATGCCGATCGAGCGGGCGTGACCTGCGCGATTCATAGCTCGGAACCGCGCTGAGCGGGTTGGAGCCATGAAACGGGACTGGTCACCAGTTGTAGTCGAGGAACTTCCCGTCGAAGGTCACGACGACCCGGTCACCGCCCGGGTCGGCGCGACGCGAGATGTCGACCTTGAAGTTGATCGCGCTCATGATCCCGTCGCCGAACTCCTCGTGGATGAGTTCCTTAAGGGCGGGACCGTAGACGTCGAGGGCCTCGTAGAAGCGATAGATGGTGGGATCACTGGTCGCGGCCTCGTCCGGGGTGCGCGTCGGTTGCTGTCGCAGGCTCTCGGCGACGCCCTCGCCGAGACCGAGCATCTCGACGACCGCCGTGGCCTTGTCCGCGGGCACCGGGTGTTTTCCGAGGAGTGCCGCCACCGTCCACACCAGCGGCGCATCGATCTTGTCGGCGATGGTCGCCCAGGTGAGTCCCTGCCGGATCCGGGCCGCGACGATGAGGTCGGCGGCGTCGGACTTCGGCATGATCGGGGTGGTCATCGTGTCTCCTCGGTCGGCGCTGATGATGGCCCGTCGACGTGTGGAACTGGCGACGTCGCCGAATCCTGTTGGCACGTCGAGGGATACCTCCACCATGCACAGTTCCCGGCGGAATTCCAAGGTGCCGCTGGAACTCTTGCCAGATTTCACACGGGCGACACCGCGCCACGAGGAAGCGGTAATCCCCGAGAAACATCACCGCACCGAATCGCCCGGGAGAGGTCGATGTAACACCAGGACGTCCCGACGACACATCGTCGACATGTGGTCTCGATTCGATGGAGGCAAGAGTCACGAATCGAAACGCTCGGGAGAATCTCTTGTCTTATGTGAATCCGTCCGAATTCGCGGTGAAGATGGTCGACGCCGGTGAGGCGAAGGTGTTCCTGTCCACCCGCGACACGATCATCCGCGCCTACATGGCGGGCGCGATCCTGGCGCTCGCGGCCGCATTCGCCGTGACTGTCACCGTCCGCACCGGAGAACCGCTGCTCGGGGCGCTGCTGTTCCCGGTCGGCTTCTGCCTCCTGTACCTGATGGGCTTCGACCTCCTCACCGGGGTGTTCACGCTCGTCCCGCTCGCACTGATCGACAAACGACGCGGTGTGACGGTCAGATCGATGTTGCGCAACTGGAGTTGGGTGTTCCTGGGGAACTTCCTGGGCGCCTTCACGGTCGCGGTGATGATGGCGGTGATCGTCACCTACGGCTTCAGCGTCGATCCTGACGAGATAGGGCAGCAGCTCGGTCACATCGGGGAGAGCCGCACCGTCGGTTACGCCGAACACGGGGCCGCGGGGATGCTGACGCTGTTCATCCGCGGGGTCCTGTGCAACTGGATGGTGTCCACCGGCGTCGTCGGGGCGATGATGTCGACGTCGTTGCCCGGCAAGGTCCTCGCCATGTGGATGCCGATCATGCTGTTCTTCTACATGGGATTCGAGCACTCGATCGTCAACATGTTCCTGTTCCCGTCCGGCTTGATGCTCGGTGGTGACTTCTCGATCGGCGACTACCTCGTCTGGAACGAGATCCCCACGGTGATCGGCAATCTCGTCGGCGGCCTCACCTTCGTCGGGCTGACGATCTACATCACTCATGCGCGCACCGCCGCCGACCGTCGGCCCGTCTCCCACGATGAGACGACCGAGGTCGACGTCGCTGCGCCCGCGGAGATCGAGGCCGTCAAGACAGTCTGACGGGAGTTCCGGTTCCCGGGGGCGTGGTCGAGGACCCCGGGACCCGCTCGCCGTGGAGCGCCCGGGCGTACCAGGCCCCGAGCCCCAGCAGGATCAGGCCGGTCACGATGAAGACGAGGACCCGGAAGATCCCGTCGAGGGTGGCGAGGTCGAAGAGGAACAGTCTGGCCATCGCCGCGGCGACGAGCACCAGGCCTCCGGTGAGTGCGGCGGCGCGTTCGCCGCCGGTGCGGCGCCGGGCGAAAGCCAGTGTCGCGCCGGCGAGGACGACCCAGCAGGTGGTCGCGACGACATGGCCGCCGAGGAACCCGTCGGGACCGGCGATCAGGACCCCGGAGACCACGCTGATGGCGGTGACCGCGTACACCACGACCACGGCAGCAGCGCTGTAGGCCACGCGGGCGAGGTCGCCGGCGGTGAGTCGGGTCCACCCGACGGCGATCACGATGGCCCCCGCACCGGCGAGCAGGCTTCCGATCACGATCGACAGCGAGGCGTTCTCCTCGACGAGACGGGCCTGTGCGAGGACATAGGGCGGCATGTCGTCGAGCAGGGCCGCGAATCCGATGCCCCAGATCACGGTGCTCCCGCCCAGCAGGACCAGCGACGTCGCCGACCATGAACGGGCGACCAGAGCGGTCACCGTGGCGAGGCCCAGCATCGCGGAGACGGCCACCGGCCCGTCGAAGCACACGAGGATCGCAACGAACAGCACGACGAGCGAGGTCGCGGTCCAGATCTGCGCGACGACGTCGGGCAGCGGCCCGAGGCGTTCGGTCCGCACCACCGAGCAGATCGCGGTGATGCCGATGACGAGCACGGCGACCGCGGCCTGCAGTGCGACCGCACCCGCGGTGTCCATCACCTCGCCGGCGAGCAGCACCGGAACCGTCGTCGCCGACGCCAGACCGGCGAGCACCGCACGGAAACGGGTGGTGGGCATCGCCACCAGCGCACCTGCGAAACCGAGGCCGATCACGACGAGTGTGGCACCGGCGAACTGGAATCCGGTGTGCGCGGTGTTCGTGCCGCCCAGTGCGGACAGGCCGACGACGGTGAGGGGGATGGTCGGGGCCGCCAGTCGCACCGCGTGCAACCAGATCCAGTCGCGGCGCCACTGCACCCACGCCGACGCCGCGGCGAGCACGATCATGAACGCGATCAGGGTCATGTCGAGGCCCCCGGTCAGCACCGGGCCGAGGACGATGAGGGGGACCACCACGAGGAGTCCGAGATGCTCACTGCGCCAGCGGTAGGCGAGGACCAGGCCGCCCGCGGCGACGGCGCCGGCGACCGCCAGACCCGCCACGACGGGCAGCCACTCGTAGATCTTGGTGGCCGCCAGGACGTCGAGGTACCCGGCCGCGATGCCCGTTGCGGCCGTGGCGATCGCCCCGGTCCGCCCGCCTGGCTTGCGGCGCAACCAGATCGCGGTGGAGACGAGTGCAACCGCGAACATCGCGCCGCCCGCGACACGGAACTCCGGGCGCAGGATGCCGGCCTGGGCGGCCAGCACGAGCAGGAGGGCGATGCCGATCAGCGTGACGCCCACCCCGGCGGTGGCGAGGACCTTGCCGACCAGCCCCCGCTCGGCCGCTGCCGCGACCCGTTCGGACAACGGGCGCGCGGGCGGACGCGGCGGCCACGGAGCGCTCGGCGGTTGCGCCACCGGGGCGTACACGGGATGCGGCCCCGGAAGCGGCGGAACCGGACGGGCGGGCGGCCCGTAGGAAAAGCTCCCCTGATTCGGCGGACGTCCGGGTGACGACCAGGCAGTCGGCGGCTGCTGAGCCATCGGCATGGTCATCGGCGGCATGGTCATCGGCGGAGTGGGCGCCGGAGGCGTAGGCGCCGAAGCCGCGGTCGGTGGGGTGAGTGGACTCGCCTGAGCCTGTTCCGCGGACTGCTGACCGGTCTGCGCGGCGGGGTTTTCGACGATCCGCCTCAGCTCGGCGAATTCGGCCGAGACCGTGGACATCTGGCGGGCGATGGCCTCGAACTCGGTGGAGATCCGCGCGAGTGTCGCGACCCCGGGGTCGCGTCCGAACATGCTGCTGGAAGTGGTCATGCACCGACCCTGTCCGCTCGCGCTCGACGGGACATGAGTAGTGCTACTCAGCGAGGTTGAGGGTTTCGTGCGGCGGGAGGCGGGGGGTATGCCTCCGGCATGAACGATGTGCACGATCCCACGGACCGCGGTCGGCAGGATGTGGAGAAGAGGTGGCAGGGCGCCGCCTGGTTCCTCTTCGCGTTGATGCTGGTGACGCTGTCGTTTCCGGCCATGGCCGCGTGACGACCGATGGATTGCCGGCCGGTGAGGTGAACGCCTGGAGGTGACTCGGGAGGGCCGGCCGACGCGGCTGGGGCATGATGACTGCCATGTCGACCCCGTCGCGTACGAGCACGCTTGCCGTCGGCACCATGGTCCTGCTCACGGCCCTCTATTTCGCGCAGGGCCTGCCGTATGGGTTCTTCAGTCAGGCGGTGCCCGTCATCCTGCGGGAGGAGGGGTACTCGCTCACACAGATCAGCGTGTACGGATTGCTGTTCGCGCCGTGGGGCCTGAAGTTCTTGTGGGCGCCGTACGTCGACCGGTACGGGACACGACGCCGCTGGCTCCTGGCGATGCAGTTGACGTCCGCGACGATCGCGCTCGTCCTGGCCTTTCTCGACCTCTCCGGGACACTCGTCTGGTTGCTCGTCGGCATCGCGGTCATCAACCTGGCTTCCGCCACCCAGGACATCGCGACCGACGGACTGGCGGTGCAGAGCCTCGGACCCCGACAACGCGGCCTGGGCAACGGGATCCAGGTGGGCGCCTACCGGGTCGGCATGATCGTCGGGGGCGGCGGATTGTTGTGGCTCTTCTCGCTCGCGGGCTGGCGCAGTCTCTTCGTCGCGATGTCGGTGCTGCTCGTGGCGCTGACGCTGCCGGTGTGGTTTCTCGCCCGTACTCCCGCGGACACGACGACGACGCCGTCGGAGGACCGGGCGCATCGTTCGCGACCGTCGCCGGCACTGCTGCTGACGGGCTGGCTCGCCAGGCTTCGACGTCCCGGAGTCCTCGTGTTCATCCTGGTCGTCGGGGCGTTCAAGTTCGGCAACTCGATGGGATCGGCACTCGTCGGGCCGTTCATGTCCGACGTCGGGCTCAGCCTGGGGCAGATCGCTCTCGTGGAAGGCGCGTTGTCCTCAGCCGGTGCGCTCGCCGGTGCGGCCCTCGGCGGTTGGCTGGCGTTCCGCTACGGCCGGCGGCCGGCACTGCTGTTCGGCGGTGTCACCCAAACCCTCAGTCTGGCGCTCTATCTGGCGGCCGCGGCGGGCGCCGGCGGGTTCTGGCTCGTGGTGACCGCGAGTCTGGCCGAACACATCCTCGGTGGGGCGGCAACCGTCGCGGTCTTCACCCTCATGATGGATGCGTGCGAGAAGGGCTACGAAGGAAGCGATTACACGCTGTTCGCCTGTGCGGTCGTCGGCGTCCAGGGTGCGGCCGGGTTCGTGGCGGGCGTCGTGGGTGATCTGTTCGGATTCCCGGCGCTGTTCGGGATTGCCCTGGTGCTCTCGGGCATCGGCGTCGTCGTGATGATCAGGGCACTCGACCGCGGCATGGGGCCCGCGTCGATCCAGGCGCTGCGGAGAGCGGGCCCGCGGATCAGCGACGACCTGGTATGAGTGTCGCCAGGGCGTCGTCGACGACCCGTTCGAGGTCGTCCCCGAGGCTGCCGGCGAGGAACTGCTGCGCCAGCTCGGCCATGGCCCCGGTGAAGACGGCCGCCCGCACCCGCCCGGTGAGCGGATCGACCTCCCGGGCGTCGGCCTCGGCGAAGGAGAGTTCGAAGAGCATCTCCTGCGTCGCGGCGCGTCGTTGCGCGAGTACGGGATTGGTGCGTGCCTCGGTGAACAGGATGCGGCCGCGACGGGGATCCTCGGAGGCGTGACCGAGGACCGCGAGCATGCCGGCGCGGGTCCGGGCACGGACGGAACGGCCGGCAGTCGTCATCGCGGCCTCGACCACCGTGCCCAGTTCGGCGGCCGTGGCGTCGTAGACGGCACCGAGGAGCTCGTCGGTGTCGGTGAAGCTCTCGTAGAAGTACCTGGTGTTGAAACCGCAGTGACGGCACACCGCGCGCACCGACAGCTCGGTCTCGGGTCCGTCGCCCCCGAAGATGTCGAAGGCCGCGGCGACGAGGATCGCTCGTCGCTCTGCGCGGCGGTCCTCCAGGGGAACGCCGGCCCACCGGGTCGGACTGGACATCGTTTCACCATAGACGGACCGAACCGGACCTGAGCCAGGTCTGGTCACATGTGTAACCAAAGCGTTAAAGTGGACACAACCGTGACCACACGGCGACCGTGCCCGCACGGCGTCGCCGTATCGGCAGCCGGAGCCGGGACCAGCCCGCCCCCCGTGTGTCGGTACCGAGAAAGGACGACCGATGAACGTGCCTCTGGCGCCCGTACGATTGCCGTCGACCGAATGGGTTCCGCTGGACCTGCCGCACGAGATGCTCGGATCGTGGCTCAACGGCAAATTCGACGAGAACGTCCGCGCGAAGTTCTTCCGGGGGATGGAGTTCGAGAGTCCGGCCGGTGATCCCGGGTGGTTCGGTCCCGACAGCGCCACCTGGTACGTCCACTCCCACACGCCGGCGCTGATCTTCGGCCTGCAGTGCGCGTCGTACCTCGAACGTCTCGACCCCAGCATCTTCTGGATGGGGATGCACCACTCCCGTCTGGTCCGGCGGCGTGAGGACGGCACCCCGACCATGTCGATCGACCCCGACGGCGCCATGGCCCGCCTCGGGCACTCCCTGGCCTTCTTCATGGGGACCGCGTACGGATCGACGGACAGCGCTGAGCGACTGGCACGAACGGTGCGCGCCATGCACCACACGATCAAGGGGGTCCGCCCGGACGGCGCCACCTACGACGCCGACGACCCGGACTGGCTGCGATGGAACTACGCGACGGTCGTGTGGGGGTCGCGACGGCGCACGAGATCTACCACCCGCGCCCACTGCGCGGGGCCGAACTCGACCGGTACTACGGGGAGTTCGTGCGCGTGGGGCATTCGCTCGGTGGCACCGACCTGCCGGCCACCAAGGCGGAGACCCTGGAATGTCTCGAGTCGTATCTCCCGCGTCTCGCCCTCACACACGGCAACGCGATGGCCACGGGCGTCAACGTGAAGAATCCCGCGCAGGCGGCGGTGGACTGGGCGATCCGCGACACGATGCCCCGGTGGGCGAAACAGTTGATCTCCTATGTGCCGCCGAATCCGCTCGAGCGTCGGGCCCGGCGTTCGGCGGTCTGGACCATCATCAACTCGGCGCACCTGTCGATGGGGGAGGCTCCGGAGTTCGCCGCCGCGCGGCGTCCCGTCGCCGGCGGTACCGATGTGCCGCACACCCTTCCGCGCTATGAACTCGGCTCCGACCCCGAGCTCAGTCGCGCAGAGGTCGAGGCTACCTTCTCCCACTAGGCTTCTTACCAGGCCACCACGCCCGCGGGCGGCACGTCCTAATCGATGTGCCGCCCTTCGGCTTTCAAAAGTCCATTCCCACAACAACATTCGCTTTCATGAATCGGGCGTGAGCCGCACTGGAGCGGAAACAGGGATTTCATCTCACGTCACGCCGGTGTAACAAAGTCAAAATACGTTTACCCCCCATACGCCAGATCGCTACCCGAGTAGCGGCGCGTATGTCATCGGGGGGTCACCCGGCGCGCAGGTGCGCCGGGTATCTGTCACGGCCCCGCCCGAGCCGACCTGAGACGTATTGAGAAAGGCCTCCGGATGCCGTTTGATTCTTTGCCGTCCGCCGTCACCCCCACACGCCGTCGGCGGTACGGCATCCTCATCCCCGCGGCACTGTCCGCCGTCGCACTCGCGCTGAGCGCCTGTGGCAGTTCGGCCAGTGAGGACTCGGCTTCGAGCGCCGAGTCCTGCGTCGACACCTCGGGCGACACCATCAAGGTCGGCTCGCTGAACTCGCTGTCGGGCACGATGGCGATCTCCGAGGTCACCGTGCGCGACTCGATCAAGCTGGCCGTCGACCAGATCAACGACGACGGCGGCGTGCTGGGCAAGCAGATCCAGCTCATCGGTGAGGACGGTGCGTCCGAGCCCACCATCTTCGCCGAGAAGGCCGAGAAGCTGATCTCGAGCGACTGTGTCGCAGCGGTGTTCGGCGGTTGGACGTCGTCGAGCCGCAAGGCCATGCTCCCGGTCTTCGAGGACAACAACTCGCTGCTGTACTACCCGGTGCAATACGAGGGACTCGAGTCGTCGAAGAACATCTTCTACACCGGCGCCACCACCAATCAGCAGATCGTGCCGGCGCTGGAGTACCTGAAGGAGAAGGGCGTCAAGTCCCTCTACCTGGTGGGCAGCGACTACGTGTTCCCGCAGACGGCCAACCGGATCATCAAGGCCTACGCCGCGGCCAACGGCATCGAGATCAAGGGTGAGGACTACACCCCGCTCGGTTCGACCGACTTCTCGACCATCGTCAACAAGGTCCGCACCGCCGACGCCGACGCCGTGTTCAACACTCTCAACGGCGACTCCAACGTGGCCTTCTTCCGTGAGTACAAGAACGTCGGTCTGACCCCGCAGGCGATGCCGGTGGTGTCGGTCTCGATCGCCGAGGAAGAGGTCGGCGGCATCGGTGTCGAGAACATCGAGGGCCAGCTGGTCGCGTGGGACTACTACCAGACGATCGACAACCCGACGAACAAGTCCTTCGTCACGGACTACAAGGCGGCCTACGGCGCCAACAAGCCCACCTCCGATCCCATGGAGGCCGCCTATGTCTCGGTCTACCTGTGGAAGAACACCGTCGAGAAGGCGAACTCGTTCGCGGTTGCCGACGTCCAGAAGGCTGCCGGCGGAGTCACTTTCGAGGCCCCGGAGGGTCTGGTGACCATCGACGGCGAGAACAACCACATCACCAAGACCGCCCGCATCGGTGAGATCCGCGGCGACGGTCTCATCTACACGGTGTGGGATTCGGGCCAGCCGATCGAGCCGGACCCGTACCTCAAGTCCTACCCGTGGGCCGAGGGTCTCAGCAGCTGACACGACGTGACCCGTCTCGAGCCGCGCGCTCGAGGCGGGTCACGCCTGTGCCCTCACCGACACCCACGACGAACGGATGGTGACGTGGAAACCGTTATCGGACAGCTCTTCACCGGGCTCAGTCTTGGCTCGATCCTGCTGTTGGCAGCACTGGGCCTGTCCCTGACCTTCGGTCAGATGGGCGTGATCAACATGGCCCACGGGTCGTTCATCATGGCCGGCTCCTACACCGCGTACTCGGTCCAGGAGTATCTGATCTCGAATGCCGGTGTGTCCCTGATCGTCTCACTCTTCATCGGCTTCCTCGTCGGCGGTCTCATGGGTGTGCTGCTCGAGGTCACCCTCATCAAACGCATGTACGACCGACCCCTCGACACCCTGCTGGTGACGTTCGGCGTCGGACTCATCCTGCAGCAGCTCGCCCGCGACATCTTCGGTGCGCCCGCGGTCGACGTGACCGCGCCGCCGTGGCTGTCGGGCGGTGTCGACATCCTCGGTGCGGTGGTTCCCAAGACCCGCCTGTTCATCATGCTGCTGGCCGTCATCGCCGTGGTCGCGATCGCCGTCACGATGAAGTACACCCCGATGGGGCGTCGCATCCGTGCCGTCGTGCAACACCGCGACCTGGCGGAGACCAGTGGGATCTCCAGCCGCACCACGGACATCACGACCTTCTTCATCGGCTCGGGACTGGCCGGCGTCGCCGGTGTGGCGCTGACCCTCATCGGTTCGACCAGTTCGAACACCGGCATGACCTATCTGATCGACGCCTTCCTCGTGGTCGTCATCGGCGGCCTGGGCCAGATCAAGGGCGCGGTCATCGCGGCCATCGCCCTGGGCATCCTGAACTCGTTCATCGAATACAACACGACCGCATCGGTGGCCAAGGTCGCCGTGTTCGTGATCATCGTGATCTTCCTGCAGATCCGCCCCCAGGGCCTGTTCACGGTCCAGTCGAGGAGTCTCGTGTGAAGGACTATTTCAGCGGTCACTGGAAGACCTACGCCGGATTCGCCGTCGCGGCGGTGCTCCTGTTCGGAGTCGCGCCGGCGGTGCTCTCCGATTTCCGGCTCAACCTGCTCGGCAAGTTCCTGTGCTTCGGCATCGTGGCCGTCGGTATCGGTCTGGCCTGGGGTCGCGGCGGCATGCTGACCCTCGGTCAGGGTGTGTACTTCGGACTCGGCGCCTACATCATGGCGATGCATCTGAAGATCGCCGACGCGGAACTCCGCGGCGACGACGTCCCGGACTTCATGCAGATCGCCGGCATCCGGGAACTGCCCGGATACTGGAAGCCGTTCGCGTCGCCGGTGGTGACGATCCTCGGCATCCTGTTCGTGCCCACCGTGATCGCCGTCCTGCTCGGCCTGGGTGTGTTCAAGCGGAAGGTGAAGGGCGCCTACTTCGCGATCCTGTCGCAGGCGCTGGCCGCGGCTTTCGCGATCCTGCTCATCGGACAGCAGAGCACCGGTGGCAGCAACGGGCTCAACCGTTTCCGCAGCTTCTTCGGTCTCGCACTCAACGACCCGGTCAACCGGCAGTTGCTGTTCTTCATCGCGGCGGGCACCCTGCTCGTGGTCGTCGCACTCACCCGGCAGCTGATGTACAGCCGCTACGGCGAGCTGCTCGTCGCGGTGCGTGACCAGGAAGAGCGCGTTCGCTTCCTGGGCTACGACCCGGCGAACGTCAAGGTCGTCGCCTACGCGATCGCGGCACTGTTCGCGAGCATCGCCGGCGCCCTGTTCGTGCCGATCGTCGGCATCATCTCGCCCGCCGACGTCGGGATCGTCCCGTCGATCGCCTTTCTCATCGGCGTCGCGATCGGTGGGCGCACCACACTGCTCGGTCCGGTCCTGGGCGCGATCGCGGTCGCCTGGGCGCAGACCAGCCTGTCGGAGAACTTCCCGTCCGGATGGACCTACGCCCAGGGCGTTCTGTTCATCGTCGTCGTCGGCTTCTTCCCGGCCGGACTCGCCGGACTCGGCGCGGTGTTCCGGTGGCGTCGTCAGCGACCGGCCGATCCGTCGCCCACCGGTGACATCGACGAGCACACCACCAGCAAGGTAGGAGCCTCCTCATGAGCGGCACCGAGACGAGCACGATGGAACCGGTCGCCGGCGGCAACGCCGGAATGGAGAGCGACTACCTTCAGGTGCGCGGCCTCAGCGTCGAGTTCGACGGTTTCAAGGCCGTATCCAATGTGGATCTGACACTGCTGCAAGGAGATCTGCGCTTCCTGATCGGTCCCAACGGCGCGGGCAAGACGACCATCATCGACGCGATCACCGGCCTCGTCAAACCCACCGGCTCGATCCAGAAGTCGGGTGTGGAACTCGTCGGCAGGAAGGTGCACCAGATCGCGCGCCTCGGCGTCGGCCGGACCTTCCAGACCGCCAGCGTGTTCGAGGAACTGAGCGTGCTGCAGAATCTCGACATCGCCGCCGGGGCGGGACGGTCGGTGTGGACCATGCTGCGCCGCCGGCCCGCGGAGATCCCCGAGGGGATAGCCGAAGTCCTGGAGACCATCGGCCTGCAGGACCTGCGCGACACCCCCGCCGGTGTGCTCGCGCACGGGCAGAAACAGTGGCTGGAGATCGGCATGCTGCTGGTGCAGAACGCCTCGGTGCTGCTGCTCGACGAACCGGTCGCCGGGATGAGCCACGAGGAGCGCGAGGAGACCGGAAACCTGTTGCGCCGCATCGGTGGTGAGCGGACAGTCGTGGTCGTCGAACACGACATGGACTTCATGCGGGCGTTCGCGACGTCGGTGACGGTGCTCGCCCGTGGCCAGGTGCTGGCCGAGGGCAGTGTCGCCGAGGTGCAGGCCAATCCGAAGGTCCAGGAGGTCTACCTCGGAACCGCCGCCGGCGGTGAGGAACTCGAGGAGATCGCCGCCGAATCAGCGGACGGACCCACCGCGTCGACCGAGAAGAAGGGCTGAGGGGAGATGCTGAAACTCTCCGGAGTGCATGCCGGATATGGCCGGACTGAGGTCCTCCACGGGGTCGACATCGAGGTGCCCACCGACGGTGTCGTCGCGGTGATGGGCCACAACGGCGCCGGCAAGACCACGCTGCTGCGTGCCGCCGTCGGCCTCGTCAAGACCACCCGGGGCTCCATCACCTTCGACGATGTCGACATCACCAAGGCTCGTCCGAGCTCGCGGGTGAAGCACGGCATCGCCTATGTCCCGCAGGGACAGCAGAGCTTCGGTCACCTGACCACCGCGGAGAACCTGCAGGTGGTGGCCGACGGCCGCAAACGTGGCAAGGAACTCATCGCCGAGATGCTCGACATGTTCCCGGCACTGAAAGAACTGCTCGGTCGACGTGCAGGTCTGCTGTCGGGTGGCCAGCGTCAGCAACTCGCGATCGCCCGGGCCCTCATCACCGAACCGCGCATGCTCATCCTCGACGAACCCACCGAGGGCATCCAGCCCTCGGTGGTCGCCGAGATCGAACAGACCATCACCACCCTCACCCGGCGAGGCGGGCTCGGCGTGCTGCTCGTCGAGCAGCACATCGGATTCGCTCTCGAAGCGGCGCAACAGTATTACGTCCTCGAGAGCGGCCGGGTCACCTCGTCGGGCGAGGGCGGTACGGCTGCCGAGGCCACCGTGCGCGAGGCCATGACGATCTGACCGCGACCCACACGAAGGAGCGGATCACACACCTTTCACGTTGAGCAGCTGGGTCAGCACGGCCTCGACCTCGACCAGGTCCCGGGCGTCGTCCATGATCTGGTCGATCGGCTTGTAGGCGTCCGGGATCTCGTCGATCCACTCCGCGCCGTGCCGGTACTCGATCCCGGTCATCGCCGCTGCGAGATCGTCGAGGGTGAACAGCTTCTTGGCCTTGCTCCGCGAGAACCGCCGGCCCGCACCGTGAGGTGCGGAGAACAATCCCGACTCGTTCCCGAGCCCGCGCACCACATACGACTTGGTGCCCATCGATCCCGGGATGAGACCGTGGGTCCCGGTGCTCGCGTCGATGGCCCCCTTACGGGTGAGCCACACCGCCCGGTCCGCGATCTCCACTTTCTCGGTGTAGTTGTGGTGACAGTTGATCCGACGCACCTCCATCACGTCGGCCGGACGAAACGAGTTGTCTCCCAACCATTCGCCGAACACCTGAGGAACCGGTCCATCATCTCGGCCCGGTTCTCGAAGGCGAACCGCTGTGCCCACCGCAACTCCCGGATGTAGTCTCCGAACTCCGGTGTTCCGGCGGCGAGATGAGCAAGGTCGGGGTGGGCGAGCGGGATGTGCCGACGCCTGCACTGCTCCTGGGCGATCTTGATGTGCTTCTGCGCGATCTTGTTGCCGACGCCACGGCTGCCCGAGTGCAGGAACAACCAGATACTTCCCGTGCCATCGCCCTCGATCTGCTCGCACAACTCGATGAAGTGGTTGCCGCCGCCGAGTGAACCCAGCTGTTCGCGCCACTTCGGGGAGTGGGACAGGTCGACGTTCTTCTCCGCTGCGGCCTTATCCAGCTCGGCGATCCGGGACGCGGTGTGCGGGTAGAGGACGGCCTTGTTGTAGTTGCCCGGTGACAGCGGGATCGTCGACTCGACGCGACGCCGCAGGTCGGCGAGGTCGAAGCCGGCGATGTCGTCCTTGCCGATGGAGGTCTGCACGCCGATCATCCCGCAGCCGATGTCGACGCCGACCGCGGCCGGGATCACGGCGTCGATGGTCGGGATGACCGTGCCGACCGCGGATCCCTTGCCCGCGTGGGCGTCGGGCATGAGCGCGACGTGCGGATGGATGAACGGCAGTGTCGAGATCCCGTGCGCCTGCGACCGCGTCGTGTCGTCGAGGATCGAGGCGAAGCTGAGTACCTTCGGTGCGATCATCTCGGGCATTGTGTTCCCTACGAGAGATGGACCGCGATCTCCGGTCCGAGGGTGTGCGGTGCGTGGAGGGGGAGACGGTCGCCGCTCCAGAACCGGCCCGGGTCGAACCAGTTGGAGCCCTTGGTGGTGTCGAGAATGCCCATGTCGCGGTAGGTGATCGCGACGACCTCGGCGCAATACGCGGCTTCGAGGCTCACCGGCTCCGGCGCCGAGACCTCGTGCTGCCGTTGGTCACGACGTTCCCGGACCTTGCGATCGAGGTAGGGGATGCCGCGCACCAGGTCGACGGAATTGGGGATACGACCACGGAACCATCGTCCGGCGAGACGTGCGGTGGTCGGGAACGGGGTGCCGTCGAGTCGCGCGATCACCTTGAGCAGATGGTCTTCCTGCTCCCTGGTGACCTCGGGACTGAGCTGACGAATCCAGCACGCCTGCTCGTACCGCACCATCCACTGTTCGACGGCCTCGCGCGCATCGTGCAGCTGGACGCCGCGGTGGTTCGACCCGGTCCAGACGTCGGTGAGTTTGTCGCCGAGTTCGGCGTGCCAGAGGAGCGGCGGCAGATCGTCGATGCAGACAGCCATCGCGACATGGTTCACCGGCGCGTTGGTGAGGGTGCGGATGGCGCGGTCGGGGCCTGAATCGCCGCGGAACAGCCAGACGTCGCCGGTGCGGGTGGCCTCGAGCGCTGTGGTCAGCGAGACGCCGCCGGACTCGCCGGCGAGGTCGGCGCGGCGCGGTTTTCTCCTGGTGGGCACCTCAGCAGGGTAGAGCCTCGTCGGCCCTCGCAGCCATCGGTGGCGGTGACGATCGTTCCGATGCGACTTATCCTGCCCCCATGAGGAATCTGTGGAAGTGGCTCGGCCTCGCCGGTGCCGTCGGCGTGACGACCGGCGGGGTGCTGATCGCGCGGGACCAGCGGCAGCGCAACGCCTACTCGGCCGACGATGTCCGCGAACGTCTGCATCGACGCCTGGCGGAGGCCGACACCGCAGGTGGCGGAGACGAACGATCCTGAGGACACTGGTGGGCGAGGTCGGCCCCGCGGTCGGCCGGGCAAAGCCGAACCACAGATAGGGAACACCATGAGCGACAACAGCGGATTCGGCGGCGGACCGTTCAACTTCGGCCCGGAGGACTTCGACCGGTTCGCGCGTGAGGCGGGAGAGGGCCTGCGCGACGTCTTCGGGAAGCTCTTCGAGGGTCAGGCCGGTCCCGGAGCGTTCTCGATGTTCTTCGACGAGGCGGCCCGAGGCCGCACCCGGACGCAGCCGCGTCCGGAGACAGCCGGTGAGACCGGATCGGGTGTGTGGGCCGTGTTCGTCGTCGACGAGGACGGCGGGGCCCGCGTCGAGCAGGTCTATGCCACCGAACTCGATGCGCTACGTGCCAACAAGAACAACACCGACCCGCGTCGCAAGGTGCGCTTCCTGCCGTATGGCATCGCGGTCAGTGCTCTCGACGAGGCGCTCGACGCGGAACCGGGTGACGACGAGAAATCGGACTGAGCGCGGTCGGGGAAACGCATGAGGCCGGTGAGTCCGAGGTGGACTCACCGGCCTCATGGTTTCGGTGATGCAGTCACGGCACCTGAGGCGCCGGTACTGCTATCAGAGGTTCGCGCCGCAGGTCGGCCACGCGCCGGGGCCCTGGGTGGCGAGGACGTTCTCCGCAACGCGGATCTGCTCCTCACGCGAGGCGTCTGCCGGGTTACCGGTGCCACCGTTGGCCTGCCAGGTGCTCATCGAGAACTGCAGGCCGCCGTAGTAGCCGTTGCCGGTGTTGATGGACCAGTCGCCACCGCTCTCGCACTGGGCGACAGCGTCCCAGTTGCCGGAGTCGGCCGAGGCGGTGGACGCCAGCATGCCGAACGGTGCTGCGGTGAGTGCGCCGACGACAGCGGCACGGGCGACGAGCTTGGTCATATGCGTCTTGGTCATTCGCATGGTCTTCGTTCCTCCTATCACCACCCGGGGTTGGCAAGGTGGTTGATTTCGGACCGGGGCCGACCATACGGCTTGGTAACGTTAAGGTCACGTCATCCTCGTGACCTGCGGGATTTTGGTAACGCACGGATAACGGTGTTAGCTTTGGGGTAAAAGCCCAGCGCACCGCGGCATTCCGCGGAGGGGCGCGGAGCCCGGTGTTCGGACGCGTTCGATGACGAAGGTCACACACAAAATGTGGTGCGGACCACTTGCTCGCGGGGTGTTTGCGCGACTAGGGACGCCGTCTCACGGCGATGCGTCCACCGCCTGCAGGGGCGTAGGCGACGCCCCGCGAGAACCAGCGCTCCGCGCGGTCGTCGGTCGGGAGCAGCTCGAAGTCGCTCAGCACGGTCCGGAGCACCACGTCCATCTCCATTGTCGCGAAAGCGGCGCCGATGCAGCGCCGGGTCCCGCCGCCGAAGGGCAACCAGGCCGCTGGCGGCGCGGTGCCCAGGAAGCGGGTCGGATCGAACCGTTCCGGATTGCCGAACTCACGGCTGTCGGCGTGGAGCAGGGCGATGGAGACCATCACGTTGTATCCACGCGGGATGCGCCAGCGGCCGAGTTCGAGGTGGTCGGCGACCACGTGCCGGGCGGCGAAGTCGATGACGGGACGGCTGCGCTGGGTCTCGAGAATGGTCGCGTGCCGGTACTCGGTGCCGCCGGCGTCGACCTCGGTGACGAGTTCGGCCAGGGCGTCGGGGTGGCGACGGAGGCGTTCGAAAGCCCACGCGAGAGTCGTGCCCGTGGTCTCGTGACCCGCGGCCAGCATGGTGAGCAGCTCGTCGCCGATCTCCTCGTCGTCCATGCCCGTGCCGTCCTCATAGGTGCTGCGCAGCATCAGGGCGAGGATGTCGTCACGCTCTTCCAGGCGTGAGTCGTTGCGCGACTTGGTGATCAGGTCGCCGATGTAGGTCTTGTACTCCGCATGCATGCGGCGGTAGCGGTGGTTGGGATCGAGTGCCCGCAGGGCGTGGGGGAGATTCGGGAAGGTGGCCGCGCGCGAACCGGTGACGACCATCGGCGGGATCATCCTGCGTAGATTCTCGAGGTCCTTGCCCTGAGCGCCGCACACCGCCCGCAGGATCACGTTCAGCGTGATCCGCATCATCGGCTCCATCGAGGCGAACTCGGTCCCGTTCGGCCAGGTCGCCGCCTCGGTCCGGACCTCTTCCTCGACGATCTGCTCGTAGGTCTTCATCCGCTTGCTGTGCAGCGGCGGGGTCAGCAGTTTGCGGCGGGCGCGATGCTGCCTGCCCTCGAGGGAGAAGATCGACCCGGTGCCCAGGATGCGACCCAGGTTGGGCTGGACGTTGATGACCTTGTCGCCTGCGGTGAACAGTTCGCGCGCGCGAGCGCGGCGTCGGAGATGACGACCGCCGGGCCGAAGACGGGCAGTTTCACCGTGAAGGCCGAACCGTGCCGTCGGTGGAGGAGACCGAAGAAGTGTCTCCGGGAGGTGACCGCGGCGACGCCCTGCACAGCCGTCGGTAGGCGGGTGGCGGGCGGCAGGATCGCGTTGCCACTCATGACAGGTGTGCTCATCGGGAGTCGAGGCTTCCGGAGGAGGGTGGTACGTCGGCGTACCAGTGACGGTACGCGGGGGTATCAGGCAGGGCAAGAGGCTTATGCTCGCTGCGTGAACTCGCATCTGTGGCCGGAAGGCGCGTCGTCGACGCGGGAACGGCTCCTGGCGGCGATGCTCGACTGTGTGGCCGGGTCGGGATACCGCGAGACCACCGTCGCCGATGTCGTCCGTGTGGCGCAGACCTCGCGGCGCTCCTTCTATCAGGAGTTCACCGACAAGCAGGACTGCTTTTTCACGCTGCTGCGGACCACCAACACGTTCATGATCTCCGAGATCGCGGCTGCGATAGATCGCGCAGCGACCCCGGAAGTGCAGGTGCGGCAGGCGGTTTCAGCCTATGTCCGCACCGGGGAAGGGTACCCCGGCCTCACGCTCAGCTGGATTCGCGAATTGCCGGCCCTGGGCCGGGAGGCGAAGTCGGTGAAGGACGAGGCGATGGAGGACTGGATCAGGTTGTTCGTCAGCCTGACATCCACCCCGGAGATGGTCGCCGCGGGCGTGTCGCCGATCAGCCGGGAGCGGGCGGTGTTCCTGTGGGGCGGGGTGCGCGAGCTGACCGCCGACGCCGTGGAATCGGGCGCGCCGCTGTCGGAGATCATCGAACCCGCGACAGCGGCATGCCTCGCCCTGATCAGAGCCGGAGGAGACTAGCGCCAGGCGCCGCGCAGATACTGCGGCGGATACGGCGCCTCGTCGCGGGGGAGACCCAGTTCGTTTGCGGCGCGCTGCGGCCACGACGGTTCGCGCAGGCGACGCGTCCGAAGAGGACGGCCGTGGGACGACGGCGACGGCCTCGGTGAGGTCAGACCGAAACCGCCGGCGGCACGGGCGCCGAGGTGGGCGAGATGCCAATCGGTGGGTACACCGTCGCCGGCGAAACAGCTGTATTGACACATCGGCGCGAGCCAGATCCGGTTGGGGATCTCCACGTCGCGGAGCGTGATCGGTTCGAAGAGCGCGGTACTGGTCACAGTTGGAGTCAACCGCCCCGGCGGCCGGCTATTCCCGGACGGTAGGTTGTGACTCAGGTCGCAGTGCCGGCGGCATCCGGTGCGCAGTTCCGGCCGATCGAGGTTCTCTGGGAGAGGGGTCCGCGGATGAGCGAGACGACAGACCGGGTGACGGTCGAGGTGGACGGGCCGCTGGGTGTGATAACCCTGTGCGCCGCGCGGCGTCGGAACCCGTTGTCCACGACCACGATGAAGGCCGTGACCGCGGGACTCCGCCGCTTCGACGAGAACTCCGAGGTTCGGGTCATCGTGATCCGAGCGGAAGGCCCGGCGTTCTCGGCCGGTCACGACCTCGGTGAACTCGTCGACCGCACGCTCGACGACGAACGCGCCGTCTTCGACACCTGCGCCGAGCTGATGCGGACCGTGCACGAGGTGCGCCAACCGGTGATCGCGGAGGTCGCCGGAATGGCCTTCGCCGCGGGGTGCCAGCTGGTTGCGACCTGTGATCTCGCGGTCGCCGGACGCAGCGCGACGTTCTCGACGCCCGGCGTACGGATCGGGCTGTTCTGCTCGACGCCGATGGTCGCGCTGACCCGCGCCATCGGTCGCAAGCGGGCAATGCACATGCTGCTGACCGGCGAGGCGATCGACGCCGAGACGGCCGCCGACTGGGGGCTCCTCAGCGGCGTCGTCGACGATGCCGATCTCGCCGCCACGGTCCGGGAGCTGGCACTGAACATCGCCGGATCGAGCGCACGAACGGTGTCGATCGGTAAACAGGCCTTCTACCGGCAGATCGAACTCGACGAGGCCTCGGCCTACAAGGAGATGTCGGAGACGATGGCGACCAATGCGATGACGTGCGATGCGCAGGAAGGGATGTCGGCGTTTCTGCAGAAGCGGACGCCCGTGTGGACCGAATAACCCACAAAGCCACCACTTTTGGGCAAAGCCACCACCTTCAAGGTGGTGGCTTTGCCGATCTGTGGTGGGTTTGCGGACGCGTCAGACGCTGGTCTCCGCGGTCGCCTTGGCGAAACGCGCCAGATGGGCGTCGGCGGTACCGAATTCGTACTCGATGGCGGTGAGACGCTTGAAGAAGTGACCGATGGCCAGTTCCTCGGTCATGCCCATGCCTCCGTGCAGCTGCACCGAGTTCTGCCCGATGAAGCGTGCGGCGCGGCTGATCGTCGCCTTGGCGGCGGAGACCGCGGCGGCGCGCTCGGCGGGTTCGGCGTCGAGCGACAGGATCGCGAAGTACTGGGCGGCCACCGACTGCTCGAGCTGCAGATGCATGTCCACCATGCGGTGCTGCAGCACCTGGAAGCTGCCGATCGGGACGCCGAACTGCTCGCGCTGCTTGGCGTATTCGACGGTGTCGGTGAAGACCTTCCGCATCAGTCCGACGGCCTCGGAGACCACGGCTGCGGTGGCGGTGTCCCAGGCCTTCTCGAGCAGGTCGATGGCACCGTCGCCGGCGATGAGTGCGTCTCCGGGGAGTCGGACGTCGGTGAACGTGATGTCGGCGGCCTGCCGGTCGTCGATGGTGCGCAGCCGCTGGAGTTCGAGTCCCTGCGGCGCGCCGTCGGCGAGGTCGATGAGGAACAGCGACACACCTGCGGGGTCGTGCGGCTCGCCCGAGGTCCGGGCACTGACGATGAGGTAGTCGGCGATGGGTGCAGTGGTGACCACGGCCTTGCTGCCGTTGAGCACCCATCCCTCGCCGTCGCGGTCGGCGCTCGTCTCGATGCGCGACAGCACGCCGCCCGAACCGTCCTCCAGTGCGGCGAGCGCGCTGAGGGCCTCGCCCGCGGCGATACGACCGGCGGCTTCGAGCGCGACCGGGTTACCGGTGGAGTGCAGCAGTCCGGCACCGAGAACCACCGAGTCGACGAACGGCTCGACGACCAAGGCGTGTCCGAGTGCCTCGGTGACGACCATCAATTCCTCGGCGCCGCCGCCGAATCCGCCGATCTCCTCGGGCAGGCAGGCGCCGACGACGCCGAGGTCCTCGACGAAGGCCTTCCAGATCTTGGGCTGCCAGCCCTCGCCGACCTTCGCGGCGTCGCGGCTGACCTGCAGGTCGTAGCGTGCGTCGAGGAACTTGTTGAGTCCGTCGGACAGCAGCTGCTGTTCGGGGGTGAGTGTGAAGTCCATCAGTTTTCTCCTGTGACCCGTCAGAGACCCAGAGCCGCTTTGGCGAGGATGTTTCGTTGAATTTCGTTACTACCCGCGTAGATCGAGCCGGCGCGGTCGTTGAAGTAGTGCAGCGGAGCGACGGCCTGCCAGGGCTCACCGCTGACGTAGCCGTCGGTGGGCGGCGTGTACTGGAAGATCGGACCACCGGGGCGGGTCGCATGCGGTTGGAAGACGCGGCCGTGCGGACCCGCGGCCTCGAGCGCCAGGGTGGTGATCTCCTGGCTCAGTTCGGTTCCCAGGATCTTCAGCATCGACGCGATCGAGCCGGGGTCCTTGCCCGACGTCATCGCGGCGAGCGCACGATACTCGAGGACCTCGAGGATCTTCGCGCGGATCTGGAGGTCGGTGAGCTTGGCCGCGAACGCCGGATTCTCCGACAGCGGGCCCCCGTCGGGTGCGGTCACCGTTGCTGCGTCACGACCGAGCTGCTCGGCCATGACCTGCAGCGCAGGGGCAGCCGCGCCGCCGCCACGCTCGAAGACGAGGAGGTACTTGGCGACGGTCCAGCCGTCGTCGATCTTGCCGAGGACGTTCTTCTTGGGGACGCGCACGCCGTCGAAGAACACCTGCGCCTGGACCTGCTCGCCCGAGGCGAAGACGAGGTTCTGGACCTCGATGCCGGGCGAGTTCATGTCGATGAGCAGGAAGGTGATGCCCTGCTGCTTGCGCTCCTGGCGCGAGGTGCGGACCAGGCAGAAGATCCAGTTGGCCTCCGAGGCGTGGGTGGTCCAGATCTTGGAGCCGGTGACGACGAGGTCGTCGCCGTCGTCGACCGCGGCCATCGACAGCGACGCGAGGTCGGAACCGGACTCGGGCTCGGAGTAGCCCTGGCAGAAGAAGACGCTGCCGTCGAGGATGCCGGGCAGGAAGAAGTTCTTCTGCTCTTCGGTACCGAAGGCCATGATCGCGTGGGAGACCATGCGGATGCCCATCGGCGACAGCGACGGTGCGCCGGCCAGGATCGACTCGCGGCTGAAGATGTAGTGCTGCGACTGCGACCAGTCGCAGCCGCCGTACTCCACCGGCCACGCCGGCGCGGCCCAACCGCGCTCGTGCAGGATGGCCTGCCACGTCATCGAGGCCTCGTGGTCGGAGTAGACCGACGTGCGCAGCGTGCCCGCCGCCCGCAGGTCGGGGGTCAGCTTCTCGTCGAGGAACGCCCGTACCTCGTCGCGGAACGCGGCGTCGGCCGGAGACCAGTTCATGTCCATGAGAGGTGCGCAACCTATCTGTAAACGGTTGTGGTCAGATTGGGGTCGAATGGCAATCTACCGAATGTTCGCTCCGGAGCGTAGCCCGGCTCACGATTCGCTTTCCAGTGTGACGTCCGGGGGGTCGTCCGGGAGCGGTTCCGGCTTCGACGACGACAGCAGGACATCGGCCCAGCGGGTCGCCGGATCGATGTCGATGAGCAGTGCCTTCGCCAACAGGGTGAGCGGGACCGCGAGGATCGCGCCCAGTGGCCCGATCGCCCAGGCCCAGAAGATCAGCGACAGGAACGTCAGGGTCGTCGACAGTCCGACGGCATCTCCGACGAACTTCGGTTGGATGACCGACTGGATGATCACGTTGATGACGCTGTAGACCGCGATCACGATGAGCATCTTCACGACCCCGCCGTCGAGCAGGGCGAGGAGCGCCGGCGGGACGAGTCCGATGACGAAACCGACGTTCGGGATGTAGTTGGTGATGAACGAGAGCAGACCCCACAGAATCGGCAGCGGGACCGACAGCAATGCCAGTGCGATGCTGTCGAACACGGCGACGATCAGTCCGAAGACCGTCGACACCCACAGGTAACTCCGGGTGCCCTGCGCGAAGGCGCCGAATGCGGAGGCGATGTCGGGCCGCATGTCGCGCAGGTGTGTCATCCGGTCGTCGAATCCCACCGAGTCGGCCGCCATGAACAGCAACAGGGCGAGTACGAGGACGAGGGCCGACGCGACGCTGAGAGTGCCGGCCAGCACGTCGGTGACCACGTTGACGACCTTGCCGGTGTCTACGTGCGAGATCATGTCCTGGACCTTGTCCTGGCTCACGCCGTGGCTCGTCAGGAAGTCCTGGAAGCTCGTGATGATCTCGTTGAACTCCTCGTCGTAGCCGGGCAGTATCGTCGCGAGCCGGGCCACTGAGAACACCAGCGTCGCGAACAGCCCGATCAGGATGCCGTAGACGAGCACGACGGTCGTCAGGAACGCTGCCCAGCCGGGAAAGCCCTTGGTGCGCAACCATCTCGGCACCGGTTGAACGGCGACGGTCAGCATCAGCGCCAGGAACGTCGGCGCGGCGAACGACGAGACCGCCTTGATGCCCCCGACCGCGACCACCAGGCCGGCGATGGTGATCAGCACTATCGTCCCGCGGGGAGCGTCCAGGCCGGTGGGTCGGTGCGATAGGACGGTGCCTCGGGCGGGCGCGCGGTGGTCCTGGAGCGGTTCGTGCCCCGACGTGCCATGCTCTCGCCTCACTCTCGCCCACGACGTGGGTCGTGCCCGGAGTGCGCGACCGTCATCCAGTGTTCAGTACGACGATCTGCGGCGGAGCGCTTTCCGGCGACGACTCCGCGCCTGCTCGAACTGCGCACGGGCGCGTCGGCGGGGTGTCAGCCGCGGCTTCACCGTTGAACCCAGTGCGCGGCGCCCGGAATGACGTCGCATGCGACATCATTCTGCGCTGGTTCACCGGTAGCTCCCTCACACCTCAGGGTGCGATTGTGCTCTGTCAGCGACCCTTCCACTCCGGGGTCCGCTTCATCACGAACGCCATGATGCCCTCGAGGGTGTCGCCGCTGACGATCAGCGAGTCGAGCACGTTGGTGCTCGCGCGGACCGCCTCGACGGTGTCGGTGATCGCGTCGGACTGCTCCATCGTCGCGATCGACGCGCGGACGGAGGTGGGGGAGGCGGCGAGGATCTCCTCGGCCACCCCGCGGGCGGTCTCGAGAACCTTTCCGGCCGGGGCGATCCGGCTCACCAGGCCGGCCGCGGCGGCCTCGGTGGCGGAGATCCGGCGACCGGTCAGGATCATGTCGCGGGCGAGCGCGGGCGGGATCATCCGCGGAAGACGCACCAGACCGCCTGCGGCGGCGGCCAATCCGACCTTCACCTCGGGCAGCCCGAAGGAGGCCTCCTCGTCGGCGACGATGATGTGGCAGGCCATCGCGATCTCGCAACCGCCGCCCAGCGCGAACCCGTTGACGGCGGCGATGACCGGCTTGGGCAGGCTCGCGCGCGCGGTGAGACCGGCGAATCCGTTCTTGGGCACCGACAGTGCGGCCGGGCTCGTTGTCGCGGCGAGGTCGTTGCCCGCCGAGAACGCCTTGTCGCCCTTGCCCGTCAGGATCGCGACCCACAGGTCGTCGTCGGCGAAGTAGGCGTCGAAGACCGAGTCCAGTTCGGCGTTCGCCGCCGGGTTCAGCGCGTTGCGGGCGTCGGGACGATTGATGGTCACCTCGAGCAGGTGTCCGTCACGACGGATCTCGATGTGTTCGTAGCTGTCCCGGAAGGCCGGCGCGACCGCGGGGTACTTGGCGTTCATCGCCGCCTCGGTCAGCTTGACCCGGTTGCCCTTGTCGAAGGAGCGCACCACGATCTTCGTGCCCGCGGGATCGTCAGATGTCAACAGGTGATCGAAGAACTCGTCGTCGTCGGAGTCGAGATTGGCCACGAAGCGTGCACCGAGTCCGTCCGGCGCTGCGTGGTCGATCAGGCGACCGATCACGACGCCCGTCCGCTTGCCGCTCTTGCTCGGGATGACGGTGTAGGTCTCGAGGATCGCCGGCCCGTCGGCGTCGCCGATGGTGGGAACGCTGGGCACCGCGTCGAGCCGAGCCTGGATCTGTGCGCTGTTGTCGGCACGCCAGGGCGCCGGCGTCGTAGAGTAGATACCGGCCGCATGCTTGCTCAGCACGCCGCCGTTGGCGACGACGAGACCGAAGTCGCCGGGGGACTGCCGCACGCGCGTCACGACCTCGGCGATCGCGTGCAGCGAGTAGTTGTTGCCCGGGCCGCCGAAGAACGGCAGGCCGCCGGTGACGGTGAGGCCACGCGGGTCGTCGGTGGCGAGGCCGAGGCCGTCGAGGATGTTGAAGACCGCGATCGGGAAGCAGCTGTAGATGTCGATGACGTCGATGTCGTGGAGACCCACCTCGGCGACCTCGAGTGCGTGCCGGACCGCGGCCGGTGCGGCCGGCGCGGCACCGAGGTCGGGACGGTTCAGCGAGGTGCGCTCGACGGTCTCGGCGTGACCGTGCAGGAACACCCACTTCGACGGGTCGATGCCGGCGGCCTGTGCGGCCCGGATCGACATGACGACGACGGCGGCGGACTGGTTCACTTGGTCGCGGGCGACGATGTAGCGCGTGAACGGATCGGCCACCACTCGGTTCTCGGGGGTCACGGTCACCAACTCCGCGGCGTCGCGAACAGTCGGGGCGGCTGAATGCGGATTCGCCGCGGCGACCTTCGTGAACGGAGCGAACAGCTCACCCATCGCGGCGGCGTACTCCTCGCGGCCCAGACCGGTGTTGTGCCGGCGCGCATTCTCCAGCAGCGCGTACTGCGGGATCACCGACGCGAGACCATGGCGCACCTCGGCGACGGTGATGATGCCCTTCACGCCGAATCCGCGGTCCTCGAGCTGCCCGCCGACCTCCTCGGCGAAGCTCGGACGCTCATTGTCCGGCTTCGACTGCAGATGCCGCACGGTCGACATGACCTCGGCGCCGAAGATGACGGCTGCCTCGGAGTCGCCCGCCGCGATGACGCCGGCGAGCTCGGTGAGCATCGTCTGCGGGGTCTGCCCGCCGGTGACGGCCTGCACGGCGCGACGCGGGTCGGCGCCGACGCGCTTGGCGACGGCGCGCGGCATGTTGTCCGGCCGGCCCAGCGGCGAGGAGGACAGGGGACTGGAGATCTCGAACGAGCGGATCGCGGCGATGGTGTCGATCGACGAGGCCAGGTCGGACGCGCCGGCGTCGTCGAAGGCGGCGGTGACGGCGCGCGCCGCGAGGTCCGCTTCACCCAGCGCCTCGTACCCGGGATCGGTCAAACGCTCGGAAGCCTGGCCGACACCGACGACGACGGGGGTGTTCAGATCGAGATCAGCGATCGAGATTGGCATACGCACACAATGGCACAAACGCGTGACAGGCGTCTCAACGTGGTCCGGCATCGGCCATACCTGCGGGTTCGGTACCCAGTCTGCCGCGGCATCGAGTGCTTGGGAACGTTGCGTTCACCGCGGTTTCAATCGTGGCCGAAGGGGCGGGAGCCGACGACACTATCGGCCGACAAGTCTGTATCGAAAGGACGTTTGATGACCGCAACCGTGCCCGCAAGCACGTCGGCCGCCGGCACAACCGACGAGCGGCTCGACGAGGTGTTCGCCCCGATCTTCGCGCGTATCGCAGAAGGCGCGGTGGCTCGTGAAGACGATCGGCGACTCGCACACGACGAGGTGTCGTGGCTGCGTGAGGCCAAGTTCGGCGCGCTGCGCGTGCCGGTCGAGCTCGGCGGGTACGGCGCCTCGGTGCGCCAGCTGTTCCGGCTGCTCATCGACCTGGCCACGGCAGAGTCGAATCTCCCGCAGGCGTTGCGCGTGCACTGGTCGTTCGTCGAGGATCAGCTCGCCGCGCTGCCCGATCACGAGGCGGAGCGCTGGCTGCGCAAGGTCGCCGAGGGCACGCTCGTCGGCAACGCCATCACCGAGCCCGGTGTCGGTGCCATCGACCGCTACCAGACCCGACTCACAGCCGACGGGGACTCGTGGCGCCTCGACGGCACCAAGTACTACAGCACCGGCAGCTTGTACTCCGACCACATCCTCGTCGCCGCGGACCAGGACGGCGAGCGCGTGTCGGTGCTCGTCGACGCCGACGCCGAGGGCGTCACCCAGCACGATGACTGGGACGGCTTCGGCCAGCGTCTGACCGCAAGCGGCACCACCGAGTTCAGCGGCGTGCAGGTGTCGGGCGATCGCATCCTCGGCCCGGGCTACGGCGTCGAGGGCCGCACCTACGCCACCTCGTACCTCCAGCTCGTGCAACTGTCGGTGCTGGCCGGTATCGCGCAGCGTGCCACCGACGACGTGAGCGAGTGGGTTCGGGAGCGCACGCGCACCTTCACCCACTCGACCGCCGACCTGCCCCGCCACGACCCGCTGGTGCAGCAGGTCATCGGCCGGCTGACGGCGGCCGCCTACTCAGCGCGCACCATCGTCCTGGACATCGCCGATCAGCTCGACCGTCTCGCCGAGACCGCCTGGCAGGACGAGAAGCTCCTCGACGAGGTCGAGTTCGACGTCGCCCGCGCCCAGGCGACCGTCATCCCGCTGGTGCTCGACGCGACCACCCAGCTGTTCGAGGTCGGTGGCGCCTCGATCACCTCCGAGCGGCTGCGCCTCGACCGCCACTGGCGCAACGCGCGGGTGATCTCGGTCCACAACCCGCTGATCTTCAAACTGCAGGCCATCGGTGACCACGTCCTCAACGGCACCGAGCTGCCCTACGCGTGGAGTGCCGGCCAGAAGTAGGCGGCTACGCTGGCCCCATGCAGCGGATGGCGGCGGCGGACGCCGCGTCGTACTGGATGTCCGAGCGCATCGCCAACGACCAGTTCCTGCTGTATGGCTTTGCCACACCGGCGATTTCGCTCGACGAGTGCGCCCGGCGGCTGCTGGCGCGGGCGCGGCACGTAGACGATCTGTGCCTACGGATCCACGACGTTCCCGCCAGCGCCGACCGGCCGTACTGGGTCTCGGCCGAACCCACACCCGACCAGGTCCGCGTCGACACCACGACGCGGACCTGGTCGTCGTGTCTGGACATCGTCGGCGCGCTCGTTGCCGACCAGCTGGTGCCGTCCCGTGCGGCCTGGCGACTGCACCTGTTCGGTCCGGTGGCCCACCTGCCGGCCGGCGATGGCCCTCCGGTCACGGGAGTCGTCGTGGTACTCCAGATCTCCCACGCGCTCGGGGACGGACGTCGGGCGTCGCAGATCGCGCGGGACCTCTTCGACGCCCCGTACCTCGAGAGCGTCGGCGGCGGTGGTGGCGTCCCCGGGCTCATCCGTGACGTCGGAACGCTCGCGCTGGGCGCGTTGCGGTTTCCGGCTGAGTTCGTCTCGACGATCCGTCGCGGAATGCAGGTCGCGCAGGTTGGGGGACAGGCGAATCCGGGGAAGCCGGGGTATCCGCTGACGACGCTGAACCGCAATCCCGGGTCGCGGCGGCTCCTGCGGGTCGTCGTGCTCGACCGCGAGCGTCTCACCGCGTCCGGGTCTCCGGTCACGGTGGCGGTGCTGGTCGCGATCTCCCAGGCGCTACCGAGATATCTCGGCGACGGTTGTGAACGTCTCGGTGTGGAGCTCACCGTCGGACGATCCGACAAATCGAAGACGCGCAACAATTTTCGCAATGTGGGGATCGATCTGCACCTCGAAGCCGACGAACCGCATGAACGTGCGCGACTCATCCGCGATGAGATCGACGCCGCCCGTGCGGCCGATGCCGATCCGGCACGAGTCGCGCAGCGGCGGGTATCAGAAGCAACGCCGGCGATCCTCGCACACTGGGGCATCCGGGCCTTCGACCTCGACACCCGGCCTGAGACGGTCACCGGTGTCACCGTGGTGTCCTCGGTGGATCGGGGTGCCGCCGACGTCGACCTCGACGGCGGAGAGATCCTGTTCACCACCGGCTTTCCCGCGCTGTCGCCGGTGCAGGGACTCACACACGGAGTGCACGGCATCGGCGACCGCGTCGCGGTGTCGGTCACCACCAGCCCGGAGATCATGCCCGACGTCGACCGGTACATGGATTTGCTTCGGGCTGGTTTCGACGCGCCTCGTCGCTAGGGTCCTCGACCGACCGTCTCTCCTATGTCGAGCGGCGGTATGGTTCCCGCTCAACCGTTTCCCTTCCGCGGTGGGATTTCCTTCCCGCGGGCGCTGGCCATTGAGCGGAAAGGAAACGACCACGCGAGAATGCCTACTACCGAAAGTCATTGACAAACAATCTGATACGCCGGTCGGTACCTGTTCAGCTCGTTGAAAACCCAGCCGCCCGACCACCCGGCCCGGCGGCTACTCGGCGACGGCCGCGTGGCCCGCACAGCCACCCACCGCCGACAACAAGACGAATGGAACCGGAAGAACCCACCACCGTTCTGACACAGCCTGGCGTGGCGGGTTTCGACGCGACGCCTCGCTTTGCTCGGTGTCGGCTCAACCGGCATGGGGTTGCGTGGTGTGGCGGGTTTCGACGCGACGCCTCGCTTTGCTCGGTGTCGGCTCAACCGGCATGGGGTTGCGTGGTGTGGCGGGTTTCGACGCGACGCCTCGTGCCTACTCAACGAGCAGTGGGGACTGGCTCTCAGGCGTTCGGGCGGCCGTTGGTGTCCGCGGGGGAGGCGTCGCTGCTGCCGCCGGAACCCTTGGGGCCGCGGGTGAGTCGCTTGGGCAGACGCTCGGCGAGACCGCCGAGGGGTGCCACGGTCTGATTCAGCAGGTCCACGGTTTCGGCGAGTTCGTGCACGGTGTCCTGCATGGCGAGCAGGTTGGGTGCCAGCTGACCCATGACCTCGGTCAGCTCGGTGAACCGATCCAGCGGACCGCCCGGCGCGATGGCGCGTTCGACCGCGCCGCCCTCGCCGACGAGCTGGTCGAGGAGGCCCGCCTCCGCGGCGAAGCGGTCGAGGATGCCGCCCGGAGCGGTCATCTTCTCCAGCATGCCGTCGGGTGCGGTGAGTTTGTCGACGACGCCGCCCTCGGAGGTGAGACGTTCGAGTATGCCCTCGTTCTCGGTGAACTGGTCGACCACGCCGCCGGGGCGGGTGAGGCGGTCGAGTGGCCCGTCCTTGGCGGTCAGGCGCATCAGGATGCCGCGTTCGTCGGCCATCTGGTCGAGGAGCCCGCCCTTGGCGGTGAGTCTCTCCAGCAGACCGCCGGGTGCGGTCAGCCGGTCGATGACCCCGCCGGGGTTGAGCAGACGTTCCAGGGGGCCGCCCGAGGCCAGGATGCGTCCGAAGGGCCGCTCCGGACCCAGCAGTTCGGACAGCTGGTTGAGGAGCGCGAGGGGGGTACGCGCCGCGTTGAGTTCGTCCTCGGCGCCGATCGCCAGGCTGATCTCGTGCTGAACACTGCCCGCGGTGATCCGTGCGATCGTCACCGCGGATTCGGCTGCGGCGAGGACCACTCCGGTCACCGTGAATCCCAGCCGGAGCGGCATCTCGAGGAGCAGACGAGTCGGGTCGGTCCCGGGAGGTGCGCTTCGTTCGGGAAGAGACTCCATGGTTCCCGACACTAGGCCACCGGATCGCGATCGGGGGTCAAGGTCGGGTGATTCGCGGTCAGGTGACCCACAGCGACGCCCCTACTCCTTCGCGGCCTTCGCAGCGGCCTTGGCCGCCTTCTTGAAGTCACGGACCTTCTGCAACGAGTCGGGGTCGACGACGTCGGCGACCGACCGGTACCCCTGCTTGCTGTAGTCGCCGGCGACCTTGGTCCAGCCGGAGGGTTTCACGTCGAGCTGTTTGGCGACGAGTGCGACGAAGATCTTCGCCTTCTGCTCCCCGAATCCGGGCAGCTCACGCAACCTCTTCATGAGGTCGGCGCCACTGGTCGCCTCGGTCCAGATCCGGGCGGCGTCACCGTCGTACTGTTCGGCGACGACCTTCGCCAATGCCTGCACACGTCCGGCCATCGAGCGGCCGTACCGGTGGATGGCCGGGGGAGTGGAGCACAGATCCGCGAAGGCCTCGGGGTCTGCGTCGGCGATCTCGACCGGGTCCATCGTCCCGAAGCGGTCTCGGATCTTGGCCGGACCTGCGAAGGCCCGTTCCATCGGGAACTGCTGATCCAGCAACATCCCGACGAGCAGTGCGAACGAATCGGTCGAGAGCAGTTCGTCGGCCGCGGGTTCCTGGGCGATCTGGATCTTCGGCATGGGAACGATTCTGGCAGACGCGGTGACCGCGCGGCTCTAGACTTCCCCCATGATCAGCGGGGAGAGCAGTTCGGGGCGATGGAGAGCACGTGCGGGCATCGGTGCGGTGGTCGTCGGCATGGTGGCGGCGCTGATCGGCGTCGCCGGGCCGGGGAGCGCGAAGGCCATCCCCGATCACACCGAACCGAATTACGTCACGACGCTGGTCTGCGACAGCGTGAACCCGTGGCCGGCGGGGACGGTGAAGATCCGGGTCGACGTGTTCAACAACATCCGCTTCCCAGCGGACGGACTGCCCGGACCCGCGATCGCACTCATCGGCACCGACCGTGCGAAACCCGTTGCGCTCGAATACACCTACTACGTCGCCGTGTCGTGGCGCAATCTGCGCACCGGACGCACCGGCACGGTCTTCGTGCCCGGTCGCGGCTTCACCGTCAAGTGGCAGGTGGACATCCATCCCGGACGCGGGCCCGTCGCGTTCACGATCAAGCAGAAGCTCGGCGCGATGGCCTTCAACCCGATGGTCAATCCGCAGTACTCGTCGTGCAGCGGGCGGGCGACGGCCTGAGCCGCCCGACCCCGGTGATCAGCGTCGGCGTAGGCATTCGGCAAGACCGCCGATCAGCAGGTACTGCGCGGCGAAATAGCTGCCGAGCACCCAGGCCTCACCCGCCATCCGAAGACGAGGATCGGTGATCAGGTGACGGCGGTTGATGATGACCAGATCCGACAGCAGGAACGTGACACCGCCGATCCGTAGCCGCGGCTGCGGACCGGACATGGCGCTCGCCGTCGCCGACATCGTCGCGAGCGTGTTGCCGTAGGTGCCCAGCACCGGCAGCAGCGCCGGCCGATGACGGGCCAGGACGGCGGCCGATTCGCCGAGCAGGCCGACCCGGGGGAGGAGCTGCCGCGCCGACGGCCGGGCGCCTGCCCGCCACATCGTCGCGATGTAGCTCAACTGGGCGCCGGCGAACAGCGACGCCCCGAGGCGCAGATAGCGGTCCTTGGCGACCGGCTCGGTCTCGAACTCCTCGAGGAACATCAGCCGGTCGCCCGCCATCGAGAACGCCACCGCGCCCGCCAATCCGGCGGTGTCGACGGCGTCGCGCCCCCGTGCCCCGGCGGCCACCTTTCCGGCGAGCAGCAGCATCGGCAGCGGTTTGGTCAGGGCCGCCGCCCGCCGGTGCCCCAGCGCGCCGGTGACCGTGGCGGCCGCCGTCGTCGCCGCATAGGCCAGATCGAACAGGCGTCGGTCCGGAAGACGGCGACCCATCATCGACTCATCTCAGGATCTTGGCGATGAAGGCGCGGATGTCGTTGTCGGACAGCTTCGCCGACTGCGCACCGTCGAGGGTGAGGTAGGTGCGAGCCTGCACCAGGCGATCGGCACGTGCCTCGTTGAGGTACTTCAGCGACAGCGGTACGACGACCGAGGTGTCCTGGAGCGATTGCGTCATGATCACCGGCTTGACGAAGCCGCGGCTGGGCAGAGCGGTGGCCTCGGTGAGCAGGTTGGTCAGCTCCGTGTTCCCCGACACCGGCTTGGCGAAGAGGGAACCCATCGCGAGACCGTCGACGTCCTTGCGGAACTCGGTGATGCATTCGTTGGCCGCCTTGGCCATCCACTTCTTGCCGGTGTCGGTGAGCAGCACATCGACGTCCAGTCCCGGGCGCGCGTTGCGGATGGCGCTCAGCGTGTAGAGCGCATCCGCGGCGAGTCCGGAGGGGATGCTCGCCGACGACGGCCCGAGATTGGCCAGGAGCGCACCGAATTCGGCCGGGATCGACGTCGCCGCCGCGCCCTTGAAGTTCAGCGAGTTGCGCTGCTGCAGTTGCGGTGCGATGCGAGCCAGCGTGATCGCGGCCGCGGCACCCTGCCCCTCCCCGACGACCGCCCACGAGCGCGACAGGTTGTCGGAGACGTCGCGTGAGGCGCTGACCGCGTCGACGATGTTGCGGGCGGTGGCCTCGAGGTCGTAGTACTGCGGGGTCCCCGGTGTGCCGACGCCCGCGTAATCGGTGGAGACGACCGCGTAGCCACGGCCGAGCCACCGGCTCAGTTCGGTGGTGTCGTCCTTGATCGGACGCTCCGATGGGGCGCACTTGTCGGCGATGCCACGCGAGCCGTGGGCCCACGCGACCACCGGCCAGCCGCCGGCGGGTGCCCGCCCGGCGGGCACCATCAGCACGCCGGAGGACAGGTGGGCCTTGCCGTCGGCGCCGGTGCTCCAGTAGGTGAAGTCGTTGCCGGAGGCGGCGCCGGCCACCATGCGGGCGCGGGCGAGATCACGATTGGCGTAGACGGCACCCGGTGCCTGACCGGGGCCGCGGACGTCGATCGTCCCGGCGTTGTCGTCGGCGGGGGCGCCCGTTTCCTCGTCGGCGGCGTCGGGCGTCGCGGTGCTGGTCGACGGTGTGGTCGTGGTCGGTTCCGCGACGGCCTCGGCGGCGACGCCGAAGGTGGTCAGGCCCATGGTGAGGGCTGCGGCGAGGGCGACCGTGCGGGCGATGGAAGCACTCCGAAGGGTTGACGAGATGCCGTGCGTGTTCATGTGTCGTCTATTCGTTCTGTGTGTGGGTGGGGGAGCGTCGTCGGTGAGTGGGGGTCTCACGCGTTGACAGTGGGTCTCA
Organism: Gordonia amicalis NBRC 100051 = JCM 11271; assembly: GCF_000332995.1. GTDB lineage: Bacteria > Actinomycetota > Actinomycetes > Mycobacteriales > Mycobacteriaceae > Gordonia > Gordonia amicalis. The sequence goes on from NZ_BANS01000015.1 coordinate 109,655, forward strand.
TGCGTTGACGATGCCGACTGCGGGGAGGAACCAGCAGTTCTGCGCGCCGTTCTGCGCGGTGCCGAAGACGGCGGAGAGGATGGTGCCCTTGCCGGTCTTCACCGGGGCGAGACGCACACCCGAGAGCAGCGGCAGGGCGGCGAGTGTGGCCTGGTTGCTGACCGGCTCGAGGTCGGCGAAGCCACCCTGCAGGGTGCTGGTGTTGAACCAGGCGACCTGCATGGTGCCGCCCTTGCCGGCCTTCGGGGAGGCGGGCACGAACGCGTACGCGGTCTCGCCGTTCTCCACCAGGTTCAGCTTGTCCGGGATCGAGACCCCCGGGAGCATGTCGAGCAGCGGCTTGAGCTGGGTGAGCGGATCGGTCTTCATCGGCCAGGGGCCGGCGACGGCACCGGCGCCGGCGGTGACCAGACCCAGCGGGTTGTCCGCGGTGGGGGTGGTGCAGAACGGCGCGACGGACGGGGTCAGGGTCTGGATGCCCAGAGACCTGAGCAGGGCGATCGGATCGGTGGCGGCCACCGGATGGGGAGCGGCGTCGGGAGCCGAGGCCGGCCGCGGCTGCGACGCGTCGAACGGCAGTGCGCCCGCCCGTCCGGAGATGTCCTGGACGGACAACTGGCCGGTACTGCCCAGGACCGCCTGCGCAGCCTGCACGGCCATCTGGTCCACGCCGGCCGACTTCAGCAGACGGACTGCTCCGGCGAGTTCGGCGTCGAACGGGATGGAGTATGCGCTCAGCATGTTCGGCGGTAGCAGGGGGAGGGAGGGCGCGGCCGAGGCCGGCGCGGTCGTGGTGACCGCGGCAGCGGCCATCGCCACGCCCACGAGGCCCACACCGCAGCGCCGGATTCCGCGTCGCCCGACGAATGGACGTGTGAACCGAGACGTGATGGACATGGCACTCCTTCAAACAGCCGAACACCCCGCCACGTGTGGCGGGTGTGACAGATGGGATTCAAGTTAAAAGAGACCACGAGTGTGACGACCTGGGCAAGTCGCGAGTCCGAGCTGTGACATCCGCGCGATCGGTGAGATACCGACATTCCCGGCGACCTGGCGTTTTCGGCTTTCAGCGCCTGAGACGCGCGCCACATGCTTCGTCACCGGCGGGCGACCGGTGCGTTGGGGGTGCGGGCGCAAAACAACGGCACCCCGGCGGTGAGCCGGGGTGCCGCTGAACGAAAGTGGATGTGCGTCAGATGATGGCGAGGCCGATCACCGGGACGATCGTGCAGGACACGACCTGCCCCTTGGTCTTGGTGGTCACGTTTCCGTGGATCGCGGAGATGACGCGGCCCTTACCGGTCCGGGCGATGCCGGTGAAGGTGCCGGGGCCGTCCTTGACGTTGATCTTCGGGTTCCGCTTGAGCGTCGTGGTGCCGGTGCGTCCGGTGTCGACGTTGAGCCAGCTTGCGATGAGCGGCTGGGCCTTGTTGTCGATCGCGGGTCCGGTGCCGAGTGCGGTGTAGACGTAGCCGCCCTCGCCGCGCTTGGGTCCGGGTGCCGGTGCTTCCTGCGGGCCCGCGGTGACCAGTGCGCGTCCGAGGGAGCCGCCGCCGGGGATGCAGCCGAGACCGAAGGTCGGGTACAGGAATTCCTGGATCTTCGGAGCGTTCGGGCCCTTCGGGATGTCCGGATCTCCCGGCTTGGTCTCGGCGGCCAGTTCACGGGCGGCCGCCTTGCGCCCGGGTTCACCGAGGAAGTCGGCGACCGAACGCCAGATCTTGGTGACCTCGGCGGGCATCCCCGGCGTGTTGGCGAAGCTCTCGGCCTGCTGGAGGAGCTGGGCGTTGACCTTGCCGTCGGGGCCGGGAGTGGCGACCGAGCCGATGATCGCCGGTGCGAACGCGCCGAGCGAGTCCAGCACGCGCTGATCGACCTTGGGAGCGGGAGCGGCCTGGGCGACGGCCGGAAGGGCGAGGCCGGCCGCGACAACGAGCGCCGATGCACTGAGGAGAAGGCGGTGGCGGCGGGTCCGGTGCGGGCTAGAGGCGGTGGAACGCAACCTCGACGGCCGTGTGAAACGCACTGGTGAGTCCTATCGGTCGTGGCGCTGCGTCGGCCGGAAAGAGCGAGCCTCGTGCGCCTCGTGGTCGTGTGGGTCGTGGTCGTGTGGGTCGCCCGGGGTCTTCAGGGTTCTTCGATCATCGCACCCCGGACGTCGCGGGTCATTCTAAGCCCCTCGGCATCTGCCGTGTCCAGGTAGTCCCGCCGGCTGCGACTGTGACGTATGTGGTTATTGATGCAATTGTTACCAAAGTGGTTATGGTCGGCGGCGCATCGTGCGTTTCGGTGGCACCTGGTTGGATGTGGGAGTGGACAGGACAGGGACAGCCGGTCGCAAGGAGTCGGATGTGAACCAACTGCAGGGCGTGAACGAGCTGCAACCCGTGGGCGGCACCGGTCGTCGGCGTGGGTGGGCGGGGATCGTCTCCCGGACGATCGCACTCACCGTCGGCGTGGGGCTGGCGTTCACGACTGCGGTGGCCTGTGCCGACGAGTCGACGGCGGGCGGCGAGGTCACTCTGCTGACCCATGAGTCCTTCGAGCTGCCCGAGTCGGTCATCGACGGCTTCCGTCAGGAGACCGGGCTCACCCTGAAGATCGTGCGTTCCGGTGATGCCGGGCAACTGGCGTCGACCGTGTCCCTGACCCCGGGCGCGCCCAAGGGAGACGCCGTCTACGGCATCGACAACACCTTCGCCTCCCGGCCGATCGAGGCGGGCGCCCTGGAATCCTATGAGTCACCGCTCGCCGCCGGCGGGGCCGCCGAGTACGCGGTCCCCGGTGCGGCCGACCAGCTGACCGCCGTCGACCGCGGTGACGTGTGCCTGAACATCGACAACACCTGGTACGAGTCGCGATCGCTGACGCCGCCGGCGAGCTTCCGTGACCTGACGAAACCGGAGTACGCATCGCAGACCGTGCTGACCGATCCGGCCACCTCCTCGCCGGGCACGGCCTTCCTGCTGACGACGGTCGGGGCCCTCGGCGACGGCTGGCAGGACTACTGGAAGTTGGTCGTCGGCGGTGGCGCGACCATCGTCGCGGGCTGGGAGGTCGCCTACAACCAGTTGTTCAGCGCCGGCGAGGGCAAGGGAGACAAGCCGATCGTGCTGTCCTATGCGTCCTCGCCCGCCGCGACGCCCGGCACCAGCGCCCTGCTCGACAGTTGCTTTCCGCAGGTCGAGTACATCGGCGTCCTCAAGGGCACCCGCAACTCGACGGGGGCACGCAAGCTCGTCGACTACATGCTGAGCCCGGCAGTGCAGTCCGCGCTGCCGGAGTCGATGTATGTGTACCCGGTGCAGCGGGACATCGCCCTGCCCGAGGGGTGGCCGGCCCGAGCGGCGGTGCCGGCGTGGATGTCATCGATGCCGCCGGCCACGATCGCGGAGAACCGCGAGAGCTGGCTCGACCAGTGGCGTGCCGCTGTCGGAAGGTGATCGCCCGGTGACCCGGGTGACGGCGCGGCCCGCGGCGCGGACGGCGACGGTCGCCGGCCGGGTGGCGCTGCGTCTGATCCCGGCGCTGTTCATCGCCGTCCTGTTCGCCTGGCCGGTCCTCGCGCTCGTCCGCCGAGCCGTGCATCTGGCCGCCGCGTCGGGCGAACGACTCGGCGACCTCCTCACGCGTACCGACGCGTGGGCGCTCCTGGGCGTGACGGTCGGGCAGGCGGCGGCGTCGACCGTGCTCGCGCTTGTCGCGGCCGCGCCGATCGCATGGCTGTACGCCCATGTCGGTGGGCGCGCATCGGTCCTCCTCGCCGTCGCGGTGACGGTGCCGTTCGTGTTGCCGACGGTGGTGGTCGGCGTCGCCTTCCGATCGTTGCTGAGCGGCCCGCTCTCCTTCCTGCACATCCAGTCCGGGCTCGGCGCGGTGCTGGCGGCGCATGTGTTCATCAACGTCGCCGTCGTCGTGCGCGTGGTGGGTGCGGCGTGGCGGAACCTCGACCCCCGGCTGCTGGAGGCTGCGCGCACCCTGGGCGCCGGACGACTGCGCGCGACGCTGACCGTGGTGATCCCCAGGCTGCTACCCGCCACAGCCGGTGCAGCCGCGTTGATCTTCCTGTTCTGTTCCACCAGTTTCGGCGTCGTGATCATCCTGGGCGCGGGACAGTTGCGCACCCTCGAGAGCGAGATCTACACCCAGGCCATCGGCTACTTCCGCATCCCGGAGGCGGTGGTGTTGTCGATGGTGCAGATCGTCGTCGTGTTCGCGGCCCTGATGCTCACCCGTGTGTTCGCCGATCCCGCCGGGACCGGCTCCGCCCGTGGCGGCGCAGAGCGGCGTCGTCGGGATGCGGCGTTCGCGAACGGTCGGTTCGTGCTTCCGGCGATGTGGTTGGTGGGCGCGTGGACGGTGCTGCTGCTCGTCGGGCCGGTCGTGGTCCTGATGGCGCGATCGGTGCGGCCGACGGCCGGGGGTGACTGGACGCTCGCCGGATACCGGGCCCTCGCCGAGCCGGTCAACGGGGTCACGCCGCTGGAGAGCCTCGAGTACTCGCTGGTGTCGGCGGCGTTCGCGACCGTCATCGCCGTCGTCGTGGGCATGCTCGCCGCCGTCGCGCTCCACCGTTCCCGCGGGGTGGTCGGCGCGATCGCCTCGGCCATCTCTCTTGTCCCGCTCGGGATCAGTGCTGTCACCCTGGGTTTCGGATATCTGATCGTGCTGGCGTCGATGCCCTACGCGATCGCGGCGTCGCCCGCGATCATCCCGTGCGTACAGGCGCTGATCGCCATCCCGATGGTCATCCGCATCATGCTGCCCGCGCTCGAGTCGGTACCGGTCCGGCTGCGGCAGGCGGCCGCGACGCTGGGCGCCCGGCCCGCCCGGGTGTTCGCGACGGTCGATCTGCCGATCATCGGTCGTTCGACGGGTGCGGCTGCCGGGTTCGCCTTCGTGATGGCGCTCGGTGAGTTCGGCGCCACCAGCTTCCTGGCCCGGGCCGACACGACGACTCTCCCGGTGCTGATCGGATCGGCTCTCAACCGGCCGGGCGCCGCCAACCTGGCGACCGCGATGGCCGCGTCGGTGGTCCTCGTCGCCGCGACCGCCCTCGCCGTGCTGGTGGTCGAGGTGTTCCGGCCGCGAGCGGAGGTGCCACTGCTGTGACCGGAACCGAACGAGACACCGCGGCCGGTTCCCATGCCCTGCTGGAGATCTCCGACCTCACCGTCGCGTACGGCGGGCACACCGTGATCGACGGATTGTCCTGGCGCGTCGGGGGAGCGGGTGCCCTGGTGAGCGCCGTCCTCGGCCCGTCCGGTTGCGGCAAGTCGACGCTGCTCCGCGCCGTCGCCGGGCTGGAGCAGCCGACACGCGGGGTCGTGCGCTTCGGCGGTGAGGACCTCGCCGGGGTCGAGGTACACCGTCGGGACTTCGGCGTGGTCTTCCAGGACGGGCAACTCTTCGGCGGGCGCAGCGTCGCGTCGAACATCGGCTACGGCCTGAGGATTCGCCGGTGGTCGCGCCGCCGGACCGCCCAGCGCGTGACCGAACTGCTCGACGTCGTCGGTCTTCCCGGCTACGAGAAGCGTTCCGTCGACACGCTGTCCGGCGGTCAGGCGCAGCGCGTCGCACTGGCGCGTGCGCTCGCCCCGCATCCGCGGCTCCTGCTGCTCGACGAGCCGCTGGCCGCGCTCGACCGTCGGCTGAGAGATGAACTGGCGGTGGAGATCTCGGAGATCGTACGGGCGGCGGGTGTCCCCACCGTCGTCGTCACGCACGATCACGCCGAGGCCGCGACCATGGCCGACGAGATCGCGGTGATGCGCGACGGTGCGATGGTGCAGGTCGCCACGCCGTCGTTCCTGTGGAGAAGACCGGTCGACGAGTGGACGGCGCAGTTTCTCGGGGTCACCACCGTGATCGACGCGCAGCTGCGTGCAGGGGTCGCCGACACCGTGCTCGGTCAGATCGCGCTCGACCTGCCGGACGGTTCGCACCGGCTCGGCCTCCGGCCCGAATCGGTGGCGGTCGCCAAGGCGTCCCCCGACGGCCCGGACGCCGACGCGGACACGAACTCCGCCACGGTCGTGCTCGTCGCCGAACTGCCCGCGGGTCCACGCGTGCGCATCGAGACCGCGGTCGGCGAGATCGATGCCGTGGCAGACGAACCCGTCGCCATCGGCGACCGCGTGCGTATCCGTCTGGTGCCCGAGCGGGTCGCGGTTATCGGGTGAGGGTGACCCGGTGACGGAGCGCTGATGACGGACACCGCGCGGCGCGAACTGCTGCTCCCGCCCGGCCTGATGGTGCTCGGCGCGACGTCGATGTATCTCGGGGCGGCGGTCGCCGTCGGCATGTTCGACGACCTCGCACCGTCGGCGGTGGCCTGGTTGCGCATCGCCGGCGCCGCACTGGTGCTGCTGATCTGGGTCCGGCCACCGCGGTCCGCGTGGCTGCCCGCCCGCCTCCGGCTGGCCGGTTGCTTCGGTCTGATCACGGCGGCGATGAACATCACCTTCTACGAGGCCCTCGCGCACCTGCCGATGGGCACCACCGTCGCACTGGAGTTTCTGGGCCCGATCACGTTGGCGGCCTTGGGTTCTCGGACCCGCCGGGACATCGCGGCACTCGTACTGGCGGGGCTCGGGGTGGTCCTCATCGCCGACGTCCGATGGTCGGGAACAGGTGTGGGGGTGTTGCTGGCCCTGGCCGCGGCCACCTGCTGGGCCGGCTACATCGTGCTCGGCAAGCGGTCGCGGCGTGCGGTGCGGGCGTCGAGGATCTGGCCACCGGTTTCGTGATCGCAGCGTTGGCAACCTCACCGCTGGCGTGGTGGGTGGCCGAGGCGGTGCGCGACGGTGCGTCGGCGGCCGCGCTGCTCGGCCAGGGCCTGGTGCTGGGCGTGGCGTCGACCGCCATTCCGTACGCCCTGGATCAGGTCGTGTTGCGCCGCGTGGGCCGCGCGCGGTTCGCGATCCTGCTCGCCCTGCTCCCGGTGACCGCGGCGGTGATCGGCCTGATCGTGCTCGGTCAGGTGCCCCGACCGCTGGAGGCCGTGGGGATCGTGGCGGTCGCGCTGGCGGTCGCGGTGCGGTCGGTCGACCCCGCGGAGCGGTCGATGAACACCGACGAGATCCCGCCGAGCTGATCGTTCAGGCGGCGCGCGCCTTCTTCAGCGCCTTGCTGAGCTCCTTCTTGGTCATGTCCGAGGTGTCGAGCTTGCGCATCCGGTGGATCACCACGGGACACCGCACGCACCGCGTGGAGCTCTTGCAGCACTTCTTCTTGGGCTTCAGAGAGCCCACCTTGGCCGCGTCGACGTTGCCCATGCGGCGAGGTTAGCAGACCCTAACAACGGGCGTTCGAGCGCCTGTGATCGCGGTCTCACCACATAAACCGATACTCTGTAGCGTTGAATCCCTAGGTGATCTGCACTTGTCGCCGGTCAGAGCTGTCGGCCGCGAGCGCCTGAATAGTTCGGCTCGCGCCGAGTGCCGGCCGCCGAAGCGGTCCCCAACCACACGAAAGAGAGCCTGTGAGCGCTGCCCCCACCTTCCGTAACGTCGCGATCGTCGCGCACGTCGACCACGGAAAGACCACCCTCGTCGACGCCATGTTGCGCCAGTCCGGCGTCTTCGGAGAGCGTGCCGAGGTCGTCGACCGGGTGATGGACTCCGGTGACCTCGAACGTGAGAAGGGCATCACCATTCTCGCCAAGAACACCTCGGTGCACCGGCGTCAGCCGGACGGCACCGAAGTGGTCATCAACGTCATCGACACCCCCGGCCACGCCGACTTCGGCGGTGAGGTCGAGCGCGGCCTGTCGATGGTCGACGGCGTCGTGCTCCTGGTCGACTCCTCCGAGGGGCCCCTGCCGCAGACGCGCTTCGTGCTGCGCAAGGCGCTGGCCGCCGAGCTGCCGGTGATCGTGGTCGTCAACAAGACCGACCGCCCCGACGCCCGCATCCAGGAAGTCGTCGACGAGACCCAGGACCTGCTCCTGGACCTCGCGTCCGACCTCGACGAGGAGGCCGCGAAGGCCGCCGAGCTCGTCCTCGAGCTCCCCGTCCTCTACGCTTCCGGCCGCGCCGGTGTGTGCAGCACCGAACAGCCCGCCGACGGTGAGATCCCGGCCGCCGAGAACCTCGACGCATTCTTCGACGTCCTGCTCGAGCACGTGCCCGCCCCCAAGGGTGATCCCGAAGCGCCGCTGCAGGCCCACGTGACCAACCTCGACGCATCGGCCTTCCTGGGCCGTCTCGCGCTCGTCCGCATCCACAACGGCACGCTCCGCAAGGGGCAGCAGGTGTCCTGGTGCCGCGAGGTCGACGGCAAGCCCGTCGTCGAACGCGCGAAGATCACCGAACTCCTCGCCACCGTCGGCGTCGAGCGCGAACCGGCGGAGTCGGCGGTCGCCGGCGACATCGTGGCCGTCGCCGGTATGCCGGAGATCATGATCGGCGACACCCTCGCCGACCTCGAGAACCCGCAGCCGCTGCCGCGGATCACCGTCGACGAGCCGGCCATCTCCGTGACCATCGGCACCAACTCCTCGCCGCTCGCCGGCCGCGTGTCCGGTCACAAGCTGACCGCCCGCATGGTCAAGCAGCGCCTGGACACCGAACTCATCGGCAACGTGTCGCTGCGGGTGCTCGACATCGGCCGTCCGGACGCCTGGGAGGTGCAGGGTCGAGGTGAGCTCGCGCTCGCGATCCTCGTCGAGCAGATGCGTCGCGAGGGCTTCGAGCTGACCGTCGGCAAGCCTCAGGTGGTCACCCGCAAGGTCGACGGCAAGGTCCAGGAGCCGTTCGAGCACCTGACCGTCGACGTGCCCGAGGAGTACCTCGGTGCGGTCACCCAGCTGCTGGCCGCCCGCAAGGGCCGCATGGAGCAGATGAACAACCACGGCACCGGCTGGGTCCGCATGGAGTTCATCGTGCCGTCGCGTGGCCTGATCGGCTTCCGCACCGACTTCCTCACCGAAACCCGCGGCACCGGGATCGCCAACGCCGTGTTCGACGGTTACGACGCCTGGGCAGGCGAGATCCGCGCCCGCCACACGGGCTCGCTCGTGAGCGACCGTTCCGGCACGGTGACCCCGTTCGCGATGATCCAGCTCGCCGACCGCGGCACCTTCTTCGTGAACCCCGGCGACGACAGCTACGAGGGCCACGTCGTGGGCATCAACCCGCGTCAGGAAGACCTCGACATCAACGTCACCCGCGAGAAGAAGCTGACCAACATGCGGCAGTCCTCCGCCGACGTGATGGAGACACTGGCCAAGCCGATGCAGCTCGACCTCGAGGCCGCCATGGAGTTCTGTGCCGCCGACGAGTGTGTCGAGGTCACCCCTGAGGTCGTGCGTGTGCGTAAGGTGCACCTGGACTCGTCGACCCGTGCCCGTGAGCGCTCGCGGGCCAAGTCCCGGGACGCAGCGGTCAGCTGACCGCCGAGCCGGTCTCCCGCCGACGCGGGGGACCGGCATCGTCTGATCGACCGAGAAGCATCTTCATGGGGGTATCCGAGGTGAAACGGGCGAGACCACAGCGGGGTCGCGACGCCATGAACCGGAGCCGTGTGCTCGGGTTGCTCTCGTGCGGTGTCGCACTGCTCATCGCCCTGACGGCGTGCACGGCGGATCCGCCGCCGCCCGTCCGGGACACCGGGCCGCCGCCGACGCCGACCGAGTATCCGGTCGGGAAGACGATCTTCATCGCCACCGACTCGGTGGGGAACGGGTTCAACCCGCACATCGCGGCAGATCAGAACCCGGTGACCACGGCAGTCGCCGCGATGACGCTCCCGAGTCCCTTTTCCCCCGTGCAGACGCCGGCCGGACCGGTGTGGGAGCTGCAGCGCCAGTTCGTCACCTCCGCCGAGGTGACGTCGCGTCAGCCCTTCACGGTGACCTACCGCATCCACACCGACGCCCAGTGGTCGGACGGACTGCCGGTCACCGGCGACGACTTCGGCTACCTGTGGCAGCAGATGTCGCGGCAACCCAACGTGGTGGCCCCGGCGGGCTACCGGCTCATCGACTCGGTGCAGTCCCGGGAGGGCGGCAAGGTCGTCGAGGTGCGCTTCGAGCGGCCGTATCCGGCCTGGCGCGAGCTGTTCACCGGGTTGCTGCCGAGTCACGTCTTCAAGGGCGCTCCGGCCGGCTTCCAGACCGGCATGGACACCGGCAAGCCGGTCTCGGCCGGCCCGTACGCGATCGTCGGGATCGACAAGACCCGCGACGAGGTACGCCTGGCCCGCAACGACCGCTACTGGGTGACGCCGCCGCGGCTGGACCAGATCGTGCTCCGCCGTGCCGGTAGCAACGCGCAGATGCTCGACTCCGTGCGCTCGGGTGACTCCGAGATCGTCGCGCTCGGCGCCTCGCCCGCGACGGCCGCCGAACTGACCGCACTGCCCGGCCTGAAGACCGAGCGCAGTCTCACCTCACGCTCGCTGGGCATCAGCGTCAACGCCCGCACCGACGCGATGAGCTCGGTGGAGGTGCGGCGCGCCATCCTCGGCCTCGTCGATCCACGGCTGACCACGTTCGCCGGTGCGGGGGACTGGATCGTCGAGCCGTACGCGAACACCGTGTTCGCGCCATCCGACCCGGGTTACACCCCGGTCTCGCGCCCGCGTCCCGACCGGGCCGCGGTGGATGCGCTCCTCGCCGGCGCCGGCTACCGCCGCGCGGACCCGGAGACGACCGGACAGACCTCCCCGGTACCCGAACCGTCAACCGAGACGCCCGCGTCCGGGACGCCGTCCGCGGCCGGCTCCTCCACCCCGTCCAACCCGGCCGCGACGCCGACCCCGGGGGCGGTCGAGGTCGCGGAGCTGCCCGAGGGCATCCTGCCGTTCCAGAAGGACGGTCAGGACTTGCTCGTGCGCGTGGGAGCGGTGGCCGGTGACCCGCGCGCCACCTCGGCCGCGTCGAGTGTCGTCGACCAGCTGCGCAGCGCCGGAATCCGCTCGCAGGTGGTGACGATGCCGAACAGCGAGCTGTACGGCTCGGCGCTGACCCAGAAGCGCGTCGACCTCGTCGTCGGCTGGACCGGGCTCGGTGTGCCGCCGGCGGCGTCGCTGGCCTCGACGGTCGACTGCAATCAGCCCAAGCCGAGTACGGCGCCGTCGCCCGCCACCCCGCCGACGCCCACCAGCATCGCGCCGAGCGGCGGGGACGTCGGCGACAGCTACGCCAGCAACGTCTCCGGTCTCTGCGACCCCAGATTGATCGAACTCGCGCGCAACGCGCTGTCCGAGGAGGACCCGATCGGGACCCTCGACCAGGCGGAGCCGCTGTTGGCCGCGCAGGCGATCTACCTGCCGCTGTACCAGGATTCGATGATCGTCGGTGTCACGCCCGCGGTGCGCGACGTGCCGCTCACCGGACCGATCCAGGAGTCGATCTTCGGGACCGCGGTCGACTGGAAACTCTCGTGACCGAGGCCAACCGGGCCGCGGACCGGCGGCTGCTGCTCGTCCACGCCCATCCCGACGACGAGACGATCATGACCGGTGGGACCATCGCCCGCTATCTCGCCGAAGGCGTCGACGTGCGCGTCCTGACCTTCACCCTCGGCGAGGAGGGCGAGGTCATCGGTGACGAATACGCACAACTGGTCGCCGACGGCGGCGCCGACCAGCTGGGCGGCTACCGGATCGCGGAGCTGACGCGCGCCCTCGCGGCACTGAGCCCGGCAGACGGTCCGACCCTGACACCGCGCTTCCTCGGCGGGGCCGGACGCTGGCGCGACTCGGGCATGGCCGGCGCCCCGTCGGCGAACCATCCGCGCGCTCTCGTGCAGGCACCGTTCGACGAGCCGGTCGGCGTGTTGGTCGAGCTGCTCCTCGACTTCGCTCCGCAGGTGGTCGTCAGCTACGACGCGTCGGGAACCTACGGGCACCCCGACCACAAGCTCGTGCACGAGGTCACCGCTGCCGCGGTCGCACGCGCCCGTGCGGCCGGCACCGGCCCCGTGAAGCTGTACGAGTCGGTCACCGAGCGCAGCGCGCTCGAGAACGGCCTGGCGGCGGCTCCCGGTGTGCCCGACGGCTGGCGGATGCCCCATCCCGGCGAACTGCCGAGCTACCCCGACGAGCAGATCACCACCGAGGTCGATGTGGCGGCATACCACTCCCACAAGGTCGCCGCACTCGCCGCACATGTGACGCAGGTGACCGTCGCGCCGTCGGGAACCGAGTTCGCGCTGTCGAACAACATCCTGCAGCCGATCCACCATCACGAGCATTTCGTCCTCACCGACCACGATCCGCGTGACGCTCTCGGCGGCGACCGGGAGACGGACCTCTTCGCCGGGATCGTGTGAGGACGGTGGGGAACATGTCAGCCCGCGGTACACGCAATCGCACCTCCGGGACTCCGGACCCGAAGAGTCCGGTGCGGGGCGGTGGTGGCTCGATGATCGATCCGCACGTCCGTGACCGGCTCCTCCTGGCGCTGCTGACCCTGGACGGCTTCGCGGTGGGCCTTCTCAGCGTGGCGTTCGCGTACCAGCGTTTCGGCGGGGTCGCGCTGCCGGTGGCGGCACTCGTCGCCGGCCTCCTCAACGCGACGCTGCTCTGGCTGGCGGCCGGGTACACCTCGTCGCCGGTGCGGTATGCCCCGCTCGGCGCCTGGGGGCTGGTGGTTCTCATCGCCGGCGGCATCCCGGGACCGGGCGGTGACGTCATCCTCAGCACGTCGGGGAACTACCTGGTCCAGACCCTGCTGCTCCTCGTGCTGGGCATCGGGCCGGCCGCGGTGCTCAGCTGGACTCACCGGCTACCCGAGGCCGACGACTGACTTTCGCCGGGGCCGATCCTGCGGCGCGCAGGTCCACTGCGGCCGAGCGTTAGAGTGTGGACATGGTTCTGCGCGCGTGGGCCGAAGACATCACGGCCCCGATCGAGCGCGTCACAGCGGCCCTGAGCCGTCTCCGTGACGACCCGACAGCCCTCGGCCCGGACGCCCTCGACGACGAGGGCTGGGTCGCGTTGCTGGGCGCCTCCGGCACCGAGCTCGAGGAACTGTGCGAACTCGCCGACGCGGTCCGGGGCCGGGTCACCGAGCCGGGCGTCCTGACCTTCGTCGTGAACCGCAATCTCGACACCGGGGTCGCCGCCCGCCTCATCTCGGATGAACGGCGATCCGACGATCCGACACTCGCCGATCTGGTCGGGGAGGCCGTCGAACTCGGCGCCACCGAGATCTGCATGCAGGGGCCGTTGCCCGCCGACCGGCCGGCCGGTGACTACGTCCGCCTGGTCGAAGAGATCACCGGCGCGGCAGACGGTCTGCACCTGCACGCGTACCGCGCGGCGGAGATCGCCGACGGGGCGGCCCGAACCGGGACGACGGTCGACGAACATCTCCGCCGGTTGCGCGCCGCCGGACTCGGGTCGATCCCCGGAACCGCCGCCCAGATCCTCGACGACACCGTGCGCGGGTATCTGTCGCCGACGGGCTCCGCACCGGCGCGTGAGTGGATCGAGGTCGTCGAGGCAGCGCACGGCGTCGGCCTGTTCTCGACCGCAACCATCGTCTACGGGCACGTCGAGACCCCCGGGCAGCAGGTCGCACACCTGCGGACCCTGCTCGGAATCCAGCGCCGCACGGGTGGTTTCAGCGAGCTGATCCTGATGCCGATGGTCTCGTCGAACACGCCGCCGCACCTGATCGACGCCGCGACGTCGAGCGTGTCGCAACGGGAGACCCGCGCCCTGCACGCGGTCGCCCGCCTGATGTCCGCCGGGCTGATCGACCATCTACAGGTCGCCTGGACCAAACTGGGGTCCGACACCGTCGACCTCCTGCTGCGCGGCGGTGCCGACGACATCGGCGGCCTGCTGCTCGACGGCCGGCTCATGCCGCATGCGGGTCCGGAGGCGGGTCGTGTCCTCGACGTCGACACCCTCGTCGCCGTCGCCGATCGTGCCGGGCGCACGCCACGTCAGCGCACCACCCGCTACACCGAGCCGGAAACGCATCGGCTGCTCCCGCTCCCGCAGGTACGTTCGTGACGGGAACGGCGACGCACGGGGGTGACCGGGTGGACGGAAACGACGGGGTGCACGACATCGACGTCGCCATCGTCGGTGCCGGCTTCGCAGGCCTCGGCATGGCCACGCAGCTCGCCCGCCGCGGCCGCGAGTCCTTCGTCGTCCTCGAGCGGGCCGACGCAGTCGGCGGTACCTGGCGCGACAACGTCTACCCCGGCATCGCGTGTGACATCCCCGCGCATCTGTACTCGTTCTCGTTCCGCCCACCGGCCGACTGGGCGTCGCGGTATCCGAGCGGCCGCGAGATCCGTGACTATCTCGAACAGACCGTCGCCGACGAGGGTCTCGCCGAGCACATTCTGCTGAACTGCGAACTGCGGCAGGCGACCTGGGACGAGGCCTCAGCCGGCTGGATGATCACCGCGGCCGCCGCGGACGGGTCCGGCCGGACGTTTCGTGCGCGGACGCTCGTCCTGGCCGTCGGCCGTCTGTCCGAGGCCAGGATTCCCGACATCGAGGGTCTCGGCGGGTTCCCCGGTCAGGTCGTCCACACGGCGGCCTGGCACGCCGACGTCGCCGTCGACGGGGCCCGGGTCGGTGTCGTGGGCACCGGTGCGTCGGCGGTGCAGCTCGTCCCGCACCTGGCCGAGGCCGCCGAAGAGCTCGTCGTGTTCTGCCGGACCGCTCCCTACGTGGTGCCTCGTGAGGATCGCCGTTACACCGCGGAGGAACGTGCCGCCCTGCTCGACCCGGAGGTCGCCGGCGAAATTCGCCACCAGCTCCTCACCGAGGCCGACGGCGCCTTCCGGCAGCGACTGGGCCTGCATCCCGACATCGACGAGATCCGGGCGCGGGCCCGCGACCACCTCCACCGCCAGGTCGACGATCCGATGTTGCGTGAACTCCTGACGCCCGACTACGAGATCGGATGCAAGAGAATCCTGCTCAGCGACGACTTCTATCCGTCGCTGCAGCGGCCGAACGTGGTCTTCGAGCCGAGTGCGCTCGATTCCGTCACCGAATCGAAGGCCACCGCACGCAGCGGACGCACCTTCGACCTCGACGTCCTCGTGATGGCAACGGGTTTCGAGTCCGCGCGGCCGCCCGCGGCGAGCCGCGTCGTCGGCCGGGCGGGACTACGTTTGTCCGAGCACTGGTCGTCGGGGATGACCTCGTATGCGTCGACCGTCGTCAGCGGATTCCCCAACATGTTCGTCCTCGACGGGCCGAATGCGGCGCTCGGCCACAACTCGGCGATCTACATGATCGAGACGCAGCTCGACTATGTGCTCGGCGCTCTGGAGTTCCTCGGGGACAGTGACGTGGGGGCATTGGAGGTCTCGCCCGAGGCCGAGGCCGCCTACACTCGCGAGATCGACGAGCGCAGTGCGTCGACCGTGTGGCTGACCGGTTGCGACAGTTGGTATGTCGACCCGGACAGCGGACGTCTCACGCTGCTCTGGCCGGGTACCGCGGCGTCGTTCCGCGAACGCAACGGGACCTTCGACCCCGCGCCGTACCTGACCAGTCGTGATCCTTCGGAAGGGGAACGATGACCGACCTCAGCATCCCCACGGTGAGGGATGAGGCTGTGGAACATCCTGCCGCGGAACGTCCTTCGCGGGAGGCGATCGATACCGCCCTGGCCGCTGCCGCGGCGCGCGAGTCCATCGACATCGACCAGGCGGTCACGCTGCTGTCTTGTGCGGGTGCGGATCTCGTCCGCCTGCAGTCGATCGCCGGTGCGATTCGCGACGAGGGGCTCGACGCGGTCGGGCGTTCGCGTCAGGTCACGTACTCGCGCAAGGTGTTCATCCCGCTGACCCGGCTGTGCCGGGACCGGTGTCACTACTGCACGTTCGTGACGGTGCCCGGCAAACTCGCCCGGGCCGGCGAGGGGTTGTACCTCGAACTCGACGAGGTCGTCGACCTCGCCCGTCGGGGTGCCGAACTCGGCTGCAAAGAGGCGTTGTTCACGCTCGGTGACCGTCCCGAGGACCGGTGGCCGGAGGCGCGCGAATGGCTTGCCGCGCGCGGCTATTCGTCGACCCTCGACTACGTTCGCGCGGCGGCCGTGGCCGTGCTGACCGAGACCGGCCTGCTGCCACATCTGAATCCGGGGGTGATGAGCCTCGAGGAGATCCTGCGTCTGCGTCCGGTGGCCCCGTCGATGGGCATGATGCTCGAGACCACGTCGCGCCGTCTGTACACCGAGAAGCGGCAACCGCACTACGGCAGCCCGGACAAGGACCCGCTGGTCCGGATGCAGGTGCTGCGCGACGCCGGGACCGCGCGGGTCCCGTTCACGACCGGCATCCTCGTCGGGATCGGCGAATCACTGTACGAGCGAGCCGAATCCCTGCTCGCCATCGCGAAGGTGCACGCCGCGGGCGGTCACATCCAGGAGGTGATCGTGCAGAACTTCCGGGCCAAGCTCGACACCGCGATGCGATCCACCCCCGACGCGGAGAAGACCGAGTTCCTCGCGGCGGTCGCCGTAGCGCGCATCGTCCTCGGACCGCACATGCGGGTGCAGGCGCCGCCGAACCTGGTGTCGCCGGCCGAGTGTGCCGCGCTCATCGCCTCCGGCATCGACGACTGGGGTGGGGTGTCGCCGCTGACCCCCGACCACGTGAACCCCGAACGTCCCTGGCCGAATCTGGATGCGCTGGCCGCCCGCACCGCCGAGTCGGATTTCGTTCTCACCGAACGGATCACAGCGCAGCCGACGTATGTGCTCGACGCCCCGGACTGGATCGACCCGGCACTCGCACACCATGTGGCCGCGCTTGCCGACCCGTCGACCGGCCTCGCCGTCGACACGTGCCCGGTGCCGCGTCCGTGGCCCGCGGTGGCCTGAGCCGTCGTCAGGAGTTCGCGGCGCGGCCCAGGGCCTGCGTCAGGTCGTCGATGGCGATCTTGGTCGGTCTGCTCATGCGTTCAACGTGGCCGCTATGTCGCCGGGGATCGGCATCGGCGTCATCAGGCCGGCGTCGACCCGACCGGTGTTCCCCTCTGGGTAGCGGCCGGTCAATGATCCCGGTGCGGCGACGACGATTCGCACCACCTGTCCGATCGCTTCTCGTCGATCATGTTGCCGGACGGCGAATCTGAACATCGAAATGTGGTTGCAGGTGTGCAGCCACGGGTCTGGCTGAGACACGATGTGGGCGCGTTCGAGATGGCGCCACCGCTCGTCGGGTCGGGTGGTGGCCGCTGCCGCCGCCATCTCCGAGCGGTACAACGCTCTCGCGGTGTCACTGATGCGAGCCATGAGTGTTCTCCTCGTCGCAGCACGTGCATTGGTCGTCCGTGTTGTCCCTGATGCCGGTGGCGCAGCATGCGTCTCCCCGCCACGCGTTCCTTCCCTCGCGGACCGCCACCGCAGCGATCACCAGAGCCGCGACCGGATCGGCCCACGACCACCCGAACAGACTGTTGAATGCCAAACCGGCCAGCAGCACGGCGGACAGATAGGTACAGAGCAGTGTTTGTTTGGAGTCGGCGACCGCACTGGCAGAACCCAACTCCCGACCGGTGCGTCGTTCAGCCCACGACAGCAGCGGCATGATCACCAGACTGACTGCGGCCAAGGCGATTCCGATGGACGAGTGTCGTGCCTGCTCACCGAGGCCGAGCAGCGAACGAAGCGACTCGACGGTCACGTAGGCCGCCAGGGCGAAGAAGGAGAAAGCGATGACCCGAAGTGCGGTCTTCTCCCGCCGTGCGGGGTCGCCGCCGGCGAACTGCCAGGCGACCGCGGCGGCCGAGGAGACCTCGATGACCGAATCGAGTCCGAAGCCGATCAGCGCGCCGGACGAAACACGTGCGCCCTCGCTGATCGCGATCACGGCCTCGATCACGTTGTAGGCGATGGTCGCCGTGACCAGCCATCGAATCCGACGCTGCAGCAGATCACGCCGGTCGATGCTCATCGACGGGGGTCCCGTCGACATGCCGGATTCGGAGACCATCAGCAACACCCGGTGGTCGCGGAGTCGTCGCAACAATCAGGGTCCACCGCCAAGACCAGGCCGAGTAGATCGTCGAGAGCATGGCCGATGCGCTTGTCGGCGAGTTCGTACCGCGAACGTCGACCTTCGGGCACCGCCACCACCAGGCCGCATCCCCGCAGGCAGGCAAGGTGATTCGACAGCGTCTGTCTCGACACGCCGATGGCGTCGGCCAGTTCCGAGGGAAATGCCCCGCCGCTTCGTAGGCGCAGCAGGACCTGTGTTCGTGTCACGTCGGACAGGGCGTGGCCGAATCTGGTGAGCGCGTCGCGCTGCGAGGTCGCCACGGTGTTCATGGAGGTGACGGTACACCGGATTCTGTATTCAGGAAACGGTGTACTCGGTTCGCCGTCGCCGGTTCAGTGCACCGATCCATCGACGATCGGTGCGAGCGCCTCGTACCCGCCGATCACATCGGTCGCGCGATGCAATCCGAGGTCGTGAAGCGCCGCGGCCGCCAGGCTCGACGTGTAACCCTGCTGGCACAGGATGATCCACCGCACATCGTGGTCGACGGCTTGGGGGATGCGTGCGTCGCTGGCCGGGTCGCATCGCCATTCGAGGACGTTGCGCTCGATGACCAGTGACCCCTGGGCCTCGCCCTCCGCGGCGCGCTGGGCCGCCGGTCGGATGTCGACGAGGACGGCGCCGGCCGCGAGTTCGTCGGGCACCGATGCGGCGTCGATCCGTTCGATACGTTCGCGGGCCGCGGCGAGGACGTCGTCGATGGTGCGCGGAGCGGGCTTGTCGCTCATTCGGGTTCGTCGGTCAGGACCGTGCGGGTACGACGCAGGTGGCCGGCGTCGGCCACCTCGTAGTACGACATCGCGGTCAGCGGCGGCGAATAGGCGTGCACACTCAGCGTCGGGCCGGTCACCTCGACCGTCGGGTTCTTCACGACGTCGTGCACCCATCCGAGCGGGAAGGCGGCCTGGTCGCCGGCATCGAGAACGCGCACAGCCAGATCGTCCCCCGTCCAGTGGTACTCCCGCAAGGACCCCGACAGGACGGTCAGCGCACCGAGGGAGCCGGCATGGTCGTGGAGTTCGGTGGCCTCGCCGGGAGTCCAGCTGATGAGCCACAGGTCGAGGTCGTCGTCCGCATACAGGCGCGTCGACCATCGGTGGGTGGTGTCCCACTCGGCCGGGAGAAGTGTGTCGTGACGGCCGTCGAGCACATCGGCCACCCCCTGGTCGGTGATGCGCAGAAGGTCGGCCGGCCGCAGGTGCGTCGGCAGGTGGGTTCGTGTCCGCGGCGCGATCGCGGTCACCGGGCCTCGGGTGCTCGGGGTGACGTTCTTCGGTGGGGAAGCGGCGATCGAGGCGCGAGCCAGGGTCGAGGTCATGGCAGATCCTTGAGAGGGGAGTGGATGTGCGGGTCGGGGCTGATCAGGTCAGCGACAGCACATACACATCGACCGCGGGGTCGGTTCGAGCCCCGGAACGGCCCACCGGCCGGAACGGGGACGGTCTACAGCGACCGGATTCGACACGACGATCATGCCGCCGAGAATGCCCGACGCCTCGGCCGGAGTCGAGAATTGTCGGCACACTGAGCGAAAGTCGCCCGTCATGCCGGTGGGCATCCGCTCATCGATGTGATCCTCGTTACAGCAAGGCCTTCTGTATGTCCTGGAGCCGGGGGCCGATTTCGTCGTGGACACCACCGCAGCGGATACTGTGGGATGCGATTCGACCAGCCCTCGGATCGCGCCGGCGCCGACGCCGGAGAGTTGTTCGACGCCGAGCTGCTCACCCCGTCGCGCCGACAACGATCTTCCCTAGCGAAGGAGTGAGTGGTGACCTACATCATCGCGGAGCCTTGCGTCGACGTCCTGGACAAGGCTTGCGTGGAGGAATGCCCCGTCGACTGCATCTACGAGGGTGAGCGCATGCTCTACATCCAGCCGGATGAGTGCGTCGACTGTGGTGCGTGCGAGCCGGTGTGCCCGGTCGAGGCGATCTTCTACGAGGACGATGTCCCGGATGAGTGGGAGCCCTACGTCAGCGCTAACGCCGACTTCTTCGACGACCTCGGCTCGCCCGGTGGCGCCAGCAAGGTCGGCAAGACCGATGCCGACCCGACCTTCATCAAGGGCCTGCCGCCGATGAACCAAGAAGACTGACAGCCGACGACGACCGACGGTACGACGCAGACAGACAGTACGAAGAAGACAGAGCGGCCCGCAGTGAGCACACCCATTTCCCGCGCAGCAGCGCCGCTCCGCGTGTCGACGACGCGCGTGAGCGGTCGGCTGCCCGATTTCCCGTGGGACACCCTCGCGGGTGCGAAAGCCACGGCGCAGTCCCATCCCGACGGCATCGTCGACCTGTCGGTCGGCACGCCGGTGGATCCGGTGCCGGCGCTCATCCGGGACGCGCTTACCGACGCCTCCGGGTTCCCGGGGTACCCGACCACCATCGGCACCACCGAGCTCCGTGAGGCCGCTGCGGAGTCGCTGACCCGGCGTCACGGTGTCACCGGGCTCGACGAGTCGGGCATCCTCCCGGTGATCGGCACCAAGGAGGCGATCGCCGGCCTGGCGTCGACCTTCGGCCTGGGACCGGGGGACGAGGTCGTGATCCCCGAGGTGGCCTACCCGACCTACGAGGTGAGTGCGCTGCTGGCCGGTGCTCGGCCGGTGCGGGCGGATTCGACCGTCGCGCTGGGGCCGTCGAAGCCCGCGCTGATGTTCATCAACTCGCCGTCGAACCCGACGGGCAAGATCCTCGGCGTCGACCACCTGCGCAAGGTCGTCGGATGGGCACGTGAACGCGGCACCGTCGTGGTGTCCGACGAGTGCTACCTCGGCTTGAGCTGGGAGGGCGAACCGCTGTCGATCCTCGACCCGCGGGTGTGCGACGGCAACCACACCGGTCTGCTGGCCGTGCACTCGCTGTCGAAGATCTCCAACCTCGCGTCGTACCGTGCCGGCTTCTTCGCCGGTGACCCCGAGCTCATCGCCGAACTCCTCGCGGTGCGCAAGCACGCCGGCTTGATGCTGCCGTTCCCGATCCAGGGGGCCATGACCGCAGCCCTCCGCGACGACGCGCACGTCGACGAACAGCGTGCGCGCTACGCGGATCGTCGTCGTAGGTTGCTGGCCGCGGTCGAGGCGGCCGGGTTCCGCATCGACCATTCCGAGGCGGGTCTCTACCTCTGGGCCACCCGTGACGAGCCGTGCCGCGACACCGTCGCCTGGCTCGCCGAACGCGGAATCCTCTGTGCGCCCGGCGATTTCTACGGTCCGGCAGGGCAGAAGCACGTCCGCATGGCACTCACCGCCACCGACGAGCGCATCGCGGCGGCAGCGGCGCGGCTCGCGGGCTGACGATCTCCCTCCGCGGGGTGCCTAGAGCAATGCACCGGGTGACGCCGGACTGAAATTGCTCGGCACGGTGATGGGCGCTGCCAGCATGCCGGCGGCGGCGTCGGTGAGGAACACGCCGAACTCATCCCACTGTGGAGGTGTCCTGTCCGCGGCGACCGCCGCCTCGTACTCCGCGCACACATCGATCACCATCCTCGACAGAAGCCAGATACGCCCGGTGATGACACCGCTCGGCACCGACATGGCCTGCACGATCGCGGCCACCAGCTCGTCGACCACGGAGTCGACTCTGGCCACGTCCGTCACGATGGCTGCCAACGCCGGGACGTCTCGCGCCTGAAGCACGAACCGAGCGCGCCACGACGGTACGGGGAGTCCGCCGAGATACCTGGTGACGGGCTGGATCAGGCAACGGAGGAGGTCGGGGATGGCCGGATCGGCCGGGAGTTCGGCCATCATCTGTGACCGCAGTGCACGCGTGTGCTGGGAATGGCGTTCGACCAGTTCGCGAAGCAGGTTCTCGCGCCCACCGAAGTGGTAGCTGATCGCCGAATGATTCGCGTTACCCGCATGCATGCAGATCTTCCGGTTCGAGACCGAGTCGATTCCCTCGGTCGCGAACAGTTGCTCGGCGGCATCGAGCAACGCTCGCCGCGCCTGATCACCGTGCTTCGCCATGGATTGTCTCCTTCATGCGCGTCGGGTCCCGCGCCGGCCGAAAGCCTACGACGAGGGTCACACCGCTCCATGCTCGCCAGTTTAAGACACGTGGCGTAAATTGGGGGAGTCGCCGCAGCAGCGGAAGCGGACTTCACGTGCACCACTCGCGTATGCGCGGTCCGGGAGCGCGGGCGGCCAGATTCTCAGACATCCAGGAGGTTTTCGTGGCCACACCAGCGCCGGCCCACACCGACGACGCCCGCCGGTGGAGGACGCCGCCGCCCTCGAGGCGGCAAGACAAGCGCGGAAGGAGAAGATCGGCCGGATCGGCTTCGCCTTCGTGTTCCCGTTCCTCATGGTGGTCATGATGATCACCGGCTACCTCGGCGCCATGCACGATCCGCGGCCCAACGACATGCCGATCGTCGTCGCCGGCCCGGCCGCAGCCGTCGAACAGTTCGCGTCTGCGCTGGAGAACGCCGACCCGGACGCAGTCGACATCCGGCTCGTCGACTCCGCCGACACCGCTCGGGCGATGGTGATAGATCGTGAGGCCTCCGGTGCGGTCGTGCTGCCGGCGGCGTCTCCCGACGAGAAGGCCGCCACCGTCTACACGGCCGGTTCCGCGGGTGCCTCTCAGGCGAGCACGGTCCAGGGCCTGGTGACGCCGCAGCTCCTGGCCGGCGGCCTGCAGATACAAGCGCAGGATCTGGTCCCGTTGCCCGCCGAGGATTCGGCGGGTCTGGCCCCGATGTTCCTGACCACCGCGCTGATCCTGGCCGGCTACATGCCGCTGAGCCTGGTGCTCTCCTCCGCGCCCGAATTGTTGCGTCTGCGTCGCACGGTCCCGATTCTGGCGGTGTGGTCGGGTGTGGCGGCCCTGCTGGGTTGGATCATCGCGGGTCCGGTCCTCGGGGTTGCGCAGGGCAGCGTCTGGCTGGTGCTCGGCATCGCCTGGCTCACGGTCTTCGCGGTCGGCTCCGTGCAGCTGTTCCTGACCAGGATCCTGGGTCCGCTGGCGGTGCTCGCCGGCATGCTCTTCTTGATGGTGCTGGGCATTCCGGCGTCGAACATGGGCATGTCCGTACACACGATGCCCGGGATATTCTCGTGGCTGCACGGCTTCCTCCCGACTGCGGCGGCCGGTGAGGCATTCCGCTCGGTGATGTACTTCGGTGGCAACGGCGTCGGCGGACATCTGCTGGTGCTCGTCACCGGCGCGGTCCTCGGGCTGGCCGCGGTGGCGGGGATCGACGCCCTCAAGCGCCGCCGCAACACCTACGAGGAGCCGGTGCAGTCGGTGATCTCGATGACTGGAGGTGCCACCGCGCCCAAGACATGGGTGCGGTATGCCACCCTGGTCTTCTTTCCGCTCGCGATGGTCGCGATGATGCTGTCGGCGATGCTCGGCGGGATGGGCAAGCCCATTCCCCGTGAGATGCCGGTCGCCGTTGTCGGTTCGACGCCGGAGCAGGCACAACTGACCGCGGCGGGCCTCGACCAGAACATGTCCGGGATGTTCGACTTCAGTGTCGGTACCTCGACGGCGGACGCGGCGACGATGGTGCGCGACCGCGAGGTCGTCGCGGCCTTCGTGCTGCCATCGGCGGAGAACCCGTCGGCGACGCTGCTGACCAACGGCGCTGCGGGGATGAGTCAGCAGCAGGCGGTGCAGTCGGTGTTCGGTCAGGTTGCCCAGGGGCAGGGGATGACGCTGGGCGTCGACGATCTCGCGCCGCTCGACTCCGACGACTCGGTGGGTACGGTGAGCTTGTACCTCGCGATCGGCTGGATCATGTCTGGATTCCTGCTGCTGATCGTATTGGCCATGGCCGCACCGGATCTCATGCGCAAGCGAGTACTCGTCCCGATCATGGCCGGCTGGTCGGTGTTCATGTCGGCGGTCTTGTGGGTGATCGCCGGGCCGATTGTCGGTGCGATCGACGGGCACTTCCTGCCGCTGTTCGGGGTGGGAGTCGTGGCGATCTTCAGCGCGGCGATGTTCACCACGGTGTTCACCAGGATGATCGGGTTGCTCGCGGTGCTGCCGGTGGTCGCGGTGCTGATGTTCCTGGGAGTGCCTTCGTCCGGCGGCGGGCTCTCGGTGTACATGGCGCCGGACGTCTTCAGGTTCCTGCACGACGTGCTGCCGTTGCCCGCCGCAGTGGAGTCGGCGCGCTCGATCCTGTACTTCGGCGGCGACGCGATCGGGTCGCCGCTGCTCACGTTTGCGATCTGGGCGGCCGTGTCGTTCATCGTGGTGCTGGTCCTCGACACGTTCTTCGCACGCCCGCCGCAACCGATCCCGGGACGCGCGGTGCCACCAGGCGTGGCCGATGACGGAGGCCCGGTGGCCGACGCAGCGGAACCTGCCGCAGCATCGCCGGCCGGACGCACCTAGACGCACCGAAGACGAGACGCCGGACGATGATTCGTCCGGCGTCTCGATGTCTCAGGTTGTTGTTCAGCCGCGTCCGCACTTGCTCTGCACCCGACCGATATCCTCGGCCGGTCATCGGCTGGGCGCCCGCGACTCCGGCGCGGATCAGTTGTGCTTGTGCAGCGCCTCGTTGAGCGCGATGCCGTCGCCCTTCCACGGCACGACCTCGACCGCGCCGGTCAGGCTGTTGCGCCGGAACAGCAGATTCGACTGACCCGAGAGGTCGCGCGCCTTGATCTGGGTGCCGTCGGGGCCGGTCACCTTGGTGCCGGCGGTGACGTACAGCCCGGCCTCGATGACGCAGTCGTCGCCGAGCGGGATGCCGCAGCCGGCGTTCGCGCCGAGCAGGCAGCGCTTGCCGAGCGAGATGATCTCCTTGCCGCCGCCGGAGAGGGTGCCCATCGTCGACGCGCCGCCGCCGATGTCGGAGCCGTCGCCGACGACCACGCCGGCCGAGATGCGACCTTCGACCATCGACGACCCGAGGGTGCCGGCGTTGAAGTTGACGAAGCCCTCGTGCATCACGGTGGTACCGGCGGCCAGGTGGGCGCCGAGCCGGACACGGTCGGCGTCACCGATGCGGACTCCGCCGGGGACGACGTAATCGACCATGCGCGGGAACTTGTCGATGGAGTACACGGTGACCGGGCCGCGGGCGCGCAGCTTGGCGCGCATCGACTCGAAGTCCTCGACCGCGCACGGGCCGTGGTTGGTCCAGACGACATTCGTGAGCATCCCGAAGATGCCCTCGAGGTTCGCGCCGTGCGGCTCGATGAGCCGGTGGGAGAGCAGGTGCAGTCGGAGGTACACGTCGTAGGCGTCGACCGGGGCGGCGGACAGGTCGGCGATGCCGGTGCGAACCGCGATGGTCCGGACGCCGCGGGCCTCGTCGACACCCACCAGGTCGCGCAGTTCGGACGGCGTCGACTCCTCGTCGAGGACGACGGTCTCGGCGGTCTCGACGCCGTCGAGTTCGGGTGCGGGGAACCAGACGTCGAGCACGACTCCTGGGGTCGACCCCCCGTCGATCACGGTTGCGATGCCAGTTGCGTGTGCGCCAGTAGTTGTCACGACTCGTCAGTCTAGGTGATCGACGACGGCGACTCCCGCCGCCCACCGGTCGTCCAGGCATCGCGGCACTCGGTGCGCGGCGTCATCCGAATGGCTCAAAGTCCTGGTGGGAGCGTGTTCACCGCTCGTATCGTCGCAGCCATGACCGGCCACGACCGACCTTTCCCACCCGCCCCCCGGCGCAGACGCCGCCTGCCCTGGGTACTCGGTGGCGTGGGGTTCGTGGTCGTCGTCGGCGTCGCGGTCGCGGCGGTGATCTTCCAGCCGTGGCTGATCTTCGTCGACACCGAGGTCGACGACGAGATCCCGGTCGCCGTGACGCCGTCCACCTCGCAGGTCGGTCAGCCGCCGCCGGTCGCGCCGGTCCTGGTGTCACAGGGACGATTCATCAGCCACGAGCACTCCACCTCCGGAACCGTGTCGATCATCGAGAAGCCGGACGGCTCGCGGGTTCTCGCCATCGAGGACCTCGACACCACCACCGGACCCGATGTCCACGTCTGGCTGTCGCAGGCCGAGGTCGTCGAAGGCCTCGGCGGTTGGCGAGCCGCGGCCGACCCGCCCCACGTCGACCTCGGGATGATCAAGGGCAACAAGGGCAACCAGGTCTACGAGATCCCCGCCGATGTCGACCTCGACGCCTATCCCGCGGTGTTTCTGTGGTGCGTGAAGTTCAGCGTCTCCTTCGGCGCCGCCGAACTGACCTCACCGCCCGCAGACTGACCCCGCTAACGTATCTGCGTGAGCACCGCACTCGACCTCGCCGCCGATCCCGTCGAACTGACCGCCGCCCTCGTCGACATCGAGAGCGAGTCACGCAACGAGACGGCGATCGCCGATGCGGTGGAAGCGGCACTGCGGGAGCAGACGACGGGCTTCGAGATCCTTCGGCACGGAAATCGCGTGCTGGCCCGTACCGATCGTGGTCGCGCCCAGCGTGTCATCCTCGCCGGGCACCTCGACACCGTGCCGGTGGCCGGCAACCTGCCGTCGCGTCGGGAGACGCATCCCGAGGAGGGCGACGTCCTGCACGGGTGCGGCACCGTCGACATGAAGTCGGGCGACGCGGTGTTCCTGCACCTCGCCGCGACGCTCGACGAACCCGCGCACGACCTGACGCTGATCTTCTACGACTGCGAGGAGATCGCTGCCGAGTTCAACGGCCTCAACGACATCGAACGTGAGCTGCCCGAATGGCTCGCCGGCGACGTCGCCATCCTCGGCGAACCCACCACCGGTCTGATCGAGGCGGGATGCCAAGGGACGCTTCGGGTTCGACTGTCCACCTCGGGTACTCGATCGCATTCGGCCCGCTCGTGGATGGGTGACAACGCGATCCACAAACTCGGGGGAGTGTTGACGAAGCTCGCCGCATACGAGGCTCGTCGCGTCGACATCGAGGGGTGCGAATACCGCGAGGGACTCTCGGCGGTCGGGCTCGGCGGCGGTGTCGCGGGCAACGTGATCCCCGATGCTGCGCACGTCGACGTGAACTTCCGCTTCGCCCCCGATCGTTCCGTCGAACAAGCCCTCGACCACGTGCGCGAGGTCTTCGCGACCGACCTCGCCGATGGCACGGTCACCCTCGAGGTCACCGACGCGGCGGCCGGTGCACTCCCCGGCCTGGCGCACCCGGCGGCGGCCGCGCTGGTCGAGGCCGCTCAGGGGCGCTTCCGGGCCAAGTACGGCTGGACCGACGTCTCGAGGTTCTCCGCACTCGGCATCCCGGCGGTGAACCTCGGACCCGGCGACCCCAACCTGGCCCACCGCGTCGACGAACGGGTTCCGGTCGAGCAGATCCGCATGGTCACCGACCTGCTGCGCAGCTATCTGTCCTGAGCCGCCCGACGCCGGGCGGGGGTGGATCGGCCCGCTGCTAGCGTGAGCCGCATGTCGACCAATCCGGAATCGTCCGCGTCCGATCCCGCCGCCGACGACGTCTACTACGTCGGACCCATCCGCGTTCGCCCGAAGCAGCGCGGCAAGACGACGGACCGGCGACTCCTCGAGTGGATCGACCCGCGCGACGAGAACCGTCGCGCCGAACGCACGATGCGCGATTCCTGGCGGGTGCTGCGCATCCAGTCGGAGTTCGTCGCGGGCTTCGACGCCATGAGCGAGGTCGCGGAGGCGGTGACGGTCTTCGGGTCGGCGCGTCTCGCGCCCGAATCGCCGGAGTACGCACTCGGCGTGCGGGTCGGACGTGCGCTCGGGGAGGCGGGCTATGCCGTCATCACCGGGGGCGGGCCCGGTGTGATGCGGGCGGCCAACCAGGGTGCGCACGAGGCGGGCGCCCAGTCGATCGGCCTCAACATCGAGCTGCCCTTCGAGCAGGACCTCAACCCGTGGGTCGACCTCGGCATGAACTTCCGCTACTTCTTCGTGCGCAAGACCATGTTCGTGAAGTACGCGCAGGCCTTCGTCTGCCTGCCCGGCGGGATGGGCACGCTCGACGAACTCTTCGAGGCGCTCACGCTGGTGCAGACGAAGAAGGTCGTGCGATTCCCGATCGTCCTGGTGGGTCGTGATTTCTGGGGCGGGTTGCTCGACTGGATGCGCGACGTCCTGGCCGCGCGCGGGATGATCTCTCCCGAGGACCTCGACCTGCTGACCGTCGTCGACGACCCCGACGACGTCGTCGCGGCGATCGAGGCGGCCGCTCCCACCCAGCCCGGCGCGAAACAACCCGGCGCCGATGGCACGATTGCCCGGTGAGTGCCGTCTGTGTCTACTGTGCGTCCGGTCCCGTCGAGCAACGTTTCCTCGACCTCGCTTCCGAGGTGGGCGCGGCGATCGCGCGTGCCGGGCACTCGGTCGTGTCCGGCGGTGGCAATGTCTCGATGATGGGTGCGCTCGTCACCGCGGCGCGCGCGGAGGGCGGCACCACGATCGGGATCATCCCGAAGGCGCTGATCCAGCGCGAAGTCGCCGATCTCGGGTCCGACGAACTCGTCATCACCGAGACCATGCGCGAGCGCAAGCGCCTCATGGATGAGCGCGCGGATGGTTTCATCACGCTTCCCGGGGGTATCGGAACACTGGAGGAGCTGTTCGAGACCTGGACGGGCGGCTACCTCGGGATGCACGACAAGCCGGTGGTTCTGCTCGATCCTTTCGATTTCTACGCGCCGCTCCTGGGCTGGCTGCGAGAGTTGTCGACAACCGGGTTCGTCTCCCGGCGATCGCTGGACCGGCTGCTGGTCACGGCATCGATCGACGAGGCGATCGAGTTGGCGACACAGCGGTAGAACTTCCTACCGGCCGGTAAGGTAGCCCGGTGAGTGCGCGGGGCACTCACGACGCCCAGCGGAGAGCGGAGCCCACATGTCCCCAGACACCCAGCGCAAGGACGTCCAGAACGACACGACCAACGGTTCGACCAAGGATGCGGTCAAGACCGTCGGGGTCGCGGATCTCCTCCGCGGAGTGGTGAAGATGGCGCCCCACGCGAGCGGGATGATCAAGCACGCACCCGGCCTGATCCGTCGGCCACCGGAGGCCAAGAAGACCATCGGATCGGTGTTCCAGAAGCACGCGGCTGCGCATCCGGACCGCCCGTTCGTCCGCTTCGAGGGACGCACGACCACCTACGGCGAAGCCAATCGCCGTGTGAACCGTTACGCCGCAGTCCTTTCCGAGGCGGGCGTCGGCAAGGGTGATGTGGTGGCGCTGCTGTCCAAGAACAACGCCACCGATCTGTTGCTGATGTTGGCGACGGTGAAACTCGGCGCGATCGCCGGGATGCTGAACTACAACCAGCGCGGTCACGTCCTCGAACACTCGGTCGGGTTGCTGGACGCCAAGGTGCTCGTCCACGATCCGGACTGTGCCGAGGCCTTCGAGTCGATCCCGAAATCGGCACTGCCCGAACACGTCTACGACTTCGCCCGGTTCGACGCGGCCGCGGAGGGCAAGCCGGACTCGGACCCGGAGATCACCGCGCAGCTGCCGGCGTCGACCAAGGCCTTTTACATCTTCACCTCGGGGACCACCGGAATGCCCAAGGCCAGCGTGATGAGCCACAACCGCTGGCTGGCGAGCCTCTCCGGCATCGGTGGTCTCGCGGTCCGACTGCGCCACAGCGACACCATGTACGTGCCGCTGCCGCTCTATCACAACAACGCCTTGTCGGTGTCGCTGTCGTCGGTGCTCGCATCGGGTGCGTGCATCGCGATCGGCCGCTCGTTCTCGGCGTCGAAGTTCTGGGACGACGTGATCCTCAACCGCGCCACCGCCTTCTGCTACATCGGCGAGTTGTGTCGCTATCTGCTGGCGCAGCCGGAGAAGCCCACCGACCGGCAGCACTCGGTTCACACCGTGGTCGGCAACGGGATGCGGCCCGACATCTGGGACGAGTTCCGCGAGCGGTTCGGTGTGGACCGCGTCGTCGAGTTCTACGGCGCCAGCGAGCTCAACCTGGCCTTCGTCAACGCCTTCACCGTCGACAAGACGGCCGGGTTCTGCCCGTTGCCGTACAAGATCGTCGAGTACGACGATGAGGGCAACCCCAAGCGCAACGACGACGGGCGGCTCACCGAGGTGGGCAAGGGCGGCACCGGTCTGCTGCTCGCGCAGATCTCCGACCGGGTACCGATCGACGGCTACACCGACGAAGAGGAGACCGAGAAGAAGATCGTTCGGGACGCCTTCAAGAAGGGCGACGCGTACTTCAACTCGGGTGACCTCGTCCGCGACCAGGGCTTCGCGCACATCTCCTTCGTCGACCGGCTCGGCGACACGTTCCGCTGGAAGGGTGAGAACGTGGCCACCACCGAGGTCGAGGGTGCGGTCGACTCCTACGACGCGGTCGCCCAGTCGGTGGTCTACGGTGTCGAGGTGCCCGGCACCGACGGTCGCGCGGGGATGGTGGCCATCAAGCTGCGCGAGGGCGCCGACCTCGACCCCAAGCGTCTCGCCGAACACCTCTACGAGGAGCTGCCGTCGTATGCGGTCCCGCTGTTCGTGCGGATCGTCGACGACTTCGAGCGGACCTCCACCTTCAAGAACCGCAAGGTCGAGCTCCGCAAGGAGGGCTACGCGGAGGCCGATGCCGATGGCGGACAGGTCTATGTCCTGCTCGGCAAGGAGAAGGGTTACGTGGAGTACTACGAGGACTACGCCGACGAGGTGGCGGCCGCCAAGGTTCCCAAGGGATGACCGTTTCGCCGACCCTGTGCGGTCGTCCGGTGGCCACCGACCGCGCGTTGGTCATGGCGATCGTCAACCGCACGCCCGACTCCTTCTACGACCGTGGCGCCAGCTTCGACGACACGGCCGCGCAGCGACGCGTCGACCAGGTGGTCGCCGAGGGGGCCGACATCATCGATGTCGGAGGCGTGAAGGCAGGGCCGGGCGAAGAGGTCGACGCGACCACCGAAGCTGCCCGCGTGGTCCCGATGATCGCGTGGATCCGTGAGCGCCATCCCGACGTGCTGATCAGCGTCGACACCTGGCGCAGCGAGGTCGCCGACCAGGCGTGTGCGGCGGGCGCCGATCTCATCAACGACACCTGGGCCGGCTACGACCCCGAGGTCGTCGCGGTGGCGGCGGAACGGGGAGCCGGGATCGTCTGTTCCCACACCGGTGGTGCTGTCGTGCGGACCCGGCCGCACCGTGTCGCCTACGGCGACTCCGTCGACGCCGTGGTCGCCGACGTGCTCGCCGAGGTGACCGGTGCGGCGGAGCGGGCGCTGGCAGCGGGCGTGCATCGAGATGCGATCGTTATCGACCCGACGCATGATTTTGGCAAGAACACTCACCACGGGCTTGCTCTGTTACGCCATGTGAAAGATCTTGTTAATACGGGCTGGCCGGTCCTGATGGCGCTGAGCAACAAGGATTTTGTGGGGGAGACTCTGGGTACAGATCTAGAGCAACGGTTGGAGGGAACTCTCGCCGCGACGAGTCTGGCAGCCGCCGACGGCGCCCGGATTTTTCGCGTACACGAGGTCGCCGCCACCCGTCGCGTGGTCGACATGGTCGCTGCCATCGCGGGAACGAGACCGCCCGCCCGAACAGTCAGGGGACTTGCATGACCAAGCAGAAGCGACGTAACCCCATCAGTCGTGACAAGGCCGCCGTGTGGCCGACGCCGGCCGAGTCGCTCGCGGCCGAGCGGCAGTGGTCGACGACCCACACCTGGGAACAGCCGAAGTGGACCATCGAGGAACTCGTCGCCGCCAAGGGCGGACGCACCGTCTCGGTGGTTCTGCCTGCCCTGAACGAGGAAGAGACCGTCGCCGACGTGATCGCCACGATCATGCCGCTGTACGGCACGCTCGTCGACGAACTGATCGTCCTGGACTCGGGCTCCACCGACGCCACCGCCGAACGTGCACTGGCCGCCGGGGCGCAGGTCATCACCCGCGAGGAGGCGGTTCCGGAACTCGAACCCGTCAAGGGCAAGGGGGAGGTGCTGTGGCGCTCGATCGCCGCGACCACCGGCGACATCATCGCCTTCGTCGACTCCGACCTGATCGATCCGGATCCGATGTTCGTGCCGAAGATGCTCGGCCCGCTTCTGGTGAATCCCGAGATCCACCTCGTCAAGGGGTACTACCGCCGTCCGCTGCGTACCGGCGGCACCCAGGACGCCAACGGCGGCGGTCGAGTCACCGAACTCGTCGCCCGGCCGCTGCTGGCCTCGCAGAAGCCCGACCTCACCGCGGTCCTGCAACCGCTTGGCGGCGAATACGCCGGAACCCGCGAGATGTTGTCGTCGGTGCCGTTCGCGCCCGGCTACGGCGTCGAGATCGGACTCCTCATCGACACCTACGACCGCTACGGCCTCGCGGGGATCGGCCAGGTGAACCTCGGCGTCCGCACCCACCGCAATCGTCCGCTGATCGAGCTCGGCGTGATGAGCCGTCAGATCGTGGGCACGCTCATGCGCCGGTGCGGCATCGAGGACTCCGGCGTCGGGCTGACGCAGTTCACCGCCGAGCCCGACGGCTCGTTCACGCCGCACACCACCGAGGTCTACCTCGAGGACCGTCCGCCGATGAACACCCTCCGCTCGATGGGCTCCAAGGTGATGGCCTCCTAGCGGGCCGATCCACCCGACTCCGGCGACACCGTGACATGCCCTCGGCGTGACGCGGTGTCGCCGGATGCCTGTGTGGGCCGGACGGAGGCGGCCAGGTGCCGGCGGGGCCGCGGGACGACGGTCTGTCAGGATGGAATGTATGCAGACCCTGCTGCTGTACCTGCTGATCATGGCGCTCGTCGCCGGGGCAGTGTTCGCCGTCGTGTGGTTCGTCTTCGGGCGCGGGGAGGACCTGCCGCCGGTCGAACCCGAAACCACACTCACCCGTCTGCCGACGGTCGGGATAAGTGGCGACGACGTCCGGGCGCTGCGGTTCGCGCAGACGTTGCGAGGCTACAAGCAGTCCGAGGTCGATTGGGCGCTGGCGCGTCTCGCACGAGAGGTCGACGACCTCCGGTCGGTCATCACACGTCTCCGGGAGCGCGAGTCCGGGACAGGTGTGATCCACGGCTCCGCAGGCGTTCCCGAGACCGGAACGGGCGACACCACCGGCTCCGAGAACGGCCGGGAGCGGACGGTTTACGACGACCCGACCCCCAATCCCGCATCCCGCGAAGAAGGTCCGTCGGTACCCTCCGACCGATGACCGGATCACGCCGGAACAGCGCTTGTGTCGCGCACTCGCATTCGATTGAGACGACGACACGTATCATGTTCAAAGCAGGGACACTGTGAAGGGAGCTTGAGAATGGCGGCAATGAAGCCACGTACTGGGGACGGCCCCCTCGAAGCGGCCAAGGAAGGGCGTGGAATCGTTGTCCGGATTCCGATCGAGGGCGGAGGTCGCCTCGTCGTCGAGCTGACCGCCGACGAAGCCGCCGCACTGGGTGAAGAACTCCGCGGGGTCACCGGCTGAACGGAGATCTCGCCGACGTCGTCGAGTTGCTTCGATGCCCGGTGTGTGCCGGGCCATTCGAGACCGGTCTCCCGGGGACCGGACACGACGAGACTTCCCCGGCTGTAGCCGGGTCTGGGCCGTCGCCGCGTGGAGGGACACTCCGCTGCGGTGACGGTCACTCCTTCGACGTCGCCAAGCAGGGTTATGTCTCACTGCTCGACGGACGTTCGGGATCGTTGCGCGCCGACACCGCCGCCATGGTCGCGGCCCGCGCGCGGGTGCACGACGCCGGGTTCTTCGCTCCGGTCCTCGACGCGGTGGCGGACCGAACGCGCGAATTGGGTGCCGGCGTCGACAAACCCGTCGTACTCGATGCGGGAGCCGGTGGCGGCCACTACCTTCGCGCCGCGGTCTCCGCACTCGCCGACGCCTCGCCGTCCGTCGCGGCCCGCGGGCTCGGCATCGATCTCTCCAAATTCTGCGCGCGGGCCATCTCCCGCGGCACCCCACGCCATGCGGCGATCGTCGCCGACATCTGGCGTGGCCTCCCGGTCGCCGATGACGCTGTGACTGTTGCGCTCTCGGTGTTCGCACCCCGTAACGTGGCCGAATTCGCGCGGGTACTGCAACCCGACGGTGGACTCGTCGTCGTCAGTCCGGCCGCCGACCACCTCGCCGAGAGCATCGAACCCATGCGGATGCTGCGCGTCGACTCCGGCAAATCCGAACGGCTCCAGGCCACATTCGCCGACGGCTACGAGATCCTCGATTCGTCGGCGATCCGTTCCGTCACCGAACTCGACGCCCAGACCGTGGGCGACCTGGTTGCGATGGGCCCGTCGGCCTTCCATGCCGACGACGCCGACATCCGCTCACGTGCAGACGCATTCGTGGGGAAAGGCGTCGTCGATGTGACACTGTCGGTGGTCGTCACGGTCTGCCGCCCGACCCCGCAGGGCTGACCCCCGCTGGACGGAGATGCTCGGTCAGCGCAGTACGGACCGGTATACCCCGAGAGTCTGTTCGGCAATCGTCGCCCAGGAGAACTCGGCCTCGGCCCGTTCGCGGCCGGCCACTCCCATCGCCGCCGCCCCGGCGGGATCGCCGACGACCGCGTTGACCGTCTGGGCGAGATCGTGTTCGAAGGTTTGCGGATCGACCGGGTCGTAGGGCACCAGACGGCCGGTGACGTGATCGCGCACGACCTCCGGGATGCCACCGACCTCCGACGCCACCACGGCGGTCGCGCAGGCCATGGCCTCCAGGTTCACGATGCCCAGCGGTTCATACACCGACGGGCACACGAAGACCGATGCGGCGGTGAGGATCTCGCGGATGCGGGGAAGCGGCAGCATCTCCCGAACCCAGTGCACACCCGGTCGTGAGGCCGACAGTTCACCGACCGCCGCCTCGATCTCGGCGCCGATCTCCGGGGTGTCCGGTGCTCCGGCACAGAGCATGAGCTGGATGTCGGGAGCGAACCGGTGTGCGGCCGAAACCAGATGGGCGACGCCCTTCTGCCTGGTGATACGTCCGACGAAGGCGACGATCGGGCGGTCGGGATCGATGCCGAGCGCGGTCAGCGTCGACTCCGGCCCGAACGGATCGTCGACCGGATACCACTGGCCGGTGTCGATGCCGTTGCGCACCACGTGGACACGTTCGGGATCCAGTCGAGGGTAGGTGTTGCAGACGTCGTTGCGCATTCCGGAACTCACCGCGATCACCGCATCCGCGTATTCGACTGCGTTGCGCTCGACCCAGCTCGACACGCGATAGCCGCCCCCGAGTTGTTCGGCCTTCCACGGCCGCGACGGTTCGAGCGAATGCGCCGTGAGGATGTGCGGGACGCCGTACAGCTGCCCGGCGACGTGGCCGGCGAGTCCGGTGTACCAGGTGTGGGAGTGCACGACGTCGGCGCCCTCGGCGCCGACGGCCATCCGCAGATCGGCCGAGAATGTCGTGATCGCCGCATTCGCACCGGCCAGACCCGGATCGGGTGAATAGACCGCTGCGGTCTCCCGTTCGGCACCCATGCAGTGCACGTCCACGGTCGCGAGATCGCGTAGATGGCGGACCAATTCGGTGACGTGTACACCGGCGCCGCCGTACACCTCGGGCGGGTACTCCCGTGTCATCATCGCCACCCTCATACCGACGACGCTAGTGGCATCGCGGGCAGTTCGCCATCGCTGTGCGAACACGACCACGAATCCGATGGCGCCGTCGTCTGGCCGAGGCTCCCGATCGCGGTTAAGTTGGGGGAGTGAGATCACAGCCGCACGTCCTCGGCATCGTCCTCGCCGGCGGCGAAGGCAAGCGCCTTTATCCGCTGACAGTCGACCGGGCCAAGCCCGCGGTGCCCTTCGGAGGTGCCTACCGGCTGATCGACTTCGTGCTGTCGAACCTGGTCAACGCCGGATACGAGCGCATTTGCGTGCTGACACAATACAAGTCGCATTCGCTGGACCGGCACATCTCGCAGACGTGGTGGACGTCGGGTTTCCACGGCGAATACATCACCCCGGTGCCGGCCCAGCAGCGACTCGGACCGCGCTGGTACACCGGCAGCGCCGACGCCATCTTCCAGTCGATGAACCTCATCACCGACGAACAACCCGAGTACATCGTGGTCTTCGGTGCCGATCACGTGTACCGCATGGACCCGTCGCAGATGGTCGATGCGCACATCGAATCGGGCGCCGACGTCACCGTCGCCGGCATCCGCGTACCGCGCGCCGAGGCGTTCGCCTTCGGGTGCATCGACTCCGACGCGTCCGGCAGGATCACGCGTTTTCTCGAGAAACCCGCGGACCCGCCCGGGACACCGGATGATCCGGACTCGACCTTCGCCTCGATGGGCAACTACGTGTTCACCACCGAGGCACTCGTCGAAGCCTTGCGCGCCGACGCCGCCGACTCCGACTCCGACCACGACATGGGCGGCGACATCATCCCGGCGTTCGTCGAGCGCGACACGGCCTACGTCTACGACTTCAAGGACAACGAGGTACCCGGGGCGACGGAGCGCGACAAGGGCTACTGGCGCGACGTGGGGACCCTCGACGCGTTCTACGAGGCGCACATGGACCTCGTGTCGGTGCACCCGATCTTCAACCTCTACAACGGTCGCTGGCCGATCCGCGGTGAGACGCACAACCTGCCGCCGGCAAAATTCGTCCAAGGGGGCGTGGCCGAGGACTCGGTGGTCGGCTCGGGCTGCATCATCTCGGCTGGGACCGTACGCAATTCGGTGCTGTCGTCGAACGTCATCGTCGAGGACGGTGCAATCGTCGAGGGCAGTGTCCTCATGCCGGGCGTACGCGTCGGCAAGGGCGCCGTCGTCCGCCGGGCGATCCTGGACAAGAACGTCGTCGTCGGCGACGGTGAGCAGCTCGGCGTCGATCCCGACTCCGATCGGGAACGCTTCTCCGTCAGCGCCGGTGGTGTGGTGACCGTCGGCAAGGGGATTCGGGTCTAGCGCCGAACTTCTGCTCCCTGACGAGCGTCCGGAGCGCCGCGTATCGAGGTCACCCGCCGCTGCGGTCCACGCTCTGCAATAGGTATCGCCAAGCGATACCTATTGCTGACCGTCCTCGTCGATTGCCCGCCGGTCTCGCCTGAGGTTCGAAAACTCGTCCCGCTCAGCGGTGTCCAAGGGCAATCTGCCCTCGGAGGCATCTCAGGGGGACGAGAAATTCGGAGCTTGCGGAACCCCCGCTTCGCACCTCAGACAGCAGAGGGTGGCTCGCTTCGCTCCTCAGGCGGCACGGGATCTGAGCGTAGCGAGGATGCACCGTTCTATCGCCGGCCGAGTAGCGAGGACGCCGCGCATCGAGATCCCGTCAGCCCCGCAGCGCGGCCCGGATGAGCTCCGGGATGTCGGCGTCGGTGTCCGCCGGCAGATCGTCGATCGGCCACCACTGCAGGTCCACCGATTCCTCACTGCGTTCGAACGCCGGCAGGCCGCCGTCGGTGGTCGGCGCGACGACCACCCGGTACCGCACGTCGAGGTGTCGGGTCGGTACGCCGAGTGAGCAGGTGATCGGGTGGGTGTGGAGATGGACGACGCCACCGCCGGTGCCGGCCCGATCGAGATCGAGTCCGGGGATGCCGGATTCTTCACGGGCTTCCCGCAATGCGGCGCCGGCCAGGGTCTCGTCGGTCGGTTCACAGTGTCCGCCGAGCTGAATCCACCTGCCCACGCGCGGATGCAGAGTCAGCAGCACATGGCTTCGATCGGCGTCGAAGACGATGGCCGAACCGGTGAGATGACCTGCCGCACAGGCGCGCAGGCAGGCGTCGGGAGTGGCGGCGAGGAACGCGAGGTAGGCGTGCCGCAGGCTGTCCTGCGCCGAGTCCGGCGCCTGCCAGGCGGTCAGGGCCTCGACCGCCGAGGCGTGCAGCGACTCCGCGGTCACAGCTCGACCACCCACTCGGCGGTCGGCGCGGCGTCGCGCAGCGGGGCGGCCTCGAGCGGGTGCCCGATGGCGACGGCGCCCAACGGCTCCCACGACGAGTCGAGTTCGAGGACACGTCGCACCGTCGGCGCGGCGAAGATCGTCGATCCGACCCAGCAGCTGCCGATCCCGCGGACCGACAGCGCGATGAGCAGGCTCGCCACTGCGCCACCCGCGGCCACCGTGAACATGGTGTGCTCGGCCGCGTTGCGTCGCTCGTCGGGGTACTCGTGCACACCGTCGGGCACCAGGAACGGGATCACCAATTCGGGTGCGTCGTACAGAATCCGAC
This sequence comes from Gordonia amicalis NBRC 100051 = JCM 11271, assembly GCF_000332995.1. Taxonomy (GTDB): domain Bacteria; phylum Actinomycetota; class Actinomycetes; order Mycobacteriales; family Mycobacteriaceae; genus Gordonia; species Gordonia amicalis. The sequence continues at coordinate 147,758 of NZ_BANS01000015.1, forward strand.
CGCGACGGAGTCGCTTCTCGATCGATTCGGGTGTCTTGGCATCGGATTCGAGGTCGGCGCGCCATTCGGCGTTCATCGCATCGAGCAACGCACGACGCCGCTCGACCGACCGCACCCACACGAACCGCACCGGATGGGTGTGGTGGGGCGCGGGCGCCGTCAGGGCTTCCCCGAGCGCGGTCCGCATGTCGTCGGGATCGACCGGTCGGTCGTCGAAGGTGCGCACCGAACGTCGTGTGCGGATGGCCTGACGCCGTCCCAGGGCGATGGCCTCCTCCGTGCCGAGCCGGAACAGGTCCTCTTCGGCGGGCCGGATCAGATCGGCGGCGGTCGAACCGTTGTCGACGGGTGCGAAGCCGCGGACGACGGCCACCGGGACAGCCGCGAGCTTGCCCTTGACCAGGTCGGCGGCCGCGGCCAGTTCGTCGGCGACCGCGATGTCGGTCACCACCAACGGATTCCCGTAGTCGTCGGTGCCACCGTCATACGGGTGGGTGACGGCGATGCCCGCCGAGCCGATCGCGACATCGGTCTGCCCGGTGCGCCACGCACGGCCCATCGTGTCGGTGATGATCACCGCGACCTCGAGGCCCGTTCGCTCCGCGATGGCGGCCCGCAGCCGTGCCGCGCTGCCGTCCGGATCCTCGGGGAGCAGGGCCAGCTGGTCGGAGCGCACGTTGGAACCGTCGATCCCGGCTGCGGCCTGGACCAGACCCAGACGGCTCTCGGTGATGAGCGTGCGGTTCTTGCGAGCGAGCACACGCACCGACTCGGCCTCGACGAGCTTGCGCCGCAGCGCATCACGTTCCTCGGGGTCGGCGGGCGCGTCGACCATGCGGCCCTCGGCCTTGGAGATGATCTTGCTCGTCACCACCAGGACATCGCCGGATTCCAGCCACGGTGCGGCGGCGAGGACCTCGGCGGCGACGTCGGATTCGGCGGTGAATTCGGGGAGCCCGGTGACGGGTCGGATCTCCAGGCCGTCCGGGGCGCGATGATCGGCGAGCTCGCTCACGCGGTGCCCACGTTCTGGTCCGGCAGGGCCACGTCGACGAGCGCGCAGGCCGCACGGATCATCTGCGCGGTGGCCTGCGGGTCGGTCATCAGCAGCGGGGCCGAACCGATCGAGATGCCGTCGACGCGTGCGTGGTCGCCCTCGGCGATCAGCCAGCCGTCGAGGATGCCGTTGCCGCTGCGGGCCCCGTAATGGGCGGCGATGGCCTCGGCCGACGATTCCACGCCGATCACCGACAGGCATTCGTCGGCCATACCGCGCAGCGGCCGGTTGTCGATGACCGGGGAGACGCCGACCACCGGGGCCGTCGTGGTCCGCAGTGCGCTGCGCATTCCCGGAACACTCACGATCGCTCCGATGCTCACCACCGGATTCGACGGCGCGAGCAGGATGACGTCGGCGTCGGCGATTGCGTCGAGGACACCGGGTGCGGGCGTGGTGTCGTCCGAGCCCACCTGCGCGAAGCCGAAGGTCGGGACCTGCGCCCGGTGGCGCACCCACCATTCCTGGAAGTGGATCGCGACCCGCTCGCCCTCGTCGCCGTCCGGTTTCGCGATCACCACGTGGGTCTCGTGCCGGTCGTCGGTCACCGGTACCAGGCGCACCCCCGGGTTCCATCGGCGGCTCAGGGCGGCGGTCACATCGGACAACCGGTACCCGGCGTCGAGCATCTGGGTGCGGATCAGATGGGTGGCGAGATCACGGTCGCCGAGGCCGAACCAGTCCGGGTCTGCCCCATAGGCGGCGAGTTCCTCTTTCGCGTGCCAGGTTTCACCGCGCCGGCCCCACCCACGTTCGGGGTCGATGCCACCGCCCAGGGTGTACATGCACGTGTCGAGGTCGGGGCAGATGCGCACCCCGTGCATCCACGCGTCGTCACCGACGTTCACGATCGCGGTGATCTGATGTTCGCCGACACCGAGAGTGGGGTCGTCCGGATGCGGCGGGAACGGGGTGACACCCAGCAATTCGCGCAGTCCGAGGAGGAAACGGGCACCCCCCACGCCGCCGACGAGTACGGTCACCTTCACAGCAGGTACTCCTTCACACCGCCACTCTAGTGGTCGGCCGCGAGGGTTCGTACGCCGCTGTCATGCCCGTCCGGCGGGCTGGGGGAGGGCTCGTGAGTGTGATCTTCGCTTCGCCTTCGCGTCATCGTCGTGTCGAGTCACAGATTTGTCGGCACGCGATGGTAAAGGGAATTCTTCGATTCAACTTGACCGGGACCGCCCTCGGCGTGTCTAATCACATCAGTGTCATTCCGAGTTTGAGATCGAGAACATTCGAAGTCGAGAACTACTGGCCTCCAAGGGATTCGATCATATGTTCGAACTCGGCAGAGGGTCGGTGCCGACATTGAGGGCCGTCGCTCGGGCGCTGTGTACAACGGATGCAGGGAGTTCGCGCACCCGGAGTACAAGTGGTGTGGCAGCAGTGGTGGGTACGGCAGCACGTCGTGTTCGCAAAGGACAGATTACGACCAACATCCCGAGCTAGGAGGCGCCGACGATGGCTTTGAACAACCCGATCGGCAATCCGCTTGAACCACATGATCGCCCGCAGTTCATCGCAGAGTCTCCCGTGATGACATCCGCCCCGGAGATCGGTACCCCAGAATTCCGAACCCTTGGCCCCGTTGACGATTCGATGATCGGCGGCACCGCGCGTGCGGCCTCAGTCGAATTCGCCGCCGACGCAACCGGTCTCGCCGGTGCCGACGCGGACGAGTCGGCGGGTCGTCGTCATCTGGCCCTGGTGCCCAACGACTTCGACGACCTGTTCGACGCGGTCGAGGAGCAGTGGCAGGACCGCGCACTGTGTGCGCAGACCGATCCCGAGGCGTTCTTCCCGGAAAAGGGTGGATCGACACGTGAGGCCAAACGCATCTGCCAGGGCTGCGAGGTCAAGGCGGAATGCCTGGAGTATGCGCTCCACAACGACGAACGCTTCGGTATCTGGGGCGGGCTGTCGGAGCGCGAGCGCCGTCGCATCAAGCGCGGCATCATCTGACCGACGTCGCCGGAACGGCGTCGTCAGAACACACGAATACGCCAGCGACAGCTGGACGCTCGACGGTCATCGTCGAACGCGATCATCGACCGCGGATCACTCAGGTCCGCGGTCGATCGTGTCTTCGTCGACGCCCAGGTGGGTCGCGACCTGCTGGACGAGAACCTCGTGGACCAACTCGAGAAGATCCGTGCCCTTCTTCGCGCGGGACTCCAGCGGCCGGCGGAACAGGATGATCTGAGCCCGCGTCGGAACCCCGTGGACGTCCATCCCCGCCGGGATCAGGCGTGCGAGCGGAACCGCGCCGTCGGCGGTCACCTCGTCGGGCCACTCGACGGTCTCGGGATCTCTGGGGAGCAGTCGCGGGATCTCGTCGACGGCGATGTCGAGTCCGGAGAGCTGATCGTGCCACTGCGCGTCGATCTCGGCGAAGGCCTCCAGCGCGACGGCGTCGAACTCATCGGATCGGGTGTTGTAGGCGGGGACGTTCTGCGGCAGCAGCGGGGAACGCAGGCCGCGTCCTCGCCGGTCTCGGTACCGTCCGACCCGTCGTCGGCCCCGACGAAGTCCCGGCTGGCCGTATGAGCCGCGCTGCGTCGGCTTCGGGTGGATGCGCATGGCGCGAGTCTAAGAGGTGGCAGTGGCTCGTGTCGCCCCCGCCTCGGCCCGTTGTGAGCGTGTCGAATCTGTGGTTGCGGACGGGGCGGGCTAATCTCGTCACGTGAAGCTTCCCCGTCTGTGCTGCCGACCCGGCTGCGCCCGATCCGCGGTGGCTACCCTGACCTTCGTCTACGCCGAATCGACTGCGGTGATCGGTCCGCTGGCGACCTCGGAGGAGCCGCATTCCTGGGATCTGTGCGACGACCACGCCCGGCGGATCACCGTGCCGCGGGGGTGGGAGATGCTGCGCAGTGAGCGGGGATTCTCGGTACCTGCCGAGGACCACGAACTGACCGCCCTCGCCGAGGCCGTCCGTGAGGCCGGCGCCGTCGCCGGTGGTGCGCGCCCGGGCTTCGTCGATCGCGGGTCCCTCGGCCGTGGTCCGGACCGGATGCCGGTGGACTCCCTGGACGCCTTCGACTCGCGGGCACGGGACGAGGCACGTGCGGCCGATGCCGCCTACGAGGCCGCCCTCGCGGATCGCCGGAGCGGCCGCCATCGCGCCGGGCCGGTCGACTCGCCGTCGCAGCCGCCGGCCGTCCCGGGAGTGCCGCGCCACCAGACGCGGCCACGGCCGGGCCGCCGCGGTCATCTCCGCGTACTCCCGGATCCGGTCGACTGAGCGGACACCACCACGCGGGGGGCGTGGAACCCGTTGTCGCCGTCGGGGGCCGCGGATCATTCGTGCTCCGGCCCGGACCCGGCCTCCCGCCCGAACCCGGTCCGAGGATCGATCGGGTGACTGTGTCGCGTACCCGGGCGTGTGTCCCCGCACCTGGCTACGCTGGTTCCATGCGTACCGGTACACCCGACCTCGACGATGCCGAGGAGTTGTTCTCCGCGGACGTCGACGGACTGCTGCGGGCCGTCGCGCTCGCCGGAGCGCAGGTCCGTGCCACCGCCGAGGCCGTCCGCGAGGGTGTCCTCGCCCCTCTCGCGGATCTCCGGCCACGCAGCGTCGTGGTCGTCCACGGTTCCAGTGAGGTCTCGCATCGCGCGGCCGAGCTGGGTGTCGCCACCCTCGCAGCGCGTGTCGACGTACCGGTCGTGAGCGGTCCCGTCCTGCCGGGCTGGGTCGGTCCTCTCGACGTCGTGATCGTGGCCGGCGAGGATGCCGGCGACATGGCGCTGGCGGATGCCGCCGCGCGCGCCCAGCGTCGTCGGGCGGAGGTGGTCGTGGCCGCGCCGATCGCCGGCCCCCTGCGGGATGCCCTGGGCGGCAACGGGATCGACCTCTCTCCGCGGTTCGACGTCGAACCACGCTTCCGTTTCGTCGGTTTCGTCGCGGCACTGCTGGCGGTGTTCGGCGCACTGACGCAGGTCCGTGTCACCGGCCCGACGCCCGTCCTCGACGACCTGGCCGACGCGCTCGACGCCGAGGCCTCCGGATCGCATCCTTCCCGCGAGACCTTCCACAATCGCGCCAAGTCGCTGGCGGTCCGCGTGCAGGGCCGTCCCGCCGTCTGGACGTCGGATTCGTCGGCGGGTTCGGTACTGGCCGCTCATGCCGCCTCCAGCTTCGTCGGGTTCGCCGGGATCATCAGCGCAGTCGCCGAACTCGGCGACGTGGCGAGGATGTCCCGGCTCCTGGAGTCGCGGCCGGGCGGAGCGCCGGCCGCCGACTCGATCTTCTACGACCCGGAGTTCGACGGTCCGGCACAGGAGCCGGCTCCCCGCATCATGGTGGTGTCGACCCCCCGACGCGAGTGGTACACCCGGCAGCGAGTGATGGGACTGGGCGACGTCGATCTGGTTGTCGGTGCCGACGAGGCAGCCGGGGTGCCGCCGGGTGGCGGCCAACCGTGGGACGACCGGCGTCCGGCACCGGGTGAGGACCCGGTGGCCGACGGCCCGGGGGACGTTCTCGGTTTTTTGGTCGTGGCGTTGCGGGTCGAGATGGCGGCGGTGTATCTCCGCCTGATTGGGAACACGGTGCAATGAGGATTCTCGACGGAGTGGTGCGCCCCTATGCGTGGGGTTCACGGACGGCCATCGCGTCTATTCAGGGTAGGCCTGTCCCGTCCGCCCATCCGGAAGCCGAGCTGTGGTTCGGCTCGCACCCGGCGGGTTCGGCGCGATGTGTCGACCCCTCCGGTCCCGAGCAGGACCTCGTCGAGGTGATCGACGCCGATCCGCTGGCGACACTCGGCACGGCCAGTGCGGCCGAGTTCGGCAATCGGCTCCCGTTCCTGCTGAAAGTCCTCGCCGCCGAAGAGGCGTTGTCGCTGCAGGCGCACCCCTCCGCGGAACAGGCGCGAGAGGGGTTCGAACGGGAGAACGCGCGTGGCCTCGCCATCGACGCCCGCGACCGCAACTACCGCGATCCGTGGCACAAGCCGGAGCTGATGGTCGCCACCACGCCCTTCGATGCGCTGGCCGGTTTCCGCGATCCGCACAAGACCATCGCCCTGCTTCGCGAACTTCAGGTCAGCGAACTCGACCATTATCTGGGAATGCTTGTCGGGCAACCTGATTCAGAGGGGCTCCGGGCGGTGTTCACCACCTGGTTGACACTGCCGGAGTCGCTGATACGTCAGCTCGTGCCCGCGGTACTGCACGGCGCGATCGAGGTGCTGAGCGCGGGACGCACGGAGTTCGCCGCCGAACTGCGCACGGTGTGTGAACTCGGTGAGGACTATCCGAACGATCCCGGTGTGCTCGCCTCGTTGCTGCTCAATCACGTGCACCTCGAGCCGGGGCAGGGTCTGTACCTGCCGGCCGGCAATCTGCACGCGTACCTCCGTGGCACCGGCGTGGAGATCATGGCCAACTCCGACAACGTCTTGCGCGGCGGCCTCACGCCCAAGCACATCGATGTGCCCGAGCTGTTGCGCGTCCTCGATTTCACCCCGGTCGACTCCGCCCAGCTGGCACCGCCGGTGCGCATGGTCGGCGCCGAACGCGTGTACCTCACCCCCGCGCCAGAGTTCCGGCTGTCCCGAATCGAGCTGGACGGCACCGGGTTGCATCATTCGTCGTCGATCTGTTTCGACATGCCGGGACCTCAGATCCTCGCGGTGCTCAGTGGTGCGGTCGAGGTTCGTCCCGCAGATGGCGCGCCGCTGACGGTGCAGTCCGGTCGTGCCCTGTGGATCACGGACGACGACCCGGATGTGATCGTGCGGGCCGCCTCGGCGCGCGCGGTGTTCTACCGAGCGCTCGTGCCGGTCGCGGTGTCGGCTGCCGACGGGGTGCCCGCGTCCGCGCCGGCCGCGGCGACAGCCGCTGAGTGATACCGCGGTGACCGCCGGTGAGTGATACGGGCTAGCGCCGAACGGGTCCGGCGGGTGTCTGTGCCGCGGGTTCGGGGTAGCCGCCGATCAGGTTCCACTCGTCCGGGGTCGCGACCATCGTCACCAGGATCGGTTCTCCGCCGGTGTCGAGTGAGAGGTCCTGTGGCGCACGCGGATTCTGCATCAGGGCGACGGTGTGCCCGCCGGCCGGGTCGTCGACGCCGGGTGCGGACACGATCATCCGCGTCGTATCCGGTTGTGGGGATGGAGGACTGACGCCGTCGACGATGACGAGCGCCGGTCCCGGGCGGGCCGGTGTGCGGTCGCCGGCCAGTGACAGTGCGCTCGGGTCGGCGACCGCGGTGACCAATGGCGTCCAGCGATGCGGGCGGTCGGTGTGGACCCGGACCGAGGCACCCACGGCGACCGCGCGCAGCGCCATCTGCGCGACGACGTGGATTCCGGCGGCAACGGAGACGGCGGCGATGCCGGGGCCGACGAGTCGGGTGGCGACGGCGCAGCCCGCGTGGTCGGCTCCGATGAGCTGACCGCATCCTCCGGCGGGGAGGCGAACCGATCCCAGGAAAGCCTGGGCCGCGTCGCCGGTGAGGGTCGGCAGGGCCCGGTCGAGGCGGGTGGGCGTCGCGATCGGAAGGCTGACCGCGAGGGCGTCGAACTGGCGTCCGTCGAGTGGTTGCAGACCGGCCGGCCACGACGGCACCGACCGGCGCGCATCCGGGAACTCGTTGAACCGGACGAACGCGGACACCTCGACCTCCCGTCGTCCATTGCGGTGGCGGCGGTCGGCGGCGATGTGCCGGAGTCGGATGGTGAGTGTCGTCGAGACGGCCGAGTTGACCCAGACGTCGCGGACGACGGCGGGCAGCGCTTCCGGATCGACTGCGGCACTGCGGATGCGGAGCCCCGACACCCCGACCGATTCCCACTCCTCGACCAGGGAGTCGATGCCGGCTCCCTCGGTCAGCTGGGTGGTGACGGAGGTGATCTGAGCGGCGGACAGGATGGTGGTGGTCAGTCCGTGCTCGGCAAGGCGTTTGGCGACGCGGCGCGTGGTGACCGTCGCGGTGCGCAGGGCACCGGTCGCGCCGCCGCCGCGCCGCGCCACGGCGTCGGGGCACTCGAGCGGGTCGAGCCGGAGCACGACGAACACCGAGCGCTGGGCGGTCGCCGACAGCGGTCCGAGGGTGCGGTCATAGGTCGCTGGTGCCACACCGGAACCCCACACGCGCACACCGTGACTGATGACCTCGATGGAACTGAGCGCGATGTCGTAGCGGTCGATGCATTCGGCGAGGACGTCGAGCGGAACCAGTTGGCCCGTCTCGTCGGCGAGCGTGCTGTTGCCGGGGGTCAGGTAGGTGACCCCGGGACCGCCGGGGTCGACCCGGACCACGGTGACCAGGGTGTCGCCCACCCAGCGGGCGCCGATGGTCGTGGGTGCCGACGAGCGGCGTGCTGATGGGCGAGTCGACGACCCGGACAGCGGGACGTCGAAGGGGGCCGGGTTGAGGTCGGCGGGGCTCCGGCGCATCCGCAACCAGGAGAACGACATCCGTGCGCCCACCCGCCCGAACAGAGACCGGCCGCCCACGCTGACCAGTCCGGCTGCGACCACCACGGCCACGATCAGGGCCGCCGAACCCCACACGCTGCCGGACAACGCCCACACGACGAGGCCGAGAGCCACGATCACCTCGATCACCAGGAGTGTGCGAAGCCCCGTCGCACGCGTGTTCCGATCCACGATCCCCCCTCGATCCCGGTGCCGCCCCGAATGCGGCGCCGCCCGTCGGTGTGTCCACAGGCGGCAGAGCCCCGCACGTGAGGGGCCTGATTGTCGGTTAGGCTACTACCGCGCGGCAGGGGGTATGCCGCGGGAGATCACAACCGGTCCACAGCGGCGCCCGTTCGCGGGTGGGTGGGATCGGTGCGGACAGGGGGAGTCGTGGCACGTCAGCTCACGACCAAGGCGCAGGTCAACGGCTATCGTTTCCTGATCAAGCGGCTCGAGCACGCGCTCGTGCGCCGTGATGTGCGAATGCTGCACGACCCGATGCGATCCCAGTTGCAGGCGTTGGTGGTCGGCACGATTCTGGGCCTGCTCGTTCTCGGCGGTTGCGGGGTGTACGGCCTCGTCCGGCCGCAGGGTTCGGTCGGGGACGCGACCATCATCGTCAGCAAGAACAGCGGAAGCACCCATGTCCTCGTCGAGGACACGCTGCACCCCGTGCTCAATCTCGCCTCGGCCCGGCTGATCACCGGGAGTTCCGAGAAGCCGACGTCGGTGGCGGACACCAAACTCAAGTCCTATCCGCGTGGCCCTCTGCTGGGTATCCCGGGTGCACCCGCGTCCCTGCCGGGTTCGGCGCACAAGGGCACCTCCATGTGGACGGTGTGCGATTCGTCGACCGTCGCGTCGGATTCGTCGAGCGAGTCGATCCGGCAGACGGTCATCGGCGAGAAGTCCGCGTTGGGTTCGTCGACCGTCGAGACCGTGCGCCCGGCCGACGCGGTGCTCGTCCGTGCCGGCGACGACACTTTCCTGGTCTATCAGTTGTTCCGGGACGGCGCATGGAGCCCGGTTCGCGCGGAGGTCGACACCGGCAGCGCCCCGGTCATGCGGGGTCTCGGACTCGACGGAGTGACGCCGCGGCGGATGACCCCCGGCCTGCTCAACAGCTTCCCGCTGGTCGATCCGCTGACGCTGCCCGCCATTCCGGGCGCCGGACAGCCGGGCGCGGTGGACTCGGCGACCGTCGGCTCGGTCGTGAAGTCGGTCGGCGTCGACGACGAGACGACCTTTCACGTCGTGCTCCGCGGCGGTGTCCAGGAGATCAGTGCCCCGACGGCCGAGATCCTGCGTCTGGCCGACCGCGACGGCGCCGCTCCCGTCAGAACGGTGGCGCCCGGCGAGCTCGCGACGCTGAAGGTGGTGGAGGAGTTGCCGATCGGCGACTTCCCGCAGGCCGACCCGTCGTTGCTCGGTCTCGCTGCCGATCCGACGCTGTGCCGCAGCTGGTCTCGTGAAACCGACGAGCCTCGGGCCGAGACCGCGTTGCTGGCCGGGCGTGCCCTTCCGCTCGCGTCCGATGCGGTGCCGGTCCGGCTCACCTCGGCCGACGGTGCCGGACCCGGTCTCGACGAGGTCTATCTGCCGCCTGGGTCGGGGGAGTATCTGCAGGTGACCGGTAACGAGGCCGACAGTGCCCGCACCGAATCGCTGTTCTACGTGAACGATTCGGGTGTACGGTTCGGGATTCCCGACCTCGAGACCGGCGGGATCCTCGGGCTCGGTGACTCGCCGGCGCGTGCACCGTGGTCGGTGGTGTCACTGCTCGCGCCCGGTCCGACGCTCTCCCGGGAGGCCGCGCTGGTCGCTCACGACGGATTGAAGACGGCCGAGATCGCGCCGGCCGGGGGATAGTCGACACGCCTGCGGTCGTGTCGCGGTGGTCGACGGCCGCGCTCACCTGCGCGGTTGTGTTGTCGCGGGAGGCCGTTCAGCGGTCTCTGGCCGGCGGTTGTCCGACCTCGGGCGGCACGGTCGGCATCACCAGAGTGGTGAGATCACCACGGTCCGCGGAACGGATGGTGGCGGGCTGAGTGTCGCCTCGGAAGTCGATGAGTACCTCGGCACCGATCGCGGAGCTGATCCCGGGATACAGTGTGATCATCTCGAACCAGATGTCGAGCGATGGACCCCACACCGTCGCCGGTATCCGAATGTCGTTTTCCGACTCCAGATCCCGCAGCGTCACCGTCGACTGCTCGACGACCATGCCGATCTGATCCGCGTTCCGTTCCTCGAGCGCGTTCAGGAACGCCGTGGTGGGTATCGCGGCGCGAGTCGTCACCGGCGGGAGCGCGTCCAGCATGGCGCGATGGTCGGGGAAGGGTTCGGCGAGCAAGCGGCAGGACCGGTCGCCACGGCCGGTGAGTCGCAGCCACATCTCGTTCTCGTTGGCCTCGATCTCGACTCGCGGGCTACGCCGGAGGTCGGCGAGGGCCCTGCGCAGATCGCCGCCGTCGACCGTTTCGGCCCAGGTCGTCGGTCGGGAACCGGTCGGTACGACGGTGCGGGTGGCCAGGCGGTAACGGTCGGTGGCGGTGACGGTCAGACCGTCCGGGCCGGCTTCGAAGCGCACCCCGCCGAGCACCGCGATGTCCGGGTCGGCGGTGGCCGCGGTGACGACCTGCCCGATCGCCGCTGCCAACACCGGACCGCTGAGTGCCGCGACCGGCTCGACGGACCGGGCGAGGAGGGTGTCCTTGATCTGGAGTGCTTGTCGCCGAGCAGCCGCGGCATCGTCGACGACGATGTCCACGTGTTCGTCCACGAGACGGATCGCTTCGACCGGGTCGGCGTCGAGTGCCTTGCCGACCGCCGCGAGCGACATACCGATCTCGCGTAACCGGCGAAGCAGGACCGCGCGGCGGAGCTGGTCTTCGCCGTAGAGCCGATACCCCGTGGTCGGTGTTATCTGAGCCGGTGGCAACAGCCCGGCGTCGTCGTAGAAACGGAGGGCGCTGGCGGTCAGCCCGCATCTCTGTGCGAATGAACCGATCGGCATCAACTCGGGATTGGTCACCGTCACATCATTCGGCTTCCAGCTACCTGAAGGTCAAGCACTGAGCCGGCGATCAGGTCAGGGGGCCGCCGACGATGTTGCCGACGATGCCGCGGATGATGTTGGTGCCGTCCTCGCTGCGCAGTTCGTCGTACCAGGCGGCGGTCTTCTCCGGGTCCTTGCCATGGGTGACGTCGCTGCGCTTGCGGGCGCGGAGCACCAGATCGCCGGCGCGTTCGGTGCGCGCAGCCTGGTAGGCGTCCAGGGCGGCGATCGGATCGTCGGGGTGGTCGCGGAAGGCGAACTGCAGTGCGACCGCGTCCTCCATCGCCGAACATCCGCCCTGTCCGATGTCGGGGGTGGTGTTGTGCGCGGCGTCGCCGAGCACGGCGACGCGTCCCTTGACCCAGATGTCGAACGGGTCGAGGTCGAGGATCTCGACGCGATTGGTGGTCGCGGGATCGAGTTCCGCGATGAGGGTCTGGACGCCGGGCGCCCAGTCGGCGAACTCCGCGGCGAGCACCTCGCGCGCGGTGCCGCGTTCGAACGGAACGCCCTCGGGCATCGGGACGTCGAAGAAGAAGTAGAAGCGGTTGCCCGCCACCGGCATCACCGACACACGCCGTGAATCACCCACGTAGGTGGTCCATTCGGTGGCCGGGCCGATCTTCTCGTCGACCTCGACGAGTCCGTTGAAGTTGACGTACCCCGCGTAACGGCGCGCAACCGGGCCGCCCAGGACGTATTCGCGGGCCAGTGACCTCGCGCCGTCGGCGCCGATCACGATGTCGCCGGAATCGGTGGTCCCGTCGGCGAATTCGACGGTGGCACGATTCTCGTCGCTGCGGACCGCCACCATCTCCTTGCCGAAGTGGATGTCGTCGAAACCGTACGCGTCCATCAACATCTGCTGCAGTTCGGCCCGCGCGATCGGGTACGGACGCTGACCCACCTCGTCGATGAGTGGCTGCATGCTGAAGCGGCACATGGTGTCACCGGTGAAGCCGTCGACGTAGCTCATCGAGTCGAGGATCCCGCCGATCTCGGCAGTCTCCTTCTCCAGCCCGAGGTGGTTGAGGCACTTGACGCCGTTGGACCACACCGAGATCGCGGCACCGACGGGCTTGTTCTCGGTGACCTGCTCGTAGACCTCGACCTCGAATCCCAGCTGTTCGAGAGCGATGGCCGCCGACATACCGCCCATACCTGCGCCGACGATCACTGCCTTCACGCTCACCACCGCTTTCTCCGATGTCACCCGCCGGCCGCTTCTCACCGACACGACACAAGGCTAAGACGCGACCGACGCTGGTGCGCGACCAAACATCTCGTCCGGCCTACGAGAGGACAGCAGGGGGAGGGGAGTCACTGCGAACGGCGGGAGGCCACGAGGGCGGTGACCATCTCCTGCCACTGTGTGGTGATGGTCTCGAGATCGAGGCCGACCTCGACCATCAGATACCGGACCGATCCGGCGGCGAGCGGTGCCTGCACGGCCAGCGACATGAAGTCGAGCTCGTCCGCGAAACCCAACTGCCGCAGCAAGATCTGTACGTGCTGGGTCGACGCGCGACCCACCGGGTGGGTCATGAAGTCGTCCGCGGCCGCCCCGGCCTCCAGCAGGATGTCGAGGTGGTCGCAGGTGAGTTTGAGTCGGGCGCGGCCGTAGGCCAGCAACCGGTCGAGCGGGGGTGCGCCGGGACCCAGGGGTTCGGGTCCGGACAGGTAGGCCTGCTGCATCTCGGATTCGGAATGGTCGAGCAGTGCGAGCATCAATCCGGTGCGGTTGCCGAAGCGTCGGAACACCGTGCCCTTGCCCACACCTGCCTCGCGGGCGACCGCTTCCATGGTGACCGCCGCCGCGCCGTGGTGATCGATCAGGTTTTTGGCGGCAGCCAGCAACAGACGCCGATTTCGCGCGGCGTCGGCACGTTCGGTCCCCGAGGTGTTGAAGGAGATATGGAGCGGGGAGTGGTCTGGCCCGTTCGGCACGTGATGAGGGTAACTCTTTACCTCGGCCAGGAATCAATCGGACCCGGGTCCGGTTACTTGATGCGTATTCACGGTCCCCTCCGGGCCGATGCCCTCGTCGAAAGGAATGACATGTCGGATCGAACTGTCGAACTGGTTGCGCTCGTCGGAAGCCTTCGTGCTGCCTCCGTCAACCGGCAGCTGGCCCAGGTCGCTGCCGACAATGCTCCCGCCGGGGTCGACATCACGGTCGTCGACGATCTCGGTTCGCTGCCGTTCTACAGCGAGGACATCGACGTCGAGGGCGCCCTCCACGACGGTGTGGTCGCCCTCCGTGAGTCCGTGGCGAAGGCGGACGGAGTGCTCATCGCCACCCCCGAGTACAACGGCACCATTCCGGCCGCGCTCAAGAACGCCATCGACTGGCTGTCGCGTCCCTACGGCGCCGGGGCTCTGGGCGGCAAGCCGGTGGCGGTGCTGAGTGCGGGCCTCGGCCAGTACGGCGGACAGTGGACCCGTGAGGACACCCGCAAGTCGGTCGGCATCGCCGGCGCTCGCGCGATCGAGGAGGCCGACCTCGGTCTGCAGATCCCCGCGCTCCCCGAGGGCGGCCTCACCGATCCCACGATCGTGGCGAAGGTCGTCGCGTCGGTCACCCGCCTCGTCGACGAGGTCGCCGTCAGCGCCTGACCTGTTCTCTGGTTTCTTCGACGCCGCACCGGGCCACGCCCGGTGCGGCGTCGTCTTGTCGGCGAGCTGGGGATTGTGGACATCCGGTGCACATGTTGTGGAGCAGTCCTGGACAACCTGTGAGCGACACGCCGTACGGGCCCGTGACACGCCGGAATTTCGAATCCTGCACCCCTCCGACCTGCATGTCTTCCACCGATGTTATTCACAACCCCTTGTGGTGAACAGAAATGTCAGCCACTAGGTGTAGTGTTTGCGGTACCAGTCAGGCGGACAAGAGGAAGTGGATCTACTCCTCCGGAAACGCCAGGAAGACGGTGACGTAGATCACCATCTTCACGCTGGGAAACTGCACGTCACTGGCGATTCCAACGACCGAGGAGAACCTCTCGATGTCTTCCATCACCGTCTACACGAAGCCGGCATGTGTCCAGTGCAACGCCACCTACAAGGCCCTGGACAAGCAGGGTCTGTCCTATGAGGTCGTCGACATCAGTCAGGACCCGGAGGCCCGCGACTATGTGATGGCGCTCGGTTACCTCCAGGCCCCGGTCGTCGTCGCCGGCGACGAGCACTGGTCGGGCTTCCGTCCCGACCGCATCAAAGCGCTCGCCACTGCTGCTGCCTGATCTCCGCAGTCTGCTGTCACCGTCGACCGGGGTGCGGGTGCGATCCGAAGGGGTAGCCGGATCCGCCGCGTCGGGATGTGACAGTCGAGAGTGACTCCGGTCTCGGATCGGGAAATGGTCACGAGGGTTCCGGTGTTGGAATCAGAAGGCGTCGGTGATCGGCGCCGTCGATCAGAACGCAAACGAACAGACGTTCCACACGGTCATCGTCAGCAGGGTTGGAGGGAGACATGTCGGCCACGTCGCCGTTGATCGTCTACTTCTCCTCGGTCTCCGAGAACACCCACCGATTCGTCGAGAAGCTGGATATGCGCTCGGTGCGTATCCCGCTGACCGGAGCAGCCGGTGAATTCCGTGTCGACGAGCCCTACGTGCTGATCTGCCCGACCTACGGGGGAGGCAAGGCGACGGGCAAGCCCGGCGGTTTCGTCCCCAAGCAGGTCATCCGCTTTCTCAACGACGAACACAACCGATCCCTCATCACGGGGGTGATCGCGGCCGGCAACACGAACTTCGGTGAGGAGTTCTGCTACGCCGGCGACATCATCTCGCGCAAATGTCGCGTGCCCTACCTGTACCGATTCGAATTGATGGGCACCACCGACGACGTCGACCGCGTGCGTACGGGACTGGCCGACTTCGCCCAGGGTCCCGCGTTCGCGGCAACCGGTTCCCTCCACGCCGCACCCGCCTGACAGTCGGCCGGGCGCGCCGCCACCGGACTGTCACACCCCGCCCATACTCTGCCCATGAGGCACTTGGTAAGCCACCACTATCCGCAGGAGTCATCTGTCGTGTCGCCCACCGCCGCCGTCTCGGACACCTCTTCAGCAAGTAAGTCGGGCGTGCATGCCGGCCCGTCGGGTCATGAGCCCGGCGAGCTGGACTTCCACGCGCTCAACGCGATGCTCAACCTGTACGACGCCGACGGCAAGATCCAGTTCGACAAGGATCGTGAGGCCGCGCGCCAGTACTTCCTGCAGCACGTCAACCAGAACACCGTGTTCTTCCACGACCTCGACGAGAAGCTCGACTACCTCGTCGAGGAGAACTACTACGAGCCCGAGGTCCTCGCCAAGTACGACCGCGAGTTCGTGAAGGGCCTGTTCAAGCACGCCTACGACAAGAAGTTCCGGTTCCCGACGTTCCTCGGGGCGTTCAAGTACTACACGAGCTACACGCTCAAGACCTTCGACGGCAAGCGCTACCTGGAGCGCTTCGAGGATCGTGTCTGCATGGTGGCGCTGACGCTGGCCGACGGCGACAAGGCACTGGCCCGTGACCTGGTCGACGAGATCATCTCCGGTCGCTTCCAGCCGGCCACGCCGACCTTCCTCAACTCGGGCAAGAAGCAGCGCGGCGAGCCGGTCTCGTGCTTCCTGCTCCGCATCGAGGACAACATGGAGTCGATCGGCCGCTCGATCAACTCGGCCCTGCAGCTGTCCAAGCGCGGTGGCGGAGTTGCGCTGCTGCTCTCCAACATTCGTGAGCACGGCGCTCCGATCAAGAAGATCGAGAACCAGAGCTCGGGTGTCATCCCGATCATGAAGCTGCTCGAGGACTCCTTCTCCTACGCCAACCAGCTCGGTGCGCGTCAGGGCGCGGGTGCGGTCTACCTGCACGCCCACCACCCCGACATCTACCGCTTCCTCGACACCAAACGCGAGAACGCGGACGAGAAGATCCGCATCAAGACGCTGTCGCTCGGCGTGGTCATCCCGGACATCACGTTCCAGCTGGCCAAGGCCAACGACGACATGTACCTGTTCAGCCCGTACGACGTCGAACGCGTCTACGGCGTGCCGTTCGCCGACATCAACGTCACCGACCGCTACCACGAGATGGTCGAGGATCGTCGTATCCGCAAGACCAAGATCAAGGCCCGCGAGTTCTTCCAGACCCTCGCCGAGCTGCAGTTCGAGTCGGGCTACCCCTACATCATGTTCGAGGACACGGTGAACCGGTCGAACCCCATCGACGGCAAGATCACCCACTCCAACCTGTGTTCGGAGATCCTGCAGGTCTCGACGGCGTCGACCTTCAACGACGATCTGTCGTACTCCCATGTGGGCAAGGACATCTCGTGCAACCTGGGGTCGCTCAACATCGCCAAGACGATGGACTCGCCGGACATCGGCCAGACCATCGAGACCGCGATCCGCGGACTCACCGCGGTGAGCGATCAGACCTCGATCACCTCGGTGCCCTCGATCGAGCACGGCAACAACAACTCTCACGCCATCGGTCTCGGCCAGATGAACCTGCACGGCTACCTGGCCCGCGAGCGCATCTTCTACGGCAGCGAAGAGGGCATCGACTTCACGAACATCTACTTCTACACGGTGCTCTTCCACGCACTGCGCGCGTCGAACCGGATCGCCCGCGAGCGCGGCCAGGCGTTCACCGGCTTCGAGAAGTCGAAGTACGCGTCGGGTGAGTTCTTCGACAAGTACACCAACAAGGCATGGGAGCCGGAGACCCAGAAGGTGCGGGACATCTTCGGGCAGGCGGGCATCCACATCCCGACCCAGGACGACTGGCGCGAGCTGAAGGAAGCCGTGCAGCGCGACGGCATCTACAACCAGAACCTGCAGGCGGTTCCGCCGACCGGTTCGATCAGCTACATCAACCACTCGACCAGCTCGATCCACCCGGTCGCGGCGAAGATCGAGATCCGCAAGGAAGGCAAGATCGGTCGCGTCTACTACCCGGCGCCGTACATGACCAACGACAACCTGGAGTACTACCAGGACGCGTACGAGATCGGGTACGAGAAGATCATCGACACCTACGCGGCGGCGACCCAGCACGTCGACCAGGGCCTGAGCCTGACCCTGTTCTTCAAGGACACCGCCACCACGCGCGACGTCAACAGGGCGCAGATCTACGCATGGCGCAAGGGGATCAAGACGCTGTACTACATCCGTCTGCGCCAGATCGCCCTTGAGGGGACCGAGGTGGAGGGCTGCGTGTCATGCATGCTGTGACCCCCTGCTCCGCAATGCCTTTCAGCAATCCCGGCCCCCACACGACCCGTTAGACGAGGAACAGTCACATGACCTCCACCGAAAGCCACAGCCCCGCCGACGGCGCACCCATCAAGCTGGTCAGCCGGGTCTCGGCGATCAACTGGAACCGCGTCCCCGACGACAAGGACGCCGAGGTGTGGGATCGCCTCACCGGCAACTTCTGGCTACCGGAGAAGGTGCCGGTGTCCAATGACATCCCGTCGTGGGGCATGCTGACCGAGTACGAGAAGCAGCTCACCATGCGGGTCTTCACCGGCCTGACGCTGCTCGACACCATCCAGGGCACCGTCGGCGCGGTGTCGCTGATCCCGGACGCCACCACTCCGCACGAGGAGGCGGTGCTCACCAACATCGCGTTCATGGAGTCGGTGCACGCCAAGTCCTACAGCTCGATCTTCTCGACCCTGTGCTCCACCAAGGAGATCGACGAGGCCTTCCGCTGGTCGGAGGAGAACGAGCAGCTGCAGCGCAAGGCGCGCATCGTCATGGACTACTACCGTGGCGAGGACCCGCTCAAGCGCAAGGTCGCCTCGACACTGCTCGAGTCGTTCCTGTTCTACTCGGGCTTCTACCTGCCGATGTACTGGTCGAGCCGCGCCAAGCTCACCAACACCGCCGACCTGATCCGCCTCATCATCCGCGACGAGGCCGTTCACGGTTACTACATCGGCTACAAGTACCAGCGCGGTCTGGAGACGCAGTCGCCGGAGCGTCGTCAGGAACTCAAAGACTACACCTTCGAGTTGCTGTTCGAGCTGTACGACAACGAGAGCGACTACACCGAGTCGCTCTATGACGAGGTCGGGCTCACCGAGGACGTCAAGAAGTTCCTGCGCTACAACGCCAACAAGGCGCTGATGAACCTCGGCTACGAGGCGATGTTCCCGAAGGACGAGACCGATGTGAACCCGGCGATCCTGTCGGCGCTGTCGCCGAACGCCGACGAGAACCACGACTTCTTCTCGGGGTCGGGTAGCTCGTACGTCATCGGCAAGGCCGTCAACACCGAAGACGAGGACTGGGACTTCTAAGATCCCGCCCGATATATAGCCCGGAGCCGCGCTCAACGCGGGTTCGGGCTATAAATCTGTGGCGGTCAGGCGGTCGTAGAGATCGCCGAGTTCGTCGATCGCCTCGGCGATGTCGGCCGGCGCCACCCCGGTGGCACGCAGCGCGGCGCGCAGATCCGCGCCGTCGAGCGCGGTGAGGGGATTCATCCGCGGGACCGAGGGCAGCGGCGGCCGCGTCGACGCGGTGCCGTAGAAGTCGTCGGGCCGCAGCGTTCCCGACGATGAGTCGTCGTCGGCGACGGGGGAGGGCGCGGGGCGCGAGTCGATCTCGGCGAGCAGGTCGCGCAGGTCGGTACCCATCACGGTCAGCAGCGTCAGCGGCGACCGATCGATCTCGGCGGCGATCTCATAACTGGTCACCAGGGCGTGGACGCACCTCGGTGCCTCGTCCGGACAGGTGCAGTCGGTCGCGACGTCCGCCGATTCGGTGGGGACGAGCAGCTCACCGAGGATCGGTGGCTGCTCACCGCGGGTGAGTCGCATGAGTTCTTCGACGCCGCCGCGGTCACGGAGCAGACCGGCGAGAGTCGGGGTGTCGACGGTCCGGGTGGTGATGATGACGTCGAACGGTTCGAGTTGGGTGCCCTCCACCGAAGCCGTCACCTGGCCTGCCCCGATCCGCAGACCACGCACATGCCGGTCGCGGAAGTACCTGCGCGCCTTGGTGACATGTCGGCTGTCGGCGACCGCCTCACCGTCGGCGCCACGGCCCTCGACCACGTCGACGAACGCCCGCGACCACGGGGTGAGACCGTACCCGCGGACCGCGATGGTGCCCCGTTCGCCTTTACGCTGGGTACCCTTCTTGCGCACGGTCATTCGCTCACCGCCTCATCGCGGAGCCGGAACAGTTCGAAGAGTTCGTCATCGGCGAGGTCGGACACCCAGTTCTCGCCGGCCGCGACGGTCAGCCGGGACAGTTCGCGCTTCTTGGCGATCATGTCGTCGATCCGTTCCTCGATGGTGCCGACGCAGACGAAGCGGTGCACCGACACCTTCTGGTTCTGGCCGATGCGGTACGCGCGGTCGGTGGCCTGATCCTCGACCGCGGGATTCCACCAGCGGTCCACGTGGATGACGTGGTTGGCAGCGGTCAGGTTGAGGCCGGTGCCGCCGGCCTTGAGGGTCGCAAGCATCACCGGGGGACCGTCGTCGGACTGGAAGTCGGCGACCAGACGATCGCGTTCGGTGCGACCGAGACCACCGTGCAGCAGCGGGATCTCGGTGCCGAACTGTTCGCCGAGCCAGCCCGACAGCATCTCGCCGAATGCCGCGAACTGGGTGAAGACGAGTGCGCGGTCGCCCTCGTCGGCGACGGTGGAGACGATGTCGGCCAGCAATTCGACCTTGCCCGAGCGGTGTTCGCCGTCGCGGACGAGGTCGGTGCCGTCGGCGAGGTAGTGCGCAGGGTGGTTGCACACCTGCTTGAGCCGGGTGAGGGCGGCGAGCACGTTGCGACGACGCAGGGTTCGCTGTTGTTTGTCGCGCAGTGCCGCCATGAGTTCGTCGATGACGGCACGGTAGAGCGCGGCCTGTTCGACGGTGAGGTTGGCGCGCACCGCGAACTCCGCCTTCTCCGGCAGGTCGGCGGCGATGGCCGGATCGGTTTTCTCGCGCCGCAGGATGAACGGCCGCGTGATGGCGGACAGGCGTCGGAGGGCGCCGGGGTCGCGGTCCCGCTCGATGGGTTCGGCGTAACGGGCCCGGAACACCGACGCGGACCCCAGGAGGCCGGGGTTCACCAGGTCGATCACCGCGCGCAGATCCTCGAGTCGGTTCTCCACGGGAGTGCCGGTCAGCGCGAGGCGACGGTCGGCCGGGATCGTCCGTATCGCCTTGGCGGCGATGGTGTTCACGTTCTTGAGGTGCTGGGCCTCGTCGACGACGATGCGGTGCCACGGATGTGCGGAGAGCAGTTCGAGGTCGCGGCCCGCGATCGCGAACGTCGTGATGACCACGTCGACGGAGTCGCGGATGGCGGTGAAGGTGGCGCCGGCCGCCCGTGAAGGACCGTGATGGATGGCCACCCGAAGGGTCGGCGCGAAGCGCGCGAACTCACGAGACCAGTTGCCGACCAATGACATCGGACAGACCACGAGGGTCGGCCCGGGTGTCTCGGCGTCGTCGGCGACGACGCTGCGTTCGTGACACTCGAGTGCGATCACCTGCAGGGTCTTGCCCAGACCCATGTCGTCGGCGAGCACACCTCCGACACCGAGGTTCGACAGATGGGCCAACCAGTCCAGGCCGCGCTGCTGGTAGGGACGCAGGATCGCTTCCAGATCGGCCGGGGGCGTGACGGGTTCGGGTCGGATGGCACCGCCCTCGGCGACATCGTCGAGCCACGAGAGTCCTTCGACCCGGGTGACGGGCACCGGAAGTCTGTCGGACTCGCCGGTCACGAGTCCGAACAGTTCGCCGAAGTCGGCAGGTGGCGCAGATGCGGCGAGCGCACGCTGGGTCGCGACGAAGGCGGCGGCACGCGTCAAAGCCGAACCCTCCGCGCGGACCCACACGCCGCGGACCCGCACCAGATCACCCTTCTGGCCGGACAAGTCGTCGAGATCCGCATCGGTCAGGGTGATGGCATCGGGCGAATCTCCCAGTGCCAGTCGCCATTCGAATTCGCGGATCTCGCGGAGTCCGACCATCGCCGCCGGTGCGCCGCCGCCGGGCGGCGCCAGTGCACGCAGCGTGAGGCTCGGCCGGACCTCGGCGATGGTGCGGGGAAGCAGCACCGGTATCCCGGCGGCGCCCAGGGCTGCAGCGCCGGTGGCGAACAGTTCGGCGGCGACGTCGGTGGGCAACAGGAAGTCGAGGGAGCCGCGGTCCGGGTCGGCTCGATCGAGTTCGGGGAACTCCCTTACCGCGGCGGCCAGTGCCGTGGTCAGCTCGTCGAGTTCGTGGGCGTCCAGGCGATGGGGTGCGACCGGCTCGATCTGACCGTCGATGCTGCGGCGGCAGACCTCCAGCCGCCATCGTGAGGCGTCGGCGACCTCGTCGCGGGTCGGCAGGTCGAACGTCTCGTCGTCCCACGCATCGTCCCAGTGACTGTCGGCGAGGTCGTCGTACTCGGGCTCGTGGAGACGGAAGATGAGTGACTGGTCGTCCCGTGGCACGCCGGCATCCCATCGGGACCAGCTCCCGGCGGCGGCCGAGAGTCGTTCGGGGGAGCAGGGCGGACCGACGTCGGTCCCGGGTAGGAGTGCACGGACGACCGGCGACGCCGGACGTGGTTCACCGAGCCGGGGGATCGAGCGGACGATCGTGGTGCGGCACTCGTGATCGACGAGCTCGGCGAGGAAATCGTCGAGTGCGGCGTGGGAGCCGTTGTGCAGCAGTGCATCCGGCGCGCTACTGAGCACGACGGCGTGCCAGCTGCGCCACGTCGGCGTCGGGATGGCGACCCAGCGGAGCAACCATTCTCCAGCGACCTGCTCGGCCGACGGCGCGACGGCACCGGCGGTGACGAAGGCGCGCACGCCGTCCAAGAGGTATCGGTACCACCGGACGTCGCCCGGGACCGTCACCGACCTCGACGCATCGAGCAGGGACACCGCCGAGGTCAGACCCAGTGTCGCCGCCCGGACGAATCGTCGCCGGTTGCCGTCGTCGACGATCGGGATCTCGCTGCGGAACCGGCGACCGGACACGGCGTCGCGAAGCGGCTCGGGAAGGTCGGCCGGTTCGCCATCGATCCACACGGCCATACCGACACCGGGCCGCCACAGGACGTGGAGGGGTGCGAGGGTATGGGACGACGGGGCGGAGTCCGGTGGAGTCGGCCCACTGAGCTGGGGTTCTGATGGCATCGAGGATCGCCCGCCAGTTTAACGGCGACTCCCGACAGTGCCGGTTTCCGCATCGTTCGGCGGGGGTATGGACGAGGACTGGAGATCCGGCACAGAGTCACCCGGCCGTGGCATGAGGAGGACGCGATGGGGCAGTCGAAGGACAGCAGGAAGGCCGAACACGAGGCGGGCACCGCCGAGGTGCGCCAGGACCCGCCCGGGCCGAAGGACCACGGACGCGAGGGCGGCATGGCGACCAGGGAGAATACGCCCGACGCGGTTCAGCGCTCGGACGACTCCGCGGAGGACTGATCGCAGATCGCAGACGAACTGACCGGGTATGCGGCTCGAGCGCGTACCCGGTCAGTTGTGTCAGAAGGTCAGGAAACCTCGCGCAGCAGACCCGTCGCGGCGTCGAAGACGAATCCGCGCAGCGAACTCGTCTTGGTGATGAACGGGCTGTTCTCGATGCGGGTGAGCGACTGGCGGACGTCCTCGTCGATGTCGGTGAACGACTCGGCGGCCCACTCCGGCTTCTGGCCGATCTCGGTCTGGATCTCCCGCTTGAACTCGTCGTCGGTGAAGGTCAGCATGCCGCAGTCGGTGTGGTGGATGAGGATGATCTCGGTGGTGCCGAGTAGTCGCTGGCTGATCGCGAGGGAGCGGATCTCGTCGTGGGTGATGACGCCGCCGGCGTTGCGGATGACGTGGGCTTCGCCTTCGTTGATGCCGAGGACGCGGTAGACGTCGAGGCGGGCATCCATGCAGGCGACCACCGCGACGTGCTTGCTCGGCGGCAGCGGCAGTGGACCGGTGAAGGTCTTGGCGTATTCGGCGTTGTTCGCCAGGTACTGGTCGGTGACACTCATGCGTCAACAGTGATGGGTTGCGGCGCCACGGGCGAGGGTTTCACCTGGCCTGATCGAAACGGTGGACGCGGTCGACGGTGTCCTCGTCGCAGAATGCGTGGTCGGTGCCGGAAAACGGCACTCGCGCCGCACTCTCGCGGCCGGGCGTGACTCACGAGTTCCCGTCGAGCGAACCCTTCACGTCGTTGAGCACCAGCCACGCGGCGGCCAGGCCCGACGAGTCGTACCAGACGGCGTCGTCGACGGCCAGGACGCGCTTCCACATGGAGGCGCCCAGATTCAGCCACTCGTCGCTCAGCAGGACCTCTTCGCCGTGTTTCTGACCCTGCTCGCCCTCGAAGCTCACATAGATGAGGTCGCCCTCGGCCTCGCGGAAGTCCGCGTCGTCGACGGGGAACGAATCAGGGACGCGCTGCGGACCGGGTCGTTGGACGCCGATCTCGCCCAGGATCTGCCCGGCGAAGGTGTCCATGCCGGCGATGGTCTCGGAGTCGTCGCCGAACCGGACCAGCGACACCTGGGTGTGCGAGGCGTCCATGCGCCTGCCGGTCTTGGTGGCCTCGGTGGTGAACTCGGCGAGCCGCTGACGGCCCGCGTCGCTGCGGTTCACCGCGTCGGCGACTGCTCGGAACTGCTTCTGCCAGTCGCCGGCCGGGATCGTCACGGAACGCACTGCACCGAAGGGTTTCGACGACGGGGCGGTCCCGGGAGTGGTGAGGACGAGGTCGGCGTCGGCCTTCGACACCGCTGCGGCGTCCGGGGTCGTCCCGATCGCCGGCACGGCCGTCAGTTGCGGTCCCAGGTAGGCGGGCACCGAGCCGGGTGCCGCGGTCACCGCCGTCACCTTGTCGCCGATACCGAGTGCGCACAGCGCGTCCAGGAGCGCCGGATCGGTCACGACGATGCGGGCGGCGTCGGTCGTCCCGGCGTCGGCCGGCGTGGGCGCGAGACATGTCTTCGAGAAGTCGCGGTCGGCGGAGACGATGTTGACCTCAGCGACGCGCGTCACGGTGGTCGAGATGGGGGAGCCGTCGGGAGTGGTCAGCGGCTCGTCGCCGGAACAGGCGGCCGACGCGAGCGCGACCACACCGAGAAGGGCTGCCCAGACCGGTCGGCGACCCCGAATAGGACGAACACGTACATCCGTGGCACCGTTACCCCTGCTCTGCACCCGCCCAACCTAGCATCGGCCCACAGGGGTCGAGCGTAGGCTCGGATGGGGCCGCGAGACCGTCGGCCGCCGACGCCGCCCAGGCTGTCCGGAACACCTGGCGCGTCGTACGGAAATGGGTTTGAGCACGGCCGATGTGGTGTGTCGGGCGTCGAATACGACAGATCGTAGGACCCGGTCGGCTCGGGCGCCGGTGAGGGTTTAGGATCAGTATTCAGCGCTCGGTTTGTTCATGTGCCGACCGACGTCCGAAGGGGTTCGGCGTCGCGCTCGGGCAAGAGGAGGATCTGTGACCGCGGTAGACCAACCAACCACGCAAGTGGCTTCAGTGCGTCCGTTCCCGGAGCGCTATCAGCCCAAGGGTTCGTTCATCTACAAGCTGCTGACCACGACCGATCACAAGCTGATCGGCATGATGTACATCTCTGCATGTTTTGCGTTCTTCCTCATCGGTGGCCTCATGGCGCTGCTGATGCGTGGCGAGCTCGCACAGCCGGGCATGCAGTTCTTGTCGACAGAGCAGTTCAACCAGCTCTTCACGATGCACGGCACCGTGATGCTGCTGATGTACGCGACGCCGATCGTCATCGGCTTCGCCAACTTCGTCCTGCCGCTGCAGATCGGTTCGCCCGACGTCGCCTTCCCGCGACTCAACGCGCTCGGCTTCTGGCTGTTCGTGTTCGGTTCGACCATCGCGATCGCCGGCTTCATCACCCCCGGTGGTGCTGCCGACTTCGGTTGGACCGCCTACACGCCGCTCACCGACGCCGTGCACAGTCCCGGCCTCGGTGCCGACCTGTGGATCATGGGTCTGGGTGTGTCCGGCCTGGGCACCATCCTCGGCGCCGTCAACATGATCACCACCGTGGTCTGCCTCCGTGCACCCGGTATGACGATGTTCCGGATGCCGATTTTCACCTGGAACATCCTGGTGACCAGCGTGCTCATCCTGCTGATATTCCCGCTGCTGACCGCCGCCCTGATGGGCCTCGAGGTCGACCGCCAGTTCGGTGCCCACATCTACGACCCGGCCAACGGCGGCGTCATCCTGTGGCAGCACCTGTTCTGGTTCTTCGGACACCCCGAGGTGTACGTCATCGCGCTGCCGTTCTTCGGCATCGTCTCGGAGGTCTTCCCGGTCTTCTCGCGTAAGCCGATCTTCGGTTACTCGGGCCTGATCTACGCGACCCTGGCCATCGCCGCCCTGTCGGCGGCCGTGTGGGCGCACCACATGTACGTCACCGGCGCCGTGCTGCTGCCGTTCTTCTCCTTCATGACGTTCTTGATCGCGGTTCCGACCGGCGTGAAGTTCTTCAACTGGGTGGGAACGATGTGGCGAGGTCACATAACGTTCGAATCGCCGATGCTGTTCGCGGTCGGCTTCATCGTGACCTTCCTCTTCGGTGGTCTGACCGGTGTTCTGCTCGCGAGCCCGCCGCTGGACTTCCACCTCTCCGACAGCTACTTCGTGGTCGCCCACTTCCACTACGTGCTCTTCGGCACCATCGTGTTCGCCACCTACTCGGGTATCTACTTCTGGTTCCCGAAGATGACCGGACGCATGCTCGACGAGCGCCTGGGCAAGATCCACTTCTGGCTGACGTTCATCGGTTTCCACATGACGTTCCTGGTGCAGCACTGGCTGGGCAACGAGGGCATGCCGCGTCGTTACGCCGACTACCTGCCGTCGGATGGCTTCACGACGCTGAACACCATCTCGACCGTGGGCGCGTTCATCCTCGGCCTGTCGACCCTGCCGTTCCTGTGGAACGTGTTCCGCAGCTACCGCTACGGCGAGGTCGTGACCGTCGACGATCCGTGGGGCTTCGGTAACTCGCTGGAGTGGGCGACCTCGTCGCCGCCGCCGCGCCACAACTTCACCGAGCTGCCCCGCATCCGTTCGGAGCGTCCGGCCTTCGAGCTGCACTACCCGCACATGATCGAGCGGATGCGTGCCGAGGCTCACGTCGGTCCGGGTCACGACGCGGGCAAGGATCGCCAGATGGAGGAGGCTCGTCGCGAGCCGTTCACCGTCGGATCGCACGAGGGGTCGCCGGATCCCGATCCGCGCTGACCGGTGAGCAAAGACTCAACAGGCAGTACCGGCACGACCGTTCTCTTCACTGTCACCGGTCCCGACCGGCCAGGTGTCACCTCCGTTCTGATGGGTGCCCTGGCCGGTCAGGCCGTTGCCCTGCTCGACGTCGAGCAGGTGGTCATCCGCGGTCAGCTGACGCTCGGCGTTCTCGTCTCGGCGACCAGGGACCCTGAAGGTCTCCAAGAGGTCGTCGAACAGGCCATGGCCTCCATCGGGTTCGACGTGCGTGTGGAGATCGGTGTCGGAGCCGGCAAGAGCTCGCCGTCTTCGCACGCGGTCGTCATCCTGGGCAGCCCGGTCACGGCCACCGCGTTCAGCGCGGTCGCCGCGAAACTGGCGAGCCAGGGTGGCAACATCGATTCGATCCGTGGCATCGCCGACTACCCGCTCACCGGCCTCGAACTGATGGTCAGCGTCGCGGGCCGGGGCGGGGTCGCTGCCGACGCCGCGCTGCGTAAGGGACTGGCCGAGGTCGCGGCCAGGCACTCGGTGGACATCGCCGTCGAACGGGGCGGTCTCGCCCGACGCGCCAAGCGCCTCATCGTCTTCGACGTCGACTCCACGCTCATCCAGGGCGAGGTCATCGAAATGCTGGCCGCACATGCCGGCCGCGAGGCCGAGGTCGCCGCGGTGACCGAAGCTGCGATGCGCGGTGAACTGGACTTCGCTCAGTCGCTCCACGAACGGGTCAAGGCGTTGGCCGGTCTCGACGCGAGCGTGCTCGACGAGGTTGCCAAATCGCTGGAGCTCACCCCGGGCGCGCGGACCACGATCCGGACGTTGCATCGTCTCGGGTTCCATTGTGGGCTCGTGTCCGGTGGCTTCCGGCAGGTCATCGACGGTCTGGCACACGAACTCGAGCTCGACTTCGTGCGTGCCAACACGTTGGAGATCGTCGACGGCAAACTGACCGGCCGCGTGATCGGCGAGGTCGTCGACCGGATGGGCAAGGCGCAGGCGCTGCGCTCGTTCGCCGACCAGGTCGGCGTGCCGATGGAGCAGACGATCGCGGTCGGCGACGGTGCCAACGACATCGACATGCTCAGCGTCGCCGGGCTCGGCATCGCGTTCAACGCCAAGCCCGCGTTGCGAGAGGTCGCCGACGCGACGCTCAACCACCCGTTCCTCGACGCCGTGCTGTTCATACTCGGGGTGTCACGCGACGAGATCGAGGCCGCGGACGCCGCCGACGGTGTGTACCGGCGGGTCCCGCTGGGCTGAGATCGGGTCTCGAGGGGCCCGATCCGTCGGGTTCGTTCAAGGCGGGGGTCCGGATGGCGAGAGACGATGGAGATCCATTCGTTCCTGCCATGAAAGGACCTCCGATGACCATCTCGACGAGTGTCGCGAAGCTCGCCATGATCTCCCTCGACTGCGCCGATGCCGGTGCGTCGGCAGCCTTCTGGTCCGAGGTGCTCGGCTGGAAGATCGGCGCATCGGGCGAGGGGTACGCCATGATCGTCGGTGACGGTCCCGCCGTCGGCTTCGGCACGGTGCCCGACTATGTTGCCCCGGCGTGGCCGAATGAGCACGGCTCCAAGCAGTTCCACTTCGACCTTGCCGTCGACGATCTCGACGCCGCGCAGACGCGCTGCGTGGAACTCGGCGCCACCGTACCGTCGGAACAACCGGGGGAGACGTGGCGTGTGCTGCTCGACCCCGCCGGGCATCCGTTCTGTCTGACGAAAGCCGAGAACTGGGGATGATGCGTGACCGATGACCTGACACCGACAGCCGAACAGTCGTCGTCCGAGGAGGTCGACGATCGGCCGGTGCCCGTCCCGGTGGTGCCGGAGGCGATCGTCGCCGATCACCGACGTCTCGTCCGGTACGTCGGCGGCGGTGAGGATCCCGAGGATCCCGCCGATGTGCTGGCTATGGCGATGGTGCTGCGCATCGAGAAGAACGACCCGCCGAATCGCACCGATCTGCTGGCCGCAGCTGCGCGGGCCGTCGCGCTGCTGTGCCTGGACCACCGCGCCGCCGGCGACGGACCGTGGGCATCGGCGATGGACGACTGGTGCAGCGCCCGGATTCGCAAGATTGCCCGGCGCGTCCGTGGAGCGCAATGGGCTGCGGCGCAAGAGGTGTGGGGTGTCACCGCGACCGAAGGCGACGCCGAGGCGCGCGCGTTCGTGCCCGGTCGTGTCGGTGATCTCGACCGCCGGGTCAAGAAGCTGCAGATCGGTGGGACCGAGGTCGACGGCGACATCCCCACCGAGGCGCCGGAACACGGTGTGGTGCTGTGGACCAACCCCGGACTGGACATGACGGTCGGCAAGCTCGCCGCGCAGGTCGGGCACGCGTCGATGCTCGCCGCCAAGCTGTTGACCGCCGACGAGGCGATCCGGTGGCGGCTCGACGAATGCCGGCTGGCGGTGCGTCGGGCCACGCCCGAACGATGGCGAGAACTGCTCGACGCCGATGCCGCCGGAACCGCGGTGGCGGTCCGCGATGCCGGGTTCACCGAGATAGCGCCCGGTTCGGTCACCGTCATCGCCGAGGTCATCGGAGACCTGATCACGAGACAGGGGAGCAGATGAGCGCGACGGAGCTGCCGAGACTGGGCGAAAAGCCTTGACCTTCAGCCACACCCGGAGGGCGGCTGGTATCGCCAGACCTGGCGGAGCGAGGTCGGCCTGCCTCAGGCGGTGCTGCCGGCCGGTTACACCGGTGACCGGGCCGCCGGGACCGCCATCTACTTCGTCCTGATGCCCGGCGAGCAGTCCGCGTGGCACACCGTTCGCGGGACGGAGATCTGGCTGCACCACCGCGGGGCGCCCGTGCAACTCGACCTCGGCGGAGACGGCGATGCCCCGGGTGATCCGACCCCGCTCATGGTCGGACCCGACATCGCCGCCGGACATCAGCCGCAGGCCCTGGTCCCTCCGGGCGTGTGGCAACGGGCGCGGCCGATCGGGGACGAGGCGGCGCTGGTCAGCTGCATCGTGGTGCCCGGATTCGACTTCGCGGACTTCCGGCTGGCTTGAAACAGACTGTCACGCCGTGAGTGTGGCTTCAGCGCTGTAGGGGCAGCGGGCGATGTCGGGATGCGGGTCCATCAGGTCGTCGAACGTGCCGACGGGACAGGTTCCCGCCTGACCGTCCATGTCACCACGAACTCCTCGAAATAGGCGAGGGATAAAAAATCCATGCCTAGACTATTCTGATGGATCGGTGGTGTTCATCAGACGAGGAGGAAATTCGTGCTGAGTCCCTACGACGAGCTGCCCGTGCATCAGACGTCGCAACCGTTGTCGGTGGTGAGTGACACCAACACCGGCTTCGACGACGGGTACTACTTCGGTGCATTCTCCGCGGAGGCGAAGACCTTCTGCTTCCAGGGTCTGCGCATCTCTCCGAATACCGATCTGATCGGGGGATATGTCGGTCTGAACCGGGATGGCCTCCAGCGCACCGTGCGATTCAGTCGCACGTGGCGGGAGAAGTGCGAACTCGAGGTCGGGCCGTATCGCGTCACCGTGGTGGAGCCATACCGCCACATCCGGTTGGAGCTCGCGCCGAACGAATCCGGTCTGTCGTGTTCGCTCGACTGGTTCGGCATGTCGCCGGCCTATCTCGAGGCGCATCACCTCGCGACCAATCGGGGACGCCCGACCACCGACCAGTCCCGCTACTCGCAGCCGGGAACGGTGGAGGGGTGGATCGAACTCGACGGTGAACGGATCGAGGTGGGCGGGCCGAATTGGTATGGGAGCCGCGATCACTCATGGGGTGTCTACTTCGAGCGCCCGCCCATCGCCCCGAATCCGCAGCTCCTTCCTCCTCCCGCGCCGGAAGGTGTTCCGCGATCGCTGCGGTTCTGGACCCTGTTCGGGTCGGGGGATCTCTCCGGTTTCTACGCCATCCACGAGGACGCCCGGGGGCGTCAGGTGCCCATGAACGACACTTTCGGAACCCCCTTCGAAGGCCGGCTCGTCGTCGGATGGGACCAGGAGACCTACGAGTTGGTCAGCGGGCGTTGTGAACTCGAGCTGGTGCCGGGTACCCGGCTCCTGCGTCGAGGTCGAGTGATCCTGCACGACGCCGACGACGGCGAGTGGGTGCAGGAAGTGGAACCTGCTTGCCCGCCGTGGATCACCTCGACGATCGGATACCAGGCCGGTTCCTGGAGGGACGGAGGCTCGATGCGGACCTACCACGGACCGGGGGTCTCGCTCGAGTGGGACGACGTGGACGCACGGGACCAGCCGTTCGACCATGTCCGCCATGACGGCGTCGTCCAACGGGATCTCATTGGGAAGAAATACCTGGTGCGCACCAGGACAATTGCCCCGGACGGGCGCGAGTGGTCGGGCGCGGGTCAGACCGAACTGTTCCTCGATGGCCCCTATGCGCCACTCGGCCTATAGGTCAACGGAGCCTCATGTCGATAGGTCATAACTACCGATAAATCGACTTCAGTGGTGTGCTCATGCCGTGAGTGTGGCTGTGAACGAACGACCAACTGCCGGCGGCGAGCGCGTGACTCGTGGGCGCTCAGTCGAGCGCGGCGACCGGCGAGATCGCCGGGGCGAGGTGTCCGAGGGTGCTCAGCGACACGGCGCGACTCGGTGCCAGCGAGGCGACGATCAGCTCATCGGCGTCGGCATGTCCGGCGAACCAGCTCAGGTACTTCCGCACCTCGTCGGGCGTCCCGACACCGGCGTAGGTGAGCATCTCGTCGATCTGCCGGCCCTGAGGCATCGAGAGCACGGCGTCGGCTTCCTCGTCGGTGAAGGTCCGTCCGCGACCGTAGAGCAACGAGACACGCTGGCGCCGGGCGACCTGCAGTTGCTCCTGAGCGACATCCGGGTCGTCGTCGGCGATCACACCGACGCCGGCGATCACGTACGGTTCGGCGAGGACCTCCGACGGCCGGAACTCGCGGCGGTACAACTCGACTGCCTGAGTCAGTGCCTGCGGAGCGAAGTGCGACGCAAAGGCGTAGGGGAGTCCCAGAGCGGCGGCGAGCTGCGCACCGAAAAGGGACGAGCCCAGGATGTAGAGCGGCACATGGGTACCGGCGCCCGGCGTCGCGCGCACACCTTCGATACGGGACTCGTCGCCGAGGAACGCCTGCAGTTCGAGAACATCATGCGGGAACCGCTCCGCCGATGCGTGCGTGCGACGGAGAGCCTGGAAGGTCTGCTGGTCGCTGCCCGGCGCGCGGCCGAGTCCGAGGTCGATGCGGCCGGGGTGGAGTTCGGCGAGCGTGCCGAACTGCTCGGCGATGGTGAGCGGGGCGTGGTTGGGCAGCATGACGCCGCCGGCACCCAGGCGGATGGACGAGGTGTGGGCGGCGATGTGCGCGATGAGCACCGCCGGCGCCGACGACGCGATCGCCGACATGTTGTGGTGTTCGGCGTACCAGATCCGCTTGTATCCCCACTTCTCCGCATGCTGCGCGAGATCGACACTGGCGGCGAGACTTTGCGCGACCGTTTCGTCGCGGCCGACGGTGGCGAGATCCAGGATGGACAGGGGAAGGTGTTGAGCGGTCACGTAGTCCCTCAACCCGGCGAACCGGTCCGAGTATTCCCGCGCCCGTCTCCGACACGGCTGATCCGAGCCGGTCGACTCCGCCGCCGTGAGGCAGGATAGGGGCGTGACCGAATCCGATCCCGACCTCTTGATCGACTTCCGCGACGTCGCGATAGTCCGCGGTGGCAAAACGCTTGTCGGCCCGCTGTCCTGGCAGGTCGAGCTGGACGAACGCTGGGTCATCATCGGCCCGAACGGTGCCGGGAAGACGACCCTGCTGCGCCTCGCCGGTGCGGAGCTCCACCCGACGTCGGGTACGGCTTTCGTGCTGAACGAGAAGCTCGGCCGGATCGAGATCCGGGAACTCGCGACTCGGATCGGCGTCGCCAGTCCCGCGCTCGTCGATCGTGTGCCCGACTCCGAGGTCGTCAGCGACGTCGTCATCTCGGCTGGTTACGCGGTGCTGGGTCGCTGGCGCGAGGCCTACGACGAGATGGATCGGGACCAGGCGGTCGAGTCGCTGGAGTCGATGGGCGCCGAGCATCTCGCCGAACGCACCTTCGGCACCCTTTCGGAGGGTGAACGCAAACGTGTGATCATCTCCCGTGCGCTCATGACCGACCCCGAGCTGCTGCTGCTCGACGAACCGGCCGCCGGTCTCGACCTCGGCGGGCGCGAGGAACTCGTCGATCGCCTCGCCACGCTTGCCGCCGACCCCGACGCTCCGGCCATCGTGCTGATCACCCATCATGTGGAGGAGATCCCGGAGGGGTTCACGCACGCGCTGATCCTGTCCGAGGGCGGCGTCGTCGCACAGGGCCTGCTCGAAGAGGTGCTGACCAGCGAGAACCTGACGGCCGCCTTCCGGCAGCAGATCATCCTCGACAAGGTCGACGGACGGTACTTCGCTCGACGCCGTCGCCGCGCGGGCGGTCACCGTCGAGCAGGAGGCAACCGATGACATCCACCGATCAGGGACCCGAGGTCGTGTCCGCACCGATCCGCGACGCCGCGACGGTGGTTCTGGTCCGGAACTCCGCCGACGGCATCGAGGTGTTCCTCCAGCGTCGGGTGAAGCAGATGGCGTTCGCCGGCGGCATGACCGTCTTCCCGGGCGGCGGCGTCGACAAGCGTGACGCCGGTGCCCACGTGGCCTGGACCGGTCCGGACGCGGCGTGGTGGGCCGACCGGTTCAACACCGACGACGAGCTGGCGCAGGCACTCGTCTGCGCGGCCGTCCGGGAGACCTTCGAGGAATGCGGCGTCCTGCTCGCGACCACCGCCGACGGTGTCTTCGCCGATCCGGGAGCACTCGCCGACGATCGACAGAGGCTCGTCGAGAAGTCGCTGTCGTTCGCGGAGTTCCTCACCGCGCGGGGCCTCACCCTGCGCGCCGATCTGCTGAGTCCGCTCGCGCACTGGATCACCCCGGTCAACGAGAAGCGCCGCTACGACACCCGCTTCTTCCTCGCCGCCATGCCCGAAGGGCAGGAGGCCGACGCCGAGACCACCGAGGCCGAGGTGGCGCGCTGGGTCAACGCCCGAGGCGCGATCGACTCGTGGGCCGACGGCAAGCACTTCCTGATGCCGCCGACCTGGGCGCAGCTGCACTACGTCAGTGGCTTCGCGACCGTCGACGAACTGCTGGCCGCCGCCCGGGCCATCGAATGCATACTCCCCGACACCACCCCGGGCGCCGGTCTCTCCGGCCTCGGTTTCCCGGGCTCCGACGAGTACTTCCGCACGCTCGGCGACCAGACGCCGCCCGACATCACTCTCTGACGGATCACTGCTCGTCGAGGTCGACTGCCTCCACAGAGTCCTCGTCCTCGCCGATGTCCTCGCGATCAGCCCATTCGAGCAGCGTGTCGAGACGGTGGGCGACGTCGTCGATCTCGGCGTGCAGATCGCCTAGTTCGGCGAACCGTGCGGGCACGGTGGCGATCGTGAAGTCGTCGGGTGCGATGTCGTCGATCTCGTCCCAGCGCACCGGCGTCGACACCGTCGCGCGCTGGTTGCCGCGTACCGAATAGGCCGACGCCATAGTGTGGTCGCGCGTGTTCTGGTTGTAATCCACGAAGACGGCGGCCGGGTCGCGGTCCTTACGCCACCACGTCGTCGTCACGTCCTTCGGGGCCCGGCGTTCCACCTCGCGGGCGAAGGCGAGGGCGGCGCGCCGGACTTGCGGAAAGCCCCATTCGGGTGCGATCCGCACGTAGATGTGGAGACCGCGCCCGCCCGACGTCTTCGGGAAACCGCGCATGCCGAGTTCGTCGAGAACCTCCGCGACCACGTGTGACACCCGCTGGATGCGCGAGAACGGGCAGTCGGGCATCGGATCGAGGTCGATGCGCCACTCGTCGGGGGATTCGGGGTCGGCGCGGCGCGAGTTCCAGGGATGGAACTCGACCGTCGACATCTGCACGGCCCAGATCACCGACGCCAGCTCGGTCACGCACAGTTCGTCCGCGGTCCGTCCGTAGCGGGGGAAGTAGATCTCGGTGGTCTCCAGCCAGTCGGGTGCGCCGGCCGGGACACGCTTCTGATGTACCTTGTTGCCGCTGACGCCCTTGGGGAAGCGGTGCAGCATGCACGGGCGGTCGCGCAGCGCCCGCACGATGCCGTCACCCACCGACAGGTAATACTCCGCGAGGTCGCGTTTGGTCTCGCCGCGTTCGGTGAAATAGATGCGGTCCGGACTCGACAGGCGGACCGTTCGGTCGCCCACCCGCAGCTCGATCGGCTCACCTGCGGAACCCGCACCCTTCGCCATGCGCCCACTGTAAGGCGCAACCGCGCGTGAGCGGGGTTGTCCGGCCTGGGACACCGGGCCGACTTACCAGACGGTAGCCTTCGAGGATGCCTGAGTTCGTGACACTCGAGACGTCCGACGACCATCCCGGCGTGGGCACCATCCTCCTGGCCCGCCCGCCGATGAACGCGTTGAGCCGCCAGGTGCAGGCCGAACTGGCCGCAGCCGCCGAGGAGGCGACACTGCGCGACGACATCAAGGCCGTCGTCGTCTACGGCGGACCCAAGGTCCTCGCCGCCGGCGCCGACATCAAGGAGATGAACGACCTCACCTACGCAGAGATGAGCAAGGTCGCCGGTCGCCTGCAACGCGACCTGGGCGCCATCGCCTCGATCCCGAAGCCGACGGTCGCGGCCATCACCGGTTACGCACTGGGCGGCGGCCTCGAAGTCGCACTCGGTGCCGACCGCCGGATCGCCGGCGACAACGCGAAGCTCGGTGTGCCCGAGGTCCTGCTGGGCCTCATACCCGGTGGCGGCGGCACGCAGCGTCTCGCGCGGCTCATCGGCCCGGCCAAGGCCAAGGACCTCATCTTCACGGGCCGTTTCGTCGGTGCGGAGGAAGCACTCGCCATCGGTCTGGTCGACGAGGTCGTCGCCCCCGACGAGGTCTACAACGCCGCCCTCGCCTGGGCGGGACAGTTCACCGACGCCGCGTCGGTTGCCATCGCCGCCGCCAAGAAGGCTGTCGACCAGGGCCTCGGCGTCGACCTCGACACCGGCCTCAAGATCGAGGAACAGCTCTTCGCCGCGCTGTTCGCCACCGACGACCGTGCCATCGGCATGAAGTCGTTCGTGGAAAACGGCCCCGGCAAGGCGAAGTTCACCGGGCGCTGAGCGAAGCGAACTCCATAGGGGCGCTGAGCGAAGCGAACCTCACCGGGGCCGACCACGGCCCCACAACGACATCAGCAGTGACCGACCCACGCGACAAGGAAGCGATCATGACCACCGACGCCACTCCGGGTATCGATCCGGCGCCGAATCCGCATGCCACCGAGGAGCAGGTGCAGGCCGCACTCAAAGACACCAAACTCGCCCAGGTGCTGTACCACGACTGGGAGGCCGAGACCTACGACGAGAAGTGGTCGATCAGCTTCGACGAACGCTGCATCGATTACGCGCGTGGCCGTTTCGACGCCATCGCCGCCGACGAGCCACTGCCGTACGGGCGGGCGATGGAACTCGGTTGCGGCACCGGCTTCTTCCTGCTGAACCTCATGCAGTCCGGTGTCGCCGAGAAGGGTTCGGTCACCGACCTGTCGCCGGGCATGGTCAAGGTCGCGCTGCGCAACGCCGAGAATCTGGGCCTCGACGTCGACGGCCGGGTCGCCGACGCGGAGAAGATCCCCTACGACGACAACACCTTCGACCTCGTCGTCGGACATGCTGTGCTGCACCACATCCCGGATGTCGAGCAGGCGCTGCGCGAGGTACTCCGGGTGCTCAAGCCGGGCGGCCGGTTCGTGTTCGCCGGTGAGCCGTCGACCATCGGCGACTTCTACGCACGCTGGATGAGCCGCGCGACGTGGTTCGCCACCACCAACGTCACCAAGTTCGGTCCGCTCAAGAGCTGGCGGCGCCCGCAGGAGGAGCTGGACGAGTCCTCGCGCGCCGCGGCGCTCGAGGCCGTCGTCGACATCCACACCTTCGATCCCGACGAGCTGGCCGGCATCGCCCGTTCCGCCGGTGCGGCCAAGGTCTCCACCGCCACCGAGGAACTGGCCGCGGCGATGCTCGGCTGGCCGGTCCGCACCTTCGAGGCCGCTGTCCCGCCGGAGAAGCTCGGCTGGGGCTGGGCGCGGTTCGCCTTCGGCGGCTGGAAGCGTCTCACCTGGCTCGACGAGAACGTCCTGCGCAAGGTCGTGCCGCCGAAGTTCTTCTACAACGTGGTCGTCACCGGCACCAAGCCGGAGTAACCGGACCACGATGTAGAAAGCGTGGGGCCATAGCGCGCATTCTCGCTACCGATCGGCTCGCCTCGTGCCACCATGGGCTATGGCCACGCTCCTCACATCCGACGAGTTCGACCTCCGATTGCTCTTCGCCGAGCCGGTGGCGGAGGTGAAGAAGTTCCTCCGGGAAGTCGTCGACAAGCGGGAACCGATCGCGCTCGAGGTCGAGGGCACGGCCCACTTCCTGAATCTCGGCAACGTCAAACACTTCACGCTGGTCGACCAGGATCCCGGCGACGAGTCGCTGGGCACCGATGACGGCAAGACGGTGGTGCTGGCGATCTCCGAGGTGCGCGGGTAGCGCCGACGAAACCTCGCCGCGGGAACCCGTGCGGGCGACGGTAGCCTGCAAGGATCATGGGCTATTCCTTCAGTCTCGAGGACGTCGGCTTCCTGCGGTCGCGGCACGGCGAGAAGGCGCTGGAAACGGTGTCGGGTCTCGCGCTCACGTCGTCGTCGATGCTGTCCGACATCACCGAGGTCCGCAGCCGGTATGCACCGCACGACGCCGCGTTGATCGAGACCGTGCGCTGTCGTCGGCGGGCGACGACGAAACTGCGGGATCCCGCCGAGCTGTTGCTCACCGACGACGCCCTGCAACAGGCGACCGCCTCGGTGGTTGCCGAACACCGCGCCGCCGAGATCGCCGGCCGTTTCCCGGCGGCGGTCGTCCACGACATGACCTGCTCGATCGGGGCCGAGCTCCGAGAACTGGTGCGCGCCAGCGGGATCTCGGGTGTTATCGGCAGCGACCTCGACCGGGTCCGGCTCGCGATGGCACGCCACAACGTACCCGACGCGACGCTCCTGGTCGCCGACGCGCTGACCCCGACCTCGAGTGCCGACGTCTTGCTCGCCGACCCGGCCCGCCGATCCGACGCCGGCCGGATCTTCCGGCTCGACCAGCTGACCCCGCCGCTCCTCGAACTGCTCGCCACCTATGCCGGTCGCGTGCTCATCGTGAAATGTGCTCCCGGACTGGATCATCAGATGCTGCGCAACAGGTTCGGTTTCGACGGTGAGGTCCAGGTGACCTCGCTCGACGGCGGCGTCCGGGAAGCCTGCCTGTGGTCGGGGCCGGGGATCGAGACCCGACGCCGGGCAACCGTGCTGCGCACGCGACCCGACGGGTCGGTGTCGCAGTTCGAGATCACCGACCACGAGGACGACGAGGTGCCGGCCGGCGCGGCGGGGGAGTGGATCGTCGATCCGGACGGCGCCATCGTGCGGGCCGGACTCGTCAAGCATTACGCGCACCGTTTCGGTCTCTGGCAGCTCGACCCGCAGATCGCCTATCTGACCGGCGATTCGGTGCCGGCCGGGGCACGTGGCTTCCGGGTGATCGAGCAGGTCGGCGTGACCGAGAAGATCCTCCGCAAGGCTCTGGCCGCCCATGATTGCGGACCGCTCGAGATCCTCGTCCGCGGGCTCGACGTCGACCCCGACCAGCTCCGCAAGAAACTCAAACCCAGGGGTGATCGCCCACTGTCGGTGGTGCTCACCCGGATCGGACGCAAGGGGACCGCGTTCATCTGCGAACCGGGTGTGCGCTTCTGAGGGGTCCGGTTGTAAACCGGAGCTTGACACGCCAGCTCTTGTAAACCTAGTCTTTACAAGTGTCCGAGGTGGAAGAAACAGCACGAGAGATCGAGCGATACGCCCGCAGTGTGGTAACCGGACCCGGTTCTGAACCCGGGGACCCGGGTGCTCGCGAAGCGGCGCTGACCCGCGTTCATGACGCACTCCAATTAGGTCGTCGCGCAGAGGAATTGCTCAGTGCCACGGCTCGCGCCGCACGTGAGTTCGGCTGTACCTGGCAGGAGATCGGCGACGTCGTCGGCGTCACCCGTCAGGCGGCGTTCCAACGCTTCGGCAAGCCCATCGATCCCAGAACAGGAGCCCCCATGCAGAAAATCTCCATTCCCCACGCCGACGCGATGGCCCTCGACCTGATCGAGAAGATCTCCACGGCCGAGTGGACAACTGTCACAGCTCGTTTCGACGAGACGATGTCGGCCGCACTCTCGGACGCCGCGCTGGCCGACGCCTGGGCGTCGGTGGTCGCTCTCCAAGGCGAACTCGAGAGCACCGGAACGCCTTTCGTGCGCGGCCACGGGCTGCACACGGTGGTCGACGTCCCGCTCGAGCAGGAGGCCGGCGAGATGGTGTTCCGTGTCGCATTCGACGCCGACGGCCGGATCGCGGGTCTGTTCTTCCTCAACCCCGATGCGGCGAGCAAGGAACTCTGAGCGACCACGCACAAACAGAATGCGGGCTGACAGTCGGTTTCCGGCACTCAGCCCGCATTCTTGTACGGACGCTTATCGCAGGTTCGCCTTGCTGTCGAAGAAGTACACCTCACCGAGGTTGGTCGCGGTGGCGACCTGGCCCGAGTAGGAGATCGAGACACCGGTCGCGAAACCCGCGGAGTTCGGTAGCGGCAGAGACCGTTTGGTCGTACCGTCCGCGGTGGAGACCTCCACCAGCGACAGCGTGTCCTTGCCGGCGTCCCGGACGACGGTCCACGCGGTCTTCTGCTGGGTGAGCGCCGACAGGCTCACCGTGGCGAGATCGGTGCGCTGCCAGAGGCGTTCGGCACGGTCACCCGCGTCGCGGTAAAGGGTGAGCGGGGCGCCGAGCGAACCGGTGGGGATGATCAGGCCGTCGGGTGACACGGTCATCGTCGCGAAGCCGTGACCGCCGATGTCCTGCGTCCACTTGGTCGACCCGTCCTCGGTGTTCAGTGCGACGATCTTGCCGTCGCGCGAGAACGCATAGAGGGTCGCGCCGTCGGCGGACAGGGTCGGCGTACCGACTACTCCGCTCGGGACATCGGCCGTCCAGGCGGTGCGCACCTCGCGCTTGCCGCCCACCTTGTTGTACTTCATCGACCGGATCTGCGACGACGCGGCACCCTCGGGAAAGAAATTGAGGTAGAAGCGTTCTCGACCGGTGTCGACGGCGGCGGGCGCGGGAATCGCGCACTGCGGTCCGTTGCGCACACAGTCGCCGAAGCCGAGAAGCGGCTGCTCCGGATCGGCGTCGTCGCGCAGCTTCACCTCGGGGGCGACGAGCTCGTTGCGCTGGGTGTCGATCAGCAGGATCTGGCCCTGGGTCGTGGTCACCAGCACTTCATTCGGCGCGGCGAACTTCGCTGAGAGCGGGACGCCGATCACGCCGGCACGCCAGCGGATCGCGCCACCGGCGTTGAACGCCAGGAAAGTGGTCTCCTCGCCGAGGTACGGCTGGTCGTACTGGTCGACGAGCATCGCGTTGATCTCCACCCCTGCGCGCATGTCCTTGCAGAAGTTCTTGCGACCCGACCGGCCGTCGAGCACCAGCACGTTGCAGCCCTGGGCGGCATTCGACGTGACGCCGACGTTGCCCTTGCCCGAGATGGTGACGGGCGCGGTGACCGGTCCGCCGGTGGGGCGCGTCCAACTCAGGGCGAGGTCGTCGGGGACGTCGGCGTAGGCGAAGTTCGCATTGCCGGCGACGCCGCCGTAGCTGGGCCAGCCGACGCTCGGGATCGAGCGGACGTCGATGTGTCCGTCGGAGCAGCCGGCGAGCACCAGCGAGCACACGGCGGTGACGGCGACGAACAGGCGGCTCACCGCGGATCGGCGGTGTCGGGACACCTGCGGTCGTGCCAAGGCCATCGCGCTCCTCATCGTCGGTCCTCACCGGCACTGCACGTGCCAGCAGTGAGCCTATCGTGTGCGAAAAACGGGTCGTTTAGGGTTTGTCCCATGACCACCATGTGGAACGCCTCCTACCGGTCCCGGCGCCGCGCGGGCCGTCGCCGCGATCCGGAGCAGGCACGATTCCTCACTCTCGATTCGCTGCGCTGGGTGAAACGCAACCGGGCGTACACGCCGTGGTACCTGGTCCGCTACTACCGTCTCGCGAAGTTCCGCCTGGCCAACCCACATGTCGTACTGCGGGGCATGGTCTTCCTCGGGCGCAACGTCGAAATCCACTGCACGCCCGAGCTCGCCCGGATGGAGATCGGGCGCTGGGTGCACATCGGCGACGGCAACTCGATCCGCTGCCACGAGGGCAGCCTCAAGATCGGCGACAAGACCGTCTTCGGCTGCAACAACGTCGTGAACTCCTACCTCGACCTCGAGATCGGCGGTTCGACGCTCATCGCCGACTGGTGCTACATCTGCGACTTCGACCACAAGATGGACGACATCACGCTGCCCATCAAGGACCAGGGCATCGTCAAGGGTCCGGTTCGGATCGGGCCGGACACCTGGGTCGCCGCCAAGGTGTCGGTGCTGCGGAACACCATCGTCGGCCGAGGCTGTGTGCTCGGTTCGCACGCGGTGGTCAAGGGGGTGATCCCCGACTACTCGATCGCGGTCGGGGCCCCGGCCCGCGTGGTCAAGAACCGCATGGACGACTGGGCGAAGAATGCCGAGCAGCGTGCCGAACTCGAACGCGCCCTGGCCGACATCGAACGCAAGAAGGCGGCGGCGGAGAAGGCTGCCGCAGAGGGGAGGTAGCGGCCCTTCGTGGCTCGTCGACTTCGATGCGCCCCTTCGTCGCTTACTCAGCCCGCGGCGTACGCTCCCCGCTCCTCAGGGAGCCGGGGACGTCGCTACCCGAACTGCAGGTGGGCGGCTCCGTTTCGCTCCGTGAGGTGCGAGCGGAGCGAGACGGTCCTATAGCTTGTCAAGGGTTCCGAGGTCGGTGGTGAGGTCGCGGAACACTTCGCGGGCGATGTAGCGCTTGAGACAGCGGATGATGTCTTTGTTCGTTTTGTGTTCCGCGGAACGCCGCTCGACGTAGGCGCGGGTGGGTTCGTGGGATTTCATCCGGCCGACCGCGATCATGTGCAGAGCACTGTTGGCTTGCCTGTCTCCACCCCGATTGAGTCGGTGACGGCTGGTCTTGCCCGAGGATGCCGGTAGCGGTGCGGCGCCGACGAGTTTGGCAAACGTCGCCTCGGTGCGCATCCGCTCCACGTTGTCACCAGCGGTGATCACCAGTCGTGCGGCGGTGACCGGTCCGATCTGCGGTCGGGACAACAGGGTCGGCACCACCGTGGCCAACAGCCTCTCGAGTTCGCGGGTCAACGAACCGACCTCGCGTCGGGCGAGTCGGTGACGCTCGAGCAGTGAACGCGCGGCACGCACGAACGCCGCGGCCGGCCCGGACAGATCACCCTGGTCAGCCGGCACCGGTAGACCCGCGATGAACGCTGCCCGCGCAGCAATGGTGCGTGCCTGGCGGGCCTGGTCGGCGAACTCCACTGGTGCGGTGGTGCACAGGTGACGGATCTGGTTACCGATCCGT
>NZ_BANS01000014.1 GCF_000332995.1 Gordonia amicalis NBRC 100051 = JCM 11271
GACTTCGGGATCGCCTCGATGAACTCCACCGCACGAACCTTCTTGTGCGGAGCCACCTTCGACGCCACGAACCCCATCACCTCATCAGCGGTGAGCTGCGCATCCGGCTGCCGCACCACGAACGCCTTGGGGATCTCCTCCCCCGACTCCGCATCGATCACCCCGATCACCGCAACATCGGCGACCCCCTCATGGGTCAACAACAACGCCTCCAACTCCGCCGGCGGCACCTGATAACCCTTGTACTTGATGAG
Source organism: Gordonia amicalis NBRC 100051 = JCM 11271 (assembly GCF_000332995.1). Classification (GTDB taxonomy): domain Bacteria; phylum Actinomycetota; class Actinomycetes; order Mycobacteriales; family Mycobacteriaceae; genus Gordonia; species Gordonia amicalis. The sequence goes on from NZ_BANS01000014.1 coordinate 255, forward strand.
CTCCTTGAGCCGATCGACGATGTAGACACACCCCGTCGGATCGACCTGCGCCAGATCACCGGTGTGCAAAAACCCCTCGGCATCGATCGTGTCCGCGGTGGCCTGCTCGTTGTTGAGGTAACCGAGCATCACATTCGGGCCCTTCACCCACAGCTCGCCGGGTTCCGAGAGCCCTTCCTGCGGCAGCGGGAGGTCCTCGCCGGTGGCCGGATCGACGATCTTGTTCACCGTGTTCGGCACCGGCCAGCCGGTCGACGACAACGGCGGATCCTCACGCCCCAGCGTCGCCTGGGTGTCGAACGGGATGGTGTGGGACACCGGGGAGAGCTCGCTCATCCCGTAGCCCTGCAACATGTGCAGATCCAGACGCTTCGCCACCGCCTGACCGAGCTCGTCATCCAACGGGGCCGCCCCCGACATCATCGTGTGCAGCGAGGACAGATCGTAGTTGTCGACGATCGGGTGCTTGGCCAGCGCCACCGCCACCGGCGGCGCGATGTAGGCCATCGTCACCTTGTGGTTCTGGATGTTCTCCAGGAACTCGACGAGGTCGAAACGCGGCATGATGACCAGCGATCCGCGGGCGGCCAGAGCCGCGTTGAGCAACACCGTCATGCCGTAGATGTGGAAGAACGGCAACACCGCGATCACCACGTCGTCGGCGGTCATGCCCTGCAGCGGACGCAGCTGGGCGACGTTGGCCACGAGGTTGCGGTGAGACAGTGCAACGCCCTTGGGATTTCCGGTCGTCCCCGAGCTGTACGGCAGCACCGCGACATGGGTCTTCGGGTCGAAGGAGACATCCGGGGCGGGGAGATTCGCACCCAGCAGATCCACCGCGTTCGGGTGACCCGAGGCCTCCTGCCCCTCACCGTCGAGGACGATCAGGTTCTCCGCGGGCAGCCCGACCTCGTCGGCGGCCGCCTTGGCCTGTTCGAACATCGGCGATATCGTGACCAGCATCTTCGCACCCGAATCCCGCAACTGCTTGGCGATCTCGGGCGCGGTGAACAGTGCGTTGATCGTCGTCGCCGTCGCGCCGGCCCGCAGGATGCCGTGGAACACCGTCGCGAACGCCGGAATATTCGGCGACAGGATGCCCACCACGTCCCCGACCCCGATTCCGCGCGACGCGAGGGCCCCGGCGGCGGCCTCGATCTGCCCGACGAGCTGACCGTAGGTGGTCGTCGTACCCGACTTCGGGTCCACCAGGGCAATCCGTTCGCGGTCCTCGTCGGCGATCGACCCGAACAGGTAGTCGAAGACACTCACATCGGGGATCTCGACGTCGGGGAAAGGACTCGTGAAGCTCATGGCACCTCCAGTGGTGGGTGGGTTTCGCCTGCGCATCGTATCAACACTCGTTAATACGATGTGACCTGGACCTCTTTCATCGCCCAGTCTTCCCGAATCACCTCCGCGGCGTCGAGTATTTCGGGACGAGTCGCGCGGCCGAGAGTTCCGGACGGCACCATGAGAACCACCCGGCCACCACAGCCTCCACAGTCAGGCCGGTGCCGATCTCTCGACATTGCCGCCTGCCCCCGCCATCACGGCGCCAACTTCGCCCGGAATTCCGCGACTCGTGCACCTCGTGCGACTGGTGTTCACCAGTGGCGCGAGCATCCTTCACGAATGCGAAACACCCTGACACAAGCATGGTTTCGCCAACCAATCGGTTGTGGAGAAGCCTGGCCATCGAACGCATGTTCGAGTACATTGGAGTCATGGCGGAGCTCACCACACTTCTCGACCAGCTCATCGAGATCACCCCACCCACCGACGACCCCACCGGCCGAACAACTCTCGAACAACTCGACACCTGGCGGTTGATACGCAACGTCGCCGACCACCAGATCGCAACGCATGCAGAAAAACTCGATGATCTACGCGTTGCAGAAAGGCTGGTTCCACCACCAAGAAGCTGCTGATCGAGATGGGATTCGCCCCCGCAGTATCAACACGCACCACCCGCATCGCCGACGCGATGGACACATTGGGCAAGGTCGAGGCCTGCGCGGCCGACGGACGTCTCTCCGCCGAGGTCGTCGACGCCATGGTGCGCGGAATGTCGACCATCAAGAAACGCTCCCCCACACAGCTCTCCGACGGCGACCACGCCATCTACGAGACCGAGCTCCTCACCCAGGCCCTGTCCGGCGCCACACCCACCGAAATACAGAAACACGCCCAGACCATCGGCAACACCATCGCTGACGATCAGGGCGGCATCCCAGCCAGCGACGACCGCACCCTCGACACCCTCTCCCACCACACGACCGATGACAGTCGAGTCGAAATCCATGCCAACGTGACGCAACTCGTGGGCGAGAAGTTCATCGCGATGATCGACGAACGCAGCTCCCCCAGCCCGAACCCGACGGGTCGCCCGATCGACGCTCGGCCGCCCAGATCCGCGCGGACGCACTGGAGGTGCTGTTAGATCAAGCTGCCGCAGGTGCGGCGATGGACACCATCGGCACCCCCAGAACCCAAGTGGCGTTGACCATCCCCGCCGACGGCGGCAACCCAGCATTCCTACCCTGGACCGGACCGGTCACCCACGCCATCGCCAAACAACTGTCCTGCGACGGGACCCTCACCGAGATCATCATCGACGGCGAGACCGTGCCACTGCAGATGGGCCGCGAACGACGACTCTTCCCAGCCCACCTACGCAAGGCGATCATCATCCGCGACCAGACCTGCATCAAATGCGGTGCGCCGCCATCCCATACACAGGTCCATCACATCCAACACTGGACCGACGACGGTGACACCGACCTCGACAACGGCTGCCTGCTCTGCCAACGCTGCCACACCCAAGTCCACCACAACGGCTGGGACATCCTCCTCGGCTACGACCGCCACCCCTGGCTCATCCCACCCGCCGACATCGACCCTCAGCGCCGACCGCTACCCGCCTACAACCGCCGCATCATGCGCCTAGACGACATCGCCGCCTGACAAAACAGACTCACGCGCAGCGGGTTTCGATACGGCTCGTCGCAAGCTCCTCACCTACTCAACCAGCAGAGGCACCCGGCCACCAGCCGGGACCGCATCCGTTCCTTGACAACTCCACAGTGGAAATCCGGTTACCCGAGGTGGCCAGGAGGATTCCTCAGGCGCCGGAATCCTCCTGGTCGCTGGAGGTCTGAGCCCCCTCGACCACGGATTCGCCTGGGACATAACGCCCTTCGAGCGGAGCGCCGGCCTCGGGTAGCGCGTCCTTGTCGATGAGGTGCTCGAAAGCCAGGAGGTTGCGCAGGGATTCGCCACGCGAGACGCGCCACGCCCATTCGCGCTGGATCGAGGTGAGGAACCCGAGTTCGAGCAGGGTGTTGAAGTCACCGTCGGCCGCCTCGAGGACCTGCCCGAGGACGCGGTCGAGTTCATCCGAGCCGAGCGCGTCGGCCGAGATCCGGCCGACCAGGTAGATGTCCCCGGTGTTGTCGATGGTGTAGGCGACGCCGTACAGCCGACGGTTGCGCTTGAGGAGGTATCTGTAGACGCCGGTGTGGTTCTCGTCCGGCCGGCGACACACGAAGGCCTCGACCCTGACCCCGTGCTCACTGGCGGTGAGCAGCACCGTCGTCTTGAGTTTCTGCTCACCCGGCAGTTCCAGGATGACGTGGTCGACGTCGGCGCCACCGCCGCTCTTCCGCGAGTAGGCGATCTCGTTCTCGGTCAGTGTCTTTTCGAGCAGGTCGACGACCTCGGTGCGACTCACGACATCCTCTCAGCTGGGGAACGGGGTTCGGCGAGACCGTTCAGACGGTCACCCGGTTACGCCGCCGACGCCAGCGCCGGCGTACTCGTGCGGGCCCACCCGGGCCTTGCGCCGCCGCCTGTTCGGCCTCTGCGTGGGCGGCATCCGACTGGGCGGCGAAGGAGTGCATTGCGTGGCGGTAGCTCTCGATCAGCTGGTCAACCGTGTGCTCCCAGGAGAACCTCTCGGCGTGCCGACGGGCGTTGCGGCCGAGTTCAGCCAGCCGATCGGGTTGCGCGAGAAGCTTTTCCAGCGCATTCGTCCAGTCACCGACCGCGTGACCGTTGACCAGCACGCCGGTGCGGCCGTCGTCGACGGCGACGCCAAGACCTCCCACGTTGGCGGCGATGACCGGCGTCCCACAGGCCTGCGCCTCGATGGCCACGAGCCCGAAACTCTCGGAATGGCTCGGCACCGCGACCACATCTGACGCGCGGTACACCTGGACCAAGCGGTCCGACGGCTGCGGCGGGAGGAAGGTGACGGACTCGGAGATCCCGAGTTCGGCGACCTGATCCATCAGCGCGGTCGGCCGCTGAAGCCCGGAACCCGAAGGCCCGCCGACGATCAGGAGCCGCAGCTGTCGCCCGGACGCGGACGCATCCTTGATCAGGGGCGCGATCGCCGAGACCAGGAGGTCGGGCGCCTTGAGCGGCTGGATTCGTCCCACGAATGTCACGATCGTCTCGTCGGGGTCGAGGCCGAGGATCGATCTGGCTTCCGCCGACGATCCGGGGGTATAGCACTCGAGGTCGGCGCCCGGCGTCACCACGTCGATGCGGTCGGCGTCGGCGTCGTACATCGAGAGAAGTTCCACCGCTTCGGTTTCGGTGTTCGCGACCAGCCGATCGGCCTCGCCGACCACCTGCTGCTCGCCGATGACCCGCAGCTGCGGTTCGGCGGTGTCGCCCTCGGCCAGTGCGGCGTTCTTCACGGCGGCCAGGGTGTGGGCGGTGTGCACCAGCGGCACACCCCATCGGTCGCGCGCGAGCCAGCCGACCTGTCCCGACAGCCAGTAATGCGAGTGGATCACGTCGTAGTGGCCGGGCGCCTGCGCCGCCTCGGCCCGCAACACCCCCGTGGTGAAGGCACACAACTGAGCGGGGAGGTCGCGTTTGTCGAGGCCCTCGAACGGTCCGGCGACCACGTTACGGACGGTCACGCCCGGAGCGGCCGCGACCGAGTGCGCATCGGACGACGACGTCGCCCGGGTGAAGATCTCGACCTCGATACCGCGCCGCGCCAGCCGGATCGCGGTCTGCCACACGTAGACGTTCATCCCACCCGCGTCACCGGTGCCCGGCTGCGCCAACGGCGAGGTGTGCACGGAGATCAGCGCGACACGCCGCGGCAACGGGCTGGAGGTCATGGCCTCCACCTTAGAGAAATGGCGTCGACGGTGACGCGCGCCCTCCGCTTCCACCAGCGCTCACCCGAGCAGTCCCGCGGCTTCGCGTCCGGCCCGACGATCCCCTACACTGTTTTCGGTAACGATTGTCATTTGCGAAAAAGGGTGTCATGAGGAAATCGCTTCTGGCCGCGGCCGGAGTTCTGTCCGCCGCCGCGCTGGTGCTCACCGGTTGCTCGAGCGACTCCGGGAACGGAGACGGCACCCCGACCGTGGTGACGTCGACCAACGTCTGGGGCTCGGTCGCCTCCGCGGTCGCCGGCGACAAGGCCACCGTCACCGCCCTGTACACCAGCACCGATGGCGATCCCCATGAGTTCGAGCCGTCCGCCGCCGACACCGCGACGGTCGCCGACGCCGACATCCTCGTGATGAACGGCGGTCACTACGACGCCTACATGGAGCAGGCCGCGAAGTCCTCGGACGCGACCGTCGTCGATGCATTCGAACTCGCCGGCAGCGACGAGCACGATGCCGGCGACCACACCGACCATGGCGACGCAGGTCACGACCACGGCACCGAGAACGAGCACGTCTTCTACGACCTGCCGGTGGTCGCGGAGGTCGCCGGCAAGATCGCCGATGCGCTGTCCGAGCAGGACCCGGAGAACGCCGGGACCTACCGTGCGAACGCCGAGACCTTCACCTCCGGCATCGACGGTCTGCGGACCGAGCTCGCCGGCATCCGCAAGGCGCACGACGGCACGAAGGTCGCCCAGACGGAGCCGCTCGCGGGTTACCTGCTCACCGAGGCCGGCCTGGTCGACGCGGCTCCCGCCGGGTTCACCCAGGCCGTCGAGGAGGGTCAGTCGCCGTCCGCCGCGGACCGCGCCGCCATGCAGGATCTCCTCGCATCCCGCGGCGTCGCCGTCCTGATCTACAACGTCCAGGCCATCGACCCGGTGACCCAGGCGATGCTCGACGTCGCGAAATCCTCGAAGGTGCCGGTTGTCGAGTTCACCGAGACCCTCCCGGACGGCGTCACCGACTACCTCGCCTGGCAGCGCGCACAGATCGACGCGCTCGCGGCAGCCCTCGACACCGAGAAGAGGTGACCGCGATGACGGTGGGCACCGACCCGGTGGTGACGTTCTCGGGTGCGCGACTCGGCTTCGGCGACCGCGTGCTCTGGGACGACCTCGACCTGACGATCCGCCCGGGTGAGTTCGTCGCCGTGCTCGGTCCCAACGGCTCCGGCAAGACGTCCCTACTTCGTGTCCTGCTGCGTCAGTACCCTCTCGACAGCGGCGCCGTCGCGACCACCGGCGCGATCGGCTACATCCCGCAGCAACACGCCGATGACGCCGACCCCATGGCGATCCGCGGCCGGGACCTGGTCGGTTTCGGCGTCGACGGCAGCCGGTGGGGTCTCGGCCTGCGCGGCCGGTCGCGCAGGCGCGAACTCGTCGACCGGGCGCTCGCCGCGGTGGATTCGCTCCCCTACGCCGACGCACCGCTCGGCGTCCTCTCCGGCGGCGAACAGCAGCGACTGCGCGTGGCCCAGGCCGTCGTCAGCGATCCCGCCCTCCTCTTGTGCGACGAGCCGCTGGCGAGCCTGGATCCCACCAATCAGCAGGTCGTGGTCGACCTCATCGACCAGCGTCGACGTCAGGCCGGGACCGCGGTCGTGTTCGTCACGCATGAGATCAACCCGATCCTCCCCTACGTCGATCGTGTGCTCTACCTGGTCGGCGGGCGGTTCCGCATCGGCACCCCCGACGAGGTGATGACCACCGAGACGCTCAGCGAGCTGTACGGCAGCGACGTCGAGGTGCTCCGGGTCAATGGTCGACTCATCGTGATCGGCGGCGAGGACGCACACCACTGCGTCGACATCGCCGACGCCGGAAGCCAGTCCGCATGAGCGTGACCTCGCTGGCCGTCGAACGTCGGTTCAGCGACCTCTGGGACTTCTCCGAAACCGTGAACCTGCTCGGCTACGACTTCATGCAGCAGGCGCTGCTCGCGATGATGTTGCTCGGACTGCTCGGCGGGCTGCTGGGACCGCTGATCGTGGCGCGGCAGATGTCGTTCGCGGTCCACGGCTGCAGCGAGTTGTCCGTGACGGGTGCGGCGGCCGCTCTGCTGATCGGCTTCAGTGTCAATCTCGGTGGTGTCATCGGTGCGGTGATCGCGGCCGCGGTATTCGGGTTCCTCGGCAACAAGGCCCGCGAACGCGACTCCGTGATCGGTGTCGTGATGGCGTTCGGCCTCGGAATCGGTGTCCTGTTCCTCGCCCTCTACGGCCGCATCGGTACCGGTTTCGCGCTGCTGACCGGACAGGTCGTCAGCGTCGGGATCGACGGTCTCGTGGCGATCGCGATCACCACCGCCGTGGTCGTCGCGGTGCTGGCGGTGATCTATCGACCGCTCCTGTTCGCATCCACCGATCCGCGGGTCGCGCAGGCGCATGGCGTGCCCGTCCGGACGCTGTCCGTCGTCTTCGCGGTCATCATGGGACTCGCGGCGGCCCAGGGTGTCCAGATCATCGGCGCGCTGCTGGTGATGTCGCTGCTGATCACCCCGGGTGCGGCGGCGGCGCGGGTGACCGCGAATCCGGCTCGGGCTCTGGTGCTGTCGGTCGTCTTCGCCGAGATCGCCGCGGTCGGCGGGTTGCTGATGTCACTCGCGCCGAAACTCCCGGTCTCGGTGTTCGTCACGATCATCTCGTTCGTGATCTACGTCGTGTGCCGCTTCATCGGCTCACGCCGCGTGCACGCCACGCGCTAGTACTCCTGGGCGCTAGTACTCCTGGGCGTCAGTACTCCTCGGCGAACCCCGGATTGCAGCGGGCGCCGATCATGTCCTCTTCGGTGACGACGGGGCGTCCCGGTTCGAGGTTCCAGCTCGGTTTCTCGGGTTCGACGATCCGCGCGAAGCGCCAGTGGCACTCGAACTGCGCCTGCATGCCGGGGGTGTCGGCGCCGGCGTCGAGTCCGACGACCTCCCGCCACGCCGCGGCCATGGCCGTGGGGTCCTGCGTGTACCGCCCGGAAGTGGTCGGGAACACCGAGAGGCTGGGACCGACCTCGGTGTCGGTCCATTCGACGCGTTCGATGAAGGGTGCCCGGTAGACCACCGTCGGAGTGGTCGGCGAGTCGCTCGCCCCGTGGGTCGTCGTGGCCGCCCCCGCCGTGACACCGCTGGGCGTGACACTGCCCGGCGTCGTACTGCTCGGGGTGGCGCTGATCGGGGCACCGGTACCGGCGGGTTCGGTCGAACCACATCCGCCGAGGACGATCGCGACGCCGACACCACCGGCGCAGGCAGAAGCGAAGATCCGCGCCCTCGTTTGTGCCATCGACGTACTCCTCATGACGCCACCCTAGGCGACGAGTAGCCTGCAGCTGTGAGACACCGGCGCACGATGCGGATGCTCGCCGCCGCCCTCGTCGTCGTGCTCGGCGGACTGATCTGCATGACCGGCTGCGCCCTCACCCCGCTGGCCGGTCCACCGGAGTCCACCCAATCCCACCGAGTCCGCGCCACGCCCACCGGCCTCACCCTCGACGGGAAGCCGTGGTGGCCCGTCGGTTTCAACGCCTACCAGCTCGGCACGGACTGGTCGGTCAACACCGGTTGTGGCGCGGAGGTCGATCTCGACGACTATTTCGCGCAACTGCCGCCGCGCGCGCTCACCCGTTTCAACCTGTATTCGTCCTTTGTCGTCGACAAGCGCAGTGGGCTTATGGATTTCGGACCGCTCGACCGGGTCTTCGCGGCCGCCTCCCGTCATCGGCAGCTGGTGTTGCCGGTGCTCACGGGCGGATCGGGAGACTGCGAGGACGGCCGGTTCAAGGACCGTGGCTTCTATGTGAACGGCTGGCGCACCCAGAAGTCGCGAAGTCACCAGACCTATGCCGAGTGGGTGCAGACGGCCGTGACCCGGTGGCATGACGAACCGTCGATCATCGGCTGGGAACTGGTCGGCGAACCGGAGGCCAGCAGCTGCGGCACCGCCTGCGACTGGCGGAACCGGGTGTGCCCCGACGACGCCACCGCGGTGCTGCGAGGCTTCTTCGATCAGGCCGGTGCGCACCTCCGTTCCTTCGACGACGCACGACCGATCTTCTCCGGACTGGTGGGTGGCGACCAGTGCGGAATCGCCGGGGACGCCTATGCGGAGGTCGCCGGGTCGAGCGGGATCGATGTCCTCGACTTCCACGACTACAGCTCCGGCACGCACTCCGGACCGCGCGGCAGCAATCTGCCCACACGCATCACCCAGTCGCGTCAGCTCGGAAAACCACTGGTGGTCAACGAGATCGGCGTCGAAGCCGGATCGTGCCTGCCGCTGTCCACCCGGGCGCGGCAGCTCGACGCCATCATCACCCGCCAGCGCGACGCCGGAACCGCGGGCGCACTGCTGTGGTCGTATGTACCCGACCCCCGCACCTCGGAATGCACCTACGACATCGGCCCACACGATCCCGCGTGGAAGGTCGTCCGCGACCATGCGCGCTGATCGTCGTCATCTCATGATCTGATAGACACGCCAATCCGGCAGGTCCGCACCGTCGTTGCGCGCCTCGAGGACGAGCGCCCCGATCTGGGCACCGTTCTCGTACATGGTCGGATAACGCTGGTTGATCGCATCGGCCACACCTCGACCCTCGACCGGAGCGGTGAGGAAGTACCTGACACCGAGGTCCGCGGGAGCGTTGAGCCGTTGGGCGAAGTCCCGGTCCGACGGGATGACGAACTGTCGCGGCCGCTCGGACTGCACGACCACCGCGAATCCGTAGACGGTGTCACACAGGACCGAACCGTCCGGTAGGGCAAGCCCGTCGAGGTACTCGGCCAGAGCACGTTCGGTGGAGAACGAGCGGACCACGCGTTGTTCATCGAGATACTTCTGCTGAACCGAATCCGGTTGCGGGTTCACCACCGATCCCAGCGCGAACTCCTGCGGGGCGTACTTCGGTGACGTCATCCCCATCGCGGTCACGGGCAGCGCCGACGCCATCACCACGATGGCCACCGTGCACGCGATCGTGTACCCCCACCGCGATGCGTAGGGCCGCACAGGCGCCGGGTCCGCGTGGGCGCCCGCGCGACGCATCGGGATCGGCCGGCGCAGCGGTACCGACATCAACGCCACGATGGCGGCCAGGAGGATCACCGTCATGTAGAACCGCAGGAAGCCGAAGGTCGAACCCCGCGCGTAGCCGAAGACCTGGAAGGCCAATACCGCCACGATCACGAGCCCCGGCAACAGGGGTGACAGCCGGTGGCGCCGCGCACGCACGCCGATCAGCCCCACGACGAGGATCGGCAACAGCGGCGCGAGAATGGCCAACTCGGTGATGGAGAACCAGATGGCTTCGCTCGTCGTCGACGATCCGCTGCCGCCGGATTGCGCGATGATGGCGGCGTTGCCGTACTCGGAGGTGAACTGTGCGAACGCGTTCCCGGTGATCAGCCAGCCGGTCGCCGCCCAGGCGAGGAAGGCCAGCGCGCTCGGGGCGACGACGAGGGTGATGTCGACGAGGCTTCGCGACAGACGTTTTCGCCCGTCGCGGCGGCGGTAGGTGACCCATCCGACGACGCATCCGGCGGCCAGCGCGGCCGCCCCGCCGTCGTAGCGGGTGAGGTAGGACAGTGCGAGCGCGATTCCCGCGACGACAAGCTCGTGTACGTCATCGGTGGAGACCCAGCGGATCAGGCGGCGCGACGCCCAGGCGAGAAAGAACAGGTACGGCGCCTCGCTCATCCCGTTGGCGCCGTACAGCACGACCATCGGATTCGCTGCGTAACAGATCGTGAAGACCGCGGCGACAACCGGATCGAGACCCCGATCGCGAGCGATACCCGAGACCTGGACGACCGAACCGGCCATGAACATCGACGACATGATCACCGCCGACAGCGCGTGGGTGGTCATCTCCGGCCACCACGGGCTCAACGCGACGAGGGGCAGTTGCACCACCGCGGTCAGCGGGGTGAAGACGAAGCCGATGGCCGACAGACGCGGTGTCCGGCTGAACAACACGCTCTGCGCCGACTGGACCCTGGACAACGCGTCACCGAAGAAGAGATGCACCTCGGTCGCCAGGTACACCCCGACGACCAGATACGGCAACCAGGCGGCCAGGAAGATCAGGACCCCGACCCGAAGCCGCCGGTTCACGTGGCGCCTCCGGGCTCTTCCCCACTCGTGCCGTGTGCGCCCTGCTCACCGGGATCGTCCGCCGCGGATTCCTGATGGCTGGTCGACAGGCCGTGGAAGGTCTTCTCCCAGTATGACGGATTGACCAGGATCTGCCACATGCCCTTGATGGCCGCGACGCTCATCATCAGCCAGTACAGCGGGATCAGCAACGCCGAGAACAGCAGTTCGCTCCGGTCGTCCTCCCGGATCGCGATCAGGTTCATGTATATCGCCGCACCGTTGCCCAGCAGCATCGAGACGAGCGCGAGGTAGTAGATGGGTCCCGGGAAGAGGTCGACGACGATCAGCGGCTGCCCCGCGATCCACAGCGCGAGGATCAGCCAGAACACCATGTTGACGCACGCGATCACCGGCGTGCCCGCGATGAGCAGCGTGAAGCGGACGAACGCAACGGGTCCGAGGATGTGCCACAGCTTGACCGGGTGACGCATGTGCACGAGCCAGGTCTGCATGCAGCCCTTGTACCAACGGGATCGCTGGCGCACCCAGTTGATGGCGTCGACGTTGGCCTCTTCCAGCGTGATCGAGTCCAGCACGACCGTGCGGTAACCGTGGTCGGCGATCCGCACCCGAGGTCGGCGTCCTCGGTGACGTTGAAGGGCTCCCACGCCCCGATCCGGTCGAGCACATCGCGTTTGAAGTGATTCGACGTGCCGCCCAACGGAATCGGCGCCCGACTCACCATCATCCCGGGCAGCAGGAAGCCGAACCAGATCCCGTAGTCCGCGGTGAACCACTCGGTGAGCATGTTGTCGCGGACGTTGTGGAAGCTGAGCTTGCCCTGGACGCACACGACCGACTCGTCGTCGGAGTTGTTCAGCACGTAGACCGCACGACGCAGTTGCAGGGGATCGGGTTTGTCCTCGGCGTCGAAGATGGTGACGATGTCACCGGTCGCGAAGTGCATGCCGAAATTGCACGCCTTGGGTTTGGTTCGCGGTTGTGCCGGCGGTGTGAGGACCACGGTGACAAGGCCATTCGCCTCGACCCCGCGTGCGGCTTCGATCGTCGGCTCGTCGTCCTCCTCGAGCAGCAGGAGGACCTGGAGCTTCTCGCGGGGGTACTCGATGGTCTCCATGGCGGCGACGAGGTCGCCGACCACTTCGGGCTCACCGTATGCGGGGACGAGGACCGTGTAGCGGGGAAGTTCCTCGTCGGGGATCGACCGGGCCTGCTCGTCGCTGACCCGGATTGCCCCGTTCACCGGTCCCCGCCGGAAGATCACCAGCCGATCGGCGAGAGTGACGACGTAGGCGACGGTCGCCGTCGACACCAGCGCCGCGCAGGTGCCCACCGGGAAGAAGACCATCAGCACGGCGATGACGCCGAGCAGCGTGAACCCGATGATCTTCTGAATCCGGTTGAACGCCACCGATGCCGACATGTCCGCATCGGCCTCGCGCAACCGGTCGACGGCGTCGCGGAGCGCTTCCGCACGGTAGTCCTCGTCGGCGAGCAGTTCGGCGACCGGCCGCCGGGGCCGCGTGCTGCGCGCCACCCCCCGGCGCGTCGGCGTCGCGTTCGTCGATGGTCACGGCTCGGCCCTCGCGACCTCGACGAGTTGTGACCGCACCAGCCCGCCGGCGAGCCCCACCAGGAGATCGCGATCCTTGTACTGCGGGTCGGTGTCGAGGAGAACCGCGTTGCCGCGCAACAGGATCGTCATGAGCGAGGTGAGGTTTTCCAGGAGGGTGATCCGCGGTTCCGGGAAGTACGCCGCCGGCTCGTGATCGTCGACGGCCCAGATCATCACCTGTTGCGTGCGGCGCCCGTTGTTCCACCACCACGAGACCACCGTGTACGTCAGGTATCTCGCATCGTCGACCACGCTGCACATTTTTCCGCGAACCCCGAACGGCAACGCCACGTCGACGGGTTCGTTCGAGCGTTCGTCGGACAGGTCGTAGCGGAAGATGTCGGGATACACCTCGAGCGCGAGCGGTCGCCGGCTGTCGACGCTGTCGACGACGACGCGGCGGGGTCGGGCGAATTTGTCGAATGCCCGTGTCCCCCGGCTCTGGACGAGCACCTGGCGGGTGAGGACCGCACCGGGACCGTACAGGCGGGACACCCAGCCGTAGACGCGAACCGATTCCTGACGCCAGCCCGGTGGGATGTTGAGCTGCCCGCCGATCTCGAGCTGCGGGTATGTGTTGCTCTGCCAGGTACTGCCCACCGGCGGGGTGGGGATGAATGCCAGCAGGATGGCCGCGAGGACCACCACCAGCACGGGCCGCCCGACGAAGCCGACCGTCGGATCCTTGACCTCCCCTCGCACCGGCGGTGACCATCTCCGCCCGCCGCGTCGCCGGTAACTGACCAGCATGATCCCGGAGGTCGCGACGGCCGCGATCAGAGCCGGTCCGGGGACGAGCACATTGCGCGGCGCCTCGAGGGCGTTGAGCACCAGCAGTGCGAGAAGGCCCACCGCACCGGCGATGAGCGCCGCGACCGCCTTGCGCCGCCAGGTACGTCCCACCGCGACGACCGTGGCGGCGACGGCCATCAGCACGAGGGCGAATCCGGCGGCCATCGAGGTGCCGCCAAGCGCCAGCACCAACCCCCGCACCGGGATGGGGAAGATGAGCAGGAACACCAGCCAGGCCCACTTGTAGCGGGAGACCGGCCGCAGACCGAACAGCAGGATCGACGCTCCGAGCACGAACATCCACAGCGCCAGCAGATCCATGTGCGACGTCAGATAGGCCCGGCCGTAGCGCGGCGTGACGAGAAGCTTGCCGGCCACCGCCAGGACGATCACCACGATTCCGACGATCACGTCGGTCTGCCGGTCGTGGATGGGTGGCTCGTCGAAGTCGCGCCACGAGACCCCGACGACGGCGATCAGGCTCAGGACCACGAGCACGGGCACGGGCACGGGCACGGGCACGTACAGGATGAGTGTCTGGGCCCGCAGTTCGTCGATCACCGCCGCGATGGTGTTCCAGAAGCCGAGCACCGTGCACGTCACCAGCAGCACCCACCGGAACGCGATGACCCGCCATGGGTGATCGCCGAACAGCGGCGTCTCGGGACAGGAGAGTGTCGCCATGGCGACGACCTGTGAGGCGGTCAGGGCCATGCGCGCTCAGCCCCCGGAGGAGGTCCGCCGCCGGCGCCGCAGCAGGAAAGTCGCCAGTGCCGTCGCCACCACGACGCCCGCCGCGACGACGGTGACGGTGACCCACGAGGTCCCGCTCGACGACTCGGACGGATCCGGTGCCACCTCGTCGGCGACCACGACGACCGGCTGCTGGCCGGCCACCTGCAGGACGGCGTCGCCGCCGAGTGACGGCCAGCGGTCGGGGTCGGCGTCCAGCCAGGCCAGTACGGCATCGAGGTCCGCGGCGGTCCCCGTGGACGTCGCCAGCAGGACCGTCCGCCCGTCCTCCCGCGCCACCTGCAGCGATCCGAAGCGTGCGGCCGGGGCGAGGACGACGTCGGAACGCTGCCCGTCGGCTCCGAGCACGGAGAGTGTGCCCCCGTCTGCCTCGATGGGCAGCGGGAGTTCGGGTACGTCCCGTCCGTCGGCGGCAACGATCACGACCGGCCCGTTCGTGGACATCGCGTCGGCGACCGGCATGACGTCGACGCCGAGCCGGACCGCCGACAGTCGCTGCAGTCCGGTCATCAGCGCGACCGCGCGGCGGACGTCGTCGACCCCGCCGTCGGTCCAGGCCAGCGCCGTACGGGGCATGAGGGCCTGCGGAAGTGATGCGAAACCGGACGGCTGCGGCGGGTCGGCGACCTCGGATCTGACCTCACCGGTCGAGGAGAGACTCAGCGATGCCCGCGTCCCGGTTCCGCATCCTTCGCCGACGTCGGGATGGTTGTAGGTCACCGTGACCTCGGTGAACCGCGCCAGGAGATCCGGCGGGATGTCGACCCACGTGTTGTACCTGCCGGACGGGTCCGCCGGCACGGAGGCGATCACCCGCGGCCCGACGGTCACCGCGATCTGACCGCCGAGCGGGGTGTAGGTGCCCGACAACTGGACTCGGACGTCCTCGGAAGGTCGTCCCAGTCTCGCCTGGTCGATCCCGAAGGAGATCGACGGCCATCCCGCGGCGGCGGTGACCAGTTGATCGCTGACACCCAGGTCGGCCAGTGTGTTGACCGCCGGCGCGAGTTGCGGTGCGGCAAACGGTGCTCCGGCCACGGCGGCCGAACTGATCGCGATGCTCGACAGCTCCGAGGTGAGGAACTGCACCTGCGTCGCCAGCTCCTCGGGGTTGCCGCCGATTCGCAACACCGGCCATCCTGCTCCCGGTCCGAGGCTCAGGCCGGCCGGCGCATCGGTACTGATGACGACCTGCCGTTCGAGCGGGCCGACGGCAGCGGCCGGCCTGGTCTCGTTCCGGGGCAGCGACGCGGTCCGGATGTCGACGGCCGCCGAACCGTAGTTCGCGACCACCGCGGTCGCGAGTTGCACGGCCGCGGCACCTTCCGCGGGTTTCACATCCTCGGGGACGTAGATGGTCAGGGCGCGCAGGATCGGGGGCAGGAATCCGGCGACTCTCGCCGGTGTCGCCTCGCGTCCGCCGTAGGCCACGACCGCGTTGACGATCCGGAATCGGTTGTCGGCGTCGAAGTCACAGGAACCGGCCGTGCGCAGGTAGGTGCGCAGGACGATGTCGGCGGAATTCCGGTCGAGGCGCACGCCTCGAAGGGGCAGGGCGATCGGCGAATTCACCGCCGGGTCGATCGGCGTCCGCGAGATGAGTCGATCACCTTGCAGCACATCGACATTCCCACAGGTGACGAACGACGGGAACTGGGCGGTCCCGCGGATCTCGGTGGGGGTGAGGTTCGGCGGCACGGCGAGCGAGAGGCTGACCTCTCCCTGTTGTCCTGGAAAAGCGATCGTCGACGACGAGCCGAGATATCGAAGACTCAACGGCGGTGGCGGGTCACCGGACGCGGCGGCCGCGGGTGGCGCAGAGAGGACCCCCACCGAGGCGCTACCCGCGGTCAGCAGGCCCGCCAACCCGACGCCCACCGCATGTTTCCAGCGACTTACGCAGGACACGTGCAACTCTCGCTTCTCCTCACGTGACCCCAACCACTCACATCACACCACCCCTGAGTACAGAAGCTAACGCAGGGAGTCCGTTTCGATACCTTTTCGCCCGATCTGAGCACCGATGTCGTTGCGAGTCGCGAACGTTCCACGGGGCCGCACCGATGTCTGCGACGATGGCCTCAGAGCACCCGAGAACACCCGAGAACACCCGACCCGAGGACCAGCATGCGCCCAGTTCACGTCGGCGACGAGATCGACGGCGGCGTGTATGTGGATGTCGCCGGGACGACGCTGTGGCACTTCATCGAAGGCAACCCTCAGGGCGCCCCAACCGTGCTCCTGCACGGCATCTTCGCCTCGGCGGCGTCCTGGGGCGCGCAGGTCCCCGATTTCCTCGATGCCGGGCTGTTGCTGTTCATGCCCGAACGGCCCGGTCACGGGCACAGTCCCGACACCGACAGCGATTTCACCTGTGCGTCCATCGCCGCACGCACGATCGCCTATCTCGAAACGGTCGTCGGACGTCCGGCGAATCTCGTCGGCTGGGGCGACAGTGCGGCCGTCGCACTCGTCATCGCGCGGGACCGTCCCGATCTGGTGAACCGCGTGGTGGCCGTCGGCGGTTACCTCAATCCCGGTGGTCGCCGGATCGACCGATTCGTCCAACTGGTGATGGACCGCAATCCGGTGACTGTCGAGTACCTGCGTACCCACCACGACGAGATATCCCCCGATGGTCCCGAGCACTTCACCGTCGTCTACGACAAGACGATCCGGATGCTCGCCTCCGAACCCGACTATGCGGTGGCCGATTTCGCCGACGTACCGGCATCGGTGCTGCTGGTGGTCGCCGATCGTGGGCTGGTACGCATGGAGCACGCGCTGGAGATCGTCCGAACGCTGCCGCACGCTCGGCTCGCGGTGCTGCCGGGGACCCACATCCTCCCGGTGGAGGCACCCGAAACGTTCAACCCACTGGTGCTGTCGTTCCTCGCGGCCGATCCGCCCACCGAGTGGCTAACGGAGTGACCGGTCGCGTCGGCGGTCAGGCCTGCGATGGTGCGTGCACCCGGTTCCAGGCCTGGCGCCGCAGGGTGTCGGGATCGGTGACGACGCGGTCCGGGTCGTTGATGACCAGGACCTTCCGCTCGGCGGTCGTGTAGGCCGGCCAGCCGAGACCGGGGTCGCCGGTGCGGGCGAAAGCAGCCCAGCGGCCCTGCACGCTGTCGGTGACACGACGCGTGCCCGGCCAGTCCGCGATCGCGAGTCCCGCGCCCATCGGCGCGCGGTAGGCACCGAACACGGTGAACAGTTCCGTCGCGTGGGTCGCGCCGAAGCCCGTCGCGTCCAGGACCTTGGTCCGATAGTCATAGCGGTACATGTAGGTCGGCGCGACCTTGCTGTGCCCGTCGGCGAAGGCACTCATCGGCGCCCAGAAGATCGAGTCACCGGCCAGGCGGATCCGATCGCGGTCGCCGTTGGAGTAGTGGGCGGCGATCTCGCGGCGGACCTCCTCGTCCTTCACCCGCATCAGCATGCGTTCGGAATCGGGCAGGACGTTCCAGAGTTTCGCGAAGAGTCTCCCCTCGTCCTTGTTGCTGCCGATCACCAGCGGCACCGGCAGCGTCAGGCCGTCGGCGGCCGCAGCGAGCGGCGAGCGCGGCAGCAGATCACCGTCGACGACGGGCGCGAACGGGATGGACCCGCCCGAGGACTTGGTCGCGAACCGCATGAGACGATTGCCCGCTTCGAGCAGCAATGCGGGATTGGGGGTGGTGAGAAGGCGTTGCGCCTCGGCCGGGTCGAGGGGGTCCTCGGTCCGCTCCATCGAGGTGTTCCGACGTTGCGGATCGCGGAGGATCCGGACGAACTCGTCGGCGTAGACGGTCGCGGCGTCCTGCTCGACCACGAGTTCCGGGGCGGGACTCTGCGCGATGGCGTGATGGAACAGGCCGGTGGCCTCCGGAGCGGACAGCAGGGCGAGCACCGACGACCCACCGGCGCTCTCGCCGAAGACGGTCACGTTGTCGGGGTCACCGCCGAACGCGGCGATGTTGTCCTGCACCCATCGCAGCGCGGCGATCTGGTCGCGCAGACCCGCGTTGGTGTCGAACGGCCGGTCGTCCGTGGCGAACTGCGAGAGATCGAGGAAACCGAAGGGACCGAAACGGTATTGGATCGTCACGACGACGACGTCCTGGGCACGGGCCAGGAAGGCGCCGTCGTAGAGCGGGGTCGCGGCGGTGCCGAGGATGAAGGCGCCGCCGTGGATGAAGACCATCACCGGCCGCGGCCTCGACGACGCGACGTCGGGTGAGAAGACGTTGAGCGTGAGGCAGTCCTCGGCCATCGGCGCGAACTTCCCCGGCGCGACGGCGGTGAACCGCTTCTCCTGGATGGCGGCCTTGGCGAGTTTGGTGCAGTCACGCACGCCGGGCCAGTCGTGGGCCGGTTCGGGTGCGCAAAACCGGCGGTGGGCCACCGGGGGCGCGGCGAACGGAATGCCTCGCCAGCTGATCGTGCCGCGGCGCAGCCGCCTTCCCCGTGCGCCACCGACGACGCCGTTGACCGTGGTGACCTTGGTGTCGAGCAGTGCCATACCCCCACCGTAGACGAATCGCCTGTTACGTCTGCTCAACCGGCGCAGATCTAGAATGTTGCCCATGACCGCCGACAAGGCCCGCTCCGACAAGGCCACCGTCGAACCGGCACGCGCTCGCATCGATCTCAACGCCGACCTCGGCGAGGGAGTCGGCGACGACGAGACGATGCTGACCATCGTGACCAGCGCCAACATCGCGTGCGGTTTCCACGCGGGAACTCCCGCAGACCTGCTGGCGACGTGCCGGGCGGCCGTGGCCGCCGGTGTCCGCATCGGCGCGCAGGTCTCCTATCCCGACCGCGCCGGCTTCGGCCGCCGGTTCATGGAGATGTCGACGCCGGACCTGATCGCCGATCTCGTCTATCAGATCGGCGCGCTCGACGCCCTCGCCCGATCCGTCGGCGGGTCGGTGACCTACGTGAAACCCCATGGCGCGCTGTACAACACGGTCGTCCACCACGAGCAACAGGCCGACGCGGTGGTCGCTGCGGTGCGCGACGTGAACCCGGGTCTGGCGATGATGGGGCTACCGAACTCGGAGATTCTGGCCCGTGCCGAACGCGCCGGGCTGCGGGTCATCACCGAGGCCTTCGCCGACCGCGCCTACACCCCCACGGGGACACTCGTTCCGCGCACCGAGCGTGGGGCCGTCCTCTCCGACAGCGCGGAGATCGCACGGCGGGTCGTCGAGATGACCACCACCGGACGCCTGACGGCGATCGACGGCACGGTGGTCGCGGTCGACGCCGATTCGATCTGTCTGCACGGCGACACCCAGGGCGCGGTCGGCCACGCCCGTGCGGTTCGCGAAGCACTCGCGCAGGCCGGTGTCGAGATCGGTCTCACCCGGTCGTGAACCGGCGCGCGGACTACCGCCGGCGCTGGCGTGCGAATTCGGCGAGCACGACGCCCGCCGCGACCGACGCGTTGAGGCTCTCGACCTCCCCGGCCATGGGGATCGACAGGATCGAGTCGCAGCTCTCGCGCACGAGGCGCGACAGGCCCTTGCCCTCCGATCCCACGACGATCACCGTCGGACCGGTGCCGTCGTAGTCGTCGAGGGTCACGTCGCCGCCGGCGTCCAGACCCACGAGCTGGGCCCCGGAGTCGGCCCAGTCCTTGAGCGTCCGGGTGAGGTTGGTGGCACGCGCGACCGGGAGTCGTGCGGCGGCACCGGCGCTGGTCCGCCAGGCCACCGCGGTCACGCTCGCGCTGCGTCGCGCCGGGATCACCACGCCGTGCCCGCCGAAGGCGGCCACCGAGCGGATCACCGCACCCAGGTTGCGCGGGTCGGTGATGTTGTCGAGCGCCACCAGCAGCGGCGGGGTGCCGCTGGCCTTGGCGTCGGCCATCAGATCGTCCGGATGGGTGTACTCGTACTCCGGCACCTGCAGGGCGATGCCCTGATGCATTCCGTTGGTGGACAACCGGTCCAGCTCCGGCTTGCCGACCTCGAGGATGGAGATCGCCTGATCGCCGGCGATCTTGACCGCCTCGGCGACACGCTCGTCTGGTTCGGAGTTGGTGGCGATGTAGAGCGCCGTCGCGGGCACGCCCGCACGCAGGCACTCGACGACGGGGTTGCGGCCGAGCACGTACTCGGGACCCTCGTCCTTCCCGCGCACGCCGCCCCGGCCGGTGCCCGACTTCGCCGCGGCCTTCGCCCGCTTGTGAGCGGGGTGGTACGGGCGGTCGACCGCCTTCGGGGTGGCGCCCCGGGCCTCGAGACCGCGTCGCCGCTGGCCGCCGGACCCGACGACCTGCCCCTTCTTGGTGCCCGACTTGCGGATCGCACCCTTACGCTTGGAATTTCCTGCCATCACGCCTCACCCTTCAATGCCCACTGTGCACCATCAGGGGTGTCGGTCACCTCGATGCCGGCCTCGGCCAGACGATCCCGGACCGCATCCGCGGTCGCCCAGTCCTTGGCGGAACGCGCGTCGGCGCGCCGTTGCAGTTCGGCGCGCACCAGCACGTCCAGTGCAGAGGTGGCGGCCGAGTCGTCGGCCGCACCGGCCCACTGATCGTCGAGCGGGTCGACGCCGAGGATCCCCATCATGCCCCGCACCGACGATGCGGCGGCCAGCGCGGCCGCCCCGTCACCCGATTCGAGTGCGGTGTTGCCCTGACGGACGACGTTGTGCACGACCGCGAGAGCCGCCGGGACGCCGAGATCGTCGTCGAGCGCGTCACCGAAATCGGGGTCGATGTCGCCGACGGCCACATCGCCCACGCGGGCGGCGACACGTTCGACGAAGGACTCCACCCGCCGGTAACCGGCGGCCGCCTCGGTGAGCGCACCCGGCGAGTACTCCAGCATCGACCGGTAGTGCGCACTGCCGAGGTAGTACCGCAGTTCGACGGCACGGACGCGCTGCAGCATCGCGGGGATCGACACCACGTTGCCCAGCGACTTGCTCATCTTCTCGCCACCCATGGTGACCCAGCCGTTGTGCAGCCAGTACCGCGCGAACGGGTCTCCGGCGCCGTGCGCCTGGGCGATCTCGTTCTCGTGGTGCGGGAACACCAGATCCATTCCGCCGCAGTGGATGTCGAACTCTGCCCCCAGCAGGCTGGTGGCCATCGCCGAGCACTCCAGATGCCAGCCGGGGCGTCCGGGACCCCAGGGGGTCGGCCACGACGGCTCATCGGGCTTGGCCGCCTTCCACAGCGTGAAGTCGCGGTGATCGCGCTTGCCGGTGCCCGCGCTCTCGCCCTGGTGCACGTCGTCGAGCTTGTGCCCGGACAGTGCACCGTAGTCGGGGAGGCTCCGGACGTCGAAGTAGACGTTGCCGTCGGCGACGTAGGCGTGGCCACGCTCGATCAGGCGCTGCATGTACTCGACCATCTGGGTCACGAACCCGGTCGCCCGCGGTTCTGCCGACGGCGGCAGGACGCCGAGCGCGCGGTAGGCGTCGTCGAAGGCGCGCTCGTGCGTGGCGGCCCACTCCCACCAGGGACGGCCCGCGTCGGCGGCCTTGCGGAGGATCTTGTCGTCGATGTCGGTGACGTTGCGGACGAACAGCACGTCGAGGCCCTGGTGGCTCAACCAGCGGCGCAGGATGTCGAAGGCGATACCGCTGCGGACGTGGCCGATATGGGGAACACCCTGCACCGTCGCGCCGCACAGGTACACCGATGCCTGGCCTGGGCGCAGCGGCACGAAGTCGCGCACCTCTCGGGAGCTGGTGTCATAAAGGCGCAGGGTCACGACCGGCCATCCTACCGGACCACGGACGGGCCACCGACCGCCCGAGTGGCCGGACCAGACCCGTTCCGCAGCCGGAATGCCATCAGCCCGCGTCGGCGGCGAGAACCGGCTCGAGGACGGTGCCGACCAGCGCTTGCATCGTGTCGAGTGTGTCGGTGAGGACCGCCACGGCCCGGTCGGTGTGCGGGTACCGCACCCGGACGTGGATGCCGTCGCGGTCACGCCAGAACCACCACTGGGCGGTGTCGGTCGGCTTCTGACTCGATATCTGCCGGACGACGACGTCGCCACGCGGCATGGGCAGCCGCGTGTAGTCGACGTAGGACATCATGAAGACGTCACTTCGGCCGGGGCGCAGGCGATCGCCGAAGGCCGCGTATACCGGCGTCAGTCCGATCTCCGCCAGCGGGAGCGCCGCCGCGAGGCGTCGCGTGTTCCGGTACATGGCCGCGTACAGGTCGCCGGTCGCGCTGATCAGCATCGGCGCGTTGCCCACCGACCAACTCACGCAGCCCGGCCCCGCCCCGGCCCCGGTGGGCACCACGGTGGCCACCTCATCGGGTCCGCCGGCGGCGTTGATGGCCATGCCGGCACAGGTGAGCACGGCCGGATAGGTACGGGCCCCGCGCCGGTGGACCGTCGAGCTGAACGTCGCGGCGTCGTCGCCGGACATCAGCGTCCGGACCATCGTGTGGACGGGGAGGCTCTCCCCGGCGGCGACCCCGAGGTCGAGCGGGAATTCGGGAACCGTCCAACCGGTCGCGGCGAGGAACTGCTCCCAGCCGCTCAGGCGGGGATCGTCGGCGGTCACCGATGCCTCGGCTTCCGCGACGATCCGGAGTGCGTCGAGGCCGGACTCCGCCGGTGCCGGCGCGCGACCGGCGAGCAGCTCGCAGATCTCGGTCGACACGACGGCCAGTGATCGCGCGTCGACGTAGCAGTGGTCGAAGGCGCACACCAGCGTCGTGCCGCCGGGGCGGGTCACCGCCGCGAGGAAGTGCGGCATCGGTTCGAAGGGATTGCAGGTCGCGCCGATGTACCCGGCCAGTCGCGAGACGAATGCCGATGCCGAGAGCCCGTCGTCCGCCTGCCGGAACTCTTCTTTGACGTCGACGCCCGGATGCAACAGGCGGGTGACGACGTCACCGGTCTGCACGTAGTGACTGCGGAGCGCGTCGTGGCGGGCGATCATCGTCCCGACGGCCTCGCAGATCTGGTCGAGATCGATTTGTTCCGGGAAATCCAGGGTGAGCGCCATCCAGCCCGGCTGCCCCGCGGCGATCGACGCGAGGTGGAATCGCTCGTTCTCCGACACCGGTACGCTCGACCGGGCGGCCGCCCCGCCCGGTACGGCACGCCAGCACACCAGTTCTCCCGGCTCGACCGCCCACGATTCGGAACTCGAGAGCTTCATCGCACAACCGATTCCGTCGCGTACCCGGCCGCATCCGCGTACTCGGCCAGGATTTCGCGCAGGGTCGCGAACTGCTCGAGGATCGACGTTCGCGCCACGTCGTTGTCGGGGATCTGCGACACCACGTCGAGTCCCGTCGCCGTCCGCGTGAACCAGAGGTTGGCGTTGCGCGTGGGACCGAGTCCGGTCAACAGCTGTGTCCCGTTCAGAACCGGGTCGTCACCGATCGGCAGGCGGCGGAGGTCGGTGTAGGACACCATGTACGGACTTCCGTCGAGTCCGCGGAAGACGCCCTCTCCGGCGAGTTGCGCGAGCACCGCGTGCGCGGGGATCTCGGCCGCGCCGCGGGCGAGTCGAACGCTCTGGGCGGCCGCGCGCACCAGGTCGTCGAAATCGACGTCTCCGATGTTCGGTACCTCGACGGCGATCGGCGCGAAGTTGCACAGCCAGCCCTGCGTCCAGAAGTGCTCCGGCGCACGGGTGGCCAGCACGGTCGACACGAAGAACCGGTCACGACCGGTCATTCGGCGGTGCCACTCCGCGAGCGCCGCGTAGATGAGCCCGGAGAAGCTGCCGTCGGTCGCGGCGATCCGGGCATCGCAGCGGGCGAGGGTCTCGGCGTCGAGCAGCACTGTCTGGGCCGTGACCGACGGCTTCGGCAGCCCGTCGGTCAGCCCGAGGTCGAGCGGACAGCTCGGCGTACGACCGTCGTTGTGCACCAGTGCGTCCCGCCAGACCGCGACACGATCGTCGGCGGGGTCGAGTGACGCCGCGATCCGGCGTTCCGCCAGTATCGCGTCCCCGAAGGAGCCGGCCGCCGCCAGCTCCGCGGGCTCGCCGGCACAGTGGCCCCGGTACAGCTCGACGATCTCGAACATCGCGAGGACCAACGAATATCCGTCGCCCCGGACATGATCCGTCGAGGCGAGGAACGTGAACCCGTTGTCGTCGCAGGTCGCGCCCCACCACGAACCCGGAACCAGATCGGACCAAGCGGTCTCGGCGGCCCGGCCGCCCACCCAGTCACCGAGTTCGGCGTCGTGCACGTGGACGGATTCACGGTCCGCGGTGACGATCTCGACCTCGTCCGGTGGCGACACCCATCGCTCGTGCCCTGCCGGACCCGAGCGATAGTGCGCGCGCAACTCCTCATGGCGCCGAACGAAGTCGGTCAGCGCGGCCGACATGGCATCGGGCACCAAGGGAGTATCGAATCGTGTTGCGGCCACGATGAATCCGTGGTGCGCCTCGCCCTCCCGGCGTTTGGCCGCCATCGTCGCCAGATGGTCGGATTGCAGGAACGACACCCCGTCGCCCCAGCGTTGCGCTGCTTTCGCAACACGGTCCGGATCGCGCAGCTCCCACTCGACGGCCCGCCCACCGGTCAGGTGTGGGCGGAGCCGAGCGACCAGCGACCCGGAATCGCTGAACCGGGGAGGGATGTCGCGTGACTGCAGCGTTCCCGACATCAGCTGCCGAGGACCCCTGTCGGGCTTCCGGCGGACAGGACCGCGCGGTCGATACCGGTGGGTCCGTCCACCGCACCCGCACGGTAGGAATACTCGCAATCGCCCTCGGCGACTATATCCTTCAGCGTCGCATGGAACGTGGACAGGAAGACCTCGACAGCAGGTGCGTTCGCGGCCGGGAAACGGGCGGACACGTTGACGCCGGTGGGGATGCGGTTGATCCAGAAGTAGACCTCGTCGGCGTCGCGGGTCGCGCTGCGCAGCACCCGTGCCGCACGCGGCTCCCACTCGGTCGAGCCCTCCGCGTGTCGAAGGTCGATGTGGGACACCACGAATCCCGGAGGTGTCACGTCCCCACCGATCAGCTCGGCGACCGGCGCGAACGGGGCAGCGCCCACATCCTTGTACTGGGCCGCGGTGGCCGCGACGGCGGTCAGCGCGTCGGTGAACTTCAGCGGCCGGCCCGGGCGGACGGCCACCGGGATGATCCCGACGAACCAGCCCACCGCCTCGCCCCACTCGATCGCGTTGCGGGTGTGGATCGGACTGATGAAACGGAGATCCGCGGAACCGGTCAGGGCCGCCGACGTCATCGACAGCGCGGTGTAGATGCCGGCGGTCATCGACGACCCGGCCGCCTTGCAGATCGCGTCGAACCGCTTGGTGTCGGCGGCGTCGAGCAGCCAGTGCGACAGGGTGGCCTGGAAGCCCTCCTCCGGGGTCCGCTGAGCCGCGATGGTGCGCGGTGCATCGGCGGGGACGTCGAACTGCGGGAACCGCGGGATCGACTCCGGCTGTACGGCGGTGGTGGTGTCGTCGAAGAAGGTGCGCCACTGGCTCACCGCGGCGTTGTTGGCGTCGATCTGCTCACCGAGACGACGCTCCGCGTCACTGAAGTCCAGGTAGCTGCCGAACGCCGCGAGTCCGTGCGGCTCGCCGGTGACCTCGGCGAGGTACAGCGCGGTCAGTTCGCGGATCGCGAACACCTGGGTGTAGGCGTCCATCACCGTGTGATCGGCGGCGAACACGACGAGGAAACCCTCGTCGTCGCCGGGCGTCTCGACCGTCACCGCAAGGCAGTGCGGCCACGTCAGCGGGGTGACGGTGGTGTTGAAGTACTCGGTGACGAGTTCGGAGACCTCGGCGGGTTCCAGATCGGACCCGAAGGCCCGCTCACGCACCGCGATCGTGTCGGCGGCGACGGTGATGCGGGTCAGGTCGCCCTGCGGGTGCCCGGCGTCGTGGACGCGCACCGAGGTCCGGAACGCCTCATGCCTGCGGTACCACGCAACGAGCGTGCGCGAGAACGCATCACGATCGAGCGGACGCTGAATCCGGAAAGCGGTCCCGATCCACTGGCTGTACCAGTCGGAGCCCTCACGAACCGCCCGTCGGGCGTGCTCGAGGTGCATGTACGACAGTTGTCGCGAATCGCTCTGCCACTCGGACGCGTCAACCGCGGGCTCCCAGGCGGTGACGGTTCCGCCGGGCATCGAGTAGTCAGTCAGTTCGGTGTATTCCATCACAACCTCTCGTGTTGTCACACGTTCTGGACCCCTGATGGTCCATGCTCGGCTCCTCCCCTGAAGCCGCCCCGGCGCATCGAGTACCGGTCAGTTCCGCCGGCGACAGCCGTCGGAGACCCACCTCCTCATCCGTCCGTAAACGATCCGCGCACGGTCACAAACCCAATCCGCGGGCAATCGTGGGCCAGGACTGGCGCTGCTGGTCCACCCAGTACGGCCACGAGTGCGTGCCGGGATCGACATATCGGATGGTGGCGGGAATCTTCAACTGTCCGAGTCGGGCCTGCAGCTGCTGCGTACACCACAGCGCGCCGAGCTCGATCGCACCACCCACGACCTGACGATCGGTCGGATCGTCGTTGCCAGGATAACCGGGAGCGTCGTACTTGCCAGGCCGTCCGGTCCCGGTGGAGACGTAGACCTCGGTGCCTCTCAGACCGGCGGCCCGCAAGAGAACGTCGTGCGCGGCCCAGGCGGGGTCGGACGGCGGCCCCCACATGTTGTCGGGGTTGCCACCGAAGGCGGTCACGATGCCTCGCGGGTATGCCTGACCAGCAGGTCCGGTGGTCGTGAAGCACCCGCTGTAGGCGGCGACCGTGTCGTAGAAACCGGGGTTCCGGACGGCGAGGACCAGCGCGGCGCCGGCCCCCATGGACAGTCCGGCGAGACCACGTGCACCGTTGCCGTCGAAGCGTTCGTCGATCAGCGGGGGCAACTCGCGCGTGAGAAATGTCTCCCATTTGTAGCGACCGAGCACAGGATCGTCGCGCTGCCAGTCGGTGTAGAGACTGCCGTTGCCCGCGATGGGCATGACGACGTTGACGTTCTTGTCGGCGTAGAAGCCCGCGACGTCGGTCTTCAGAGTCCAGATGCTCTTCTCCGGGTTCTCCTCACCCAGACCACCCAGCAGGTACAGCGACGGGCGGGGCCCAGCCGATGCCTCAGGTGTCACGACCTGCACCTTGACGGTCTTCTGCATGGCTGCGGAGTAGACGTACACACCGTGGGAGTGCGGGCCTTCCGCCACGACGCGCTCGATGGTCGAACGAGTCGGCGCCGCATTCGCCCCGCCCGCCTGCGCCAGACCGGCAAAGGCCGTCAGCGCAGCCGCCAGTATGGCGATGAGAGCGGTGGTCTGCGATGCCACGCGGCGATCTGATGTACGGCGGGCGGCACCCGTCATGTCGTCGCGTCCTCCGGATTCTGCGAAAGGATCAATGGAATGACCCGATGGCAACAAGATGCTGAAGGCCACCGAAGTTAGGCGCACCTCACAGTGATGACGACAGTAACCTGCTTCGCGGCGAATTGATAGTTGGACAAACGAAAAAACTCCCGGGCGATCAGCGAAAATCAGGGACGTATCGCCCGCTCGGGGTGATTCGACACCGAGCCGCCGTGGACCCGGAGAACCCGAGGGCCTCGGGTAGGGTTGCGGTGTCCTGTCGGCCTGTACGGCCGTGCGCCGCACCGCAGCCGCCGGGACCGATGACCGTGATTTCTGGACCATCGTCTACATCGATCACCGACTTTTTGCATGCACGAACGGCAGCTGCAGACATGAAACTCGCACCCTTCGGCCGGTCCACCCGGGTCAGCCGGGACGTCCCTGTGGATCGGCTCACACCCGACGACGACCTCTTCGTGAAGATGGACGTCGTGCTCGATCTTCCCGTCGTCACGCAGACGCTCTGGCGGTTCCCCGGCACGATCGACGTCGACGCCATCGCGTCGGTGGCCGAGCGACTGCGTCGTGGACGTCTCGGCCGGCTGGTCGGGAGTCACCGCGGGCCGGGACGGGCCTACTGGCGCTACACGCACGACGCAGGCGACTTCGCCATCGACACCGAGCCCCTGCCGGCCGGCGGAGAAGAGGCGTGGGGTCGCGCCCGGGCTCTCGACCCGCTCGACATCGTGAACGGTCCCGCCTGGCGGCTGTCCGTCGCCCGTACCGTCGACGATGCCTCGGTCGTGGTATCGCTGACGATCGCTCACGTCATCGCCGACGGCGGTGCGGGTACCTCCGCGATCGTCGAGGCGGTCAACGCCACCCCCTATCTCCCCGGAACCACGCCCGGGATCGCCGACGACGTGTTCGACGCAGTGGACCTGCTCCGCACCGCGGGCACGACCGCCTACCGCGTGTGGCGCGAGAGCCGGGGGGGATCACCGGAGTCACCCGCCCGGGTGACAGACAACCCCGCCCCCGACACCGACCTGACCGGGGCCGAAGCCACGCCGAACGCGACCGTGCTCATCCCGCACGCCGACTACGCGGCAGCGGCGACGTCGCGCGGTGGCACGGACAACAGTCTGTTCGCAGCATTGATGGTCGGCATCCTGAAACGCTGCGGCCGGGTTTCCGACGGCGACGTGGTTCCGGTGTCGCTGCCGGTCTCCACCCGTACGGATGGCGACCGACGCGCCAACGCGACCTCGGGTGCGACGGCTTTCGTCGAGGTTGCGCCCGGCCGGTACGAGGACTTGACCGATGTCCGCGTCGCCTGCAAAGAGGCCTACGGCCGTCTGGCGGAGAAGTCCAGCGCGGTGGCCAACAGCGCGGTCATCCTGCAGGCAGTGAACGACTCCATCGCCCGACGCCTCGCGGCCAACGCCTCTACCCCGCTGTGTCTGGCGTCGAACCTCGGTCCGATGCCCGACGAGTTCGTCACGCTCGGCACCGGCACCCGCGCCACGATGGCGATCCGGGCCGTCACCGTGACCGAGGACGTGACCCAACTGCGCGACCGCAAGGGCGGTATCAGCGGATGGCTCGGGATCAACGGCGACCACGTGATGTTGAGTGTCAGCTCGCTCGACCCGGTGCGCATCCCCGACGCCTCAGCGATGCGCGGTCTGCTGACCGACGAGCTCGCAGCCTGGGGACTGCACGGAACCGGTTGGGGCGCATGAGGGTTTCGTTCACTGTTCACGGCAGCCGCGGCGACATCCAGCCGGCGGTGGCCGTCGGCGCCGAACTCGCCCGGCGCGGGCACGAGGTCCGGTTCGCGGTCCCCGAGGATCTGGTCGAGCTGACGGCCGCCACCGGCCTGGACACCCGGGTGCTCGCGCCCTCGACGGGCGAGTTGTTGGCCAGTCCGCTGGTCAAGCAGCGACTGAAGTCGAAGAACCCGAAGGTGCGACTCGCGGCCCTACGCGAGGTCGCCGACCACGGTCGCGCCACCTCGGAGCAGGTGATGAGTGAACTCGCGGATGTCTCGGACATTCTCGTGACCGGACCGCTGGCACAGGACCGCGCCGATGCGATCGCCGAGAGCCGCGGGATCCCGTTCGCGCCGTTGCACTACTGCCCCTTGCGGCCCAATGCGGGAGTGGACGTCGGATACCGAAGCAACCCGCGCCCGGTCTCCCGGGCGTTGTGGTGGCTGGCCGACCAGACGTACTGGATGACCACGCGCTCGGCGGATCGCCGACTGCGAAGCGAACTCGACCTCCCGCCGGCGAAAGGCCCACTGGGAAGCCGACTTCGGCGTCAGGGCAGACCGGAGGTCCAGGCCTACGATGCCGCCCTCTTCCCCGGACTGGAGAGCGACTGGGGGCCGCAACGTCCGCTCGTCGGATTCCTGTTGCCGGACAAGGACACTCGTGCCGCACTCCTGAACGGCGACGACGCCACCTCACATGCGGTCGAGTGGGCGACCGCCGGCGAGGAACCCGTCTACGTCGGCTTCGGCAGCATGAAGATCACCGCCGAACAGATCGGAGGAATCGTCACCACTCTCCTCGATCGCGGGCTGCGGGTCATCGGGCACACCGATCACGAACTCCCCCGACGTGAGCGGCTTCTACACCTCGACCAACCGGTCGACCACGAGGCCCTGTTGCCCCGGTGTCGCGGCGCGGTGCACCACGGGGGCGCCGGCACCACTGCGGCGGCGACCCGGGCGGGTATCCCGTCGGTGATCGCCTGGCTCAGTGCGGATCAGCCGATGTGGGCGGCAGCCCTTCGGCGGGCAGGCGCCGGCTCCGGAAACAAGCTGGCACGTTTCGGTCCGTCCGACCTCGACCCGCTCACCGATCCGGCGGTGGCCGCCGCGGCCGCGCGTCTCGGCCGAGAACTCACGCCGCCGGCCGATGCCGTCGACCGTGCCTGCGAGATCTTGCTGGACGCGGCGTCACGCTGAGCCAACTCCCCGCGCTGCGGTCGACGAACCGAACTAGACGTCGTCGAGAAGCGCGGTGGCGACCGCGGCGATCCCCTCGCCCCGACCGGTCATGCCGAGACCATCGGTGGTCGTCGCCGACACGGACACGGGTCCGCCGACGGCCGCCGACAGCACTTCCTGCGCCTCCGCACGACGCGGACCGATCTTGGGACGGTTGCCGATCACCTGGACGGCGGCGTTCACGACGCGAAACCCTTCGGCGGCGATCAGCTCGGCCACATGGGTGAGCATCGCGACTCCCGAGACGCCCTCCCATTCGGGCCGTCCGGTGCCGAACACCGAGCCGACGTCGCCGAGTCCGGCGGCCGAGAGCACCGCGTCACACAGTGCGTGAGCGCCGACGTCGCCGTCGGAATGGCCCTCACAACCGGGCTCGTCGGGAAAGCGCAGGCCGACCATCCAGCATTCGGCCGAGGAGTCGACCCGATGCGCGTCGGTACCGATCCCGACCCTCATCGTCGGGCCTCGGGGCCGGATGCAGGTTCGCCGACGACGCTCCGGACGATACGGAGGTCCCACGGTGTGGTGATCTTCATGGCGAGAGGGTCTCCCGGGACGACGTGAACGGGGATTCCGCAGCGTTCGGCGAGGCCGGCGTCGTCGGTCGCGAGACCGGAGTCGTCGGCGTGTGCCCGCAGCAACGCCTCGCGGGTGAAACCCTGCGGGGTCTGCACGGCGCGGAGTTCCTCGCGGTCGACGGTCCGGGTCACGAGTTCGAGGCCGTTCGCGTCCGGCGCGACCTGCTTGAGGGTGTCGACGACGGGCAACCCGGGCACCACGGCTGGGTGACCGGCGGCCACGGCTTGCACGACGCTCGTGAAGACATGAGCGGGTGTGAGCGGCCGCGCCGCGTCATGGACGAGGAGTATCTGCGCAGCGTCCGCCGCGGCGATACCCGCGCGCACCGAGTCGGACCGGTGGGCGCCACCCGACACGACGACGACCCCGGGGAGCAGCTCTCGAGCACGCTCCACGAGGTCGGCCGGTACTACGACGACGATCGACGCCCCGAGCGAGTCGGGGATGTTGTCGACGCAACGCTCGATGATCGTGACGCCGCACAGGTCGACGAAAGCCTTGGGAACCGGCTCGCCGAGTCGGGTTCCCGACCCGGCAGCCGGGATGATGACGCAGACTCTTGCGCCGGAATCACCCGGCGTGGTGGTCAATTGGGTTCCTGAGCCAGGCACGACCCGACGTCAGGAGGCGGCAGCGAGGACCTCGTCCAGAATGCTGGTCGCCTTCTCGTCATCGGTGTTCTGCGCGAGCGACAGTTCGTCCACGAGGACCCGACGGGCACGGGTCAGCATCCGCTTCTCACCGGCCGACAGTCCGCGGTCCTGCTCACGACGCCACAGGTCGCGCACGATCTCGGCGACCTTGATGATGTCGCCCGAGATGAGCTTCTCCTGGTTCGCCTTGAAGCGCCGTGCCCAGTTGGTCGGCTCTTCGGTGTGCGGGGCCCGCAGCACCTGGAAGACCTGGTCGAGACCCTCCTGCCCGACCACGTCGCGGACGCCCACGTATTCCAGCTTCGTCGAGGGAATCTGAACGGTCATGTCACCGTCGGCAACCTTGAGAACAAGGTATTCGATCTGCTCACCCTTGATGGTCCGGGTAACGATGTCTTCGACCCGAGCAGCACCGTGATGGGGGTAAACGACGGTGTCGCCAACTTTGAAATTCAATGTTCCTTGCCCCTTTCGAGTGAACCCAGTCTAGCACGGGCGTTCCGGGGGCCCCACCCAACGGTGCAGGTCAACGCGGTGAACCGGTTTCAGTGCCGCCTCTTGCGAGGTGGCAAGGGGTGCCGTAGCAGCGTGTTGGGCATCACGCAACACCTGGCCCGGGGCAGCCGTCCGGACCCCTTCGCCGACCCGGTGGACACGCCCGTGCGGACACGAATCGGGCACCCGGGCGGACTTTTCCGCACGGCCCCCACTACGCTGCGTAGTGCAGGGTTTCGCGCGCTGCAATTCGACTTCGTTTGACCTGGGAGGATCGGGTGTCAGTGCTTCCACTATCCGCACGGCGGTCGGCGGTTCGGCCATCTCGTCTGGCCACCGCAGTAGCCACGATCGGCATCGCCGTTGCCCTGGGCACCACCGGTTGCGGTGCGGGACAGATCTCGCAGACCGCCAACCAGCTGCCCGCCGTCAACGGCGCGAACGTCAACATCGACTCGCTGCAGCTGCGGGACGTGCAGATCGTCTACCCGGAGAAGGACGCACCGACCGTCTTCGGCAACGGCGGGCCCTTCGAGATCGCGTTCGTCGTCGCGAACTCCGACCCGACGGTCTACTACCGCCTGAAGGAGATCAAGCCCGAGAAGGGGTCGATCGAGTTCGTCGAGGGCAGCGACTCCGCCGATCGCGTCATCCCGCCGGGCCAGGCCCTGCGCGGCGGCACACCCGTCGGCGCCACGCGTGACGGCGAGAAGAAGGTCACCGCCGAGCTGACCAACGCCGGTGACACCGTCGCCAGCGGACTGACCACCGAACTGACGTTCGTCTTCGAGAAGCGCGAGAGCAACGGCTCGTGGGTCCCCGCCGGTGAGACCACCGTGCAGACCCCGGTCGATGCCGGCGCGAAGCTCGAGCGCCAGGACGTCGCCCGCAACGCGGAGCCGACGTTCTACAACCAGGGCCACGGCGAGGGCGGCCACGGCGAGGGCGAAGGCGGCGCTCCGGAGACCGGAAACGAAGAGGGCGGCGGGCACTGACCCCTCCCCGGAACACACACGACGAGGCCTGGCATCCGCCGGGCCTCGTCTGTTTTGTCGGTGCGCCCGCCTAGGCTGACCGGGTGGCAAAACCCAAATCCTCGTATCGCTGCGCCGGTTGCGGTCACCAGGTCGCCAAATGGGTCGGACGCTGCCCCGAATGCGGCGAGTGGGGATCGATCGACGAGGTCGCCGGCGTGCCCACGTCCTCGCGGACGACCGCCGCGGTGGCACCGTCGAGCCCGGCTCTGCGCATCACCGAGGTCGACGCAGAGTCGTCGGCGGCGGTGCCGACCGGTATCGGTGAGCTCGACCGCGTCCTCGGGCGCGGCGTCGTCCCGGGGTCGGTCATCCTGCTCGCCGGAGAACCCGGTGTGGGCAAGTCGACGCTGCTGCTCGAAGCCGTCAAACACTGGGCCGCCAAGGATCGCGTCGCGCTGTACATCACCGGCGAGGAGTCGGCCGGACAGGTCCGGATGCGGGCCGAGCGCACCGGCGCGGTGCACCCCAACGTCTACCTCGCCGCCGAGACCGATCTCGCGACCATCCTCGGCCACGCCGACACCGTGCGGCCGACGCTGATGATCATCGACTCGGTCCAGACCGTCGTGGCCTCCGGCGCCGACGGCGTCACCGGTGGCGTCACGCAGATCCGTGCCGTCACCACCGCGCTGGTCTCGCTGGCGAAGAACCGGGGCATCGCGGTGATCCTGGTGGGCCACGTGACCAAGGAGGGCGCGGTCGCCGGTCCCCGCTCACTCGAGCACCTCGTCGATGTCGTACTCGCCTTCGAGGGCGACAAGCACTCGACGCTGCGCATGGTCCGGGGCGTGAAGAACCGCTTCGGCGCCGCCGACGAGGTCGGCTGCTTCGAACAGCGCGACGACGGCATCCACCAGGTTCCCGATTCGTCGGGAATCTTTCTGCACCAACGGGATTCGGATGTGAGCGGCAGCGTCACCATGGTGACGATGGACGGCAAACGCGCGCTTGTCGGCGAGGTCCAGGCACTCGCCAACGGCACCGAGATGTCCAACCCCCGTCGGGCGGTGTCAGGTCTGGACTTCAACCGGGTGGCGATGGTCCTCGCCGTCCTCCAGGCACGCGCCGGCCGCAAGGAACTGGCGAAGTCCGAGGTCTACCTCTCGACGGTCGGCGGCATGCGTGTGACCGAACCCGCCGCCGATCTCGCGATCGCGCTCTCGGTCTATTCGACCCTGACCCAGCGACCGGTCCCCCAGTCGACCGTCGTCATCGGGGAGGTCGGTCTCGGCGGCGAGATCCGTCGGGTCTCCGCGGTCGCTCGCCGCCTGGCGGAGGCCAAGCGACTCGGTTTCCGGGAGGCGATCATCCCCGCGGCCACCGACGAGGAACTCCCGAAGGGCATTCGCATCCTCCGGGTCGCCAACCTCGGCGACGCCGTTCACCTGCGCGACTCCGACCCGGTGGACGCGCCGTTCTGACCCCTCGTCAGAGCTGCGGTTTGCCGCCCAGATACTCCGCCGCCTTCGCACTGTTCTCGACGTGCTCGGCGAAGTGCTCCCGGACGTCGACGGTCACGAACACACCGTTCGCGCGCGCCACCGGCCGCCCCGGATCACCCAGGTGCGCAACACCTTCGGTGTAGATCTTGCGCCGCTGCCGGCCCAGGATCTCCGCGCGGATATGAAGCGTCTTGCCCACCGGGATCGGCTGCAAGAAATCAACCTGGAGGTGGACGGTCACCCCGGGCGGGCCGAGGAGTCGCGGCGTCATACCCATGACGTCGTCCAGCGCACTGGAGAGGATGCCGCCGTGGATCACGCCCGGCCCACCCTCCATCCACTGCTCGACAGGCATCTTCGCCTCCACGGTGAAGCCCTCGCCGGCGTACATCTCGAGGTGCAGACCGTGCGGGGATTCCGCGCCGCAGCCGAAGCACATCAGGTTGTGTGGTCGCATGACCTCACCGGGCTTGGCCGTCTTCGGATGACGCTCGAGCACGTCGAGCTCGTCGGGCACCACAAAACTGCTGTTCTTCACATCCCGGTACCCTAGTCACCGTCGACGACCCGCGCAGACGCGAGTCGCCCGTCCCGGGGAGACTCGGCTGCCGAAGGGGAAACAGTGCTGACCGATGCGGTGAAGTCCGAGCTCACGCGCGAGACCCTGGCGCGCGTCGCGCCGGGCACCCCGCTGCGCGACGGCCTGGAACGGATCCTGCGTGGCGGCACCGGCGCCCTGATCGTGCTCGGGCACGACTCAGACGTGGAGAAGATCTGCGACGGCGGCTTCCACCTCGACGTCGAATTCGCCCCGACGCGGCTGCGCGAACTGGCGAAGATGGACGGGGCGGTGGTGCTGTCGACCGACGGCAAGCGCATCGTGCGCGCCAACGTCCAGCTCGTGCCGGATCCGTCGATCCCCACCGAGGAGTCGGGTACCCGGCACCGCAACGCCGAACGCACCGCGATCCAGACCGGCCATCCGGTGATCTCGGTCAGTGCCTCGATGTCGATCGTCAGCGTCTACGTCGACGGCGCCCGCCGCGTCGTGGAGAGCCCCGACCCCATCCTCTCGCGCGCGAACGTCGCCCTGGCGACCCTGGAGCGGTACAAGGCACGCCTCGACGAGGTCATCGCCGCGCTGTCGCGAGCCGAGATCGAGGACTACGTGCTGCTGCGCGACGCCATGTCGACCGCACAGCGCATGGAGATGGTGCGGCGCGTGTCGGTGGAGATCGAAGAGTACGTCCTCGAACTCGGCACCAACGGCCGGCAGGTGAGCCTGCAGCTCGAGGAGCTCATCAGCGACAACGACACGATGCGCGAACTCCTCGTCCGCGACTACTTCGCCAGCCCCGAACCGGCCACCGCCGAGGATGTACGCCAAGCCCTCGAGGTCATCGAGGGACTCAGCGACGCCGATCTGCTCGACCTCACCCAGCTCGCCGGCGCCTTCGGCTACCCGACGACCATCGAGGCCCAGGACAACGCCATGAGTCCGCGCGGCTACCGGCTGCTCGCCCGCATCTCACGGTTGCAGTTCGCGCACGTGGACCGGCTCGTTCGCAGCTTCGGCACCCTGCAGGCGCTGCTTGCCAGCACGTCGGCCGACCTGCAGGCCGTCGAGGGCATCGGGAGCATCTGGGCGAGGCACATCCGCGAGGGACTGTCCCGCCTCGCGGAGACGAGCATCGAGCGCTACGACTAGCGGCCCGACGAGAACGAAACGATCAGGGCTCTTGCGCCGGGGCGACCACGTTGAAGGTGATCGGGAACGACTCGCGCTCCCCGATCTTGCCGATGGCCGAGTACGAACCGGCGGGCACCTGAGTCCGCGGGCGCTCACAGCCGGGGCTACTGGTGGTACCCGACCAGGTGATGGTGTCCTTGACCTGCTGTGCGGGCTTGAGAACCACGTTGTTCACCGTGTCCAGCGGTGAACAGTCCCGCGCCGACCACAGGGTGCGCGATCCGTCGAGAGTCCGGACGATGACGTTCTGGACCGACTTGCCCACGTCGCGGGTGCATTCGGACAGCCCGGCATTGGTGGTGACGATCGTGAAGACCGGTTGCTGACCGATCGTGTATGTCGGCTTGTCGGTGTAGAGGACCACCGAGATCGCCTGATCCGGACAGAGGTTGGGGCCCGCGGGACCTCCCGGTGCGCCGGCCGGACTCGCCGATTCCGGAGGTGAGGACGCCGATGCGGGCGCACCGCCCGGCGCTCCTCCACCCGCGGGAGCATTGCCGCCCGGAGCACCACCGGCACCGGCGTCGCCGGCGGCGGGCGGTTCGGACGACGGCGGTGCCGACTCCGAGGACGGAGCCGCACTGCTCGACGCGGACGAGGTGGCCGCAGTGTTCTGCGGAGCGTCTCCACCGGAGGTCATCCACACGATGAGGGCGACGACCAGCCCCACGATGACCAGCGCACCACCCCCGGCGACAACGCGTCGTCGCCAGTAGATCTCGGGTGGCAGCGGGCCCTGGGGTTCGATCACGCCCACAACGCTAACGGCCGGGTCTTGACTTCCGGTTGATCACGTGCGGCGTGTCGCGGCCGAAAAGCGGCCCCGAACAGGCAAAGTCTAGAGTTCGCCTTCAGGCTCGGGGCCGCTCGGAGGGTCAGGCGCTCTCGGGCACCGCTTCGGCCCGGGGATGCTCGCCGATGTCGCCGAAGACGCCCTGGAGGCTCACCCGGCCCTCGCTCAGCTTGTACGTCAAGCCGACGATCGCCAGGTTGCCGGTGCTGATGCGGTCGGCGATGATCCGGCTGCGCTGCATGAGCAGGCGTCCGGTCTCGACGACGTGACGGGCCTCGAACTCGTCGACCCGGGTCAGGCCCTCACTGCGTCCGGCCAGAATGCTCGGCGTGACGCGTTCGACGACGTCGCGGATGTAGCCGCCGGGGATCTGGAGGTCGTCGAGGGCGTCGAGGGTCGCCTTCACCGCGCCACAGCTGTCGTGGCCGAGGAGGACGATCAGCGGGACGTCGAGAATCTCGACGGCGTACTCGAGCGAGCCCATCACCGCCGAGTCGATGACGTGACCGGCGGTGCGGACCACGAACATGTCGCCGAGTCCCTGGTCGAAGATGATCTCGGCGGCCAGGCGGGAGTCCGCGCAGCCGAACAGCACCACGTGCGGGTACTGCCCGTCGGCGAGACGTGTTCGATCCTCGATACCCTGGCTCGGATGTTGAGATTCTCCGGCCACAAAACGGTCGTTTCCATCGCGCAGAATGCGCCAGGCCTCACGTGGTGTCTTTCCGATCATGCTCAATAGTGTGCCACCCGAGCGATTGATCGGTTGGTTCGATACCCACGAGCGCGACCTGCCGTGGCGGGATCCGGCCTGTACCGGGTGGCAGATCCTCGTCAGCGAGATCATGCTCCAGCAGACCCCGGTGTCCCGCGTCCTGGAGCCGTGGCGGGCCTGGGTCGAGCGATGGCCGGTGCCGTCGGCGATGGCCGCCGAATCCGCCGGCGAGGTTCTCCGTGCCTGGGGCAAACTCGGCTATCCCCGACGCGCGCTACGCCTCCACGAGTGCTCGAAGGTCCTCGCGAGCGATCACGACGACCGGGTGCCCGAGGACGTCGAGACGATGCTGACCCTCCCCGGAATCGGTGACTACACCGCACGGGCGGTCGCCTGCTTCGCCTACGGTCAGGCCGTTCCCGTCGTCGACACCAACGTCCGCCGGGTGATCGCGCGGGCGGTGCACGGTCGCGAGCAGCCGGGCAACCCGTCGCGCCGCGACCTCGACGACGCCGAGGTGCTCCTCCCCCGCTCCGCCGCCACCGGCTACGCAGCCAGCGCACCGCGGTTCTCGGCGGCACTCATGGAACTCGGCGCGCTGGTGTGCACGGCCCGGAACCCCAAGTGCGACAACTGTCCTCTGGTCGACTGCACCTGGGTCCGACTCGGCCGGCCCGCTCACACCGGCCCACCGCGGAAGACCCAGAAGTTCGCCGGCACCGACCGCCAGGTCCGTGGCCTGCTGCTGGATGTACTGCGCGGCACCACCGGTGCGGTGGAGCGGGCGAAGCTCGACGTGGTGTGGACGAGCGACACCGCACAGCGCGACCGCGCCCTCGACTCCCTGCTCGTCGACGGTCTCGTCGAGATCACCGCCGACGGCCGTTACTGTCTGGCGGGCGAGTGCTGAGTCCGCCCGACCACCGGCGTCACCGCAGGTCGGGAAACACCGGGCGACGCCGAGAAGACAGCTCGCCCACGAGCGCCCATAATTCGTGCCAACATCGATGACCAGTCATTTGATCGTTCGGGCATAGTCTCCCGCTACACCCGAATCGTTGCTAATGTCCCGATCCATGAGTCAGCCGCCGTATCCTCCTGTCCCGCCGTCGGACCCGAACCAGCCGGGCCAGCCTCCGCAGTACGGTCAGCAGCCCCCGCCCCCGCCCCAGTACGGGCAGCAGCCCGGGTACGGGCAGCAACCGCCTCAGTACGGCCAGCAGCCCGAGTACGGCCAGCCGCAGTACGGCCAGGCACCGCCCCCGCCGCCCCCGGGCGTACCGCAGTACGGGGAAATGGGCGCCTACCCCGGTGGTCCGGGCGTCCCCGGCACCAAGGTCGATGTGGGCGAGGCGTTCTCCTGGGCCTTCAACAAGTTCAAGAACAACGTGGGCGCGATGATCCTGCCTGGTCTCGCGGTGTTCTTGCTCGGTGCTGCACTCATCGCGGTGGGATTCTCGGCGGTGGCACTCTTCGGCACCACCGAGAGGGTCGACTACGGCAACGGTTTCTACTACGAGGAAACGTCGCTGGGCTTCGGTGGTTCGGTCCTGCTCGCGCTCGTGTACGCCGTGTTCATCGTGGGCCTCCTCTACATCCAGGCGAGCATCATCTCGGGCGCGGTGCGCGTTGCCAACGGCGAACCGGTGACCGCGAAGTCGTTCCTGACCCCGATCCGATTCGGGCCGGTCGTCGGCACCGCGATCCTGGTCGGCATCATCACCGCGATCGGCTACGCACTGTGCATCATCCCCGGCATCATCGCGATGTTCTTCCTGATGTTCTCGGTGGTCGCGACCATCGACAAGAGCCTCTCGCCCATCAACGCGATGAAGACGTCGTTCGAGCTGACCAAGTCGAAGGTCGGCGACTCGATCATCACGTTGCTCGTCACCTACGCCATCAACCTCGTCGGCGTACTCGTCTGCTACGTCGGACTGATCGTCGCCGCCCCGGTCGCCCAGCTGTTCCTGGTGCACTGCTGGCGTCGACTCAACGGCGCACCGATTGCACCCGCCGATCCCGCCTGATCCTCATCCACCTCTCGGGGCGCGCACGAGCCATCGTGTGCGCCCCGACCCATATGGCGGGTCAGGTGTCGAGCCCCGACAGAAACGCCTCCACCGCACCGCGATACACGTGCGGCGCATCGTCGTGGACGAGGTGTCCGGCACCGTCGACGCGCAGATACTGCGCGTGCTCGTTGACCTCGCACATGCGACGCATCTGGCCGGGCGGTGTCACCGTGTACTCGGCTTCGATGACCAGCGACGGCACCGCGACCGCCTGCCACTGCGACCAGAAGTCGCGGACCCCCCACTCGTCGGCGATCGCGCGCCACAACGGGATCCGGCCGTGCAGCCGGCCGTCGTCGAAGGCCTCGTAGAAGTACCGGCCGGCAACCGGGCCGAACATCGCGACCGCCTCGTCGACGGAATCGAAACGCTCGGGCCACGACTCGAACCACGGCGTCCAGTTGGTGGTGGTCCGGCCACGGAAGTCGGGGGCCATGTCCTCGACCACGAGCGCCGTGACGAGCTCCGGGTACTCGGACGCCGCGCACCAGGCGTGGAGCGCCCCCATCGAGTGCCCGATGAGGACCGCCGGCCCGCGGTCGATCCAGGTGAGGATCTCGGCGAGGTCGGCTACGAACCGTTCGGTCGCGAGTTCTGTTGCGCTGCCAGGCTCTTCGACGTCGGCCCCGGTGTGGAAGGCGGCGTCGTAGGTGAACACCCGGCCGTAACGACGCAACCACGGCACCTGCCTCCGCCACGTGCGACCCCGCCCCATCAGCCCGTGCAACAGCACGATCGGCCGCGTCGGCGTATCGACGTCGAGCGAACCGCGTGCGTCCTCCGCGACCCTCGGCCCGCCGTGGTCGCGGAGCCCGATCTCGCCGATCGCCTGGATGTCGAGCATGGCCGAAACTGTAGCCGCCCGAACCACCCCTCGGAGCCGGGCAACACCGTCACGGCCGCAACCACAACGCCTATGGTGGACGCATGTCTGTTGTGAAGATCAATGCAATCACCGTTCCCGACG
Organism: Gordonia amicalis NBRC 100051 = JCM 11271; assembly: GCF_000332995.1. GTDB lineage: Bacteria > Actinomycetota > Actinomycetes > Mycobacteriales > Mycobacteriaceae > Gordonia > Gordonia amicalis. Next base: position 41,545 of record NZ_BANS01000014.1, read on the forward strand.
GCGCCGGGCCCGAGCTGGAGAAGCGGTTCGCCAACCGCGCCCATTCCGTCGACGGGTCCAAGGGCTTCCTCGGGTTCCAGCTGCTCCGTCCGGTCAAGGGTGACGACCGCTACTTCGTGGTGACGCAGTGGGAGTCCGAGGAGGATTTCCAGGCGTGGGCATCCGGCCCGGCCCGTGAGGCGCATGCCGGCGAGCGGGCCAAGCCCGTCGCCTCGGGTGCCGACCTGCTCGAGTTCGAGGTCGTCCTCGACGCGCGCCCCAAGGCCTGACGGAGTGGCCCTCTGAGCCCGTCCATTCCGGCCGGCGAGCGATTCGTCTCGCCGATCTTTCCGCTCGGCACCGCATTGCTGCCGGGCGGCGAGCTGCCGCTGCGAGTCTTCGAGCCGCGCTACCGGCAGATGCTGACCGACCACATCGAGGAGTCCGACGGGCGATCGACCGTACGTTTCGGCGTCGTGTTGATCGCCCGCGGCTCCGAGGTCGGCGGCGGCGAGGTGCGTCGCGGGGTCGGCACGATGGCGCGCGCCGACGTCACCGAACGGCACCCGGACGGCCGGGCCCTGCTGTCCGGCAGCGGCACCCATCGTTTCCGGGTCGTCGAATGGCTGCCCGACGATCCTTATCCGCTGGCACGTGTCGAGGTGCTACCCGAGCCCTCCCCCACCGACGCCGATCTCGAACGCCTGCATTCGATCGACCAGCGCCTCCGCGCGGTCATGCGCCAGACCTTCGAGGCCGCGGGCAAGGACGTCGACACGATCTTCGCCGCACTCGACATCATCGACGCCGATCCGCTCACGGCCGACCTCTCACCCGTGTACCGCTGGGCCAACCGGCTCCAGATCGAACCGCACGATCAGCAACGACTCCTCGAGGCCGTCGATCCGTCCGGACAGCTGGACGTCCTCGACGACGTCATGGAGGGCCTCGAGGCCCGCGCCGCGTTCGGACGGGGCTGATTCCGCGACGCCCCTGGCGCCAAAGTTAGAACGTGTTCTAGTATTGCGTGTGCCGTAGTTCACACTTGCCCGCGCGGCCTGAATCCGCTGCTGACCGGCAAGGCCCCGTCCTCCTGAGGAGCACACGCGTAATGACCGAGACCGTGGAGTCCCACACCGCACCACCCACCGGCGGCGGGGATCAGCCCCAGTTGCTCATCGGCGGCCGATGGGTCGACCCGCATTCCAGCGAGACCCTCGAGGTCTTCTCCCCCGCCACCGGCGAACGTGTCGGATCGGTGCCGAACGCCGACGCGACCGACGTCGACGCCGCCGTACGGGCGGCCCGCGCGGCCTTCGACTCCGGCGTCTGGAGTTCAACGCCCCCGGCACAGCGCGCCGACATCATCGCCAAGGTCGCCGACCTCATCGACGAGCGTGGGGACGAGATCACCGCCCTGGTGTCCGCCGAGATGGGTGCGCCGCCCAGCGCCATCAGCACCCTGCAGCAGCTGCCCGGCACCGGCGTCCTGCGCGCATATGCCAACGCCGCCCGCGACTACCAGTGGGAGGAATATCGGACCGGCCTGTTCGGCACCACACGCATCACCCGCGAGCCGGTGGGCGTCGTCGGCGCGATCTGCGCCTGGAACGTCCCGCTGTTCATCACCTGCAACAAGATGGGCGCGGCGCTCGCCGCCGGCTGTTCGGTGGTACTCAAGCCCGCCCCGGAGACGCCGCTCACCGGTAACTACGTGGCCCAGCTCTTCATCGAGGCCGGCGTGCCCGCCGACGCCATCTCGGTCGTCACCGGCGGCACCGAGACCGGCCAGGCACTCGTCGCACATCCCGACGTCGACAAGATCACCTTCACCGGGTCGACCGCCGCGGGCAAGGCCATCGGCGCCGCGTGCGCCGAGACCCTGAAGCGCTGCTCGCTGGAGCTGGGCGGCAAGTCCGCGGCCATCGTGCTCGACGACGTCGACATCGCCGCGAACGCCTTCATGCTCACCTTCCTCGGCCTGTTCAACACCGGCCAGGCCTGTGTGGCGCAGACCCGAATCCTGGTGCCGCGCAGCCGCCAGGACGAGATCGTGGCGGCGATGGTCGATGCGGCGAAGGCCATGAAGGTCGGCCTGCCCTCCGACCCGGAGGCCCAGCTCGGCCCGCTGATCACCGAGAAGCAGCGCCAGAAGGTCGAGGAGTACATCGAACTCGGCAAGAAGGCCGGTGCGACACCGGCTCTCGAGAGTGAACGTCCCGCCGGACTCGACTCGGGATACTTCCTCACCCCGACGATCTTCACGGGTGTCACCAACGACATGGCCATCGCCCAGGAAGAGATCTTCGGTCCCGTCCTGTCGGTGATCGCCTACGACGACGTCGACGAGGCCATCGCCATCGCCAACGACTCCAGCTACGGACTCGCCGGCACGGTGTGGACCGACGACGTCGAGCGCGGTATCGAGATCTCCACCAAGATCCGGACGGGAACCTTCGGGATCAATTGGTACGCAATCGATCCCGAGTCACCGTTCGGTGGTTACAAGAACTCCGGCATCGGCCGCGAGAACGGCCGCGAGGGCTTGGAGTCCTTCCTCGAGCACAAGTCGACGATGCTGCCGATGGGTTACGAGGTCGCGAGCAGCTAGACCCTCCCCTCTCACAGGAGATCCGGGGCCGGACGCCATGCGTCCGGCCCCGATTCCGTTGTGCCCGGGGCTGCACAGCCTCTGTCACCGCACCTGTGGATGGACATCTGTTCTTGTCGGTGGGGTGTTCTACCTTGGTTGGTGACAGATTCGACCATCCAGGTTGGGCTGTAGACGTTGTGGGGGCAGCGTGTCAGACAAGTGGACCGATCTACCGGCCGAGTTTCTCGCCGGGGTCGATCCTGCCCATCCCGAATCGTCCGACACCGCAACCCATATGGAACGGATGCGGTCGATCCGCCACGGCGAAGCCTTCCTGGCCTGGTGTCGCTACCAGTCGATCGCCACCGTCTACGACCAACTCGTCCTCAACAGCCGCGGCGGGTTCTTCATCGACCGCTACACCGAGATGGTCACCCGAGTGTGCCGCGAAGACGCCATCACCCGCTACCAGGCCGATCAGTGGGTCGGCGAAGCACTCGCGCTGCGCGACCGGCTACCCAAAGTACTAACCACCCTGCGCGACGGCATCCTCTCACGCCAGTTGATCCAGACCGTCGTCTCCCGCACCGACCTCATCACCGACGACGACACCATCGCCGACCTCGACACCGAGATCGAACACATCCTGCGCAGCCGCAAGGGCGCGTGGACCACGGTGCGACTGCGCGACATGGTCGATCGCCTGGTCTTCCGTCACGACCCCGACGCGGTGCGGGAACGTCGCCGCGAAGCCTTGGACAAACGCGGCATGTGGACGGAGAACTTCGCCGACGGCACCGGCGAGATCACCGGCGTCATGGCCGCCGAAAACGTGCGCATCGCCGAGAAAGCAGTGAAAGCGTTGGCCGACACCGTCTGCGCCCAGGATGGTCGCACCCGGAACCAACGGAACTCTGATGCCATGTTCGCACTGTTGACCGGCACCGTCTTCGAGTGTCAGTGCCAGCGGGAGGACTGCGACGCCGACATCCCCGACCCGGCCGAGGTTGTCCGCTCGGTGAGCACCGAGATCGTCATCCACGCCGTCACCGACCCCGCCACCCTCGACGGTGCCCCCGGTATCGCCTGGGTCAACGGCCACGGCGTCATCTCCGACGAACACATTCGCGACCTCGCCAACCGGCCCGACGCCACCATCAAACCCATCACCCCAGTCCGTACCCCACCCATAGGTGTTGCCGCAGAACGACCCACGACAAACGCGTCAGACACTCCCGTCGAACCAAACCCGAGCAGTGCTCCGTCGACCGATGCCGTGATCGTCTACCCCGGTGCGCAATCCGCCGATCCGTACCGACCCACCACCGCCTGCGCCGACTTCGTGCGAGTCCGTGACGGCTACTGCACCGAACCCGGCTGCGCGTGTTCAGCCTTCGACAGCGACCTCGACCACGTCACCGAGTACGACCGCACCAACCCCACCCAGGGTGGTGCGACGTCGAGTGAGAACCTCAACGCCAAATGCCGGTTCGGGCACCTGCACAAAACCTTCGGCGACTGGATCGATGCCCAGTACCGCGACGACGACGGCCACCTGGTCACCGAATACCGCACCCCCGAAGGCTTCACCATCCTCGGTGACGCCGAAACCCTCGAAGACCTCTTCCCCAACCTGCGACGCATCCGCTACGAACAACCACCCCAGGCACCACCCACACCCCGAGTCATCACCGGGGACGACGCCCCCTCCACCGACAACCGGCTCGCGCGGAAACACGCACGCCGGCGGGCCGAACGCGCCCGCAACAAGAAACAACGCCTCACCGACCAGGCAGACCCGCCACCGTTCTGACTTCGGTCAGCGCGTGGAGACCGCCGGAGCCAACTCCACCACCTGCGCTCCACCGACATCCGCCGGAAGCTGGTGCGTCACGACCACCACGATGCGATCGGGACCGAAGAGATCGTCTTCGACACCGAGGAGCCGGCGGAGCAAGCCGGTGGCGTCGTCGGCCGAGAGGTGTTCGGTCGGTTCGTCGAGCAGGACCATCGGAGCCGGGTGGAGCAGCGCGCGAGCCAACAGCAGGCGCCGGCGCTCGCCGCCGCTGACAGCTTCCGCCCCGCCGGACAGTGTGGTGTCCAGACCGTCCGGAAGCCGCGCGACCCAACCGTCGAGGCCGACCGTCGTCAACGCGTCGAGAATCTCTTCGTCGGTGGCGTCACCCCGCGCAACCCGCAGGTTCTCGCGGACCGACGTCGAGAAGATGTGCGCCTCCTCCGCGAAATAGCAACCGGCCGAACGAAGCCCGACCGGCGAACGGCTCGACACGTCGACACAGGTGACGTTCCCGTCCACCGGGTTGAGCAGGCCCCCGATGGTGAGCAGCAACGTGGATTTCCCTACGCCGCTGGGTCCGACCACGGCCAGCCGCGACCCCGGTCGCAGATCGAGGTCGAGGCCGCCAGCGGGTCCGAGAACGTTCCGTTGCGCGCGCCCCCATCGCAATCCGTCGGCAGATACCTCGACCATCCCGCGGTGTACCGCCACGTCCGCGCCGGAGGGTTCGGACCCCGTCGGATCGGCATGGGCGCCGTCGACGAGCGCCATGACCCGCGCCGCGCTCTGGCGACTGCGTTCGATCTGGAGTCCGGCCTCGGTCAGCGGCGCGGTCGACTCGAAGGCCGACAGCGGCAGGAGGACCAGGACGCCGAGGATCATCGGGGTGAGCCCCTCCCCGGAGGCCACGTCCGCGAGCGAACCGGTTGTCTGCGAGGCCAACTGGATGGCGATCACACACGCCGCCACCAACGACGCTCCCATTGCGAGCGGGGTGGCCGCGGCGGCCGCCGCCTCCAGTCGTCGACCGCGGTCGGTGGCCGCGAGGTGCCGACGGTCGGCGTCCGCGGCGGTGGCGAGCAACGCACCGCGACGACGCGCGACGACGAGTTCTGATGCGTGCCACAGCGCCGTCGTCGTGGCCTCCGCCGACTCCGTGGCAGCGCGCGAGCCGTCCCGGAGCGCGGAGGCTGCACCGCGCGCCGCGAGCCACGGGGCGACACCGCCGCTGATGACGAGAGCGACCGCGAGCACCCCCGCGGCGGGCAGCGACACCAACGCCATCACGACGACCGCGGCCACCGCCGTCGTCACGCCCACACCGATGGGGATCAGACCGCGGATGAGGGCATTGCCGATCTCGTCGATGTCATCGCCGGTGCGGGTCAACAGATCTCCGCGCCGGAGCCTGACCGAGTAGGCCGGTGAACCGGTCGCGAGGGCGGTGTACACCCGTTCGCGGGCGGTCGTCATCGCGCGCAGGGCGAGGTCGTGGGTGGCGAGACGTTCGAGGTAGCGGAACAGACCACGAGAGATGCCCAGTGCGCGAACGGCGGTGATCGCGACCGACAGGTACAGCACCGGCGGCATCTGCCAGGCACGGGTGATCAGCCACGCCGACAGGGCCGCGAGACCGAGTGCCGAGAGCGAACCGCCGACGCCGAGCAGCAGGGCCTTGGTGACCGCACCCCGGCGCAGCCCGAGGAATCCCAGCGCCCGGATCAGTGGGTCGTCGCGCATGGCACACCTCCGTCGAATTCGACCACCTGGTCGGCGAACTCACGTGCGACGCCGCGATGGGCCACCACGACGACCGTGTCCCCGGCGCGCGCTCGCTCCCGGAGCGCGGTGAGCACCGCACGTTCGGAGTCCTCGTCGAGATGGGCGGTCGGCTCGTCGAGCAGCAGCAGCGGGGCCGGCGACGCCAGGACGCGGGTGAGGGCGAGACGCTGTCGCTGTCCGGCGGAGAGGCCGACGCCGCCCGCACCGAGCCGGGTGTCGAGCCGTTTCGGCAGTTCGAGCACCACGGAGTCGAAACCGCTTGCCACGGCCGCTCGTTCGGCGGCGTCGCGGTCCAGCACCCCGAAGAGTTCCACGTTCTCGCCGACCGTGCCCGGCACGACGACGGGCTGCTGAGGGAGCCACGCGATCTGTTCGTGCAGGGACTCGGGATCGGCGTGATCGACGGGGATGGACCCGATGAGTACCGAACCGTCGTCCGGTGCCAGCAGACCCATGATCGCGGCCAGCGTGGTCGATTTGCCCGACCCGTTCGGGCCGGTGAACAGGGTGAGCGAGCCGGGCTGGATCGTCGCCCGCAGGGACTCCGGAGCCCAGCCGTCGCGACCGTGCACCCCGAGGTCGAGGATCGTGATCGGCGCGCCCGCGACCGTGACGCCCCGGCCACCGGTGACCGGCATCGTCGCGGACCCCTTGGGCGAGTCGATCAGCTCCAAGACCTGACCCGCAGCGGTCAGACCGTCGGTGGAGTTGTGGAACTGTGCGCCGACGCGACGCAGTGGAAGATAGGCCTCCGGCGCCAGAATCAGTGCGAAAACACCTGCGTAGAGGGACATCTCGCCGAACACCAGACGCAGGCCGATGCCCACCGCGACCAAGGCCACGCACAGCGTCGCGAGCAGTTCGAGAACCGCGCCGGACAGGAAGGCCACCCGTAGCGAGCTCATCGTGGAACGCCGGTGCGACTCGCCGAGTTCGGCGACCTGGGCGGTCGGGGCCTCGGCGCGGTTCAACGCCCGCAGCGTGGGCAGACCCGCGATGAGATCGAGCAACTGCGCCGTCAGCCTGCTCATCGTCGCCAGCTTGCGGCTGGTGCGATCCCTGGTCATGAGGCCCACCAGGATCATGAAGATCGGGATGAGTGGCAAGGTGATCAGGATGATCAGCGCCGAGGGCCAGTCGGCGAAGGCGATCACCACGGTCACAGTGGGGGTGAGGATCACCGCGGTCACGAGCGCGGGCAGATAGCCGGAGAGGTACGGCCCGAGCGCGTCGAGTCCCCGCAACAACACGGTGGCCGCCTGCTCGCGCAGGAGGGTCAGCAGCGTGCGCGGCGAGGTACGACGCGGATCGGTGAGCACGTCGAGTGCCTCGGCGCGCAGCTCCGCGATCGCCTGTTGGGCCGCGCGGTGCGCGTACCGGTCGTGCCCGTAGGCCATTCCGGCGCGCGCCGCCATGGCCGCGATCAGGACCGCCAGATGCGCCCATTGCGCATCGAACGACCGCAGATCCGGGAGGACGATCAGCTCCGACAGGATCGAGGCCGCCATCGCCGCCGCGACGATGATCGCGATGACCTCGGCGATTGCGAACACCGCCGTGACCAGGACGTAGCGCTGCGTGGTCGGCGAGTACCGCAGCAGGCGCGGATCGACGGGCGGCCGGGCCCGCCGCCGCGTGTCCGCCGACGGTTCCTGCGGCGTCACTCGCCGAAGGCGCGCAAAGATCGCAACCCCGACGGCTTGGGCATGATCTCCACGGACAGACGCTTGCGGAACACCCAGTAGGTCCAGGCCTGGTACGCGATCACGACAGGTGTGACCAGAGCCGCGGCCCAGGTCATGACGACGAGGGTGTAGTGACTCGAGGACGTGTTGTCGATGGTCAGGTCATATGCCGGGTTGAGCGTCGACGGCAGCACCTCGGGGTAGAGCGACCCGAACAGGGCCGCCACGGTGCCCACGATGGCGATCGAGGTGGCGGCAAACGCCAGGCCCTCCTTGCGCACCTGCGTGGCACCCACCATCACCAGGGCGGCGACCGCCGCGATCAGCACCGGAATCCAGGTCCACGCACTGCCGTAGGCGAACTGTGTCCACAGCAGGAACGCCCCCGCGACGACCAGCGTCGGGATCGACAACCGCGACGCGTAACGCATCGAATCCTCGCGGAGCGCGCCGTCGGTCTTCAACGACAGGAAGACGGCGCCGTGCGTCAGAAAGGCCAGCAGCGTGGTCAGGCCGCCCAGCAGGGCGTACGGGTTGAACAAATCGAGGAATCCACCCGTGTACTGCGCGTCGGCGTCGATCGGCAGACCGCGGACGACATTGGCGAAGGCGATGCCCCACACGATGGCCGGGATCCACGAGCCGAGTCCGATCCCGACGTCGCACCACATCCGCCATCTCGGGTTGTCGATCTTGCCGCGCCACTCGATGGCGCAGACGCGCGTGATGAGGCCGATCAGGATCAGGAACAACGCGAAATAGAAGGCGGAGAACATGGTGGCGTACCAACCGCCGAATGCGGCGAACAACGCTCCGCCGGCGGTGATCAGCCACACCTCGTTGCCGTCCCAGACGGGGCCGATCGTGTTGAGCAGCACCCGCCGACGGGTGTCGGGATCGGCGGCCGGTTCATCGGGCGCCACCCGTGCATCGCCGCCGGTGTGGCTGCGGCCCAGGAAGGGCATCAGCATGCCGACGCCGTAGTCGAACCCCTCGAGGACGAAGTAGCCCACGAACAGCATCGCGATGATCAGGAACCAGAACTCCGGAAGTCCCACTGGTCTCTCCTATGGTTACGTGGCCGTCAGTACGCGAACGAGAGCTGTTTGGGCTCATCGCTGTCGGCGTCTGGGTCGGAATATCCCGGTGGCCTGGAGTCGTAGGTCGCCGGCCCCTCGATGACGTATCGCCGCTGGAGCATGAACCACACGACACCCAGCGCGCCGTAGAGCAGGGTGAAGCCGATCAGCGTCACCCACACCGTCGCCGACGTGTGGTTCGAAACACCGTTCTGGACGAGCATGTTGATCCGCAGCGGGTCGAGGTCGTTCTCCCAGTTGGGTGCGACGACCCACGGCTGACGTCCCATCTCGGTGAAGATCCAGCCGGAACTGTTGGCCAAGAACGGTGTCGGGATCATCCACAGCGCGAGAGTGCCGAACTTGCGGGATTCCACGACTCGCTTGCGACGCGTGAGCCACAGCCCCCCGAGCGCCACCACGACCGACCCGAGAGCCCAGGTGATCATCGCCCGGAAACTCCAGTAGGTGACGAACAGGTTCGGGGCGAAGTTCTGTCCTGCGGGCACACCCGGTTGTCCTGCGAGCGCCTCGGTGTACTGCTGTTGCAGCTCCTCGACGCCCTGCAGGGTGCTGTCGAAACTGTGATCGGCCAGGAACGACAGCATCTTCGGAATCTCGATGACGTGTTCGATGTTGTCGCAGTTGTTCTGTCGTCCGATGGCCAGCACGGAGAACCCGGCACCGGTCTGGGTCTCGCACAGTGATTCCGCCGCAGCCATTTTCATCGGCTGCTGGTTGAACATGATCTGCGACTGGATGTCGCCGGTGATGAACAGACCGACGCCGGAGACCATCACGACCCAGAGAGCCAACCGGGTGACCGGCCGCCAGAAGCGGCGGGCGTCGAGTTCGAGATCCTCGGGCGTGGCGTCGATGTGACTCGGCGAGGTCGTCTTGGGCATCTCCGAGGTGTCACCGGTCTCGATGGCCTCACGGAGTTTCTTTGCGCGCCACATGTTCCGGGCCATCCACCAGCAACCGATGGCGGCGACGAAGGTGCCTGCGGTGAGGAAAGCACCGGCGATCACGTGCGGGAACGCCGCCAGCGTCGTGCTGTTCGTGATCACCGCCCAGAAGTCGTTCATCCTCGGCCGGTCCCGCGTCTCGTCCCACACGACGCCCACCGGGTGTTGCATGAACGAGTTCGCCGCGATGATGAAGTACGCCGAGGCGATGACTCCCGCCGAGGCCAGCCAGATGCACGCCAGGTGGACCCTACGCGGCAACCGGTCCCAGCCGAAAATCCAGAGTCCGATGAAGGTGGACTCGAGGAAGAACGCGACGAGCCCCTCCATCGCGAGCGGGGCGCCGAAGACGTCCGCGACGAATCGGCTGTACTCGCTCCAGTTCATGCCGAACTGGAACTCCTGCACGATGCCGGTCGCGACGCCCAACGCGAAGTTGATCAGGAAGAGTTTGCCGAAGAACTTCGTCGCGCGAAGCCACTGTTCGTTGCCGGTCACATGCCAAACCGTCTGCATCACCGCGATCATCGGCGCGAGGCCGATGGTCAGCGGCACCAGGATGAAGTGGTAGACGGTCGTGATACCGAATTGCCATCTGGAGACGTCCAGAGCGTCCATATCTCCTCGAATCAGGTCACCGGCTCAGCCGGCAGGTGCCGAAGTCTCCTACTACTTCCGGTAGTAGGCACTGATCGCGACGTTACGCCTGGTCATCGGCCTCTTTCAAGCGCCAAAGGTCCCATCGTGCCGCCGCTCCTGGTGCATTCGCTCTCACCCGGGACCCGGTGTGACCCGGGCCCGGGATCAGATATGAGTGACCGGGATCAATTGTCTTCCACGGCAATGGCGCGGTCCACCAAACCGGAGAATCTGTCGGCGTCGGTCGGCACCGGCATCACGTACCGGTTGAGGTGAGTGACCCGGGCCGCGAGGGTCACACTGCTGACGAGCCAGACCGAGTCGGCCGCCACGAGATCCTCCGGGCGCAGGATCTCGATCTTCGTCTTCCAGCCCTCCGCGTCCGCGAGGTCGAAGACCGCGCGAGCGGTCGTCGAGGCGAGGATGCCGATCTCCGTCGGCGGGGTCACCAGCGTGTCCCCGTACACCGCCACCACGGTCGACCGCGGGCCCTCGAGAACCGCTCCCTCGCTGCTGACGAAGATGACGTCGTCGTAACCCTCGGAGGCCGCGTGACGCAGGGCGGCCATGTTGGTGGCATAGCTCAGGGTCTTCGCACCGAGCAGCTGCCACGGCGCCTTGGCGGCCAGGTCGATGGAGAAGCCACGCTCGAGGGTGATCACCGAGACACCGTCGGCCCGTGCGGAAGCGACACGTTCGGGCACCGCTTCCACGGTCAGATAGGCCGTCGGGGCATATCCGTGTTCACGCCCGCGGGTGTAGACCAGCCGCACCAGGGCCTCGTCCGACGTCCCGTGCTCCTCGCTCCACAGCTCGGCCGCCCTGTCGATGGCGCCGCGCCATTGGTCGAGATCGGGCGCCGGTAGCTCCATCGCCGTCGCGCTGCGGGCGAGACGTTCGAGGTGCAGGCGGACACCACGCGGCCGGCCGGCGCGGATGAGCAGGGTCTCGAAGACGCCGTCGCCGCGGACCACGGCGAGGTCGTCGGCATGGAGAAAAGGTGCTTCGGCATCGTGTTGGGTGCCGTCGAGAGTGAGCAGGATCGAATCCGACATGGGTATGAGGCTCCCACGAGGGCCCGCACCCTGCTCCACACACCTGGCGCCCAGCAGACCCGTAGAATCGACCCGTGAGCCGTTCACCCATCCTGACCAGGCATTCCGAGGGCGGGGCGGTCCCCGGCCCCGGCGAGTTCCACTCGTCGGAGACCCCGTGGCACTTCGGTGATCCACTCGGCGAGCAGCGAACCGCCGCCACCGGGGTGATCATCGTCGACCGCTCCGACCGTTCGGTCATCGAGATCCCGGGCGACGAACGCCTGAGCTGGTTGCACACCATCTCGAGCCAGCACATCGCCAAACTCCCCGACCGCCGGAGCGCGGAGAACCTCTCCCTCGACGCGAACGGCCGCGTGGAGGAGCACTTCGTCCTGACCGACATCGACGGCGTCACCTGGATCGACACCGAGGGCGCACGGGGCGAGGCGCTGATCACCTTCCTCACCAAGATGGTGTTCTGGGCCAAAGCCGAGCCGGCCACACGGACCGACATGAAGGTCCTCACCCTCGTCGGTCCCGGCGCGGTGACCGGCCCGGTCGCCGAGCTCCTCGAGATCGACGCCGACGCTGAGGTCTACCAGGCGGGCAGCCTGCCCGAGACGCATCACGAGGACGAGCCGCTGGGTTTCTGGCGACGCATGCCGCCGCTCGGCGAGCACCGCGATCTGCCCGTGGTCGACCTCGTCGTGCCCGAATTCGTCCTGCTCCGCTGGTGGGACGCGCTGACCGAGGCGGGCGCCCGGATGGCCGGCAGCTGGGCATACGACGCGCTGCGCGTCGCCGCCCGTCGCCCCCGCCTCGGCGCCGACACCGACGAACGGACGATCCCGCACGAGGTCGACTGGATCGGCGGCCCGGCCGAACAGGGCGCCGTCCACCTCGACAAGGGGTGCTACCGCGGCCAGGAGACGGTCGCCCGTGTCCACAATCTCGGCAAGTCCCCGCGACGCCTGGTGCTGCTGCACCTCGACGGCAGCTCGGATCGGCGCCCGACGACCGGCGACCCGGTCACCGCGGGCGGCCGGACCGTCGGACGTCTGGGCACCGTCATCGACCATTACGAGTGGGGTCCCATCGCGCTCGCGCTCGTCAAGCGCAACGTCGGCGCCGACACCGAGCTCATGATCGGGGCCGAGGAACCGGTCAGTGCGCGTATCGACCCCGACTCCATCCGAGAGGACGAACACGTGCAGGCCGGCCGCGCCGCCGTCGAGCGGTTGCGCAGCGGCGCCACCGGCCCCGGCCTCTGAGGCGCGTGGGCACCGGTACCGTTCTGGCCGTCTGCGCGGCCGGCCAGGACGTCGTCCTCGACGGCATCGGCCCGTCCGCCATCGACAAGCGTCCGCTGACCGGCCGCGCCGAAGTGCACGAGTTGGGGCTCGCCGCCGACCACCAGCGCAACCGCAAGTACCACGGTGGCGTCGACCAGGCGGTCTACGCATACGCCGAACGCGACGCACGACGCTGGGCCGGCGAACTCGGACGTGACCTTGCTTACGGCTGGTTCGGCGAGAACCTCCGCATCGATGGGATCGACGTCACCGACGCCTTCGTCGGCGAGCGGTGGCAGGTGGGTGAGGACGGTCTCGTCCTCGAGACCACCATTCCGCGCGTCCCGTGCCGCACCTTCGCGGTCTGGGCGGGCGAGCCCAGGTGGGTAAAGCGGTTCATGGAACAGGCCGATTTCGGCGCCTACCTGCGGGTTCTGCAGCCGGGAACGGTGGCGGCCGGCGATTCCGTGACCGTCATCCACCGTCCGGACCACGGCGTGCGTGTCCGGCATCTCCTCGCCGACGGCGATCCCGAGGCGATCCGCGGGCTCCTCGAGCACGACGATCTGCCCGCCAAGGTGCGACGTGAGGCACTACGCGTCGTGACCAGGACGGACACACGCCGCGGCGTGGCGAGGCAGGGCGAGGCACACAAATCCTAGAGGCGCGCTAGACTGGTCAGCACGACAGAATTTCTTCAAGAGAACGGGGCCGCCAAATCGTTGGCCGCCCCGTCATTTTGCGAGGGGGTCCCGAATGGGCCGCGGCCGGGCAAAGGCAAAGCAGACGAAGGTTGCTCGTCAGCTGAAGTACTCCACTCCGAACACCGATCTCGAAAGCCTGCAGCGCGAGCTGTCCGGGCAGACCAGCTCGGTAGATCGTCCGGATCCGGTGGATGAGTGGGTGGACGAGGACGAGTGGCGACGCGCCTGAGGCGCGCCACTCGTGGATGCCGTCCTCATCAGCGGCACCCGACCCCACCCCACGCACGACCTCTCCGCTCAGCGGACCCGCGGTAACGCGGGTTGATGATTTCGTACGTATCAGACGGCCGCATGTGAAGTGCGGCCGTCTGGTGCGTGCGGGGTCGTTCTGGAGCCAGACAGCGGTGCTCGTCGCGGTGACAACCGACGATGCGCATCGCTGCTGTGTGCTGCCCTCGGCGTGGGGGTGATGCGCGCCGACGAACCCACGACAAACCAGAAGCGGCGGGAACCGGAAGGTCCCGCCGCTTTGGCGTTGTCGTGCGAGAGATGTTGCGAGTCCGCGACTCTCAGAAGCGCGGGTGCTCGCCGACCAGCGAGACGCGCGCGCCGGCCTCGGTGTTCTTGGGTTCGTTGGAACGCTTGATCGTGCCCAGCACCCAGTTGTCGACGTGCCGCGCCGTCAGAACCGCCTGTGCGCGGTCGGTGTCCTCCGGGGCGACGACCGCGACCATGCCGACACCCATGTTGAAGGTGCGCTCCATCTCGAGCTGCTCGACGCGTCCGCGTTGCGCGATGAGGGCGAAGATCGGGGCGGGGGTCCACGTGTTGCGCTCCAACTCGGCCACGAGGCCCTGAGGGATGACGCGCGCCAGGTTCTCCGCGAGTCCGCCGCCGGTGATGTGCGCGAAGGTGCGCACGTCGGCCTCGGCGATCAGCGCCAGGCAGTCGCGGGCGTAGATCCGGGTCGGCTCGAGCAGTTCCTCGCCGAGCGAGCGACCGAATTCCTCGACGTGGCCGAACAGATCCATGTGGCCCCACTCGAGCAACACCTTGCGGGCGAGGGAGTATCCGTTGGAATGCAGGCCCGACGACCCCATGGCGATGACGACGTCGCCGGCCCGGACGCTGTCCGGCGTGAGGACCTTGTCGGCTTCCACGACACCGACCGCAGTGGCCGAGAGGTCGTAGTGGTTGTCCTGCATGAGCCCGGGATGCTCGGCCGTCTCGCCGCCGAGCAGCGCGCACCCCGCCTCCACGCAGCCGTCGGCGATGCCGGCGACGATCTCCGCGACGGTCTCCGGGACGACCTTGCCCACGGCGATGTAATCCTGGAGGAACAGCGGTTCGGCACCGCAGACGACGAGGTCGTCGACGCACATGGCGACGAGGTCACGTCCGACGGTGTCGTGCTTGTCGATGGCCTGCGCGACCGCGAGTTTGGTGCCCACCCCGTCGCTGGCGGCGGCGAGGACCGGTTCGTGATAGTTGCCCTTCAGCGCGAACAGGCCGGAGAATCCGCCGAGTCCGCCGAGGACCTCGGGGCGCGAAGCCCGCTTGGCGTGCGGTGTGATGAGCTCAACAGCCCGCTCACCGGCGTCGATGTCGACTCCGGCCGCCGCGTACGAGGCCTGCGGAGTACCGCCGGTCTTCTCGTCGGCAGCCGCATCCCGCTCCGTCATCTCCGCAAGCACCCCTTGGTCAAAAGTCGTTCTCGGCGTGTTCGCCGACGATCACACGGTACCGGAGTGCCCGGCCCCCGAATTCAGGGACGCATCACTGCGCTGACGTTGTCGTTGGGCTTGGTCAACGGGTCGACCGTCCCGTCGTGGGCAGCGGAGGCAAGCATCTGCTCGAGGACCGCCTTGCCCATGGAGGTCTCCTCGGGCAGTTCGATCGGGTAGTTGCCGTCGAAGCAGGCCGCGCAGAGCGACGAGGCGGGCTGCTCGGTCGCGCCGATCATCTCATCGATGCTGATGTAGCCGAGCGAGTCGGCGCCGATGGCCTGGCGCACTCCCTCGACCATGCCCTCCTCGGACTCCATGCCGTTGGCGATGAGTTCGGCCGGAGAGGCGAAGTCGATGCCGTAGAAGCACGGCCAGCGCACCGGGCTGGAGGCGATCCGCACGTGCACCTCGGCGGCACCGGCCTCGCGCAGCATCCGGATGAGGGCGCGCTGGGTGTTGCCGCGCACGATCGAGTCGTCGACGACGACGAGGCGTTTGCCGCGGATGACCTCACGCAGCGGATTGAGCTTGAGGCGGATGCCGAGCTGACGGATGGTCTGCGACGGCTGGATGAAGGTGCGGCCCACGTAGGCGTTCTTCATCAGGCCCTGCCCGTAGGGGATGCCGGAGCCCTGGGCGAAGCCGACGGCCGCGGGCACACCCGACTCCGGCACCGGGATGAC
The DNA here is from genome assembly GCF_000332995.1 of Gordonia amicalis NBRC 100051 = JCM 11271. Classification (GTDB taxonomy): domain Bacteria; phylum Actinomycetota; class Actinomycetes; order Mycobacteriales; family Mycobacteriaceae; genus Gordonia; species Gordonia amicalis. The sequence goes on from NZ_BANS01000014.1 coordinate 57,511, forward strand.
CAGGTCGCCCTCGGCGGGGTGTTCCTTCGCCAGCCGGCGGCCGATCTCCACGCGGGTGGAGTGCACCGAACGCCCGTGGATGTTCGAGTCCGGGCGGGCCAGGTAGACGTACTCGAAGACGCAGCCGCGGGGTGTCGGCTCGGCGAAGCGCTTGGTCCGGACACCGTCGGCGTCGATGGCCAGCAGCTCACCGGGCTCGATGTCGCGGACGAACGAGGCGCCGACGATGTCGAGGGCGGCGGTCTCCGAGGCGACCACCCAGCCCCGGTCGAGGCGGCCCAGCGAGAGCGGCCGCACGCCGTGCGGGTCGCGCGCCGCGTAGAGGGTGTGCTCGTCCATGAAGGTCAGGCAGAACGCGCCCTTGAGGGTGGGCAGCAGTTCCATCGCGGCCTGCTCGATCGAGCTGTCGGCGGCACCGTGCGCCAGGAGGGCGCCCACGACGTCGGAGTCCGATGTCGCCGCAGAGCTCTTGATGCCCTTCTCCCGGGCGCGGGCGGCCAGGTCGGCGGTGTTGACGAGGTTTCCGTTGTGCCCCAGCGCGACGCCGGTCCCGGCATCGGTGGTGCGGAAGATCGGCTGCGAGTTCTCCCAGGTGGTGGAGCCCGTGGTGGAGTACCGACAGTGCCCGATGGCGACGTGGCCGCTCATCGCACCGAGTGTCTGTTCGTCGAACACCTGGCTGACGAGTCCCAGGTCTTTGAAGACGACGACCTGGCTGCCGTCGCCGACCGCGATACCCGCGGCTTCCTGTCCGCGATGCTGCAGCGCGTAGAGGCCGTAGTAGGTGAGTTTGGCGACATCCTCGCCGGGCGCCCAGACACCGAAGACGCCGCATTCCTCGCGTGGCTCGTTCTCGGGCTGGTCCGACGGAGCCGGGCCGGGCGCGCAGGCACCGGCCGCAGCGCATCCGCCCGCCGGGGTGGGAGCGAGCAGGTTCACGTTGGCGATCGGATGATCAGTCATCGACTAGCTCCCCTGGGCTGCGAATCGGACTACACGTCAATGGGTTGGGAGACAACTGGGAGTTTACGTGCCGGTTGCCTCGCAGTGCGAATCTTGCAGCGGTGTGGGACGGGGCGTAATTCCACGTCGGGCTCCCGGAGTGACCGATCACACTCGCCCGATCAGTCCTCTCGCCGGCCACCGGGTCCGAGCGGGATCAGGGGCAACAGCTCGGCTATCAGCTCGGCGCGGTGTCCCGAGGCGTCGACCCGACCGGCGGCCAGTGCCGCGTCGTACGTCAGCAGCCCGGTCACCAGCAGCAGCCAGGTGCGCGGCGAGGTCTCCACGACGTTGGGTGGCGTCCCTCTCGTGTGCCGCGGTCCCTCGATGCACTGCAACGCCACGAACGGCGGGACCCTGACCTCGACCGAGTTGCCCGGGGCGAGGTGTTCGAGCGTGCGGGCGGTGAGGCGGACGGCAGCGGCGAGGGCGGGCCGCGGCGGTGCGGGTGACGCCTCGTCGGCGAGCCAGTCCGCCACCGCGAGTACTGCGGCACGGACCTCGGCCGGGTCGGATCTCTTACGCGGGGGCACGCCAGTCATCTTGCAACAAGGTTCACGACGCCCGGATTGGGGCAGTATGTGACGCATGGGCGCGGAAGTGACCAAACAGGAGTTCACCGGCGAGGATCGCGTGAGGTTCCGCCGTCAGGTCAGTCGGGGGACCGACGCGATCGCGCGGATGCTGGCCGACGGGTTGTTCACCGACCAGGGGCGCCCACCGAAGCCGCTGCTCGGTATGGAGGTCGAACTCAATCTCATCGACGAGCAGATGCGTCCGGCCATGGCCAACGCCACCGTCCTCGAGGCGATCGCCGACCCCGACTATCAGACCGAACTCGGACAGTTCAACATCGAGATCAACGTCTCGCCCCGACCTTTCACCATCGATGACACGATCTCGCTGGAGCAGGCGTTGCGGACGTCGCTCAACCGTGCGGAGGAACGCGCCGCCCGCACGAACAACCACCTCGTCATGATCGGGATGCTCCCGACCCTGAAGTCCGAACACTTCGCCCACCACTGGATCTCGGCCAACCCCCGCTACGACCTGCTCAACGAGCAGATCTTCAACGCGCGCGGCGAGGACATCGAGATCGACATCAGCGGCGTACCGCTGGGCGACGGCCATCACACCGAGCGTCTGCACACCTCCACCGATTCGATCCTGCCCGAGGCCGCGTGCACCTCACTGCAGCTGCATCTGCGGGTGGCCCCGGAAGATTTCGCCGCACACTGGAACGCCGCCCAGGCGATCGCCGGGGTGCAGGTTGCGCTGGCCGGCAACTCCCCTTTCCTTGCCGAGACCGCACTGTGGCACGAGAGCCGCATCCCGGTCTTCGAACAGGCCACCGACACCCGGCCGCTGGAGCTGAAGAACCAGGGGGTCCGGCCACGCGTGTGGTTCGGCGAACGCTGGATCAACACCATCTTCGATCTCTTCGAGGAGAACACCCGGTACTTTCCCGCACTGCTGCCGGTGTCGACCGACGTCGACCCGCTCGCCGAGCTCGACGCGGGTCGCATCCCCACTCTCGACGAGCTGCGGCTGCACAACGGCACCGTGTACCGCTGGAACCGGCCGGTGTACGACATCCACGAGGGTCAGGCGCATCTGCGCGTCGAGAACCGGGTGCTGCCCGCCGGGCCCACGGTCGTCGACACGATGGCCAACGCCGCCTTCTACTACGGGGTCGTGCGCGGGCTCGTGGAGTCCGACCGTCCACTGTGGTCGCAGATGTCGTTCAACGCGGCCGCGGAGAACCTGCAGTCCGGCGCCCGTTTCGGCATGGAGGCGCAACTCTATTGGCCCGATGTGGGCTGGGTGCGCCCGGACGAACTCGTGCTCCGTCGCCTGCTGACCCTCGCCGAGAAGGGCCTTCGCGCTTACGGTGTCTCCGACAAGGCGCGCAAGAGGTACCTGTCGGTGATCGAGGGACGTTGCGTCACCCGCCGGACCGGATCGGTGTGGCAGCGCGAGGCCGTCGCCGCCCGGGAGAAAGCCGGCGAGAGCCGGGCAGAGGCACTGACCGGCATGCTGTCCGACTATGTGACGCACATGCACGAGGGTGAACCCGTCCACACGTGGGAAGTGTGACAGCGCAACCTATTCGGCGACCAGACCCCGTCCGGTGATGAGCGGCAGGTCGAGGGCGGTCACCAACCCGGGCTTCGCATCGACCACGGCGGCAACCGAATTCACCAGCCGCATGGCCGTGACGATCATCCCCGACACGTTGTGGTCGCCGTTCTCACCGTGATGGCCGAACTCGACGGTCATCTCCGGTTCGCCGGAGATGGCGATCCGGTAGCAGCCGTCGCCCTCGTGCGGGGTCGGCCAATCGGGGCACTGGTCCGCGTGTGTGCGCGTGTAGTGCTCCAGCACAACACGATCCACGCCATTGACCTGCCCGGCGACTTCGAACCGCAACGCCGCCATCGTGCCCTTCGGGATCTCCACCGACACCGTCGAGTAGTCGCGGTCCGCCTCGACCCGCTCGACCCGTTCGACGAGCGGCTCGTCGAGGGTGAGGTCGAGTCCGGCCGCGATCTGCCGCACCACACTGCCCCATCCCATCGAAAGGATTCCGGGTGACAGCAACAACGGCGTGGTGTCCATGGGCTTCCCGAATCCGAAGAGGTCCCGCATGACGACCGGCTGGTAGTACGTCGAGTAGTCGGCGATCTCCTGGCACCGCACCTCGTCGATGCGCTGCGAGAGGCTCGTCATCGACAGCGGCAGCACATCATTGGCGAAACCGGGATCGATACCGTTGACGTGAAGACTGGCACCGCCGGATGCGCCGGCCGCGGCGATCCGCTCCAGCAACCCGTCCGGCAGGATGCCCTGTGGGAACTGCAGCACCACCGGGCCGCTCGACACCACGTTGATCCCGCTCTCCACGAAGAAGATCAGGTCCTCGATCGACTCCATCACGCGGTCGTCGGTCATCGCGGTGTGCACGATGCAGTCGGGCGTCAGGGCGATCAGCGCGTCCCGGTCGTCGGTCGCGGCGACGCCGAGGTCGCGTCCGAGGTCCGCCAGTTCGCCGGCGTCCTTTCCGACCTTCTCCGGATTCGAGACCCACACCCCGACCAGTTCGAGGTCGGGATGGGCGTCGATCCCGGCGATCGCATGTCTTCCGACGGTTCCGGTCGACCACTCGACCACGCGCAGAGCCATGCCCCTCAAACTAGAACACGTTTCAAGTCCGCAAGGCGCGTTCGGTGAGAACGGGTCGTGACCGCCACCAGAGGCCGGTGACCACCGCGACGATCGCGGCCATGCAGACGCCGGCCAGGACGAAGGCGGCCGCCATCGCCACGGCGGGGGTGGACTCGTCGATGAACGGGCCGGGCAGGAAGGTGAAGACCAGCCCCACCGTCCAGGCGGCCGCATTCACCGGTATCCACTTCCACGCGCCGGGAAGCCGGTTCCGCAGGACGACGTACTGCGCCGAGGGGATGCTGGTCAGCAGTACCGCGGCGCCCGCACCGAACAGGAACCAGGTGAGGGGATTCCCGAAGTCGATGTCCGCTCCCAGATCGACGAGACTCGACGGCGCCATCCCCAACGACCACGCGAGCATCCCGCCGACCGCGGTCGCCGGGACCCATCGCGCCGGCGGGACCTGCCACGACGTACCGCGAAGGGCGACCGCCTGACCGAATCCGAGAAGCGCGCCCTCGCCGGCCCCGCAGGCGACCATGAGCAACCAGGCCCATCCGGGCGAGAGCCCGGCGGTGCCGGAGATCGCGAACCCGGCCACCGGGATGAGGAATCCGGTCGACTCGGCCGCCGTCACAACACCGACCCACCGGGGCATCGAGAACGCCGCCACGTGCCAGACCCTACCGAGACTAGGCTCGGAAGACGATGTCCCAGATCAGCACACCTGCTCCCGATCCCTCCTCGGCACCCCTGTACATCGACTTCGACGGGCACCGGACCATGCTCAAGTGGCACCGCGGGCGTCGACGCGCCGACGATCCGGCCTTCACCGCCACCCGCATCGTCGAGGGCATGCGGCACGGCGCGAGCATCGAGGTGGACCTGGTCATCCACGCCGACCGGGGCTTCGCGATCCTCCACGACCGCGTCGTCGACCACGCCACCACCGGCACCGGGGTCATCTCGGCACTGCCCGCCGCCTACCTTCGCGGACTGTCCTTGCGCGACAACCAGGGAAAGGCGCTCCGGGAGCCGGTCCTGCTCCTCGAGGACCTGACCGAATTGTTCTCGACGGTCGACATCGCGCCGACGTCGATCCTCCAGCTCGATTTCAAAGAAGACGACGCCGCGCTCGATCCACGGGCGGTGGACACCTTCGCGCGGAGCGTCGAGCCGTTGGCGTCGCACTTCATCCTGTCGTGCGGCGATGCGGCCGCCGTGGCCCGCCTGACGTCGGTCGCCCCCGGAATCCGCGTCGGCTACGACCCCTGCCACCACGGTGCCGCCGACGCCGCGATCCGGTCCGGGGAATTCGACGGCTTCGTCGCGCGCGCCCTGTCCGCATCACCGGACGCCGAGATGATCTACCTCGAGAACCGGCTGATCCTCGCCGCGGACCGGCGCGGCCACGACCTCGTCGGCGCATTCCATCGACACGACCGGCTCGTCGACGGCTACACCGTCACCCGCATCGGACCGCGCGCCGTCCCGGAGATCAAGCGGCTCTTGGAGCTACGGGTCGACCAGATCACCACCGACGACCCGGAGGGGCTCGCCGCACTCGATCTCGACGCCACCCCGGCGGGCACCGGGTCGCGGCTGATCCGCTGGTTCCGACGCACCGGATCAGCCGGCCGGTCAGACGTGTAGGGACCAGAATGGTTCCACCGGAATGTTCCGGACGACGAACCAGATGAGCACCACGACGAGCACGACGACGGCGGAATAGCGCATGTTCTGCCAGCTGCGAATCCTTCGTCCGGTCCAGAGCCGCAGACAATACGCACCAAAGGCGAAGAGCAGCAATCCGATCGCGGCCACCCCGGCCGCGTTGTAGTGCAGGGCCGCGGACAGGTCGCCGTGCAGGAGCGAGTAGAGCGCACGCTGCGAGCCGCAACCCGGGCAGGTCACGTTGAACACCAGCTTCGTCGGACACATCGGTAGTACCCCGCCAGGTGTGGTGGGGTCGCCCAACAGCACTGCGCCACAGCAGATCCCGGTCGCGGCGACAACTGCCGCCGGACCGAGGACCCGATGATTCGAGAGGGCCGACACCCGTGAGAGAACTGCCCTTTCGAACCGCTCAGTACGTGGACGTGGTCGCTGCTGTGCCGAAGAGGACGACAAAGAAGAGGACATAGGCCACGACGATCAGGATCGAACCGACAACACCGGCGATCGCACCCCACATCGCCCATTTCTTGGCATCATCGGCGGCTTTCTGGGCACCTGCGAAATCTCCTGCAGCCCACAGTTTGCTGACCGACGTGGACTTGACGATCGCCACGATGCCCAACGGCAGGCAGCACAGGACCGTGGTCAGGATCGCCCACACGAGGTTGTTGTCCGGCTCGGGTCCGGGCGGCGGGCCACCCACGTATGCGCCGTACGGCTGTCCGTAACCACCCTGGCCGTAGTTCGGCGGCTGGTTCGGATCATAGGGATAGCTCATCTGCGCCCTTTCGACTCTCTCTGAGAACCCCAGGAGCGTAACCGACCCTCAGCCTGTTGGGCGGTTCCGGAAATCAGATTGCTTCCAACGATGTACACGCAACGTTCCCGCAGGCGAGAACGTTGCGTGTGACAACGATCGGGGCTACTACGGGGTGTCGCCGAAGAGGCGAGGCAACGTCGCCTCGCGCACCTCGCGCAGCTCGGTCAGCGGCACCGAGAAGTAGTCCTGGACCTCGACCTCGTCGCTGCCCTGATCGACCACGCCTATGCGCGTCCACGGCATACCGCGGGCGTCGAGCATCGCGGCGAAGCGCGACTCCTCGGTACGCGGCACGGCGACCAGCACGCGTCCGGAGGATTCGGAGAACAGCCAGACGAAGGGGTCGGCATCCTCGGGCAGCAGGATTCGGCAACCGGTCTCGCCGGCGAGGGCCGCCTCGACGACGGTCTGGATGAGGCCGCCCTCGCTGAGATCATGTGCGGCCGAGATCAGTCCGTCGCGCGAGGCGGCGGTCAGGATCTCCGACAGCAGCCGTTCGCGTTCGAGATCGACCTGCGGGGGCACACCACCGAGGTGGTCGTAGGCGACCTGCGCCCAGATGGAGCCGTCGAACTCGTCGCGCGTCTCGCCGAGCAGGATCAGCGTCTCCCCCGGTTCGGTGCCGAAGCCCGCCGGGATGCGGCGATGGACGTCGTCGATCACACCGAGGACACCGATCACCGGCGTCGGGAGGATCGCCGTCGCGCCGGTCTGGTTGTAGAAGCTCACGTTGCCGCCGGTGACCGGGATGCCCAGCTGTGCGCAGCCGTCGGCGAGTCCACGGACCGCCTGCTGGAACTGCCACATCACCGCCGGGTCCTCGGGCGAACCGAAGTTGAGGCAGTTGGTGACCGCCTTGGGGGTCGCGCCCGAGACGGCGACGTTGCGGTAGGCCTCTGCCAGCGCGAGCTGCGCACCTCGATACGGGTCGAGGAAGGTGTAGCGACCCGACGCGTCGGTCGCCAGAGCGATTCCGCGTCCGGTCTTCTCGTCGATGCGGATCATGCCGGAGTCGGCGTTCTCGGCCAGGACGGTGTTGCCGCGGACATAGCGGTCGTACTGGTCGGTGATGAACTTGCGGCTGCACAGCGCCGGGCTGGCGAGCATCTTCAGTAGCGTCTCGCGCAGCTGATCCGGCGTGTCCGGACGCTGCAGCGGCTCCGTGGTCGACGCGATCACGGTGTCCTGCCAGTCCGGACGTGCCACCGGGCGCTCGTAGACCGGGCCCTCGTGGGCGACGGTGCGCGGCGGCACGTCCACCACGGTCTCGCCGTGCCAGGTGATGACCAGATGGTCACCGTCGGTGACCTCACCGATCACGGTGGCCAGCACGTCCCACTTCTTGCACACGGCGAGGAAGGCGTCGACATTCTCCGGGGCGACGACGGCGCACATGCGTTCCTGCGACTCGCTGGAGAGCACCTCGGCCGGGGTCATGCCCTCGGCACGCACCGGCACCTGCTCCAGCTCGATGTGCATGCCGCCGTCCCCCGCTGCGGCGAGTTCGCTGGTGGCGCAGGACAATCCCGCGCCGCCGAGGTCCTGGATGCCCACCACGAGTCCGGCGTGGTAGAGCTCGAGGCAGCACTCGATGAGCACCTTCTCGGTGAACGGATCGCCCACCTGAACGCTCGGCAGCTTCTTACGGCTCGGACCGCCACCCTCGGCATCGTCGAAGGTCTCCGACGCGAGCACGGACACGCCGCCGATGCCGTCGAGTCCGGTGCGCGCACCGAACAGGATGATCTTGTTGCCGGTGCCCGATGCGAACGCCAGGTGAAGGTCTTCGGTTCGCAGCACGCCCGCGCACAGGGCGTTGACCAACGGGTTGCCCGCGTAGCTGGCGTCGAAGACGGTCTCGCCGCCGATGTTGGGCAGTCCGAGCGAGTTGCCGTAGCCGCCGACACCGCGCACCACGCCGTCGACGACGCGGCGGGTGTCGGGGGCGTCGGCGGGACCGAACCGCAGCTGGTCCATGACCGCGATCGGCCGCGCACCCATCGCCATGATGTCGCGGACGATGCCGCCCACACCGGTCGCCGCACCCTGGTAGGGCTCCACATAGCTGGGATGGTTGTGCGACTCGACCTTGAAGGTCACCGCCCACCCGTCGCCCACGTCGACGACGCCGGCATTCTCACCGATACCGGCGAGCATGTTGGCGCGCATCTCCTCGGTGGTGGTCTCGCCGAAGTACCGGAGGTGGACCTTCGACGACTTGTAGCTGCAGTGCTCGGACCACATCACCGAGTACATGGCGAGCTCGGCGTCGGTGGGCCGACGGCCCAGGATCTCGCGGATTCGCGCGTACTCGTCGTCCTTGAGACCGAGTTCGCGGAACGGTTGCGGATGATCCGGGGTCGAGGAAGCGGCTGAGACGGTATCCACCTGGGCACTCACGCAGACAAGTCTAGGCGGGCCCGGGCCGTCGGAGGCGACGGGGCGGACCTCAGGCGTTCGGCGTGCCCTCTCCCCCTGGGAGATCTGTGGCCGGGACCGGCCCGGTCTCGGGATAGTCTGTTCACTCGAGCCGTGCAGGGCGCGGGACGTGCACGGGGGTGCAGGCACGCCGGCGACGCGCCGGGCACGACGTTGACACAGGGGGACGAGATGGCCGATGTCCGCAAGGCGAGGGCACTCTTCGAGCTGGGCGTCCTGTCCTTGAACATCCCCGTCGACGGTCAGGAGCCGATCAACAACCCCGCACAGGCCGCCAAGGCGTTCACCCGCGCCACCGAGTGGGATCCCTCGCTCGGTGACGCCTGGATCGGCCGCCTCGCCTGCGGGGACAGGAGCGACGAGGTCCTGCTGGGACTGTATCGGGCACGAGCGACGATCGGCGCCGAACAGCGTCGGCTCGGCCTTCCCCCGGGCACCATCGCAGGTCGCTGGGACACCGGACTGCACATCGACTACCCGGCGATCACCGCCGTCGACGCCACTGCCGCATTTGCGTCCAGTCTGATCCGCGGTGCCGACTACTCGGGCGCCGAGGAGGCGCTCGACGAGATCCCGCCCGCCCATCGGTTGCCGATCGTGGAGTTCGTCCGCGCTCACCTCCACTACCGAACACAACGATGGCCCGATGTGCTGACCGCCCTCACCCGCTCGGACCGGTGGGGCGACACGGTCATGCAGTCTGTGGCCGACTTCATGGCCGGATCAGCGTGCGTGCACCTGGGGATGCTCGGCGAGGGCATGCGTCGCCTGCAGAACGCCATCGACGGTCCGGTCGCGGGCTGTTCGGTCAGCGCGATGTACGCCTACGGCCTGGCGCTTCGCGAGCAGGGTCACGAGGAGAAGGCCAAGGCCATGCTCGAGCAGGTCTACGCGCGCAATCCGGCGCACACCGCGGCGGCGCAGGCCATGCGGTCCCCGACGATCCGCGTCCTCCGCACCACGCCCGAGGAGATCGCCGCACGCACCGACCGCTGGGACCCCGCCTCGGTGCCGGACCGCAATCAGACCACGGTGTCGCCGGTCGGAGCCGAAGGCGTCGAGAACGAGCTGGTGACCGATGCCCAGCGCGAACTGGAACAACAGATCGGACTCGAGTCGGTCAAGCAGCAGGTCGCCAAGCTGCAGTCGGCTGCCACCCTCGCCCGGGTCCGCGCCGACCGCGGACTCTCGACCTCGGCGCGCAGCCTGCACCTGGCCTTCACCGGGCCGCCCGGTACCGGCAAGACGACCGTCGCCCGGATCGTCGCCAAGATCTATTGCGGGCTCGGCTTCATCAAATCCGACAAGGTGGTCGAGGCGACCCGGCGCGACCTGGTCGGCGAACACCTCGGCTCCACCGCCATCAAGACGTCGGCGCTCATCGACTCGGCCATGGACGGCGTCCTGTTCATCGACGAGGCGTACACCCTGATCCAGAAGGGTTTGTCGGGTGGCGACGCGTTCGGTCGCGAGGCCGTGGACACGCTGCTGGCGCGGATGGAGGACGACCGGGATCGTCTGGTCGTGATCATCGCGGGCTACGACTCGGAGATCGACCGGTTTCTCGCTGCCAACGACGGACTCGCGTCGCGTTTCGCACGTCGGGTCCGATTCGACTCGTACACCCCTCGAGAGCTCGCGCAGATCGGCGAGTTCATCGCGCGCAAACGCGATTCGGTCCTCACCCCGGAGGCGGTCGCCGAACTGGAGCAGGCGTGCGCGCCGCTCTACCACGATGTCCGCGACCACGATGGCGGCACGCGTCGGGCCACAGATCTGGCCGGCAACGGCCGATTCATCCGCAACATCGTCGAGGCCGCCGAGGAGGAGCGCGAGTTCCGGCTCAGCACGGCCGGCGACCTCGCCTCGTTGTCCGCAGACGATCTGATGCGTATCGAACTCGACGACATCCGGTCCGCCATCTCCGGCGTGCTGTCGGGTTTGAGGCGCTAGCGGCCCTCGCCCGTCCGGCCACTTCCGCTCGTTTCCCCAGAGAGGTTTCCCATGCTCATGTCCTGCACCCGCTTGATCCGATCCGGCCTGCTCGCCGGCGCCCTCGCCCTGACCCTGTCGCTGGCCGGATGCTCGTCCGACGACGCCGAACCCGCACCGTCCGCGACCACCGCGAAACAGACCGCCGGCACCGAGCAGACCACCGGAGACACGGGGCAGCCCACAAGAGAACCTGCCACCTCGGGAGCACCGTCGAGCGCCGTCCAGAGTTCCACCGCCAAGGCCCTGAGCTGCCGCGACTTCCGGGCACTCGAAGACGATGGGCGTGCGGCCGCCGTGGCGGCACTCGGGGTGAAGTCCAACGCCGATCAGGTCGCCACCGTCGCGGCGACGGTCTGCCTCAGCCGTCTCGACGACAAGGTCGCCGATGTTGTCGGTGAGCTCGTGCCCACACGCTGATACGTTCGTTGACCATGAGTGTCCGACCGTGGTCCCTCCTGCACGGCCCGTTGTTCTCCCGCGGCCGTCCACTGGACCGCGAACACGCCGCGCCCCGCATCAGCGCGTACATCTACGGCAACATCCTGATCCTGGCGGCGCTGATCCCGCTGCACCTCAACGACGATTTCGTCGGCATCCTGATCGTGCTCGGCACAGCCGCGTCGACCTTCATCGCACATGTCTTCGCCGAGGCGGTGGCGCGACGGGTCCACGACGGCACCGTCCACCCCACGAAGACGACGGTGCTGCACCACCTTCGGGATTCGGTGCCGATCCTCTCGTCGGCGTCGGTGCCGTGTCTCATCCTGGCGGCGGCATGGGTCGGCTGGCTCGAACCGCGCACCGCCCAGCTCGCCGCCGAGATCGTGATCCTGCTGCGCATCGGCGGAACCGTCTTCGTCATCGACCGCCTGAACAACGAAAGACCCAACCGCGCAACGCTGATCGGGGCAACCGCGGTCACCGTGCTGGCAACCGCCATCGTCGTCGTGAAGGTGTTCCTGACGCACTGATGTTCATGGCGCACCGACCAGCGGTGTCTGCGGCCGACCCGCGGATCAGCTGCGCGCGGTGAAGCTCATCGGCATCGAATGCCAGCCCTGGGTGGGCCAGGTGCCGCGCTCGGGGGTCCCGTCGACCTTGAAGGTGTCGATGCGCTCCAGCCAGGTACTGAGGATCGCACGTATCTCGATGCGCGCCAGACCTTCCCCGAGACACCGGTGATTTCCGGAACCGAAGCTGGTCAGCTGGGTCTTGCCCGGCCGATCGATGTCGACGGAATCGGCGTCGGCGAAGACGTCCTCGTCCCGGCTTCCCGACGCCCACATCTGCAGTACGCGCTCGCCGGCGCAGATCGTCCGACCCCCGATCTCCACGTCCCGAGTCGCCGTACGCGCGGTGGCCTGCGTGGGGGCGAAGACACGCGCGAACTCGCCGACCGCCTTGGTGATCAGTTTGGGGTTGGCGCGCAACTGCTCTCGTAGCTCGTGATTCTCGGCCAGATGCGCCAGCGTGGCGCTCGTGACGTCGGCGGTGGTCTCGAACCGCCGACGATCAGCAGTATGAAGGTGCCGAAGATCTCCTCATTGGTCAGCGGCCGTCCGTCGATGTCGGCCTCCATCAGCGCCGACATCAGATCGTCGCCGCCGGGCTCAGCCTTGGTCTTCTCCATCCGGAAGAAGGGAGCGACCAGGGCACGGTAGTCGGCGTGCTGGGGCGGATCGGACTGGACCGGAAGCCATGGAAAGACTCCCCCGGTCCTGTCCGGAACGACGAACACCTCTGCTGCACTGAAGGTTTCCGGATCGCCGGCAACCTGTTCGATGTCGGCGTGTTTGAAGACCGCCCACGCGCCGCCGAACTGCTCGGTCCAGGCAACCGGGCACTTGCCGCGCATTTCCTTCTGGACCGCGAAAGGGTCTGCAAGGTTCGCCTCGGACAGCGGATCCCAGTCTGATGTGACATTGGCCATGAGGGGGATTCCTAAATCTATTGGGCTTCAACGACACACCTAGTGTGGCAACGATCACCCCAACAGTCAAGGGACAACTTTGTACCTTATTCGGCGGGGTCCCGGCCGGTGTCCGCGCCGAGCGAGATTCCGTGCATGATCAGCGACGACATGTGTCGCACAACGACTTCGTCGTCAGCGTCTATCGAACCCAGTACCGAGGAGTCCATACTGACGTAGCCCATCACCATGCTGATGAGCGCTCGCACCGTGATGTCGGCATGCTCCGCCGGATACCCGTGCGCGGCGATGGTGCGCACCGCGATCTCCAGCACCGCGCTCATGCCCTCATCGATCGTCTCCCAAACCTGCTTGCGCACTTCCGGTTCCAGCTGTTCGCCGGAGAACATCAACAGTCGGAGGACACCGGTGTGATTGCGGCTGTTCTCGAACAGGTCGGAGATGAACTCGTATACGAGCTCCAGTTCGGGCGGTTCCTCGGCTAGACGATCGGCCCAGCGGCTGGTCCAACTGTCGGCGAACTGCAGCAGCGGCTTGGTCATCACCTCCGCGAAAAGATCGGCCTTGGTGGCGAAATGCCGAGTGAGGACCGACCTGGTGACGCCGGCACGACTGGCGATGGCCGCCATCGTCGCACCCTTGTAGCCGAGGTGACTGAACTCCTCCTCGGCCGCGACCACGATCAGGGCCTGCAGGTCCGACGAACGTCGCCGAGTGGTGGGGCTCATGGATTGACGACGTTGGCTACTCATGGATCCGATGATGCACCACGCCGCCGTCCGCTGTCATCGACGCCGATCACACCGGTCCCAGATCATTCCGTCACCGATTCATCGGCCTCCGGTCGGCAGTTCGGCATTGACTCCGGAGATGTCGATGATCTTCCAGTCCTTCGACTTGTCCAGTCGCAGCTTGTATGTCGCAGTCGACTGGATACCGTCGGGAGCCTGGGTGTTCTTCGTGGTGACGCCGACGAAACAGTCCACGGAGTACACGTCGCCGTCGACCGACGTGGTGACCGCGGCTATCGGCTCCGCCGTCGACGTCCACTGCAACGGTGTGACGATCTGCTCCATCGACGTGGCTGCCTGGGTCAATCGGGCGGCCATCTCCTCCGAGGTCCCCTCGGTCAGTCGGGATCGCCAGGCCGGCAGGTCCTTGAAGTCGATCGCGGCGGCACCCTTCGCATAGTCCAGAGCAACCTTCTCGGCCTGCGATTCCGCCGTCGCAGCCGCCTGCGTCGCGGCCAATTCCTCACTGCGCGAGTGCAACTGCCAGCTGACGAAGGCAAGGGCCGCGACCAGGGCGAGGATCACGCCGCCGACGATCACCGACCGCAGGGACACCTGATGCCCGCGCGCCCGGTCCCCCGCGGCGTCGCCCGGCACTTCCGTACCGGAGCCGCGAGCACCGCCGGCAGAGGTCGCCGGTTCCGATCCTTTCTCCAGCACTGCGATACCCGACGTCGTCGTGCTCGCTGTGCCGTCCTCGCCCTTCGTGTCGTCCCTGCGTTCTGGGTCGTTTTCCATGGTCCGCACCATTTCTCATCCGTTCGTGTGGCTGGCTGCTGTCATCTGCCGAGTTCTTCCGGCAGGTCGTGTATCAGGACCCGGGCACCCCCACTTCGACTTGGAGCGACCCGTTCCGGACCGCGCCCAGCGCACGGCCGAGCACCGCGCTCGGGTCGACCGTGCGCAACGCGCCGGCGCTGGCGCTGACCGTCGGCAGGAGGTTGTCGCCGATCACCTTGAGATCTGCGGCGGTGTTGTCCAGGAACTTCTGGAGTTCCATCAGGAACGGTCCGGCACCATCCTCGATTCCGGTGGCCAGCGGCCCGCCGCGGAACACCGCGAACTTCAGCGCGTCCTGGAGGACACCGAGATTCCGGCCGAACCCCTCGGCGGCCGGGGCAGCCCCGCGGAACGCGGCCGGGATCTCTCCGCTCCTCATGAGCAGCGGCTGCAGGGCGCTGAGCAGCGTGGTGAGATTGTCGGCCTGACCACCGATCGGCGAGGCCAGACGCTCACCGGCGCGGTTGATACTGCCCAGCACGTACTGTTCGTCATCGGTGCACACCCCGCCATCCGTGCACGGACCGGGCAACGCCACGTCGAGGGTCTCGAAGATCTTTCCCACGCTCTTGGGGTCGACCTGTTCCAGCAGTCGGGTGACACGCTCGGACAGATCCTTGAACGTGGACGGATCATCGACCTGCGACCGGCCGATCACCGCATCCTCGGCGATGTACGGGCCGGTCGCCACCGCCGGGGTGACCGCCACGTAGGGCTCACCGAGCGCCGACAGGGTCTCGATCCGGAACGTGCTCTCGGTGGGGATCTGATACTCCGGACGGTATTTCATACCGATCGTGACGCCACGCGCAGACGGACGGACCGATGCCACGGTGCCGATCTCGACGCCGCGCAACAGCACTCGTGCTCCGGGGACGAGACCGTTGCCGTCCGAGACCTCCATGGTGGCCCTCCGGTCGTCGCTCTCCCGGCTGACCGGGAGCCCGAGGGTCCCCATGTAGACGAAGGCCAGAACACCGATCACGAGCATCCCGGCAATCGACAGCATCGACTTCTTCATCGCACCGCTCCCAGCATCCGCAAGAGGTTCTCCACATCGCCGATCAGCTGTTCACCGCCACCTCGTGCCGTCACCGACGTCACATCGACCGATGGGTTGGATGCGAACGGAAGCGACACATTACGGAGGAAGTCCGAGGTCTTGATCGCCAATCGCGGTCCATCGTCCACGATCCCACGGACGCCGTCGGACGTGGCCGCGAGAGAAGCATCGGCACCAGCCAGATCCCGCCCTCGAAGATGCTGCCGATCGAGGGCAGCAGATAGGCGATGTGGACCAGGAAGCTGTCGGCATCACGCCGCCAGTAGGTCGCCGCCTCGGCGCCGAAGATCTTGGTCAGCTCGTCATGGCGCTCACCGATCGCCGCGGCCGAAGCGTTCATGCCGGTCAGGAAACGATCGATTTCACCGGTATTGCGTCCCAGGTCTCGCAGATCCACCGACGTGACCGTCGCGAGCCGGCGCAGATCCGGGCGCTTGGGCATCACGTTGTTGATACGCGCCATCGCGTCCTGGATCTGGGTGATGGTTCCGCCGTTGACGAAGTTGGCCAGTACCGCCAGTGTGTCCTCGAGCGGGGGTGGCGACACCGTGCGTTCCACGCCGATGACCGACCCCGGCTCGAGATACCCCCGGGCACCGGTCGAACCGTCGTCTCCGCCGCCCGCCGGCGGGACGAAGGCGATGTAGGTGTCACCGAGAAGGGTGTTCTGCCGGATGACGGCATCGGTGTCAGCAGGAATGCGCGTGCCCTTGCGGATTCGCGCCACGACCTCCACGTAGTCGTCGGTCAGCTCGGGCCCGGTCACCTCGCCGATACGCTGTCCATCGGCGACGACATCGGCACCGTTCGGCAGCGACAGGACACTGGCGAATCGGACCGACACCTCGTAGCCGTCGCCCGTTCCGGGACGTACCGACGGCAGGTCATCGGGACCGATCGCGCACCCCGCGAGCACGATCGTCATGACCATCGCCGGAATTGCCACCGGCACACCCCGGCGGATCGTCCGCCGACCCAGGCGAGAGAACCATGCACTCCGTCTCATGACCGACCCCCCAGCAGGACCATGTCCAACAATGCGTCACCCCGGAACTCGCTGACCGCACCACGTCTCGTACAGGTGTTGGGTCGCAGCCTGTTCGCCTGAGCGCACAGTTCCGGGGAGACGTCGGACACGCGAACCGTGGGCGGTGTGTAGCGGACCGAGAATCCGCGCCCCTGGCCGTGTGTCTGCTGGCGCACCGCCTGCGCAACCGCGGGGATGGTCGAGACCAGCGACGAGATGTCCGGCGCGCGAGCGGCCGCCAGGGAGATCGCCTGGGTCACCGGACCATGCACGACCGGCCAGATGTCACCACCGTAGTTCCGCTCGATGTCGTACAGGGTCGCCACGGTCCAGGCGACGCCCTTGGTCAGTTCCGTCGCACCGGTCCAGAGTTCGGTGCCGACCTCGAGGATGTTCGGCGCCTGGGTGAGGATGGACTCGATCGCACCCCAGTTCTTCAGCGCATCCTCGCTCAGCGGTGCCATGTCGGAGATGACACTGCCGATGTCGGCGATCACCTTGTCCGGGTTCTGCGCCGCCTCCGCCGCATTCGTCATGACGTCGCGGGCGTGCGGCCCCACCCCGCGGAGCGCGTCGGCGAGTCCGGTCACGGCTCCCCGGACATTCTGGCCCTCACCTGCGGGGGCCAGGTCGTCGACGAAATCCGCTGCGGAAGCGGATATCTCCGAAATCGTCTTGGGCGTGTAACTGTTGGTGAGGGCGATGCATCGGTCCCCGGTGAGCCGAGGACCCGAGGCATAGTTCCCCACGAGCTCCAGACTCCGGTCGGCCAGCAGCGACTTGGACCGGATCACCGCCTTCACATCCGCGGGAATCGCACGGGGCGTGTCGATCTCGAAGGTGACCAGGACGCGGTCGCCACGTGGCTGCACCGCGGCGACCCGGCCGATGCGGTATCCCATCTGTGTGACCGGATTGTCGGCGTACAGACCGGTGACATCCGGCATCTCGGCGCAGAATTCCCCGGTGGTGGGCGGGAGTTCATCGGCGGCCAGCGCGGTGCCGGCACAGCCGGACAGCGCGAGAGCTGCCACGACCCCGATGATTCCCAGGTTCGGACGTCGCATCATCAGCACTTCCTCCCGGCGACCGGGATACAGATATCGGAGGCGAGCACGGTCCCGCCTTTGAGTTCCTTGATCCCCTCGGGACCGAGCCAGCCCGCCAGCTGATCTCGCAGCGCGGTCAGCTTGTCGACGCCCGGTCCCATCGTGTTCTGCGCGGTCTCGGCGATCTGCCGGAACTGAT
The DNA here is from genome assembly GCF_000332995.1 of Gordonia amicalis NBRC 100051 = JCM 11271. Taxonomy (GTDB): domain Bacteria; phylum Actinomycetota; class Actinomycetes; order Mycobacteriales; family Mycobacteriaceae; genus Gordonia; species Gordonia amicalis. The sequence goes on from NZ_BANS01000014.1 coordinate 75,451, forward strand.
TGATCGCCGCGACGACCTGATCGCTGTGATCCAGGTAGTAGGCCTCGAGCGGTTGGATCGACATCAGAATCCGTCCGAGCCGCGCATACGCCTCGTTGAACCCCACGTGAGTGTTGTTGTAGGTCGAGAGCACGATGTCGGTCTGTCGCAGCAGATCGAAGATGAATGCCCGGTTGGCCTCGAACACCTCGAGGTACTCGGTGCTCAGCGCCGCGATCGCGTCGACCTGTGATCGCTGGCGGGCGATGACACCGGTGACGCTCCGCATTCCGTCGACCATGTCCCGCAAGGACGGCGACTGCCCGTCCAGGGCATCGGCGACCTGACCGAGATTGCCGTCGATGTCCGTGGCGTCGACGTTGTCGGTGACCGTCGGCACCTCTTGGATCACGTCCCCGATGCTGTAGGGAACGCTGACCGCACTGGACTGAATCCAGTTGTCCCCCAGTGGAACATCCCCCAGCGGAATGAGCGTCGCGGCGTAGCCGCCGACCGGTGTCAACATCCGGACCTCGACACGGGAGCGATCCCCGATGAAGATCTCCTCATCCACCTCGGCGGTCACCCGGACCTCGTTGGCGCCGAGTTCGAGGCCGGTCACCTTGCCGACGTTGAGCCCGGCGACGCGCACGTCCTGCCCGACCGCCACCGACGACACGTCATCGGTGAGGAAGGTGAACTGCTTCTTCCCCGGGGGATTGACGTAGACGACGACGATCACGGCGGCGACGACGATCACCGCGACCAGCAGCGCCGCCCCGATCATGACCTCCCGCCCGACCCGCTTGGTCAAACGTCCCAGCATGGCCGGTGTCATCCTGCGCGCATACGACGACCTCGCTTCCGTCGAGCAGCAGCTCGACATCGGACGGCAGATCCGCGAGCCCGTTCGCACAACTGCGTCCGGAGTGATCGATGCCGGCCGGGACCTGGAGACCGGCAACCGCCACCGGGATCATCCGGAGCGCCTCGGCGGCTTGCGGAATCGAGCTGAACGCATCGGTGAGCAGCTTGTCGACGTCGAGCCCGGGCCGCAGTCCGAGGTTGCCCATCAGCCGGTCGATCGGCTCGGTGAAGGCGGGTCCGTAGCGATCCGTCTTGTAGAACTCCTCCAGAACGGTCATTCCATTGGCGACCGGGATCTTGACCGAGTGAAGGAACTCCATGACCTCCGGGGTCCGGCCTCCCATGGTGTCGGCGATCCGCGCCATGTTGGCGGTGAGCGTGGAGATCAACCGTTCACGGTCCGTCGCGAACCGGGACAGTTTCGCCACGTTGTCGAGCATCGGCGCCAGTCCGCTGCCGTCTCCCTGCAGGATGGCCAACGCGTTGTCGGTGAACTCGTTGACCTCGTCGGTGCGCATCGTCGCGAGTACCGGCTGCAGGCCGTTGAACAGTTCGGTGATGTCGAAAGAGCCCGTCGTGCGGCTGAGCGGGACCGTGTCCACCGGCCGTCCGGCCGGCCCGAAAGCGACGTCGACATATCTTGCGCCCGTGAGATTCTGGTACTTCACGGTCAGCCGCGAGTTCTCCGTCAGCCGATACGACTCGTCGAGGGTGAAGTCGACCTCGGCCACGCTGCGCCCGTCGACGCGGACGATGCGCGTGTCGGTGATCTTCCCGATCCGCACCCCCTTGGTGCGCACGTCGCCGTTGATCCGCAGTCCGGAGATGTCGGAGAACTCGGCCCGGTAGGTCCTCGTCGGCTGCTCGACCGGCCGCCCCAGCGTCGCCAGGCTCTCACGCGGTGCGCGCCGTAGATACTTCACGATGGGCGTCAACGGGTTTCGCACGCGACGCCGCCGTCCGGCGCGCTTCTCCTCGTGCGTCGGCGAGTCGACCGGCAGCGCCGGGCTCACCGGCGCAACCGACCTCAGGGCGGTCGTGGCTGTCATGGTCACCTTTCCGGGAATGGGCATCGACAACTGGTCGTGCGCTGGGACTGTTCGAGCACGGCTGGATGAGAATCGGGATGTATGACGAGCGGCTTCGGCGAGTGTGCGTCTGCCTCGCGGACGGGCGTGATGCCCCGGCGTGGGGCGGGTTCTCCGGTCAGCCGGCGGCGACCGCCTTGCCATCGCGAGCACGCTCGGTGACCTTGACCAGATTGCGTTCACCGTCGACCAGGATCCGGTCACCCTCGCCGATTCTCCGGGTTCCGCTCTCGGTTCCGATCACGTAGGGAACCCCGAGCTCGCGGGCGACGACCGCGCCGTGACTGGCCGATCCCCCGATGTCGATGACCAGGGCCTCGGCCATCGCCATCAGTGGCGCCCAGCTCGGATCGGTGAAGCGGCACACGAGGATGTCGCCGTCGTCGAGCTCGATGTCCTCGGACGGGTCCGACAGGACCCGAGCGCGGCCCTCGACGACCCCACCGCCACTGGCAGCACCCGAGAGTTCAACCGCGCCAACGTCATCGGCGTCGTCGTCGATCCGCTCCGGCTCGGGCATGCCGTAGAACGCGACCGGAAGGACCATCGCCTTGTAACCCTCGCGCGTGGCTCGACGGGTGTCGACGATCCGCTGGGCGTCGGACAGGCGGCCCGCGGCGAGATCCTCACATTCCTCGACCGTGAGGAAGAAGACGTCGTCGACCTCCCGGAGCGCGCCGAGGTCGACCTGCTGGCGGCCGAAGGTCCGGGCGGCGGCGCGGGCGCGGTCGATCGCGATGAGGTAGGCGGCCTTTCCGACCTGCAGTGATCGGATGACGTCACGCATCTTGCGGACGAGCCACCGCGTGACGGGTCGCTGCAGAGCCGGGGTCGCCGCGAGCAGCCGCGCCTCGGCCGCGGACCCGACCTGCTGCGTGGCCGACGCTCGCGCGGCCGGCCGTTCGGCGCGCTGCGCGAGTGACGCGGCGAGTGATCGCACCGCTCGAGGGTCCTCACGCCACACCGTGGCGAACAGATTGCCCTCGTTGGGGCCGTGGTATCCCCACGAGGACAAGAACTCCGCCTCGCCGATCTCGCCGCGCCCGAGCCGCCACAGGTCATCGGCCATCCTGGCTTCGTTGAGATCGCCCACGCCGGAGAGCAACTGGTCGACGAGTCCCGGTTCGCCGAGCTTCTCGGCCGCCCCGGTCACCGCACTCTGGGCTCCCTGGAAGATGAAGCGCCACACGCAGTGCACGCTGAAGACCCGTTCGAAGTCAGCACGGGTCTGCACCAGACGCTCGATCGGGGTCTGGCTCGGCTCGCCGTCGACGACCGTCGCCAGCCAGTCGGCGTACATCTCCTCGTAGAGACGTTCCAGACGCTTCCGCGTCCGCATGAGCGCGACCGGCGCCTTCGCGGCGATCACCGGGACGCGGCCCGGACTGCCGGAGAACTTCGGCGCGTCGGGTCGCACCGAACCCATGAGATCTCGCTCGAAGTCGTCGGCACTGAGTCCCGGCACCGCCGCCATCGTCTTCTTGATGACGTCCACGTTCAACGCCTGACGCCCGTAGAAGCAGCTGACGCCCAGTTCATTCGGATCGTCGGACACCACGAGCTTGCTCCGTGGGATCACTCCGAACGAGTACATCGGATACAACAGCCCCTGCTCGGTCGCCGGGCCCCACAGGCTCCAGCACATCGGTGACATGACCTCTGGGCAGGCCTCGCCGAGATTGGTACTCGTCCAGTAACGGCCGGGCTCCGAGGAGCCCTTGATGGGATCGGTGGGTGTGGGCACGACTGCTCCTTCACGGCTTCGCACAGTGTGACGCCTGTGATCGGCTTCCCCCGGGGAAGGCAGCTCCCTCGCTGAGATGTGACGCCCTCGGGAAGGTGACTGTGATCGCTGACACAACAGTTTTACTCTCGCAATAGACTGTTTGTCTATAGATAAACGGGAATTTAGGGGCAATTTTGTCCCTTAGGCATTTCTGGGGCCGTGACGTGCGATAACTGCACCGTCCGACTGGTCCCCGATCACTCAGGCCGGTGCGAACACGTCCCGACCTCCGCGAATGTGGATGCAGAATCCGCGATCGTAACGATCCCCGGCCGGGATCACCTACGAATCACACCACGAACCGTGGGAACTCGTGATCACTTTCCGAGTACGCGCCGGCGATCAGCCGCCGGCCCCCTCGGTCGTGACGGTGAGGATCGCCTCGGTGAACTCGGGACGGCAGATCACCAGGTCGGGCAGATACGTGTCGTCGTTGTTGTAGACGAGCGCCGAACCGTCGATGCGTCCGCACCACAGCCCCTTCGCCCGGGCGACGGCCACCGGCGCCGCGGAATCCCACTCGTACTGGCCGCCCGCGTGCACGTAGGCGTCGGCCTCACCGCGGACCACCGCCATCGCCTTCGCTCCCGCCGATCCCATCGGCAGCACTTCCCCCGCGACCGCCGCCGCGACCTCGTCGGCGAAAGCCGGCGGCCGTGAACTGCTCACCACGACGCGGGGCACGTCGCTGCGTGGTCGCGACGCCAGTCCCGACGTCGGTTCGACCTCGGTCTCGTCGTCGAGGTAGGTGACCCCGAGAGCCGGGAGCGCCACGGCCCCGGCGATCAATCCGCCGGTCGCCGACCACAACGCCACGTGCACGGCCCAGTCCGCGCGGCCGGCACCCGGCTCGTACGTCCCGTACTCACGCGTGCCGTCGACCGGATCGACTATCCAGACCCGGTCGGCGTGCAGCCGGGACTTGTCGTCGGCCGATTCCTCCGACAGCACCGCGTCGTCCGGCCGGGCCTCCGCGAGGCGTCGCAGGAGGAACTCGTTGGACCGTGCATCTCCGGCCCGGCCCAGTTCCTTGCCGGTCAGCCCACTGGTCCGGCGGATGTCCAACAGGAGTTCCCCTGCCGCGGTGGCCAGTTCGCCTGCGAGTGCTCGATCGTCGGTCACGCTGTGTCCCTCTCTGGCGGTTGGGCTGGTCCACCGGCGCCCCGGTGTCCGGTCATGACATACCCACCGGCATCGCGGGCGAACCAGGGCGTCACAGTCCCAGGTTACGGAGGACCATCTCGGCGACGTCGGCAGGCGCGCCGTCCTCGGGGGTGATGACGAGTTCGGCGTGCGTCGGCCGTTCGTAGGGCGAGTCGATGCCGGTGAACTGACTGATCTCGCCCCTACGGGCCTTGCCGTACAGCCCCTTCGGGTCCCGGCGCTCACATTCCTCGAGCGGGGTGTCGACGAAGATCTCGTAGAACGGCAGGCGTCGCTGTGCGTGGATCTCCCGAGCGCGCTGCCGTTCCTCGGCGAAGGGACTGATCAGCGAGACGATCGCAACCGCACCCGAATCGGCGAACAGGGCCGCCACCTCACTCGTCCGGCGGATGTTCTCGCGCCGGTCGTCATCGGAGAAACCCAGATCGGAGTTGAGTCCGTGGCGCAGGTTGTCCCCGTCCATCAGGTAGGCGGGTCGGCCCTCGGCGACGAACCGTCGCTCGAGTTCGACGGCGAGGGACGACTTCCCCGACCCCGACAGCCCGGTCAGCCAGATGGTGGCACCGCGATGCGCCCGGTGCTCGCGGGCGACCTTGCCGGACTGCCACACGACGTGGCTGTCGTGGCTGACCGGCGCGGTGATCATGCCCGCGCCGACGGTTCGGTTGGTGACCTCGTCGATGAGGATGAAACTCCCGGTGTCACGGTTGCGGCGATAGGAGTCGAACATGACCGGCTCCTGGGTGTGCAGGGTCACCCGCCCGATCTCGTTGAGCGACAAGACCTCGGCGTCCTCGTCGCGATGCAGCGAGTTGACGTCCAGCCGGTAGTTGAGCCCGGTGATCTGCGCGCGGGTCAGCCGCGTTCCACACAGGAGCTGATAACGGCTGTGTCCGCGGAGCTCGGTGTCGTCGTCGAACCAGCAGACCATCGCATCGATCTCGCGCCCGACGTACGGCCGGTTGTTGGGCCGGGCCAGCATGTCGCCACGCACGATGTCGATCTCGTCGGCCAGTTCCACCGACACCGCCATCGACGAGAACGCCTCGTCGACGGCGGCTCCGCCCGGACCCCAGATCTCGGTGATCGTCGTGCTGAAACCGCTCGGCAGGACCACGACCTCGTCGCCCTTGGCGAAGACACCGCCCGCCACCGTGCCCGCATAGGCACGATGGTCGGCACCGTCGCTGCGTTGCGGACGGATCACGTACTGCACCGGCAGTCGCGCGTCGATGAGATTGCGGTCCGACGCGATGTAGACATGTTCGAGATGGTCGAGCAGCGGCCTGCCCCCGTACCACGGCATCGCCGCCGACTGCTCGACGACGTTGTCGCCGCGCAACGCCGACATCGGGATGAAGGTGAGGTCCACGACGTTGAGCTTGGTCGCGAAATCCGCGAAGTCCGCACAGATCTCGTCGAACCGTTCCTGAGACCAGTCCACGAGGTCCATCTTGTTGACGCAGACCGTCAGGTGCGGGATCCCGAGCAACGAGGAGAGAAACGCATGCCGCCGAGTCTGTTCCAGCACTCCCTTACGCGCATCGACGAGGATCAGCGCGAGGTCGGCCGTCGACGCGCCGGTCACCATGTTGCGCGTGTACTGAACGTGACCCGGGGTGTCGGCGATGATGAATTTCCGCTTGGGCGTGGCGAAATACCGGTATGCGACATCGATCGTGATGCCCTGTTCCCGTTCGGCGCGCAGTCCGTCGGTCAGGAGGGCGAGGTCGGCGTATTCGTCACCCCGTTCCGCACTGGTCCGCTCGATCGATTCGAGCTGATCGGTGAAGATCGCCTTCGAGTCGTAGAGCAGCCGGCCGATCAGCGTCGACTTCCCGTCGTCGACCGATCCCGCGGTGGCGAGCCGCAACATCTCGGTGGCGCCCCTGACGTCTGGAACGCCCCTGCCGGCATCGACCCCGTGCATCAGAAGTAGCCCTCCTTCTTGCGATCCTCCATGCCCGACTCGGAGATCCGGTCGTCGGCGCGCGTGGCCCCGCGCTCGGTCAGCCGGGTCACCTCGATCTCCTCGATCACCTTGCCGACGTCGTCGGCCGTCGACAGGACGCAACCGGTGCAGGTGGCGTCGCCGACGGTGCGGAACCGCACGGTCTCGGTCCGCACCTCCTCCCCCGGAAGTTCTTGCAGGAAGCGTGTTCTCGCCAGCAGCATGCCGTCCCGGGGGATCACCTCCCGCCGGTGGGCGTAGTAGATCGACGGCAGATCGATGTTCTCTTCGGCGATGTACTGCCAGATGTCCAGCTCGGTCCAGTTCGACAGCGGGAACACCCGGATGTGTTCGCCTTTCGAATGACGACCGTTGTACAGACGCCAGAGTTCGGGGCGTTGATCGCGCGGGTTCCACGCGCCGAACTCGTCTCGGAAGCTGAAGACCCGTTCCTTCGCGCGAGCCTTCTCCTCGTCGCGCCGAGCTCCACCGAATACGGCGTCGAAGCGGTTCTCGGTGATCCCGCGCAGCAGCGCCGTGGTCTGCAGGCGGTTCCGGCTCGCGCCCGGCCCGGTCTGCTCGACGACCCGTCCGGCGTCGATGTCGTCCTGCACGGAGCTGACGATCAGCCGGACGCCGGTCTCGGCGACCACGCGATCACGGAACCGGATCACCTCGTCGAAGTTGTGTCCGGTGTCGACATGCATGAGCGGGAACGGGACCGGCGCCGGCCAGAACGCCTTGCGTGCGAGGTGGAACATCACCACCGAGTCCTTGCCGCCCGAGAACAGCAGGGCCGGGCGCTCGAAGGTGGCCGCAACCTCCCGGATGATGTGGACCGCCTCGGCCTCCAACGCGGCCAGGTGGGACAACTCGTACCCGTGACGTTCCATCCGGTCGGGCGTGTCGGTCGTGCTCGCCACAGTGCGCAACCCCCTTGACATGTCGAATATTCGACACTAAGTGTTGATAATGTGACATCGACGGTAGGCGACTTCTCCGAGGCGCGTCAACCGGCACGCGCCGGGTCGCCACCGACCGCACGCGTGGTGGCGATCGTCGAACTGCTCGCGGAGGCGAACCAGCCCGCACTCACCCTCGCCGAGATCGTGCGCCGCACCTCATTGTCGCGCGCGACCGCCCACGCCATCGTCTCCCAACTCGTCGAACACGGCTGGCTGATCCGGGATCAAGCGGCCGGCACCTTCGCCATCGGCCCGGCCTTCGCCATGCTCGCCCGCAACCTGGGCGGCGCCGACCATCTCTTGCGGTGGGCCACACTCACGGTGCGGGAGCTGTGCGCACGGTTCGATGTCCCGTGCTTCGTCGCGCGCCGCACCGCACCCGACGTCGTGACCCTCGCCGCGCACGCCTTTCCGCCGCATCTCACGCCCGACGCCGGACTGCATCCGTGGTTGCGCGACGGCGCCCGCATCCGCCTGCGCCCACCCATCAGCCGGGAGTTCATCGCGTGGGATTCCGCGCAGGCACAGGCGGCCTGGATCGCGCGCGCGCCCGAGTCGAGCCGCACTCGCCTCCGGCTCGCCCTCGACGCCGTGGCCGAACGCGGGTACTCGATCGAACGGATGACCGCCGACCACGGGGCGATCATCGATGCGCTCGGCTCGCTGGACACCGTCTCCGACAGCCTGCGGGCCCGGGTCGACGACCTGCTGACCGAACTGTCGGTCATCGATTATCTACCCGACGAACTCGACGCGTTCGCCGCCGCCGGCGCCGAGGTGCCCGTGGTCACCGTCGGCGCACCCGTCTTCGACGCCGCCGATCACGTCACCGCGGCAATCGTGACCTGCCCCAACACCGCGCTTCGAGCCGACGAACTACGCGAACTGGCCGAGGCCACCCGTGACGCGGCACGTGGGATTTCGGCGCATCTCCACTGAATCTCACGACTCGATTCGGCCCGATCGTGATGTACACTACGTCTCTATTATTTATAACTAGAGAAGTTCCGTGGTCCATCCCCGCGCCTCCTCCTGCCTCACGGCAGGTCCCGCGCGTCACCCCGATCGCCGAGGAGGCTCCATGTCGATCGACGACAGAACCCCCGACGTCATCTCCGACCCGGTCGATTGGGCTGCCCATTTCTGGGATCAGCAGGCCCTCGACGGCGATGAGAGGCGTTTCCTGACCCTGACGTCGCTGTTGCGTTACCAACGGATCGTCGCCGATGCGGTGGACGTGAAGCTGAAGGCACACGGCCTCAACATGACGGACTACCTCCTGCTCATGACGCTTCTCCTGTCCGAGACCGGCACCCGCCTGATCTCCGCGCTCGCACGCAACCTCCTGGTCCACGCGACCACCGAGACCCTCGCCACCGACCGCCTCGAGTCCAGGGACCTGCTGGAGCGGAGCCCCCACCCGACCGACCGCCGCGCCACCTGCGTGACCATCACGGACAAGGGACGCGACGCCGCGCGCGGTCACCAGTGCACTCACCGCCGACGAGTTCGGCATGCACGGCGGCACCGATCAAGACGTCGAACAGCTGCGCGCCGCTCTGACCGCGATGCGACAGTCCGTCGGCGACGCGTAGAAACGAGCCTCCAGATGCCCGACGTGATCACCAGACCCTGCTGCAACGACGCATCGTGCGTGAGCGTGTGCCCGGTCAACTGCATCCGCCCGACGCCCGCCGATCCCGACTTCTTCACCGCGGAATCCCTGTACATCGATCCGGACACCTGCATCGACTGTGGTGCCTGCGTCGACGAATGTCCGGTGGACGCGATCCTGCCGGAGGAATCCCTACAGCCCGCCGACGAGCCCTACCTGCGGATCAACGCGGACTATTACCGCGATCACGACGTCGAGGGAGGGCTGGTCGACAGCCCACGGCAACCGAAGCTGCCCCCGGGTGACCTGCACGTGGCGATCGTCGGCGCCGGACCCGCGGGCCTGTATGCCGCCGAACAGCTCGTCCGCACGGCGCGGATCTCCGTCGACATGTTCGATCGCCTGCCCACACCCCACGGCCTCGTGCGTGCGGGGGTCGCACCCGATCATGCGCTGACCAAAGGCGTCGAGAAGAACTTCGACCGCGTCGCGGCCAAGAAGAACTTCCGTTACCTGCTCAACGTGACCGTGGGGCAACACATCCGGCACGAGGAACTCGCCGCGCGCTACCACGGGGTGATCTATGCGGTCGGAGCCGCGCACGATCGTCGGCTCTCGATCGCGAGTGAGGATCTCCCCGGATCAGCGTCGGCAACCGACTTCGTCGGCTGGTACAACGGACATCCCGACCACGCCGGCGCGACCCACGACCTGTCCGGCGACCGCGCCGTGGTGATCGGCAACGGCAATGTCGCACTCGACGTCGCCCGCATCCTGGTCACGGCACCCGAGGTGCTGGCCACCACCGACATCGCCGATCACGCACTGGAGCAACTGAGGTCGTCGTCCATCACCGAGGTGGTGGTGCTGGCGCGGCGTGGTATCGCACACGCGGCGTTCACCAACAGCGAGTTCCTGGCGCTGGGCTCCATCGACGGTGTCGACGTGGTCATCGATCCGGAGGAACTGGTACTCGACGCGACCACCGAGGCGCAGCTCGCCGCCGGCACGCTCGATTCCACCGTGGCCACCAAGATCCGTCTCGCGCAGGAGTTCTCCGCACGTCCGCGGGTCCCCGGCCGTCGTCGGATCGTGTTCCGCTTCCTCGCCGACCCCGTCGAGATCGTCGGCGAGGGAAGGGTTTCCGGCATTCGAGTCCGAAAGAACCAGTACGCCGCGGACGGTACGACGGTGACGCCCACCGACACGGTCACCGAACTCGCCACCGGGCTGGTGTTGCGCTCGATCGGCTACCGCTGCGTCCCCGTCGACGGTCTGCCGTTCGACCCGGACCGTTCGGTGGTCCCCAACGAAGCCGGCCGAGTCACCGACGCCGACGGCGCGGTCATCCCCGGTCTGTACGTCACCGGCTGGATCAAGCGGGGTGCCACCGGCGGCATCGGACGGAACCGGGCCTGCGGCCAGGAGACGGCATCGGCGTTCCTCGACGACGTGGTCGGGGGGAAGCTGCCCGAACCGTTCGCCTCACGCGACGACATCGAATCCCTCGTCGCCGACCGCGGCGGCCACCCGATCGACCTGGAGGGATGGAAGCGCATCGACGCGACCGAACGGGCGGCGGGCAAGGCCGCGGGACGACCGCGGGTCAAGCTGGTCGACGCGGCCGCCATGACCGCTCTGGCGAGTCCGGTCACGGCCTGACGACCGGCCGGCGGTGCCGGCCGGTCGACGATCACACCGTCTCGATGCGTTCGGTCCCACCGGAGCGCATCGAACGGAGCATCGCCATGTGCACCGCCGTGTTGGCGACCCCGTCGTCGAACGTCGCCGGCCCGGCCGCGGCAGGGTCGTTGCCACCGGACAGAATGCGCTGCCGCACAGCCTCGTACATCACGCGCGTGGGTTCGCGGAGCATCCCCGAGGCACCGGAGAGGGCACGGGACAGCGTGTTGGTCGACACCAGATCGGTGATCGTGGGATCGGTGGCAGCAGCGTCGCGGGGTGCCGCAGCGGCCAGGACCCGCCGGCCCGAACCGTCATCGACGACGATCGACCCGTCCGGGTCGGTCCATATGCAGCCATTTGTTCCGCTGATCCGCTGAACGCTCAGGCCGGAACCCGCGGTCCCCACGGAGCTGAGGATGGTCCCGACGGCCCCGGCACAGGTCACGAACTGCGCCGCGAACGTGTCCCCGACATCCCAGTTCCGTTCGGTCACCTGCTGCTCGAGAACCGTCACAGAGGCCAACTCCCCGAGCAGCCCGCGGATCTCGTCGATGAGGTGTTGCACCTCTGCGTTGAACCATCCACCGAACGCGGCCCGCTCACCGAACCACCCCGGGACCGTGGCGCCGACCCCGGCGAGGGTGCTGCTCAACCGGGTGTGGGTGAACAGCTTCGGTGCACCGATCAGCCCCGATCCGACCGCCTCGCGCGTCGCGATCCGGTCGCCGAGGAAACGGAACTCGTGGCCGACCACGCCGAGCACACCGGCCGCACGCACGGCGTCACGCATCCGCTTCGCATCGTCGAGCGAGTGTGCAAAAGGCTTCTCGCACATCACGTGCCGTCCGGCTTCGGCCGCCCGGATCACGAGCGGGGCGTGAGTGTCCGGAGGGGTTGCCACCACGACCAGGTCCACAGCGGGGTCGTCGAGCACCTCGTCGAGGTCGACGGTGGCGCGGTGCACCCCGGCCGCTGCCGCCCGCTCCTCCGCACGTTCCCGATCACGGCCGACCAGCCAGCGGACGTCGATCCCGGCGTCCCGCATCGCCGGCGCGTGAGTGAGCAGGCCCCAACCGGTGCCGACTATCGCCGCACCCACAGGTCTGTCATCGGATACCACTCGACCTCCGTCCACCACTCCGGGGCCTGGCGCGCCGGATTTCTGCACATCGCAGATTAGTCTACGTCTAGATATTCGTTATCTAGATGTTTCGGGGGTACTCCACCATCGCCCGACCCCGATTCGCGAAGAACGTGACGAAAATCCGCCCCCTTAGCGAAAATCGCCAGGAGTCGGATCGACGACCGACCGCCGCCGACACGCGAGGAGATCGAAGATGGCACGGACGACGGCGTTCACCAGGCTGGCCGCGGCAGCCCTGGCGCTGGCCGCCGCCGCAGGCCTCGGACTGTCCGGCACGGGCGAGGCCGCAGCGTCCCGTGAGTTCCCGGTCTCCACCTGCATCGGGCCCAGCCCGAACGTCATCGACCTCCCGTTCATGGTCCGCCGCGCCATCGTCGACACCTACGCCGGGAACGCCTACATCGCGGCCGACTTCCCGAGCTACTTCCCCGGCGGCTACCAGTCGTCGTTGCGGACGGACTGGCACAACCAGTCCACCGGCAAGCGTGGATCGAAGCTCAGCAACACCCGCGTCCGCCCGCCCTATCAGGGTGTCCACTACTTCGTCATCCCCGTATCGCAGATCGGCCGGGGCCGGGTCGACGTCACGTTCAGCGCGGTCAACAGCAACGCCCTGTGGAGCGTGCCGTCCACCAGTTGCCGCGGGACCATCGTCGTTCCCTGATCCTTCGGATGCGACGCAGCCTCCCCCACTACCAACCAAGCACTTGCTAGGTTACGCTCGTGGACATGAGTGATGCCGCCATCCCGCCCGCACTCGGACCCGATGACCTCGGCCCGGACACCACTCCGGTCGCCTATGAGGTCGGCGGTCCCGAAGGTGCCGTCGCGTACGTGACCCTGAATCGTCCCGAGTACCGCAATGCACAGAACTCGGTCATGACGTATTCGCTCGACGCCGCCTTCCGCAAGGCCGTCGAGGACACGGCCGTGAAGGTGATCGTCCTGCGTGCCAACGGCAAACACTTCTCGGCCGGGCACGACATCGGCACCCCCGAGCGCGACTTCGACACCTACTACGAGAACGCCGCCGTCCTGCACTGGGATCACACCGACAAGACCGGCGCCGATCAGCGTCTCGCCCGCGAGATGGAGGTGTACATGGGGATGTGCCGCCGCTGGCGTGACATCCCCAAGCCGCTCATCGCGCAGGTCCACGGGGCGTGTATCGCGGGTGGCCTGATGCTGGCCTGGATCTGTGACTTCATCGTCGCCTCCGACGACGCGTTCTTCTCCGACCCGGTTGCGCGCATGGGCATTCCGGGCGTCGAGTACTTCGCGCACGCGTACGCCCTCGGTACCCGCCGTGCCAAGGAGATCCTGTTCACCGGTGAGCGCTTCACCGCCACGCAGGCCGCCGACTGGGGCATGGTCAATCACGTCACGCCGCGGGATCAGCTCGAGTCCAAGGTGAACGAGATCGCCGAGAAGGCGGTCGCGATGCCGATGCAGGGCCTCTTCCTCAGCAAGAAGGCCGTCAACATCTGCGAGGACCAGATGGGTCTGCGCAATTCGATGGACTCGGTCTTCGGCTGGCACCACTTCGCCCACTCGGCCAACGCCGAGGCGTCGGGCGGCGATTCGCTGGGCGGGATGGACGCCAAGTCGATGAAGGCCGCGGGGTCGACAGCGAACGCGGCGTCGGGATCGGATAGCTGACATGGACCTTCTGTTCGACGACACGGCCCAGCAGTTCCGGTCCGATGTCCGCTCCTGGCTGACCGAACACGTTCCGCGCGAACCACTTCCGTCCATGGACACCGCGGAGGGGTTCGAAGCCCACCGCGAATGGGAACGCACGATGGCAGCCGACCGCATGTCGGTCGTCAGCTGGCCCGAGGAATACGGCGGACGCGACGCCCCGCTCCTCCACTGGGTGATCTTCGAAGAGGAGTACTACCGGTCGGGTGCACCGGGCCGGGTCAGCCAGAACGGCATCTTCCTGCTCGCACCGACGCTGTTCGAACACGCGAGCCCGGCACAGCTGGACCGCATTCTGCCGAGGATGGCTCGCGGTGACGACATCTGGGGTCAGGCGTGGAGCGAACCGGAGGCCGGCAGCGACCTCGCGTCGCTCCGTTCGACGGCGGTGCGCACCGACGGCGGCTGGCTGCTGAACGGTCAGAAGACCTGGAGTTCACGGTCGAGCTTCGCCGACCGGGCATTCGGACTGTTCCGCACCGACAAGGAAGCCCAGCGACACAAGGGCCTGACCTACTTCATGTTCGACCTGCGTGCCGAGGGCGTCACCGTCCGCCCCATCGCGCAACTCGACGGCGAAGCCGGGTTCGCGGAACTGTTCCTGGAGAACGTCTTCGTGCCCGACGATCCGGCCGATCCCGGCGAGTCCGGTGTCATCGGCGAGGTCGACAACGGCTGGCGGGTCGCCATGAGCACCGCGGCCAACGAACGCGGACTCTCGCTGCGTGCTCCTGGTCGCTTCCTCGCCACCACCGATCGGCTCGTGGAGCTGTGGCGGTCGAAGCGGGACGAGGTCCCCTCGACGGCCAACACCGACTCGCGAGTCGCCGATGCCTGGATCGGCTCCCGGGCCTACGAGTTGTCGACGTACCAGACGGTGAGCCGTCTCGCCGCCGGCGGACAACTCGGCATGGAGTCCTCGATCAACAAGGTGTTCTGGTCACAGTGGGACATCGCCGCCCACGAGACCGCTCTCGACCTGCAGGGACCGGATGCCGAGCTCGACGACGCCTGGATGGACGGCTACCTGTTCTCCCTGTCCGGTCCGATCTATGCCGGCACCAACGAGATCCAGCGCAATGTCATCGCCGAGCGACTCCTCGGCCTTCCTCGTGGAGATCGCTGATACCCCATGGACTTCCAACTCTCCGACATCCACACGGATCTCGCCGCCACCGTCGACGCCATGCTCGGCAAGGCCGACATGCCCGCTGCCGCCCGCGCCTGGGCGGCCGGTGACCGAACGGCCGTCGCCAAGGTCTACTCCCAGCTCGCCGACGCCGGGGTCTGCGGCCTGCTCATCGACGAGTCGCACGGGGGCAGCAGCGCCGGCGCCGTCGAGATGGTCGTCGCGGTCGAGCAGCTCGGACGCCATTGCGCACCCGGACCTATCGTGGAAAGCGTTGCCGTCCTCCCGATCCTGCTGCGTGACGCGGACGTGACCGGCCCGCTCAACGGTCTCGCCGAGGGCCGGCTGGCGACCTGTGCCATCGCCCCGCTGCAACCGCTCGCGCCCGACGTCGAGTCCGCCGACGTCTACGTCGTCTCCGACGGTGTCCTCTCGACGGCCACCGTGCTGAGCACCGAGCCGTCCGTGGACACCACCCGCACGCTGTCGCGGGTCGCACCGGACAAGACTCTCGCCACGGGGGTCGACCCGTCCGACGCCGTCGACGCAGGAGCACTCGCCACCGCGGCGGAACTCCTGGGACTCGGTCAGGCGATGCTCGCCCAGGCCGGCGAGTATGCGCAGTCCCGCAAGCAGTTCGGCCGCGCCATCGGTTCCTTCCAGGCGGTGAAGCACCACCTGGCCGATGTGGCCATCGCCCTCGAGATGGCCCGTCCCCTGGTTCATGCCGCGGCACTGGGAATCGACGGTCAGGTACCCGAGGAGACGAATGTGTCGCGGGATGTGTCGGCGGCGAAGGTCGCGGCCGCCGACGCCGCCCACCTGTCGGCCCGGCGCTCCCTTCAGGTACTCGGGGCGATCGGTTACACCGCCGAACACGACATCTCCCTGTACATCACCAAGACGCGAGCACTCCTGTCCGCCTGGGGTTCGCCCGCCGTCCATCGTCGACGCATCCTGGAGACACTGTGACCGCCGACCTGTCGATCTCGGCCGAGGAACGCGAAGCGCTGGCCGAAGCCGTCCGTGATCTGCTCCGTCGCCGGGGAGACTCCGCGTCGGTCCGGACCGCGATGACCTCCGCCGAACGCATCGACACCGGACTGTGGCAGACGCTGTGCACCGAGATCGGCGTGGCGGCGCTTCCCATACCGGAGGACGCCGGCGGTGCCGGGGCGTCGTGGATCGAACTGGCCGCCGTGCTGCAGGAACTCGGTGGGGCGCTCAGTCCGGTGCCCGCCTTCGGGTCGTCGGTGCTGGCGACCGGCGCGATCCTGCTGGCGCAGGACGACGACATCGCGTCACACCTCCTTCCCGCACTCGCCTCAGGTGAGCAGACGGCCGCGTTGTGCTGGGCCGGTGAACGCGGATGGAACACCCCGGGCGTGCACGCGGACGCCGGATTGCTGTCGGGCACCGCGCACTACGTCGTCGATGCCGAATCCGCGGACACGCTCCTCGTGCTGGCGTCGGGACCGGGTGAGCACGTGACCCTCCATTCCGTCGCGGCTGATGCCGCCGGTGTCACGGTATCGCCGTTGACTCTTCTCGATCCGACGCGCGCGTTGTCCTCGGTGCGGTTCGACGAGGTCGCGTCCACCGTGATCCCGACGCCGTCGGACCTGGCCGACAGTCTGCGGACACTGGGTTGGTCGTTGCTCTCGGCCGAGCAGGTCGGCGGCGCCCAGCGCGCGCTCGACCTCACCGTCGAGTACACCAAGTCCCGCAAGCAGTTCGGACGCACCATCGGCTCGTTCCAGGCGCTCAAGCACCGCATGGCCGACATGTATGTGCTCGTCGAGACCGCACGCTCGATCTCACGTGCAGCGGTGGCCGCGGTCGCCGTCGAGGATCCTGACGCGGCGGAACTCGCACTCGCCGCTCACGTGTACTGCTCGGATGCCTACCGGCGAATCGCCGGCGAGGCCATCCAGTTGCACGGCGGCATCGGCATCACCTGGGAGCACGACATCCAGCTGTACTTCAAGCGCGCCCAGGCGTCGTCACAGCTGCTGGGTGCCCCGCACACCGCGGTCGCCGAAGCGGCAGCGGGCCTTCGGTAACGGCTCTCAGTCGGGGTTGCGCACGCGCGACAGCAACCTCTCGATGGGGTCGGTGAGGACGAGCAACAGGAGCGGCCAGTTCCCGCTCTTCGGGTACACGAGGGCGATGGCCAACGCGACCGCGAGCGCCAGCAGGGTTCCCCAGCCACCCGACGACCTCGTCCAGCGATCGGTGGCCTCGTCGTCGACGAGCAGATCCCGATGCCGATGCCCCCACTGCCCGATCGCGACGAGCGCGGCCACCGAGATCGCGAGTACGCCGATGTAGAGCACGGTCGCCCACTCCACCCGGCTGTCGTCGACCATCGCCGTGGCGAACGGCAGGACCACGATGGTGAGCAGCCAGACGAAGGTGAGGTTCACCAGAACCCGGTCGTAGGCGCGGAAGTACTCCATCGTCTGATGGTGTTGGCGCCAGAGGATCCAGATGACCACGAAGCTGATGAAGAAGCTCGTCAGCTCGAGGGAGTGATCCGACACCACCTCGCCGATCGAGGTCTCCTCCGGCAGGTCATTCGCGATGTCGACCAACGGGAGCACCAGCAGCGTCAGCGCGATGGCCACCACCGCGTCCGCGAACGCGATCAGCCGGCTCAGACCTTCTTCCGACTTCCGATTCTCCGGTGCGGCCATGGGTTGAATGTAGAACCGTCGCCGGCGGCTCGCTCGGCAATCGCAACGGCCGCCCGGGATCGGCGGTGTTCCCGCTCGACCGTTTCCCTCCCGCCCCCGCCGTTTCCTTCCCGCTTATCGGATCCAACAAGCGGGAAGGAGACACGCCGACGGGAAGGAAACCCGCCCGCGGGAACGTTCCGCTATTCGCCGAACGCCGCCTCGACCATCGCCTCGTCGAGCCCGTAGTCGGCGAGCTGGTAGCGGTGCTGCGGTTTCCGGGCCCCGGCCTTGCTCTCCTCGTCGAGTGCGGTCACCGCCGCGCGGGCCGCGTCGGACATGGGTGTGTCGAGAGCCGCGTAGACGCGTTCGACGGTGCCCATCGGGTCCGAGCGGAGGTCGGCGAAGTCGATGTCGAGGAACTGTGCGGGATCGTATTTCGCACGGGCGCGGGAGAACTCACGCACCCCCCGTGACCACAGATCGAGCTGGTCGCGGCCGATCTGGTCGCCGATGAAGGTCGTCGACCAGCCGGGGGTGGCGTGCTCGGCGAGACTGCACATCGAGGCGATGATGGTGCTGGGCGCGCGGTGGGTCTGGATCACCAGCGCATCCGGGTAGGCGGCCATCAATGCGTCGAGCGCGAACAGGTGGCTCGGGTTCTTGAGCACCCACCGCTTGCCCGGGTCGTTGAGGCCGATCAGCTGGAGGTTCCGCCGATGACGGCGGTACGCCGGCGTCCAGTCCTGCTCCGCCAGCCAGCGCGAATAGGTCGGGATGTGTGCGAGCGACTCGTAGGAGATCGAGGTGACGCTCTGCCGCAACAGCTGCCAGCATTCCTCGACCTCGCCGGCGTCCATGTAGTGCAGGCCCATGAACTCCGGGTTCTCGACGTGGTGCTGCTCGAAACCGGCCTGGATCTGCTGGTACACGGGGTTGTCGGCCCACGTGTCGCGGGGCGGCCGCGGCTGCGGGAACTCCGCGAGCCACATCTCGAGACCCTGATGATCCGGGTCCGCGGCCAGGAGCCGGTGCAGGGCAGTCGTTCCCGTACGCGGGAGCCCGGTCACGAAGATCGGCCGGGTGATCTCGACGTCGGCGTGTTCCGGGTTCGCCTTCCACGACGCCTCGCTCAGCAGCCGCGCGACGAGCGCCCCCTTCAGGAAGAAGCGGAACATCTTGCTGCCCAGCTCGGTCAGCCCGGCCTCGGAACGGTAGGAGTCGAGCAGGATCCCCAGCGGCTCGAGGTAGTCGGTGTCGCCGAAGTCCTCGAGACCGGTCGCACGGGTGGCCGACGCGTGCAGGTCTTCGATGGTCCCGACGTCGGTCCGCTGCGCACTAGTCATGGTATTCACCACAATTCACGTCCAGGGTGTGCCCGGTGATCGCCCGCGCCATCGGTGAGGCGAGAAACACGACGGCGTCGGCGATCTCGTCCGGCTCGGGCAGTCGTTTGAGATCGGATTTCGACGCGGTCTGCTCGTAGACCTGCTCGGGGGTGATCCCGTACTTCTTGGCAACCTCGCCGAAGTACCACTTGAGCTGGTCGTCCCAGATGTAACCCGGCGCCACCGAATTGATGCGAACACCCCGCTCCCCCAGCTCCGACGCCAGCGTCTGCGACATGGCGAGCAGGGCCGACTTGGCGATCTTGTAGCTGCCGTAACGCGGTTCAGAGTGCCGGATGACCATCGAGTTGATGTTCACGATCGACCCGTCCGACTCGGCGAGCGCATCGGTGAACGACTTGATGACCCGCAGCGTCCCGACGACCGTCACCTCGATGCTGTTGGTGATCTGGTCGAAGTCCGTGCGGCCCAGCGGCTTCATCGACGGCAGGGCGAAGGCGTTGTTGACCAGGACGTCCACCCGGCCGAACTCGGCGAGCGTGGTGGCCACCAGGTTGTCGACGCCGGTGTCGTCGGTGATGTCGGTGGGAACGACGAGGCTCGTGCCTCCCGCGGCATCGATCTCCGCGGCAACCTCTTTCAACCGTGATTCGGTACGTGCGGCGAGCACCACCCGCGCACCCTCGGCGGCGGCGCGATGACAGATCGAACGCCCCAGCCCCGGACCCACACCCGAGACGACGACCACCTTGCCGTCGAGAAGGCCCGCTCCAGCACTCATCCCAGCATCCTCTCGGCGAATGCGCGTTGCCGTGCCGCGATCCGCTCGGACCATCCGGCCTGATCGATCTTGTTGTGTTCGAGGTGCGGCAGGTGCGCGGCCACCTCGTCGATGCCGACGACCGTCGCGCTCGGTCCGAGCTCCGGTCCGATCGGCGAGTCGCTGCGCTGCCAGCGGAACTGGAGGATGCCCTGCTGACGGCCGGTCGTCTCGATCCAGTTGGCGACGCCGGGATCGCGGTGGGACACGACCATCCGGATCACACCGTCCGGATCGACCTGCGCCTGTGCGGGATTGAGACTCGTCTGGTGGTTGACGTAGTCGAGCGAGATGTACCACATACTGCCGAGCTGGAATCCCTGATAGGGCGCATCGGATTTCGGGATGGAGATCACCATCGCCTCGTCGGGACCCAACCGGTAGTGGCCCACCGAGGAGAACTGAGTGCTCAACCCGCCCGGGGTCTGGCGGGGCGGGGTGAAGGTGTTGACCGGTTCGTCGAGGTAGAACCACTTGGGAAAATTGAACCAGGTGTGGATGCGAGCGGTCAGCATTTTTCCCGCGGTCGCGTATCGGCGTGCGACGCGGGCGAGATCGGCCTCTTCCGGCGCGGTCCCGACCGTGTCGACACGTTCGATCGTGATCGAGCCCTTGCGCTCGGTCCAGTCGGAATACACTTCGCGGACCGCCAGCATCGACGCCCCCTCGCCGAGGGCGAAATAGTTGTCGGGCGGGTCGGGAATCGCCGGACCGAAGGTCAGCTCGAACGTGCCGTCGTCGGCGATGGTCAGGCGACGGTCGTCGAAGGCGTCCTCCCCGCCGGGCACCGCGGACGGCGTGTAGTCGCCGCGCAGGACCTGGAAGCTGAGATCGGTTGTGGTACCCCGGCGTCCGCGGACCAGATAGGTCCCGGTCGGCTCGACATCCGCGTGGTAATAGAGCGTGTCCGGGTTGTCCAGGCCCATCTTGGTCGACGGTCCGGTCGAGGTCACGAAGTTCGGATGCGAGAGGGACCGCCCGCGGACCAGCTGGATGATCGCGGCGATGCTGCCCGCGAGATAGTCGTAGCCCTCGGCGAGATCCTGCTCCGTCTCCGCGAACTCCGCGGAGGCGATCAGCCTCTCGGCCGCGGCGATCGAATCGGTGAGGGGTTTCGTGATGTCCTTCGGTACGGCGATCACTCGCGAGCTCATAGCCAGGTGTCTCCGCCCGTCCACGTGAGGAAGTTCTCCAGTTCGGCCTGCGCCGGTGTCACCCGCGGATGCTCCGTCGACAGGTAGCCGCCCCGATAGAAGAGCAACGGCTTGTCCTGCAACACCTCTCCGAGCGTGAGCGCACGGCCGATGACGATGTGGTGATCGCCGCCGTCGGTCACCCGTTCGACGTCGCACTCGACCCAGGTCAGTCCGTGCCGGATGACCGGCAGACCGGCCGGTGACGGGTCCCAGATGATATTGGCGAACTTGTCGTCACCCGGGGCGCCGAAGGCCGCGCTCACGTCCTGCTGCCGGTTGGACAGCACGTTGACGCAGAACTTGCCGGTTTGTTCGATGACCTTCCAGCTCCGCGAGGTCTTCATCGGGCAGAACAGCACGAGTGGCGGGTCGAGGGACAGCGCAGCGAACGACTGGCAGGCGAACCCGACCGGTTTGCCGTCGTCGTCGAGTGTCGTGATGACCGTGACACCGGTGCAGAACTGCCCCATCGCGGTACGGAACTGCCGGGAGTCGAACTCCGCCGACCCGTATGGCGTCTGGGCCATGTCAGTTCTTGAACCCGACGCTGAAGTCATGCCCCCAGAGACTGACCGCGGTGCTCTCGCGTGCGATCCACTCATCGTCGTTGACCGTTCTTCCCTCGCAACCGAACTCGACGTCGAAACCGCCCGGCGTCTTCATGTAGAAGGAGAGCATCAGGTCGTTGACGTGCCGGCCGAGCGTCGCCGACATCGGCACCTTCTTGCGCAGTGCGCGGTCGAGACAGAGCCCCACGTCGTCGGAGTTCTCGACCTCCACCATCAGGTGGACGATGCCGGTGCTGTTGGGGATCGGCAGGAACGCCAGGGAGTGATGACGCGGGTTACAGCCGAGGAAGCGTAGCCAAGGCACCTCGTCGCCCTCTTCGCGTCCGACGACCTGCGGGGGCAGGCGCATCGAGTCGCGGAGCTTGAATCCCAATACGTCTCGGTAGAACTCGAGAGCCGCCTTGTCGTCCTCACAGGTGAGGACGACGTGGCCGAGCCCCTGCTCCTCGGTGACGAAACGGTGGCCGTACGGGCTGACGATGCGACGGTGCTCGAGCGCGGCCCCGTGGAATACCTCGAGGGTGTTGCCGGCGGGATCGTCGAACACGATCATCTCGGCGACGCGACGATCGGCGATCTCCTCGTCCTTGCCCTCGCGGAAGACGACGTGCGCGGCGGCCAGCCGGTCGCGGACCTCCTGTAGCGCAGCGGCATTCGCGACCTCCCAACCTGCACAGGACAGGCGGTCGTGCTCGGCGGGCACGATGACCAGGCGGGCGGGGAAATCGTCCATCCGCAGGTAGAGCGCGCCCTCGGTCAGTCCGGAGCCCTCGATCATGCCGAGGACCTTGAGACCGTAGGTGCGCCACGCCTCGACGTCGGTCGCCTCGATCCTCATGTATCCCAATGAACGGATCGGACTGTCACTCATCTGCTCGACTCCTGTTGTCTCGTCGCGTCACGAACGGAATGCCTATACCATCGTGTCGCCGATGGGAATCCCGAACTCGCCGTTGCCGTATGCGACGTAGGCGCGTTCCGGGTCATTGGCGGCGTGCACGCGGCCGGCGTGGGCGTCCCGCCAGAAGCGCTGGATCGGGGTCCCGTTCTCCAGCGCATGGGCGCCCGAGTTCTCGAAGAGACGGTCGATGGCGGAGATCGCCCGACCGGTGGCGCGCACCTGGTCGCGACGGGCCGACAGACGCAGTTCCATCGGGATCTCCTCACCGGCGAGGATCAGGTCGTATTCGGCCTGCAGGTTGCCCGACAGCTGTCGCCATGCGGCGTCGATGTCGCTGGCGGCCTCGGCGATCCGGACCTTGGCGAACGGATCGTCCTTGGCCTTCTCCCCGGCGTAGGCGGCGCGGACACGCTTCCCCTGATGTTCGACGTGAGCATGGTAGGCGCCGTAGGCCATGCCGACGATCGGCGTCGCGATGGTACTCGGGTGGATTGTGCCCCAGGGCATCTTGTATACCGGCGCGGTGTTCTGCTCGAGGCCCGGGCTCCGCCCCATCGACATCGTGCGCATGCTGAGCATGCGGTGGCGGGGCACGAAGACGTCCTTGACCTCGATGGTGTTGGACCCGGTGCCGCGCAGACCGACGACGTTCCACACGTCCTTGATCGTGTAGTCCTCGCGCGGGATCAGGAAGCTGACGAAGTCGACCGGCTTGCCGTTCTTGATGACCGGACCGCCGACGAACACCCAGTCGGCGGTGTCGCAGCCCGACGACCAGGCCCACGACCCGTTCACCTTGTAGCCGCCGTCGACGACCTCACCCATACCCATCGGCGCGTACGACGACGAGATGCGGACGTTGGTGTCTTTGCCCCAGACATCTTCCTGCGCCTGCTGGTCGAAGAGCGCCAGGTGCCAGTTGTGGATGCCGATGATGCCCGACACCCAACCCGTCGACCCGCATGCCGAGGCGATGCGTCGCACGGCCTCGTAGAAGGTCACCGGATCGACCTGGTATCCACCCCACTGCTCGGGCTGCATCAGCCTGAAGAACCCGGCCGTCTCGAGGCTGGACACGGTCTCGTCGGGGATTCGACGCAGATCTTCAGTGGCCTGTGCACGCTGTTCGATCTCCGGGAGCAGCGCGTTGATCTTCTCCAGGACCTGCTCGGCGGCTTCGCTCCGTTGTGCTGGCATCTCGCCTGCTCCTACCTGTCTCTCCCTCGGCCGGATGTACCGGCCGCTTACTCATCGAGTTCGAGATTAGAACACGTTCTCATTTCTGTCGAGCACTGGGACTTTATGCCCATGTACAGCACCTATCGCCGATCTGGGGGACGATCCGTCCAATGTTTTTGAAACGTGTTCTAGTATTGGCAGCAGAGGTTCGATGCGACACCAGTCACAGACAGGAGAGGGCTTATGTCATCTGCACCCGACACCGAGGTGGGTATCCGGGAGATCGACACCGGCGCGCCGCCCACCCGGTTCGCCCGCGGGTGGCATTGCCTGGGCCTGAAGAGCGAGTACGACGACGGCGAACCCCACTCCGTCCAGGTCTTCGGCACCAAACTCGTCGTCTGGGTCGACACCAAGGGTGAGCTGAACATCCTCGACGCCTTCTGCCGTCACATGGGCGGTGACCTCTCGCAGGGCAAGCTCTCCGGCGACAACGTCGCGTGCCCGTTCCACGGTTGGCTCTGGAAGGGCAACGGCCGCTGCGCCGGCGTGCCGTATGCCAAGCGCAACCCCAAGCTGGCCAAGACCCGGTCGTGGCCGTCGATGGTCCGCAACGGTCAGGTCTTCGTCTACAACGACCCCGAGGGCAACCCGCCGCCGGACGAGGTCATCATCCCCGAGCTGGCCGAGTTCGGCTCCGAGGAGTGGACCGACTGGACGTGGAACCGGATCGTCATCGAGGGCTCCAACTGTCGCGAGATCATCGACAACGTCGTCGACATGGCGCACTTCTACTACGTGCATTTCGCTTTGCCGGACTATTTCAAGAATGTCTTCGAGGGCGAGATCGCCGCCCAGTACATGAATTCGCATGGGCGCCCTGATGTCACGCTCGGCACCAACTACGGCGACAGCCGGCTCGAATCGATCGCCGCCTACTACGGACCGTCTTACATGCTGAACCCGATGGTCCAGTACTACGGGGGTTACGCCGTCGAGACGATTCTGACGAATTGCCATTACCCGATCGACGAGAACTCTTTCGTCCTGATGTACGGCGTGATGGCGAAGGTTCCCGAGGGACTCACCGCCGAGCAGGCGGCGAAGATGGCGACCAAGATCAGCTCCGGCGTCGAGGTCGGCTTCCTGCAGGACGTGGAGATCTGGAAGAACAAGACCCGCATCGACAACCCGCTCCTCGTCGAGGAAGACGGCCCGGTGTACCAGCTCCGACGCTGGTATGAGCAGTTCTACGTCGACAAGGCCGACGTCACCGATGAGATGACCGGCCGGTTCGAGTACGAGATCGACACCTCGAAGGCGCTCGAGAGCTGGAACGCCGAGATCCAGGAGAACCTCCGGCGTCAGGAAGCCGAGAAGGCCGAGTCCGACAAGGCAGGGACCGAGACATCGCCAGACGGCGCCGCGGACTCCTCGGAGAAGGCGCAGGTCTGACGATGACCCGGGCCGCGGCACGCGCACACTGGGCCAAGGCACCCGATTTCGGCGACGATCCCGACCGGGCGGCCCGGGTCCATGCGGCAACACAGCGCGATCGCGAGCACTACCTGCAGGGCGGCATGCGCGAGATCGAATGCCGCGCCTGCCACGCGTGCGTGCTGGTCAAGAAGACCAGCTCGTTTCACACGAGCGTGCAGTGGAACGCCGACGCCCGGAGCCGATGCCTCGGCCTCGAGCAGATGCGTGCCGGCGGCGACGACGGGAACGGACCTCTGCTCCCGGGTGCGATGATGCCGACCTGCGTCCGATTGTCGGCGAGTATCGATCATGGGGTCGCGGAGGGAATCATTCCCGCCGAATCGCCTACGACCGATCCCGACGGATATTGGTGACATGCCATTTTTGAGCCTCATGTGGAACATTGATTAACACTCATCCCACGCATCACAACGGTCACACCTTCATCACACGTCGAGAACTATCGGCGACACGCGGGCATCCGGTCGGCCAATCTGATCATCATGTCCGATTTGCGAACCCGCTGTACGCGGGTCACCTGTGCTGGTGCTCTTTCCGCCGCGTTGGCTGTCGCGGCACCGTTCGCCGGCTCGCCGTTCGCTGATGCCGGAAAGGCCGCAGCAGCGGGTTCCAGTTCCGGCTCCAGCGATTCGACGGGATCGGTGCCGATCTACCTCCCCGTGCCCACCCCCACCGGCTTGACCGCGCTCGCCGCGTCGATGACCCAGATCGGCAAGCCGTACCGCTGGGGTGGCACCGGACCGCACTCCTGGGACTGCTCCGGACTGGTGCAGTGGGCGTTCTACACCGCAGGCGTCAAACTGCCCCGGACCAGCCAGCAACAGGCGAAGGTCGGCAACGCGATCCCGTTCAACGCCCTCGCCCCCGGCGACATCATCATCTTCGGCCGCGACGCCGGACACGTCGGCATCTACGCCGGTGGCGGCCGACTGTTCAACGCCTACACCACCGGCAAACCCATCGGCTTCACCAAGGTCAAGGACATGGGACCCATCAAGACGATTCGTCGTTTCGGCTGACCCGGTCGGCATCAGGCGACCGTCCGGGCCACACCGAGGTCACCACCGCGAACCCCACGACGACGAGCAACAGCACCGCGACCACCACGGTGCCGATCAGTCCGTAACCGGGCTGCATCGTCGGGAGTTCGAGGTCGAGGGCCTCGGTGACCCGGTCGGAGAACAGGTGCGCGGCCGGATCACCCAACGTCCGGATCCCGACGACCGCGGCGATGACCGAGGCCAGGCCGATCACACCGATCGCCGCCGGACGGAGACGTGCGCGCCACCACCCCAACGCGGCGACAACTGCGATGACCGCACCGAGGACGACCACGCTCAGACCGGGCCGGTCGGTGTTGTCCTCGAAGAAGAAGGCCACGTCCTCATCGCTCGCCCCCGGGACGGTCACCCGTCCGAGCCCGGTGATGGACGGTTGCACGCCCTCGTCGGTGCTTCCCCACTCCACCTGTGCGAACAGCACCAGGAGGAGTCCACCGACGAGGGCGGCAGGCCACACCAGAATGCGAAGTCTGGCGACGATGCCCGGTTCTGTCGTCATGCCACCCAGGTTGCCATCTCCCCCGACCCCGCTGATCGAGCCGGCACCGCGCGACCTCGATACGCGGCGTCCTCGCTCCGCTCGGTCGGCGCTACTCGGCCGGCAGAGGAACGCCACCCCCGCTGAATGAGTAGGCGAGGAGCCTGCCACGAGCCGCTCCCCCCGCTGATTGAGCCGGCACCGAGCGCAGCGAGGCGCCGTTCCCCCGCTGATTGAGCCGGCACCGAGCGCAGCGAGGCGCCGTTCCCCCGCTGATTGAGCCGGCACCGAGCGCAGCGAGGCGCCGTTCCCCCGCTGATTGAGCCGGCACCGAGCGCAGCGAGGCGCCGTTCCCCCGCTGATTGAGCCGGCACCGAGCGCAGCGAGGCGCCGTGTCGAAATCACGCCCCGATATCGGTCTCCCGTCAGCGCCCGAACCCGCTGTCGCAGCGATGAGATTGCGCGACGCTGAGAGTCTCCACCTCAGTCGTTCAGCAACACTCCGCATGGCAAACGAAGGGACACGAGAACATGGCCGAGTACGCAGCCCCGTCCGGGGCGCCGATCTGGTTCGACCTCATGAGCAGCGACACCGCGAAGGCCGAGCAGTTCTACGGGGAGATCTTCGGGTGGGAGACCGAGGAACCCAGCGAGGAGTTCGGCGGATACCGGAACTTCACCAAGAACGGGAAGCCGGTCGCCGGATTGAGTCCTGCGATGGAGGAGGCCGGACCGCCGAACATCTGGTCGGTGTACCTGCACAGCGAGGACGCGAACGCCACCGCGAACGCCGTCGAACAGGCCGGCGGCAGCATCATGGTCCCACCGATGCCGATCGGCGAAGAGGGCACGATGATGGTGGCGACCGATCCGGCGGGCGCGGTCATCGGCTTCTGGCAACCGAATCAGCACAAGGGGTACTCCGAGTACGGGGATCACGGCACCCCGTACTGGTTCGAGTGTCAGTCCAAGGACTACGCCAGATCACTCGACTTCTACCGGACGGTGCTCGGCGCGCGCATCGAGGAGGTCGGCACCGGCGGCGACCCCGACGCGATCGGGCCCGACCACTACGGACAGATCTTCTACGGCGAGGAGTCCTACGCCGGGATCATGGACGCCGCCAAGCTGTTTCCCGAGGAGGTGCCGTCGTTCTGGCAGATCTACATCACCGTCGACGACGTGGCGGCGACGGTCAAGCAGGTCGAATCCCTCGGCGGTGAGATCCTGATGCCCGGTGAGGACACCCCGTACGGGACGCTCGCGGCGATCAAGGACCCGATGGGCGCGCTGATCTGCTTGGGACATCCGCCGGCCGGGATGTGACACGGCGCGATCGGTGGAGGTGATGCGCGCTCTGTGCGTGTGTTCTCTACCGATCGCCCGGCGGGTATTCGTCGGAGTCGTCGGGGCCGACATCGGTGGCTTGTTCCACGACGTCCGCGACGTTGGCTTCCAGGGCGATGTCCGGCCCTTCGGACTCGGACTCGGACTCGGAGTCGGCGGGAGCCTCCTCGTCGACGGGCTCGGCCGGCATCGTCTGCTCGACGACGTCGGCGTCGTTCGCTTCTCCTTCGGTCCACGGTTGTGCGGCTGCCATGGGGACTCCTTCCGGTAGCTGGGTGCTCGGCACAAGGTGTGTCCGGGCGCGACCTTCCGGTGGTGCGTCTCCGATGATCCTGTCGTACCCGGCAGGCGTCAACCGTCCTCGCAACGTCAACCCGCCTCGCGGCGTCAACCGGCCTCGCAACACAGCGCCCGGATCGCGGGACTATCCCGGCAGGCGGAGGAGTTCGCCGGAGACGACACCTCTGGCGGTCCGGGCGGCGACGACGAGCCAGGCGGCCACCAGCACCGAGAACCCGGCGATCGCCGCGATCTCGAACACCGTCCAGCCCAGGGTGAGCATCAGCGCGGAAGAGCCGGTCACGTAGGTACCCACCGGGAAGGTGAACGACCACCAGGTCATTGCGAACGGCATCCCCGCGCGCGCCGTGCGGACGGTGATCCGGGTGGCGACACCGATCCACGCCGTTGCCGCCACCCAGACGGCCAGACCGTAAGCGACCGCGAACTCGTGCATGGCACCCGCGACCGGTGCGGGCACTGCGTGCTGCGCCGCATGCGCGAGCAGGCAGGCCGCCGTGACCGACTGCCCGAGCGGGCCCAGCACGATCCACCAGGTCGGCACCATGTGTGCGACGCCGTGGTCCCCGGTGCGGAACCGCCGGACGAGCATGACCAGGATGGGCGTGGCGGCGAGCACCGCCAGACCGAACATCGCGCATCCGATGCCGAGTACCAGGTCCCGCGTCCACCCGGGGTCGAGCTGACCCGACAGGATCGCCGCGGCCGACGCCGACACCATCGGCGGCACGACCGGCATCAACCAGCCGCCGAAAGCGTCGTCGACGCCGGCGCGACCGAGGATCAGGTGGCTATACGGGATGACCAGCGCGGTGACCACGCCGCCGACCGTGCCGACGATCCAGCACACGATGTCGACGCCGAGGGCGAGGTCGGGGCCGACGATCCCGGCGCCCACCACGAGGGTGCTGGTCCCCACGGTCATGATCGCCATCGGCACCGCACCGTAGAAATGCGCGACGATGTGGTGCTCGTGGTGGCCGCGGGCGATGTCCGGGTCGGCCCTCCAGTGGCCGATCGTGGCCGCGACCACGCTTCCGAGGATGATGCCGGCCAGCAGCCAGAACCCGACGGCCACGGCACTCAGACCGGCCGGTTGCCACGGCAGGCCGTGCGCGGCGATCGCGATGACCCCCGTACCCATCACGGCCGCGAACCAGTTGGGCGGGAACCAGGTGGTCCGGGCGGGTATGCCGGTCGCCGACGCGGTCATCGTAGTCATGTCCACCACGATCCCGGCGATGCCCGACGGCCGGTAGCACCCAAATCGTTGAGAGGATACAAACCGGGCTTGTAGCCGGGGTACCACGAACGGTTGTACCCTCGGTCGATGGTGCTCAGTCCCCGGATGCCCGACCTCGCATCGCTGGAGACCCTGCAGACGGTCGTCAGCACCGGCAGCCTCAATGCGCGGCGTCGGAACTCGGTATCACCCAGCAGGCGGTGTCGGCACGCATCCGTGCGTTGGAGACCCAGCTCGGCGTCGGACTACTGACCCGAACGCCGCGCGGATCGGTACCGACTCAGGCCGGGCGGCTCGTCGCCGAGTGGGCGGACCGATTGCTCACACTGGCTGGCGAATTCGATGCCGGTCTCTCCGCGTTGCGCCTGGAACGACGCGATCAGCTGCGGCTGGCCGCGAGTCTCACCGTCGCCGAGCATCTCCTTCCGCGATGGCTCGTGTCGTTCGCGGCCCAGCACGACCCCGCGCCGAAGGTGTCGTTCACCGCCGCCAACTCCGACCAGGTCTGCACGCTGGTGCGCGACGGGGAGGTCGAACTCGGGTTCGTCGAAGGACCTCGCGTGGCACCGGGTCTCAGAAGCCGGACGATCGCGCGTGACGAGCTGGTCGTCGTCGTGCCGCCCGGTCATCCGTGGACACGCGTCCGCCGTCGCATCGTGGCCGCCGACCTCGCCCACACCGCACTGGTGACGCGCGAAGAGGGTTCGGGCACACGCGAGTTCTTCGAACGCGCACTGACCCGAGCGCTGGGACCCTCGCGCGAGGTCACCGCTCCGGTGCTGGAACTGTCGACGACGGCATCTGTTCGCGCGGCGGTCATCGCGGGTGCCGGCCCGGCGGTGCTCAGCAATCTGTCGGTCGCCGACGACCTCGACCGCCGGCTGATCCGCATCCCGGTCGACGATCTCGACCTCGAGCGTCCGTTGCGCGCGGTGTGGTTGTCGGGTCCACAGCCCACCGCCGGCGCCGCGCGTGACTTCCTGTCACACATCGGGCGTTCCTGAGCACTCAGGGCACGTTTCGGTCCCCGACGTCGGTCCCGTGCACCCCCTGGTTGAGAAGCCGGTGCGCGTCCGGGGTCCCGTCGAGAGCACGACTCGTTCGCCGTGCGACCTTCCAGCCCGCATCGGTGCGCACGAACCTCCAGTGGTGCGCGGTCGCGCGGACGACGCGAAAACCCTTGTCACCGGCGATGACCAGGAGTGAGTGACTCGCGGCGATCGCCTCGTCGCCTTCGACGTTCACGTGGACCGCGCCCTGGAGGTGGGTGCATCCACGGGCGATGAGACCCTGATGGGCATCGGAGCGGACCATCGCGACGATGTCGTCGCGGCCGTGCATGAAGAGGCCGTCGACGTCGTAGATGCCGTCCGGTGTCCACAGTGCGGCCACCGCGTCGGCGTCCCCGCTGTCCACGAGTGGCCCATAGGCGGTGACCAGTCGCGTGATCTCCCGTTCGTCGGCGAGAAGCCGCACGGTGTCCTCGAGCTGCGCCAGTCGCTGTTCGACCGTCACGGTGATCGCCCCTCCAGTCCGGCCAGCTCCGCGAGTCGTCGCAGTTGGCTGATGTAGTGGTCGGCCGACGATGCCCGGATCGTCACGCCGACGATCGTGGCACCGGCGGCGTGGATCTTCTCCAGGTCGACGGTCGTGCGGTCGGCATCCTCGGGATCGAGTGGCCCGGCACCGAGAACGATCTCGAAGCGGTCCGGCACCTCGACCGATTCGAGCATCTCCCGGAGCCAGGATCGACTCAGCCCGAAAGGAACCCAACCATCTCCCAGATCGATTGCCCGGCGGAGCGACCGCTGCGTTCGCCCGCCCACCCAGATCGGGAGACGCTCCTGCATCGCGCACGGTTCGACGATCAGTCCTCCGAACCGGTAATGGGTGCCCGCATACTCCGGCTCGGATGCCGACAGCGACGCCCGGAGAGCGCGCAGGGCGTCGTCGGCACGTTCGCCCCGGCCCTCGAACTCGACGCCGAGGAGCTCGAACTCCTCACGCAGCGAACCGACTCCGACACCGAGAGTGACGCGGCCACCACTGATGGCGTCCAGGGTCCCGTACCGTTTCGCGATGGCCAGGGGATGATGGTAGCCGAGGACCAGCACCTGGGTGAGGAACCGGATGCTCCGGGTACGGCCGGCGAGAAACCCGAAGGTGGACAACGGGTCCCAGTAGGTTCCACCACGCTGCGCGGCGATCTCGGCGGGCACGGCCACGTGTTCACTGCAGCTCAGGTACTCGAAACCCAGTTCGTCTGCGGCGGCGCCGATATCGGCGAGTTCGGCGATCCCCGCCGTCGCCTCCCATTCACCGGCGACACCGGGCAGCCGCGTGACGATCGGGCTGGTGATGCCGAGGCGCACTCTCAGCTCCGCGTCGGCGCCGCGGAGGCGGCCGCCTTCTGCGGGAACAGTTTCAGCATCGCCTCGTGCTGGGCCAGGATCAGGCTGCGGCGGTCGGGACCGTTGATCTTCTACACTCGACGCGCGTTGCCGCCGGCCACCCACACCGGGCCGTCGGCGAGATGTTCGAGTCCTTCGCGCGCGACGTCCTCGGGCTCGCTCGCCTTCAGCGGCCCTCCGAGGTTCATCCCCGCCCGCTCCATGGCCGGCGTGCGCGTCACGCCGAGCACGAGCTCGAGCACGTCGACGCCGTGGTCACGCAGCTCGAGCCAGAGCGACTCGGCGAACACGCGCCCAAAGGCCTTCACGGCACCGTAGATCGAGAGATGCTTGCCGCCGAGGTAGCCGCTCATGGAACCGACGAGCAACAACCCGCCACTCCCCCTCGCCCGCAACCGCGCACCGAAGTGGTGCACGAGCGCCAGCTGGGCGGTGATGTTGAGATCGATGACGGTCTGGAACCTCTCGAGGTCGCCCTCGACGAAGTCGTTGCCATATGTGTTGGCACCGGCGTTGTAGATGAACAGGCCGACATCGAGATCGTCGGTGACGGAGATGATCTCGTCGATGACCGACGGATCGGTGAGATCGGCCGACAGGGTCAGCGCCTGCACACCGCGGGCGCGGACCTCCTCAGCCGTCTCCTCCAGGGGTCCGGGCTTGCGCGCGATCAGTACGACGTTGATCCCGGCGTCGGCGAGCTGGTGGGCGAACGAAGCACCCACACCCTCGGATCCACCGGCGATCACCGCCCACGGGCCGTACCGCTTCGGGTCGAAACCAGAACCGTCGGCGTTCTCAGACACCGGCATTGGCGTCTTGCTTCTTCCTCAGCTCGAGCGCGATGTCGATGAGCTGATCCTCCTGGCCGCCGACGAGTTTGCGGGCGCCGGCCTCGAGCAGGATCTCTGCCGCCGAGACGCCGTAGCGTTCGGCATGGCCCTCGGCATGCTTGAGGAACGAGCTGTAGCAGCCGGCGTACCCCATCATCATCGCCGGGCGGTCCACCAGGCACTCCGACGGCATCGCCGGGCGAACCACGTCCTGCGCGGCGTCGGCGATCTTCATGAAGTCGACGCCGGTCGTGATTCCGAGCTTGTCGCACACCCCGACGAAGGCCTCGGTGGGCGTGTTCCCCGCGCCGGCTCCGAAGCGTCGGATCGACCCGTCGATCTGCTGGGCGCCGGCACGAATCGCGTTGACCGAGTTGGCGACCGCGATGTCGAGGTTCTCGTGACCGTGGAACCCGACCTGGGCGTCGTCGCCGAGTTCGGCGACCAGTGCCTCCACCCGCACGGTGACGTCCTCGAGCACGAGCGCACCCGCGGAGTCCACGACGTAGACGCACTGACATCCGGCGTCGGCCATGATGCGGGCCTGCTTGGCGATGACCTCCGGCGGCTGGCTGTGGCTCATCATCAGGAAGCCGACGGTCTCGAGTCCGAGATCGCGTGCGAGACCGAAGTGCTGGATGGAGACGTCGGCCTCGGTGCAGTGGGTGGCGATGCGGCAGATCTGGCCGCCGTTGTCCTGCGCGGCCCGGATGTCGTCCTTCGTGCCCAGGCCGGGCAGCATCAGGAAGGCGATCTTGGCGCGCTTCGCGGTCTCCGCGGCCGCCTTGATCAGCTGTTGCTCCGGGGTCTTGGAGAACCCGTAGTTGAACGACGAGCCGCCGAGTCCGTCACCGTGGGTCACCTCGATGACCGGCACACCGGCCTCGTCGAGCGCACCGACGATCGCGCGCACCTCCTCCTCGGTGAACTGGTGACGCTTGTGATGACTGCCGTCACGCAGCGAGGAGTCCGTGATGCGGATGTCGAGGGTGTCGGAGTACTTGCGCGCGTTGGCCATCAGCTTCAGGTCGCGCGGGGTGGTGACCACGTTGGTGCTCATGCGGGGACTCCCAACTTCTTCTTTGCGAGTTCTTCGCCGACCTTGGTCGCGGCGGCGGTCATGATGTCCAGGTTTCCGGCGTAGGGCGGCAGGAAGTCGCCCGCTCCCTCGACCTCCACGAAGATCGACACGCGCGCGAAGCCGCCGTTCAGGACGCTCGGCGGGTCGAACTGTGGGTCCTGCAGCAGGCGATAGCCGGGCACGTAGGCCTGGATCTCCTTCTCCCGACGGTGGATCGACTCCGCGATCGCATCGGTGTCGGCATCCTCGGGGATGGCGCAGAAGATGGTGTCGCGCATGATCATCGGTGGGTCGGCCGGGTTCAGGATGATGATCGCCTTGCCACGCTGCGCGCCGCCGATCGTCTCGACACCGGCCGACGTGGTGGCGGTGAACTCGTCGATGTTGGCGCGCGTGCCCGGACCGGCCGAGACCGAGGCCACGGATGCCACGATCTCCGCATAGGGCACCGGCACGACCGACGAGACGGCGTGCACCATCGGGATCGTCGCCTGCCCGCCGCAGGTGATCATGTTGGTGTTCGGGGCGTCGAGGTGTTCGCGCAGGTTGGCCGGCGGGACCACGGCGGGTCCGACGGCCGCCGGGGTGAGGTCGACCGCGGTGATGCCGGCCGCCTCGTACTTGGGTGCGTACTCACGGTGCACGTACGCCGACGTGGCCTCGAAGATCAGGTCGGGCTTGTCCTGCGACCCGAGGAGTTCGTCCGCGCCGCCGCTCATCGTGATGAGCCCGTGGTCGGCGGCACGTTTCATACCCTCCGACTCGGGGTCGATGCCGACCATCCAACGGGGTTCGATGACCTCCGAACGTTCCAGCTTGTACATCAGATCGGTGCCGATGTTGCCCGATCCGATGATCGCCGCGGTCAGTTTCGCCGCCACGTGGATCCTCCTTCTGCTAGTGAAGTCTGTTGTATGTCAGGTGAAGTCGAGGGTGACCGAGCCGAGACCGGCGAACTCGGCCACGAAGTGATCACCCGATGAGATGTCGATGGCCCGCGTCGCCGTGCCGGGCAGGATGACGTCTCCCTTGCGAAGCCGGACGCCGAAGCTGTCGACCTTGCGTGCCAGCCACGACACCGCATTCAGCGGATGTCCCAGCACCGCAGACGAATTGCCCTTCGCCACGATCTCCCCGTTACGATGCAGGACGGCGTCGATGTCCGCGGTGTCGATCTCGCTGATCGGGACTCGCTGATGCCCGAGAATCCAGCCGCACGACGAGGCGTTGTCGGCGATGGTGTCGCACAGCGTGATCTTCCAGTCCTTGATCCGGGAGTCGATGAGTTCGATCGACGGCACCACCCACTCGACTGCCGCGATCACGTCCTCGTTGGTACATCCCTCGCCGGGCAGATCCTCGCCCAGGATGAACCCGACCTCCACCTCGACCCTCGGGAAGCACAGCTTCTTCGCGTCGATGGGGGTCTCCTCGAAATACTGCATCTCGTCGAGGAGGTGGCCGTAATCAGGTTCGTCGACGCCCATCATCTTCTGCATCGCCTCTGATGCGAGGCCGACCTTGTGCCCGGCGACCTTCGCGCCGGCGTCGAGACGCTTGCGGATGTTGATCAGCTGGATCTCGTAGGCATCGACCACATCGAGTTCCGGATGGGAGTCCGTGGGACGGTCGATAGCCGTCGCGGAGACCTCCGCCTGCCAGAGCTCGGCAGCGATCTTCTCGCGAACCTGCTGGTCAACCGCCATTGTGCCCTCACCTTCCCAATGTGAACGTGTTCTAGTTTAGAACATGTTCCACTCGTGCAGGAGCCCCGTGCGCAATTCGCGTGGCGCCTACGCGAGCGCCCCGCGGACGACTACCGTTCTCCCCATGAGTCCCGACGCCCCGAATCCCGAGAGCCCCACCGCCGACGCCGCCGTGCTCACCTCGTTCGACGGCGGTATCGGCCGGTTGACGCTCGACAACCCGCGCCGCAAGAATGCGATCACCCTCGAGATGGCCGCGGCGATCGAGCGGTTCTGCGATCAGGTGGTCGACGACGAGACCATCGGCGCGGTGGTCGTCGACGCCACGGGTTCCTATTTCTGCAGCGGCGCGGACACCCGAATCCTCGCGGGCGCCTCGGCCGATCCGGCGGCGCCGGAGTCGGTGAAGCAGTTGTCGGCCGTGTACGCCGCCTTCGTTCGTGTCGGTTCCCTTCCGGTCCCCACCATCGGGGTCGTCGTGGGCGGTGCCGTCGGTGCGGGCCTCAACCTGGCCCTGGCGGTCGACCTGCTCGTCACCACCCCCGACGCGGTTCTGGACAGCGGATTCCTTGCCCGCGGCATCCATCCCGGCGGCGGTCACCTGACCTTGCTCAACCGCGCGGTGGGACGTGCCGACACGATCGCGCTCGCAGCCTGCGGTCAAGCGCTCACCGGCAACGAAGCCGTCGCTCGAGGACTCGCCTACGCGGCGGCCCCGGTCGAGGAGATCCCCGCGATCGTGGACGGTCTCACCGGTCCCGCGGCCCGCGACCCGGAACTGACCCGAAAGGTCATGTCGAGCGTGCGACTGGAGCTGGGTCCGCCCGCGGTGACCTGGGATTCGGCGATCGAGATCGAACGCGGCACCCAGATGTGGTCGATGGCGCGCAAAGGCCAGAACTGGTCGTCGCGGGGGCCCGGCCGGTCGTGACCGACGCTCAGCTCTCCCCATTGCGCGCCGAGGTCCGCGAGTTCCTGCGCGCCGAGATCGATTCGGGTGCATTCACTCCCGACGTCGACAGCTGGATGACGGGTTTCGACCCCACCTTCAGCCGCCGGCTCGGCGAACGCGGCTGGCTGGGTATGACGATGCCGACCGATTACGGCGGCCGGGGACGCACTCCGGTCGAGCGGTTCGTCGTCACCGAGGAGATGCTGGCGCACGGCGCCCCGGTCGCCGCGCACTGGATCGCCGACCGGCAGATGGCGCCCGGCATCCTGTCCAACGGGACCGAGCAGCAACGACGCCGCTACATCCCGGGGATCTCGACGGGCACCGTTTACTTCGCGATCGGCATGAGCGAACCCGATGCGGGTTCCGACCTCGCCGGCGTCCGGACACGAGCCACCGACAACGGTGATTCGTGGACGATCAGCGGCACCAAGGTGTGGACCACCGGCGCCCACATCGCCCACGCGATGGTTCTGCTCGCCCGCACGGACGGCACGCCCGACGACCGGCAGCAGGGACTGTCGCAGTTCGTCGTCGACCTGCCCCATCCGGACATCGAGATCCGGCCGATCCGGAGCATCGACGGGCAGGCACACTTCAACGAAGTGGTCTTCCACGACGCGGTCGTGGATTCGTCGGCACTGCTCGGACGTCGCGGACACGGCTGGCAGCAGGTGATGAGCGAACTGGCCTTCGAGCGTTCCGGACCGGAGCGCTACCTCAGCACACTGCCGCTGCTGCGCGCGTGGAGCGATCATCTGCGGGAGCACGGAGCCACCCCGAACCAGCGGGTGACGCTGGGCCGACTGACGGCGCAGGCGTGGGCATTGCGCCAGATGTCGCGGCAGGTGGCGCGCGAGCTGTCGGACGGAGGGAAGCCGGATGTGCTCGCCGCCATGGTCAAGGATCTCGGCTCGACGTTCGAGGGCGATCTGGTGACGGCCATCCGCGACGCCTCCGGAATCGTGCCGCGCCGCGAAGGCGGTACACACCTCGAACGTCTTCTGGCCCAATCCGTTCTGCACACACCGGCGTTCACGCTTCGCGGCGGGACCAACGAGATCCTGCGCGGGATCGTCGCGCGCGGATTGGGGATTCGATGACCGACCTCGCCGCCGATCTCCAGGCGACCATCGCCGCGATGCTCCTCCGCATCCCGGCCGACACGCAAACACCGGTCGCCGCACCCGACGCGGCCGTGTGGGCCGCCGTCGTCGAGGCCGGGTTCACCGGCGTCGACGTCCCGGAGGACGCGGGCGGGCACGGTGGTGAGCTCGGTGATGCACTGGCTGTCCTGGAAACCCTCACCGAAGCCGGGGCGGTGACCCCCTATCTCGAACACGCGCTGCTCGCGTCGTGGCTGGCCGGCGGCGTCGGACATCCGCTCGGCGACTCGACGGCGACGGTCGCAGTGATCGACGACGCCGGCGTCCGCACCGACGGGGATCGAATCCTGGTGTCGGGCACGGCAACAGGTGTGGCACATGCCGACGGCAGCGATGTGATCGTGGCCCTCACGACCGGACCCGACGGCCCGCTGGTCGCCGTCATCGCCCGCGAAGCCGCCGGGGTCGAGATCGAACCGGGAACCGACCTCCAGGGAGTGTCGTACGGCGACATCGTCTTTCGGGATGCCGAGGCGACGTTCTCCGCGCCCTCCCCCGTCGGCGTCGACGACCTGCACCGGCGCGGTGCGCTCGCCTACACCGTCGCCTTGGCCGCGGCTGCCCGCGCGGTCCGCGAGCTCACGGTCCGATACGCCTCCGAACGCACCCAGTTCGGGCGTCCCCTGGCGAAGTTCCAGGCCATCCAGCAGCGGCTGGCCGAGATGGCCGCGCAGACCACACTCATGAAGACCGCTGCGCGAGCCGCGGTGGAGTCCACGTCGGGAGACCCGGCGCGAGCCCGCACTGCCGTCGCGGCGGCAAAGGTCGTGACCTCGCGGTACGCCACCGAGGTGGCGTCCGCCGGACACCAGATCCACGGCGCGATCGGCTTCACCTCGGAGCACAGCCTGGGGCGGTTCACCACCGGACTGTGGACCTGGTCGGACCGATATGGCACCGATCAGGACTGGGCGGAGTCCCTCGCCGGCGAGATCCTCGACGACGGCGAGGATCCGTGGGACGTGATCGCCGGTCACACACTGCACCCGGCCACCCCTGGCGCCCCATTTCTGTAACGTGTTCTAATTCAGGTAGAACACGTTCCAGCTGCGCGCACGAAGGGGACCCCATGGCCGGCTCGACCGATCCACAACAGACCAGCACCGAACCCGAGATCTACGACGTGGTCGTCGTCGGCGCAGGTGGTGCAGGTCTGGCCGCCGCGATCACCGCGGCCCGCAAGGGCCTGAACACCGTCCTGATCGAGAAGTCGCCCTACTGGGGCGGTTCGACCTCGCGGTCCGGCGGCGGCGTGTGGATCCCGAACAACTCGGTGCTGCGGCGCGACGGCGTCAGCGATACGCCGGAGAAGGCGCGCGAGTACGTGCACGCCATCATCGGCGAGCACGCACCGGCGGACCGCATCGACGCCTACATCGACCGCGGACCCGAAGCACTCGACTTTCTCCTCGAGCACGCACCCCTCGACCTCGAGTGGGTGAAGAACTACTCGGACTACTACCCCGAGGCACCAGGTGGACGTCTCGGCGGCCGGTCGATCGAACCGCGGCCGTTCGATGCGCGCCGGCTCGGCGATGATCTGAAGACGCTGCATCCGCAGTACACCAAGGCGCCGCTGAACATGGTCGTGCTGCAGTCCGACTACCGCTGGCTCAACACCGGCCTGCGTCACTGGCGTGGGCCGCTGCGCATGGCCAAGGTCGGCAGCCGGTTCTTCTGGGCACGCAGCCGCGGCAAGAAGCTCATCGCGATGGGTGCGGCGCTGGCCGCCGAACTCCTCATCGGCGTGCGCGAGGCCGGGGTCCCGCTTCGCCTGAACACGGGTCTCGTCGACCTCGTCACCGAGGACGGCCGGGTTGTCGGCGTGATCGCGGAATCCGAGGGCAAGCGATTCGAGATCCGCGCGCGCCACGGCGTGATCCTCGCCTGCGGCGGGTTCGAGCACAACGAGGAGATGCGCAAGAAGTACCAGCGGGAGCCGATCGGCTCCGACTGGACCACCGGCGCACCGAGCAACACCGGCGACGGCATCAACGCCGGGCTCAAGATCGGTGCCGCCGTCTCGCTGATGGACGACGCCTGGTGGGGTCCGACGATCCCGCTGCCGCGCGGACCGTGGTTCGCACTGTCGGAACGGTCGGTGCCCGGCACCTTCATCGTCAACACCCGCGGCAAGCGCTACATGAACGAGTCGCTTCCGTATGTCGAAGCGGTGCACCAGATGTACGGCGGAGAGTTCGGCCACGGCGAGGGCCCGGGCGAGAACGTGCCGTCGTGGCTGATCTTCGACCAGCGCTGCCGTAACCGCTACCTCTTCGCGGGAATCAATGCGCGCCAGCCGCTTCCGAAGAAGTGGTACGAGTCGGGCGTCGTCGTGAAGGCGGACAGCATCTCGGCCCTCGCGGAGAAGATCGGCGTCCCCGCCGAGTCTCTCGTCGAAACCACCGAACGCTTCAACGGATTCGCGCGATCCGGAGTCGACGAGGACTTCGGCCGTGGCGCAAGCGGTTACGACCACTACTACGGCGACATCACCAACAAACCCAACCCAAGCCTCGGCGAGGTCAGCAAGGGCCCGTTCTATGCGGTCAAGATGGTGCCCGGCGACCTCGGCACCAAGGGCGGGATCAACGCCGACGCCTCGGGTCGCGCACTCCGCGCCGACGGTTCGGTCATCGACGGCCTGTACGCCGCCGGCAACACGAGCGCACCCGTCATGGGCCACACCTACGCCGGTCCCGGTGCCACCATCGGCCCGGCGATCGTCTTCGGCTACCTCGCCGCCAGTGACATCGCGGCCAAGGCGGCCGCCGCCCCCGCACAGCAGACAGGAGCCTGAACATGCCGATCGATCCCGCCGTCGCCGTCGGGGCGGAGCTGCCCGAGGTCTCGTTCGAGTGGTCGGCCTCGGATGTCGTGCTCTATCACCTCGCGGTGGGCGCCGCGACCGACCCGATGAACACCGAGTCGCTGGCGTACGTCCATGATTCGGCGCCCAAGGTGTTGCCGACGTTCGCGACCGTCGCGGCGGGTTTCCACACCACCGAGCCGCCGAAGGTGTCCTTCCCCGGCGTCGACATCGACCTCGCGAAGGTCGTCCACGGGAGCCAGAAGGTCACCGCACATCGCCCGCTGCCGCCGGCCGGGAAGGCGACCACCCGGACGCGGATCGTCGAGGTCCAGGACAAGGGTTCGGCCGCCGTCATCGTCCAGGAGTCGGTGACCACCGACGACGCCGGCCAGACGCTGTGGACCGCGCGGTCGTCGATCTTCGCCAAGGGCGAGGGCGGCTTCGGCGGTGAGCGCGGCCGGTCGGAGAAGGTCGAGTACCCCGACCGCGAACCCGACCACCGCCTGCGCATCCCGACGCTGCCCAACCAGGCGCTGATCTATCGCCTGTGCGGAGACCGCAATCCGCTGCACTCCGACCCCGAGTTCGCCTCGCGTGCCGGTTTTCCGCGCCCGATCCTGCACGGCCTGTGCACCTACGGCACGGTCGCGCGGGCCATCGCCGACGAGCTGCTCGACGGGGACGCCGCGGCCGTCGCGGAGTTCTCGGCGTCGTTCGCCGGCGTGGTCTTCCCCGGCGAAACCCTCGAGGTCGAGGTCTGGGACGACGGCGCCCGTCTCCTGGCCACCGCAAGCGTCGTCGAGCGGGAGGGCGCGAAGGCCCTCGCCAATGTGGTGTGTGCGCGTAACTGAGTCACCGGGCGGTCACCGGTCTTCAGTACGCTCTACACGCGGACCGGGAGTCGGTCCGCGTGTACCACGTCGCATATCCACGAGGAGACCGCATGAGCGATTCGCTGACGCCCCTACTTGCCGACAACCGCAGCGCACTGGTGACCGACCTGGTCGGTGTCATCGATGCCGAGGTGGCCGACCAGTCGGGACTGAGCGGCGCCGCTGTGAAGACCGCCTACGCGGCGGTGCAGAAGGTGAAGCCCGGCGTGGTGCGCAGCGCCACGGATCAGCTGGCCGAGGACTTCCTGACGGCACTCGCGCCGTTCTGGGATACGAAGCCGGCCGGTGTCGCCTTCGGCGATCATCTCTCGGCCCACGGCGACCCTGCCGCCGAGGCACTGCTGGCGGTCACCGACGGCCAGGCCGATTCGGCCCGGCCTGCACTGGCGAAGGCCTACAACTCACTGCGCGGGAAGGCCAAGAATCATGTGGTCGCGGCACTGCCGCGGGTAGGCGCTGCCATCGAGAAGCACGCCGGGTAGTCACCCCGTCACGCGTCGTCGGCGGTCACACCGCCGACGACGCGATGACGACGAGCGTCACGATGACGCCGATGAGCGCCGCCAGCATTGACAGCACACGCCAGACGTGGAGGCGCGCAGGCGAGACATCGGTGGTGTTCGTGGAAGCGATCGGGGTCGCGCCGGTACTGGGTACTGCAGCGGCGGACGCGACGGAGTTCGACGCGATGTGGGGTGAGGCCATGACCTGTCACCACTTTCGATTGTCCGGGGCCAACATCGACCTTTACAGCCTCAGGTACTGCAGTGATAAATGTGTCACAAGTTACCCACGTTGCGGTGGTTCACCCCACGCGTGTCGCGATAACGAAACCGCAACACGGAAATCGGCAACCCTGCAATCCTACGAGCCAGACACTGAAATCGGGGGCGGAACATGAGATTGCCGAACTACATCCGGATGGACGCACGCTCGGCATGGCTCGTGGCCGTCTCCTGCCTGTCGGTGAGCATGGTCGTCGCCGCCATGGCGGCGCTCAACACCGCCCTCCCC
Organism: Gordonia amicalis NBRC 100051 = JCM 11271; assembly: GCF_000332995.1. Classification (GTDB taxonomy): domain Bacteria; phylum Actinomycetota; class Actinomycetes; order Mycobacteriales; family Mycobacteriaceae; genus Gordonia; species Gordonia amicalis. Next base: position 118,012 of record NZ_BANS01000014.1, read on the forward strand.
GACATCGCCATCGACACCGGTGCCGATTCGGCCGAGATGACCTGGATCATCGACGGTTACACACTCGCCCTCGCCGCGTTGCTGTTGCCGGCCGGAGCGATCGGTGACCGTTTCGGTCGTCGCGAGGTCCTCATCGTCGGGCTGGTGTTCTTCGGGTTGGCATCACTGGCCGCAATCTGGGTCGACGGGCCGACCCAACTGATCATCACGCGCTGCCTCGCCGGTGCGGCCGCCGCCCTGATCATGCCGACGACCTTGTCGCTCATCACCTCCGGGATGCCCGACGGCCAGCGGGCCGTCGGGATCAGCATCTGGTCGGCCGTCGCCGGCGGCGGTGCGATCGCCGGCTTCCTCGTGACCGGTGTGCTCCTCGAGTTCTTCTCCTGGCATTCGATCTTCATCACCTTCGCCGCCTCGTCCGCGGTGGCCGTTCTCCTCTGCTTCACCATCGGATCGTCGAAGGACAGCGATCCCGGACGCTTCGACATCCCCGGCAGCCTGTGCTCGGTCCTGGCGATCGCCGGCGTCGTGTTCGGCCTCCTGGAGGCCCCACACCGCGGGTGGGCCGATCCTCTCGTCCTCATCTGCCTGGTCGGCGGCATCCTCCTCGCCGCACTCTTCGTGTTCGTCGAACTGCGTTCGGCCTCACCGCTCTTCGACGTGCGCCTGCTCGGCAACCGGGCATTCGGATCGGGCTCGCTGTCGGTGGCCGTGCAGTTCCTGGCCTCGTTCGGCATGTTCTACCTGGTCCTGCAGTTACTGCAGTTGGTGTTCGGTTACTCGCCGTTGCAGTCGGCGGTCGCGCTGATGCCGTTCGTCGCCGGCGTCGGTGTGTTCTCACTGCTGTCGAACTGGGTGGCGGTGCGACTGGATTCGCTCAAGTTCGTGATCGCGGCCGGCGCACTGCTGTCGGGTGCCGGCCTGATTGCGCTGGGTCTGATCCCGGTAGACAACTATTGGACGCTGGCCGCGATCCTGGCGGTGATCGCGATCGGGATCGGCCTCGCCACGGCGCCCGCCACCACCGCCATCATGTCCAACACCCCGCTGGACAATCAGGGCGTCGGGTCCGCGATCAACGACACCGCCCGCGAGATCGGAGCGGCCATCGGCATCGCGATCGCCGGGTCCATGGTCGCCGCCGGATACGAGTCGCGGATCGGCCCCACGGCCGATCTCGCCCGCGAGCAGCTGACCGCGGCCGGACAACAGCAGATCGCCGCGGGTGACCCCACGGGTGGGCAGGCCACCATCGCCCAAGCCGAACAGGCCGGCACTCTCATCGAGCGATCTCTCGCCGAGGCCACCATCGTCGTCGACAAGCTCTCCGCACAGTCCGCGGAACTCGCGCAGAAGATCGCCGACGGCAGCAAGGCCGCTTTCGACGCACCGATGGAGCAGGCTTCACTGATCCTCGGCGGCATCATGCTCGTGAGTTCCGCAGTTCTGTTCTGGCTGACGCCACGCCGCGTCGTCGAAGGCCCCGTCATCATCGAGCGCACCGGCGACCGCGGTCCCGATCCGGACGTCGACGACACGTTCGCCCGCGACTGATCGCGTAACCTGTCTGCGGTGCTCACCGTGGACAGCATCGCCGGCTGCCTCACCGGCATCGCTGCCCTCGTGGTGGTGATCATCGCAACCCTTGGCGCGCAGCGTGTCCCGGCGGTCGTGGTGGCCGCTCCGGTGGCGGCACTGCTCATCCTGCTCGGCCTGACGGACCTCAGCGCCGCGGCCGCCGAGGTCACCACCATGGCCCCGACCATCGGCTTCCTCGCCGCGATGCTGGTCGTCGCGGATGTCTGCGCCCGGGAAGGCGTCTTCACCTGGGTCGGGACGGTCCTCGCCGGATGGAGCCGATCCTCACCGCGTCGTCTGCTGCGCATCGTGTTCGTCGCCGCGGCGGTGACCACGGCCATCCTCAGCCTCGATACGACGATCGTGTTGCTGACGCCGGTCGCCGTCGCGACCGCCAGGCACATCGGTGCACGGGTCACGCCGATCGCGTTCTCCAGCGCTCATCTGGCCAACACCGCGTCGACCCTGCTACCGGTCTCCAACCTGACGAACCTGCTGGCGTTCTCGGCCACCGGTCTCGGCTTCCTCGGTTTCACCGGCGTGATGCTGGCCCCGTGGGTCGCGGCGATCGTCGTCGAATACCTGATCTTCCGGTGGTACTTCGCTGATGAGCTGCGAGCGTCCGCACCGGTGGAGACGGACGCCGAGCCCCAGCCGGACGCTCACCGACCGACACTGTTGCTGGTCGCGCTGGCCCTGCTGCTCGTAGCCTTCGTCATCGCCGAGCCGTTCGGTGTACCGCTCGCCGCGGTCGCCGGGGTGGGCGCCGTGTTGTTCACGCTGCCCGCGCTGTTCCGCTCCCCGGTCGCCACGCTGCGCAACACGATCACCGCGGTGAACATCCCGTTCCTGGGGTTCGTCGCCACGCTCGGCGTCGTCATCCTCCCGGTACGCGACGGCCCGCTCGGCGACTGGATCGGCGGACTCATCCCGTCGTCGTCGACGCTGCTCGGCATCCTGCTGGTCGCCGTACTCGCCGCTGTCCTCTCGAACCTGGTCAACAACCTCCCGGCGACGCTGCTGCTGATCCCGCTGGTGGCACACGATCCCGGCCTGGTCCTGGCGATGCTCCTCGGCGTGAACATCGGCCCGAACCTGGCCTACTTCGGATCACTGGCCAACCTGCTGTGGCGAGAGATCATGCATCGTGACGTCGCCGCCCCGACCTCACGGGAGTACCTGCGGCTCGGAGCGATCACCGTCCCGGCGACGCTGGGTGTCGCGGTGGTCGCGCTCTGGGGATCCCTCCAACTCACCTGAACCCCCACAAACCCACCCATTTTCGGCAGAACCACCCCCCGAGCAGGGGGTGGATTTGCCGAAAAAGGGTGGGTTTGCGAGTCCGACCAAGCGGGGTGATCGTGTCGCACCGCCGGCCGCGCATGGGTTGTGGGAGTTGCGGTTTGCCTCCACCGAGGCGGCCGAGGGCTGGGAAACCTGTGTCGCGCCACCGCGCCCAACACTCTGTCTGATCCACAGCGTGTGCCTGGCCTCGTCGACGAGAAACCAGATTCGGCCTGCCGCCGGCACCGCCCACCCCAAACCGACCGACCGACCGACCGCTGAAAGCGAAGTGAGTCGATGACAGCATCGCTCCTGGGCCCCGGGGGAAGACGACGGCTTCGACCCCGTCCGGCCGCGGTGCCACAATGGGGCATGTCCGAGCTCGCCGACAACGTCCTCCCGCTCATCCGCACGCGGGCTGATCTCCACCGACGCGGCTCGACCGCGCACGGCAAGCAGATGTCCGTCGCTGTCGACCGACTGGCGGCGGCCGCCGCCTCCGGCACCGACCCGCAGGACGTGCTGTCGGTGACGCAGAAGGCGATCGCGTCGGCAACGACGCTGATCATGCGCGCCGACGATTCGAGCGGCTACATGGGAGACGCCATCCGGGGGCTGCTGGCGCTGCATCCGCAGGTCGCCGTCGACGCGAAGCCCACGCCGTCGAAACTGGTCAAATGGATGATCGACTTCCAGTTCCACAACGAATGCGACTTCTTCACCATCGACCCGGTCGCCTACGCGCCGGCATTGGGCAAGCGCGGGATCGCCGCCTACCGGGCCGAGCTCGAGGAAATTCGCGAGGCGCTCGGGCCGCCGGTGATCGATCCCGAGCGACCCTGGGCGGCTGAGTTCGGGCGCTCGAGGTTCGCGCTCGCATATAACGACAGGCGACTGGCCGTACTCGATCGTGACGTCGACAAGATCATCGACACCCACGCGCGCCGCCAACCGAACGCCGCATTCCTGCAGGACACGGCCATCGCGCTGGCCGAGATCGGCGAGATCGACCTCGCCATCGAATACGCGCGCAAAGCAAGCGATCTGGGTTCTGGATTCCAATCCCAGGCTGCCGCGGGGTACCTGTCGGAGCTGATATCCGAACACCGACCCACCGAATTGCTGTCCACCCGACTCGACACCTTCGCCCGCTGGCCCTCCTTCGCAACTGCGACAGACCTGCACGAGGCAGCCGGCGACGAGTGGCCCGACCTCGCCGACGACGTCCTCACCAAACTCGCCGACCGACCGGCCGAGCTGATCCTGTTCCTCCTGCGAACGCTCGGCAACGTGGAATGCGCTTGGCAACAAGCCCATTCATCGGAGCTTGGCGACGAGGAGGTCTGGCTGGAGCTGGTCAACGCGTACGAGACGATCGATCCGGTCGCCGCGCTCGGTCCGCTGCAACGCATCGTCGAGGAACGACTGGCGACCGCCCACCCCCGCAACTACCGCCAGGCCAGCCGGGTACTCACCCGCATGCGGCGCATCGCCGCAGGCACCACAGCTGCGAACACCGTGAGCGAACTGATCGACCGTCTGCGCACGGAGAACCGTCACCGTCCGCGACTGCAGGCCGAGTTCGACCAGGCGGGATTAGAGTGAGCTGACGTGAACAGCGGGCCTAGACGGGCGTGCTCTCCTTCGCCGCCTCCGCCTTGGCCCAGCGGTAGTCGGCCTTGCCGGCCGGCGTGCGCTTGACCTCGTCGACGAAGACCACGGTGCGCGGGACCTTGTAGCGGGCGAGGGTTTCCCGGCAGTGATCCTGGATCGCCTCGAGCGACGGTTCGTCGGCGCCCTCGGCGAGCGCGATCACCGCGGCGACCCGCTGGCCGTACTTCTCGTCGGGAACCGGGACCACGAGCGCGTCGGCGATCGCCGGATGCGCGTGCAGCGTGGCCTCGACCTCTTCGGCGTAGACCTTCTCGCCACCGGTGTTGATGCACTGCGAGCCGCGGCCGAGGAAGACGATCGAGCCGTCGGCCTCGACGGTTCCCATGTCCCCCAGGATCGAGATCCGGGTGCCATCCGGCAGTGTCGGGAAAGTCTTCGCGGTCTTCTCCTCGTCCTTGTAGTAGCCGAGGGGCACGTTGCCGATGCGCGCGATGTACCCGACGTCGCCCGACCCCGGCTCGATCTTGTTGAGCCGCTCGTCGACGACCATCATGCGATCGGTCGGCGGCACCTTCAGGTTGCCGTTGTCGTCCATCAGGATCTCGCCGTCGTTGCCCGACTCCGACGCACCGAAGTTGTCGCGCAGCACCAGATCCGGCTTCACGGCGAGCATGCGGTCGCGCACGTGCTGCGACCAGATGGCGCCACCGGAGGTGATGGAGAACATCGACGACAGGTCCACGTCGTCCTTGCGCTTCTCCAGTTCTTCCACGAGCGGCATGCCCATGGCGTCGCCCACGATGAGGACGATGTTGACCTTCTCCTTCTCGACCTCGGTGACGATGGCCGCCGGGTCGAAGTCGCGCTGGATGACCAGGCGACCGCCGAGGGTGAAGAACGTGAACAGTGAGTACGACGCCGCACCGTGCATGAGCGGGGCCGCCAGCAGGAAGGCGATGGACGGGAAATCCTTGATCGCCGTGCCGATCTCCTCGAGGTCCTTGCGGGGATCACCGTAGGGGTTGCCACCGGAGAGCGGCTTGCGGAAGAAGTCGTCGTGCTGCCACATGACGCCCTTGGGGTAGCCCGTGGTGCCACCGGTGTAGAGCAGGTACAGCTCTTCGCCGTTGCGCGGTTCGAAGTCCCGGTTGTCCGGCGTGGACTCCGCGTCGGCGAAGGACACGATCTCCACCGTGCGGCCGTCGGGCAGGTCCGCGGCGGCCGCGGTCAGTTCTTCGAGAACGTCACCGATCACGAACACCGTTCGGACAGTCGGGGTCTCGGCGAGCAGCGCGGCGACGCTGCGCTGATGTTCGGGGAGTTCGACGACGATCGCACGCGAATCGGAGTTGTCGAAGATGTACTGGAGTTCGGCGTTGGTGTACCGGTAGTTGATGTTGACCGGCACGGCGCGGACCTTCAGCAGACCGAGCAGACAGGTCACGTGCTCGACGCTGTTCTTGAGGAACAGGGCCACATTGTCGAAGGCGCCGATCCCGGCGCCGGCGAACAGGTGTGCCACCTGGTTGGAGAGCCGGTCGAGTTCGGCGTAGCTGATCTGGCGACCCTGGTAGCTGAGCGCGATCCGCTCGGGCACCGAATCGGCGACCGTCTCGAAGACATCGGCGAGGTTGAACTTCATCGTGCGCTCTCCTTGTTGCGGAAGTAGTCGTGATTCGGTGCTCGGATCGGCGCTCATGCGGTCAGCACCAATCCACTTGTGGGGACTCCGGTTCCGGCGGTGACGACGACCTTCTCGGCGCCGTCGACCTGATTGACCGAGGTGCCCCGGAGCTGGCGGACGGCTTCGGCGATGCCGTTCATGCCGTGGATGTAGGCCTCGCCGAGCTGGCCGCCGTGGGTGTTGAGCGGCAGCCGGCCACCCACCTCCAGGGCCCCGGGCTCACGAACGAGGTCCTTGGCCTCACCGCGTCCGCAGAAGCCCAGCTCTTCGAGCTGGAGCAGCGTGTACGGCGTGAAGTGGTCGTAGAGGACGGCCATGTCCATGTCCTCGGGACCGAGGCCGGACTGCGACCAGAGCTGGCGTCCGACGAGACCCATCTCGGGCAACGACGCCAGCTCGTCGCGGTAGTAGCTGGTCATGATGTACTGATCCGCCGCGGAGCCGGCGGCCGCCGCGGAGATCACGGCGGGCCGGTTCGGCAGATCCTTGGCACGCTCGGCCGACACGATCACCAGTGCGACACCGCCATCGGACTCCTGGCAGCAGTCGAGCAGATGCAACGGCTCGGCGATGTACCGCGAGTTCTGATGATCCTCGAGAGTGATCGGCTTCTCGTAGAAGAAGGCGTCGGGATTGACCGCGGCGTGTTTGCGGTCGACGACCGCGATCCGGCCGAAATCCGCACTGGTGGCGCCGTAGTCGTGCATGTATCGCTGGGCGATCATCGCGACGAATGCCGCCGGCGTCGACAACCCGTGCGGATAGCTGAAGGCGTTCTCGGTGCCCGAGGAGTTCTCCTGGTTGGCGACCGCCGAATTCACCTGTCCGAACCGCAGTCCCGACCGTTCGTTGAACGCGCGGTAGGCGACGACGACGTCGGCGACTCCGGTCGCGACCGCCATCGCGGCCTGCTGGACGGTCGCGCATGCGGCGCCGCCGCCGTAATGGATTCGGGAGAAGTAGGTCAGCTCGGGGATTCCGACGGCACGGGCCACCGAGATCTCGCTGTTGGTGTCCATGGTGAACGTGACGAGACCGTCGACGTCGGCCGGGGTGAGACCCGCGTCGGCGATCGCCGCCGACACCGCCTCGGCCGCGAGCCGCAGCTCGCTCCGGCCGGAGTCCTTGGAGAACTCGGTGGCCCCGATGCCGGCGATCGCCGCCTGTCCGGACAGCCCGCCCATCAGTGCCCCTCCCCTTGCGTCGTCGCGTGTTGATTCGCCGCCGAGGAGCCCTCGCCGATGGTGAGGGTCACGGTCGAGATGACGTGCTTGCCGAGCGAATTGGTTCCGGTGACGGCGACCGTCAGTAGGCCGTCGTCCGCGATCTCGGTGACCTCACCGGTGAAGGTGACCGAATCGTAGGCGTACCACGGCACACCCAGTTTCAGTGCGATCGAACGGATTCGGGCGGTGGGACCGGCCCAGTCGGTGACGAACCGTTCAACGAGGCCGGTGTCGGTCAGGATGTTGACGAAGATGTCCTTGGACCCCTTGGCCTGCGCCAGATCGCGATCGTGATGGACGTCCTGGAAGTCGCGGGTGGCGAGGGCCGTGGCGACGACGAAGGTCGGGGTCGCGTCGATGACCGACGGCGGCAACGTGGTTCCTCCGCTCACCACCGGAGTGGCAACACTGGTCACGCTTCTCCCCCTTCACTCGCCGGTTCCCACGCGTACAGCGTCCACGCCGGTGTTCCGGCGTCGTCTCGGGCGGGGAAGTCCAGGAACGTCACCCGTACCGGCATCCCGATCGTGACGTCTTCCGGTGCGACGCCGCGCAGTTCACCCAGCATCCGCACCCCCTCGTCGAGTTCGACGAGAGCGACGACGAACGGCAACTGCCGGCCGGGGACCTTCGGCGCCCGGTGGACGACGTAGCTGTAGACGGTTCCGGTTCCCGACGCGACGACGTAGTCGGTCTCCGGCACCGAACCGTCGGCCTCGCGCGGCTTCCAGGTCGCCGGGACCGGTGGATGGCGCAGAACGCCGTCTCCGTCGCGCTGGATGCGCAGTTCGTGCGCAGTCACGCCCTCCCAGAAGAACGCCGTGTCGCGGGAGACGCTCGGCTTGAGCAGCTTCGCCGGGTCGAGGTCATCGGGAGCCGACGACACCGGCTCAGGCGCAGCGGCCTTCGCCGCCGGGCGGAACTTCAGGATGCGGAACCGCATCTCCGCCACGACTTCGTCCTCGACGGACCACACGTTGCGGGTGGTGAAGAACCAGCCCTCGCCGAGTGCGGTGTTCTTGGGTCCGACGACCTCGACGAGTTCGGCGGACAGCGACACCTCTTCGCCCGGTCGGGTGTAGCGGTGATAGACGGTGTCGCAGTTGGTCGCGACCACCGAGGTGAAACCCGCCTCGTCGAAGAGCTGGGTCGCGCGGCCGAGCGGATCGTCGGCGGTGCGAGCTCCGTTGAGTCCGCGCATCGTCCACACCTGGGCCATGGCCGGCGGTGCGACCACGCCCGGATGTCCGGCGGCGCGTGCCGCGGCATCGTCGACGTAGATGGGGTTCTCATCACCCATCGCCTCGACCCAGTTGTTGATCATCGGCTGGTTGATGGGATCGCGTCCACGTACCGGTGCGCTCGCACCCGAGTCCATGATCTGCTGGGCGGCAACACGGACCGCCTCGTCGCCGGCCGGCTCGGGTGCGCTCATCGCTTGGCTCGCGGGAGTCCGAGTCCGGCGGTGGCGATCATGTCGCGCATGACCTCGTTGACCCCGCCGCCGAAGGTGATGACCACGTGGCGCTTCTGCTGGACGTCGAGCCAGTCGACGAACGCCGCGGTCTCCGGATCGGTGAAATCGCCGTAGCGCCCCACGATCTCGTTGGCCATGCGGCACACCGTCTGGATGCGCTCGGTGGAGAACACCTTGGTCGCGGCGGCGTCGGCCATGGAGATCGCCTCGCCGGTGGAGGCGACCTGCCAGTTGAGCAGCTCGTTGATCCGGCCGTAGGCGTCGATGGTGGCCAGCGCCCGACGCACGTCCGGGTGCTTGGCGATGACGGTGCCGTCGGGTCCCGGTCGCTGGGCCCAGGCACGCAGCCGCGCCGCCAGGCCGTCGATGCGTCCGGCCGGGCCGAGCATCACGCGCTCGTGGTTGAGCTGGGTGGTGATCAGCTTCCAGCCGTCGCCCTCCTCGCCCACGCGCATGGAGACCGGGACCTTCACGTCCTGGTAGTACGTGGCGTTCACGTGGTGGGCGCCGTCGGCGGTGATGATCGGGGTCCAGGAGAAGCCGGGATCCCTGGTGTCCACGATGAGGATCGAGATGCCCTTGTGCTTGGGCGCATCTTTGTCGGTCCGCACCGCGAGCCAGATGTAATCGGCGTCGTGCCCACCCGTGGTGAAGATCTTCTGCCCGTTGACCACATAGTGGTCGCCGTCGAGGACCGCGGTCGTGGTGAGCGACGCCAGGTCGGTGCCGGCCTCGGGTTCGGTGTAGCCGATGGCGAAGTGCACGTCGCCGGCGAGGATCGCGGGCAAGAACTTCCGCTTCTGCTCCTCGGTGCCGTGCACCTGGAGGGTCGGGCCGACCGTCTGCAGCGTGACCGAGGGCAGCGGGACATCGGCGCGGACGGCCTCGTTGGTGAAGATCTGCTGTTCGATCTCACCGAACCCCTTGCCGCCGAACTCCTTCGGCCACCCCACGCCGAGCCAGCCGTCCTCGCCCATGCGCTTGATGACCTTGCGGTAGGCCGGTCCGTGCCGCTCGGTCAGCATGATCTCGGCCTCGTCTGGAGTGACGAGATCGGCGAAATACTCCCGGAGTTCTTCGCGCAGCGCGCGCTGTTCGGGCGTCAGATCGATGAACATGTGCTCACCCCTGTGCTCGGTCGGCCGGGGCAGCGCCCTCGGTGATGTCGGCGAGTTCGTCGAGTCGCACGGCGGCGCCACCCACCAGGCGGGCGAGGTCCTTGGCGATGGAGAAGTACCGGTGCAGCGGATAGGTGATGTCCACGCCGATGCCGCCGTGCAGGTGGGTCATCGTCCGCAGCGTCGGCGGGATCTCCTCGGCCAGCCAGTAGGCGGCGATGCCGAGATCGGTTGCGGCGTCGAGCCCTTCGGACAACCGCCACGCCGCTGCGGTGGTCGACAGCTCCATCGACCGTCCGATGACGTAGACGTCGGCGAGTTGCTGTCCGACGGCCTGGAACAACGCGATCGACTTGCCGAACTGTTCGCGTGTCGAGACGTGGTCGGCGGTGAGCCGGGTCGCGCCGGCGACGAGACCGTCGGCGTAGGCACAGAGCGCCAGACGGTAACGGTCCCGCAGGACCGACAGCTCACGGCTGATGACGTCGGCGTCGTCGACCGGGACGTCGTCGAAGGTGACGGTGTATTCGCCCCACCCACTCGACGCCGGAGTGCGCGTGAGCGTGACACCGTCGGAGGTCGGGGAGACGGCCACGACGCCGGCGTCGGATGTGACGAGCAGGACCGAAGCGCCCTCGGCGTGCAGGACCCCGACCTTGGTGCCGTTCAGTCGCCCACCCCGGACGCTGGTCTGGGGAGTCGGTGTCAGCGGGTCGCCGTGTTCGCCGATCGCGATGGCCGCCCACCGGCCACCCGTCAGCGACTCGCCCCATCGCGACCAGACATCGGCAACGTTCTCGGGGGACCCGGCCTTCGCGAAGACGAGGGCTGCGGTCAGGGTTCCCAGTGCCGGGGTCACCGCAGCGGCGCGCCCCATGCGTCGGAACAGCGGGAGGAGTCCCGCCTCGTCGACCTCGTCACCGTCGCGGTCGGCCGGCAGCGGCAACGCGAGCAGCCCGGCGTCGACGAGCGCCCGCCAGGTCTCGGCGTCGAAGCCCCCGACCTGATCGCCTGTACCCGCCTCGCCGGAACCCCGCTTGCCGAAGGTCGACTCCCAGTCGGGTTGTCGTCGTGCGAACACGTCCTCCGCGACGTCGCGGACCGCAACCGCCGTACCTTCCAGGGCAAAGTCCACCCTGCGTCTCCTCACCATGCGCGAACTACAGAACTAGAACTTGTTCTAGTTGTATCAGAGTCCCCGCACCGGAGGGTAGAGATCGCGTTTTATCTGCGGTTTCAGGCCGATGGGACCGGTCAGCCGCGAGGCATACCGAGAATGCGTTCCGCAGCCGCGGTCTTCAGGATCTGCGTGGTCCCACCGGCGATCGACAGGCAACGATTCTGGAGGACGGCGTCCGACGCCTCGGTGGCCGCCAGGCCCTGTACGCCGAGGAGTCGTAGCGCGAGATCGGGCACCGACTGTCGGTGCTGGACGCCGATGAGCTTGCGGACGCTGGACAGCGCGCCCGGGTCGAGTCCGGCGAGCTGCTGCGTCGCGGCCCGGGCGTCGAGGACCCGGCCGACATGGGCATCGGCGCACTGACCGCCGAGGGCCGCACGTTCGGCGTCGGTCAGCTCACGCCTCATGCCCTGCACCTGCCGCAGCAGTGATTCCATCTCCTTGCCGAGACCCGACCCGCCCATCGCCACGCGTTCGTTCGCGAGGGTGGTGCGCGCCAGCCGCCAGCCGTTGTTCACCTCGCCGACCACACAGTCGTCGGGCACGACGACCTCGTCGAGGAAGACCTCGTTGAAGTTGGCGCGACCGGTCAGCTCGCGGAGCGGCCGGATGTCGATACCCGGCGAGGACATGTCGACGAGGAAGTAGGTGATGCCCTTGTTCTTCGGCGCCTCGGCGTCGGTGCGGGCCAGGCAGATCGCCCACTGCGCGTTGTGCGCCTGCGAGGTCCAGATCTTCTGGCCGGACAGTTTCCAGCCGCCCTCGACGCGCTCCGCCTTCGTGCGCAACGCCGCGAGATCCGAACCCGCCTCCGGCTCGCTGAACAGCTGGCACCAGACGATCTCGCCGGCGAGGGTCGGGGCGACGAAGCGTTCACGCTGCGCGTCGGTGCCGTGGGACAGGATCGTCGGGATCGCCCAGGCGCCGATGACGAGATCGGGCCGGACGACGCCGGCCGAGTCGAGTTCGGTGTCGATGAGCAGCTGCAGCGCGGCGTCGGCGCCGAGACCGTACGGCTTCGGCCAGTGCGGGGTCAGATAGCCGGTCTCGGCGAGAACGCGCCGCTGGTCGTCGGCGTCGGCCTCCGCGATGCGGGCGACGGTGGCGCGGACCTCGTCTCGCTGGTCCTCGACCCGCGAGAGGTCGAGCGCGAATCGTCGGCGCGCCCCCGCGAGACCCCGGTCGGCGAGTGTCGTGGCGGCGTGATGGGCGCCGTCCAGAGCGGCCTGGGCCGCAAGCGCGGACCGGAGGTAGAGATGCGCGTCGTGTTCGAAGGTGAACCCGATGCCGCCGAGCACCTGGATGCAGTCCTTGGCCGTGGCCACCGGGGCTTCCGCCACGACGACGTCGGCCGCGAGCCGGCTGATCTCGAGTTGCTCGCGCGCGGAGTCGGTGTCACCGTCGGACGCGGTGAGCACATCGTCGACCGCACTGGCCACGTCCCAGGCGACCGCCGTGACCTCTTCGCTGCGGCAGAGCATCTCGGCGCAGATGTGTTTGATCGCCTGGAAGGAGCCGATCGGCACACCGAACTGCGTACGGACCTTGGCGTAGTCGACGGCGGTGTCGAGGGCCCAGCGGGTGACCCCGCTCTGATACGCCGCGAGCGTCGCCGACAGCAGTCCCTCGACGAGCGGCGCGTCGGGCAGTTCGACGAGGTCGTCCGCCGTGACTCCGGACAGTTGCACGCGGGCCACCGAGGTGGTGCCGTCGAGCGGTGCCTCCGGCGCGATGTCGGCGTGCCCGACTGCCGGCGGGATGACCCACCAGCGGCCGTTCCGCCCCGGGACGTCGAGCGCCGCCAGGACCGCAACCCCTTCGGCGTAGCCCCCGACGAGTCCGAGGTCGAGCGTGTCGGACAGCGGGACGCCGGCCCGAGCGGTGTGGCTCACGATCGGCGTCACCACGGGGACCGCACCCTCGAGTACGCGGTCGAGCAGTTCCTGCGCCCGCGCATCGGAGCTGGTGGAGAGCGCGATCGCGGCGGTCACCGTCGGCGCGATGGGCCCGGGGACCAGCTCGATGCCACACTGTTCGACCATGGCCGCCACGTCGACGAAGCCCGCTCCGAGCCCACCGGCCGCCTCCGGCACCGCGGCCACGAACACTCCGAACTCCGCGAGCCGGCCGAACAGCTGAGTCCACTGATCGCGCGGTTTGTCGATGTCGGCGCGGACGAGTTCGGTCACCTTCACGGCGCGCGCCCAGGACTCGATGCTGTGGCATACCGCGATTTGCTCGGAAGACGTGGCGATTGTCACGAGTGATCCTCTGTATGTCGAGTTGTGAGGAATAATTAGAACCTGTTCTAATATGCCATGGGTGGAGGTGATCGGGTAGCCACCCGTGTTCCTCGCCTACCCGATCGCCGATCACGTGAAGGATGTTCGAAAGCACATGGCCCGCTCTGCACCAGGCAATGCCGCGGTCGAGACCCCAGCCGGGACCTCGACCCCAGCCGCGTCGCCCGAAGCCGGTTCCACCGCGCAGCGCGAACGTCGTCGCCGCATCCTCGACGCGACCCTCGCCCTCGCCTCCAAGGGCGGCTACGACGCCGTCCAGATGCGCACCGTCGCCGACAAGGCCGACGTCGCGGTCGGCACGCTCTACCGCTACTTCCCGTCCAAGGTCCACCTGCTGGTGACCGCGCTGGCGCGTGAATTCGAGCGCGTCGAGTCGAAGGTCGACCGCTCACAATTGCGGGGCGACACCGCAGTCGACCGTCTGCGCCACGTCCTGGACATGATCACGTTCGCGATGCAGCGCGACCCGCTGCTCACCGAGGCGATGACCCGGGCCTTCATGTTCGCCGACGCGTCGGCGACCGCCGAGGTCGATCAGGTCGCCGGCATCATCGACCGGCTCCTCGCCGGCGCCATCGTCGACGAAGGCGAGCCGACCGAAGAGGATCTCGCGATCGCCCGCGTGCTCTCCGATGTGTGGATGTCGAACCTCGTGCAGTGGCTGACCCGACGCGCGTCGGCCACCGACGTCACCAATCGACTCGAACTGACCGTCCGGCTGCTGCTCAAAGACCGCGCCAACTGAGCTGAGTCCGCCACGGACCTCTCAGGGTGCGGCTTTCGGCCGGGCGTGCACATATGCCTCGACGACGGTCCGCATCACCGGCTTGCCGGCCACGTTGACGAGTTCCGAGGTGGACGTGACGAGCGCCCGGTCGCGGTCGTCGAATTCGACGGCGTCGATGGTCAGCGAACCCGTCAACGTGTCGCCGGGACGCACCGGCCGCAGGAAGACGACATCGGCAAGACGCTTGCCCGCGATGACCTTCCAGCGATACAGGACCGAGGTGACGGCGAGCTTCTGGTAGATCGACATCGTGTGCAGTCCGCTCGCGATGAGCCCGCCGTAGGCGCCGGCCTCGGCCGCGTTCTTGTCCGTGTGGAAGTCCTGTGGGTCCCAGGCCCGCGCGAAGTCGAGCAGTTCTTCTTCGGTCACGTGGTGCGTGCCGAACCGGAAGACCTGTCCGGTCTCGAGGTCGTCGGCCCACAGTCGATCGGGTTCGCTCACTTCAGGTCGTTGGCGATCATCGGCCAGGTGGTCTTGAGGTCGCGCTCCCAGTAACCCCAGGAATGCGTGCCGTCGGGACGGAACAGAACCTTGTGCGGGACCTTCAGCGCGCGCATGCGCTGCGCCATCTGCTTGGTGCACTCGTTGACCGCGGCTTCGATGACGCCACCGACGACCACCTGGCTGGCAAGCGTGAACGGATCCCCGGCGACCAGCGGGGCCTCGAGACGGTCGTACCAGCCGGGAAGTCCGGTGCCACTGGTCATGTAGACCTTGGTTCCGCGCAACTTCGCGGCATTGATGTACGGGTCGTTCTTGTGCCAGCCCGCCGAACCGATAGGGCCCCACATGTTGTCGACGTTGCCCATGCCGCGGTCGGCGACGACCATCCGAATGTACGTCTGCCCCAGCGGATCACTGGTGCGGGCGCAACCGCTGTAGGCGGCGACCGACTTGTAGAGCCTGGGCGCGGCGATGGCGAGGTTCAGCACCGATGTACCGGCCATCGAGATGCCGGCGATCGCGTTCTTCCGCGTGGTGTTGAATTCCTTGTCCACCAACGGGGGAAGTTCTCGGGTCAGGAACGTCGTCCACTTGTTGCGACCGAGGACCGGGTCGTCACGCTGCCAGTCCGTGTAGTACGAGAACGCACCGCCGATGGGCGTCACCACGTTGACCTGCTTGTCGCGGAAGAACTTCACGTACTGCGTCTTCGCCGCCCAGGTCGCCGAGTCCTCACCGCCACCGGCCCCGTTGAGGAGGTAGAGCGTCGGACGCGGCTTGGTCCGGTTGTTGGGGCGCAGAACGTTGACCGGCACCAGTCGGCGCATCGCGGCCGAGTAGACGATCAGCGTCGTCTGCTGGGCCGAATCGTGGATGACGGTGTCGATTCGGGCGCGATTCGGGTCCGGCGCCGGTGCGGCAAGCGCCGCCGGTGCCCATCCGGTCGCCGCTATCGCGACGGCACACGCGACGACACTCAGTCGCCTCTTCCACGAGGAACGCACCAGTAGCCCCTTTTGTTAACAGTGTTCTCAGACGTAACAAAGGTAACCGAGATCGGCGGGACGTCCCAAGCGGAGACGGTCGTCGTTAGGCGTTTGTGATCAGCGCGGCTGGAACCGCTGCGCTCCGTCGAGGCGCACGATCTCCCCGTTGATGTAACCGTTCTCCAGCAGATGCTGCGCCAGCGCCGCGAATTCGTCGGGGAGACCGAGTCGTTTGGGGTAGGGCACACCCGCGGCGAACTTGGTGAGCGCCTCCTCCCCCATCGATTCCATGATCGGCGTGCGCATCGTGCCCGGGGCGATGGTGTTCAGGCGCACCGCAACCGAGCCGAGATCGCGCGCACCCGACAGGGTGAGACCCATGACGCCGGCCTTGGCGGCGGCGTAGGCGGTCTGCCCGATCTGACCCTCGTAACCGGCGATCGAACTGGTCATCACGATCGCACCGCGCTCACCGGACTCCTTGGGCTCGCCGGCCGCGAGCTTCGCCGCGGTGAGACGCAGGACGTTGTAGGTTCCGGTGAGATACAGGTTGAGGGTCTTGACGAACCCCTTCATCTCTGCGGGCGAACCGTCTCGATTGACGATCCGCTGTGCCACACCGAAACCGCCGTGCGCGATGACCGCATAACGCAGGACACCGAGTTCGCTCGCCTGCTCGAGCGCGGCGTCCACCGAGCCGTCGTCGAGCACGTCGGTGCGCGCGTAGACCGCCCGCTCGCCCAGTTCTTCCGCGAGTTCCTTCGCCGGCCGGTCGGCCAGGTCGGCGATCACGACCGACGCACCGGCGGCATGCAGACGCCGCACCGTCGCCGCGCCGAGTCCACCGGCACCGCCCGTGACCAGTACGACTTCACCCTCAAACGACATCTGTTCTCCTCAAATCGATCTCATGTGCAGGTTGACAGGAGCAGTTGACTGCGGACGAGGCTCAGGCGCCGGTCCATTCGGGCTTGCGCTTCTCCGCGAACGCGCGGGCACCCTCGATCGCGTCCTTCGAGGTGAATACCGGCGCCAGCAACTCGCCCTGACGGTCCCACTTCTCGTCGTCGCTCCACGATTCCGACTCGGCGATGATCCGCTTGGTGACGGCGACGGCCAGCGGGCCGTTCTCGGTGATGCGCTCGGCAAGGGCGAGAGCACCGTCGAGCGCACCGCCCTCATCGGTGAGGACATTGACGAAGCCCCAGTCCGCGGCCTGCTCGGCGGTGAAGTTGTCGCCGGTGAGCGCCAGTTCGAGAGCCTTCTGGTAGGGAATCTTCCTGGGCAGGCGCAGAAGTCCGCCGGCGCCCGCGACGAGGCCGCGCTTGACCTCCGGAATGCCGAACTTCGCCGACTTCGACGCGACGACGAGGTCGGTGGCGAGAACGAGTTCGGTTCCGCCTGCGAGGGCGAATCCCTCGACGGCCGCGATGACGGGCTTGGCCGGCGGCTTCTGGGTGAAGCCCAGACCACGTCCCGCGATGGCCACCGACTCGCCCGCCGCGAAGGCCTTGAGATCCATTCCGGCACAGAAGTTCCCACCCGCGCCGGTCAGAATGGCGACCGACAGCTCCGGACTGTCGTCGAGTTCGTCCATCGCATCGGCGAGCGACTGACTCACCTCGTGGTTGATCGCGTTCCGCGCCTGCGGCCGGTTGATCGTGATGACGAGGATGCGCCCCCGGCGCTCCACGAGAACTGCGTCGGACATTGTCGCTGACCCCTCACCGATTCAACGATCGCTGCGAACGCGCTCACGCGGATTCGGGCGGCGTCGGCCGCAGCTCACGAGTGATCGTAATCAGAAAGAGGCCGCCCAATGGGCGAAATGAACGAACTGAGTTAGACAAGTGTCGTCGAGGTGGCCTGCCGCCGGTCGAACGAACTCAGCCGCAAATCCACCCTTTTTCGGCATTTCCACCATCCGCGAAAGGGGTGGAAATGCCGAAAAGTGGTGGGTTTGTGGAGCTCAGGAACCGATCTCGTCGACCAACCCCCACGCCAGAGCCTGCGCGGCATCGATCTCGACGCCGGTCACGAACAGGTGCAGGGCGCGCCAGCGTCCGATGCGCCGGGGAACGCTGACGGTGCCGCCGGCTCCCGGGATGAGGCCCATCGACACCTCGGGCAGACGGATACGGGTGTCCGGCGCGGCGACGACGCGGCCTGCGAAGGCGGGAATCTCGATGCCGGCGCCCACACAGTGACCGTGCAGCCGGACCTCGACGCGGTCGGCGAGGGCGGCCACCAGTCGACCTGCTCCCCCGCGGGTGCGGATCAGGTGGGCCGTCGTCGCGTCGGGCATGTGTCCGAACTCGTCGAGGTCGCCGCCCGCACAGAACGAGCTGCCCGCACCGTCGACGAGGACGTGGCCGATCGAGTCGTCGAGTACTGCGAGACGCAGCGCCTCGACGAGTGCGTCGCGAAGCGCGGTGCCGTAGGCGTTGCGGCGTTCGGGCCGGTTGAGGGTGATACGCAGGGTGTCACCGTCGCGGTCGAGCAGCACCGCGTCGACGGCGGGCGGCGGAAGCGGGCGCCCCTTCGCGCGACGCTCCTGCAGCCAGCGGCCGAACTCGTCGCCGCCCTGCAGTGTCGAGTAACCCAGGGATTCGACATCGATGGCAGGGACGGGATCGAGCGGTTCGGCGGCGCGCACCACCTGCGCGGCGACGAGCGAGGCCTGAGGACATCGTGAGACCGCGTCGGTGAAGTTCCGGATTGCCGCCTCGACGTCGTCGACGCCGATCACCGCGCGATGGTCGGCGCCGTGTGGGCCATACGTGAGATCGAGGCCGTCCAGCAGAGGGAACAGTTCGTCGTCGATCATCCTGGTGGACGTCCCCACCAGGATGACGTCCGATGCCGAGGCACGGTCGGCCGCCCGGACCAGGTCGGCGTCGGTCACGCCGTCCACGGTGTCGAGGTCCACCAGCGCGACCGGCGACACGACGGCGGCACCGTCCCCGAGCAGGTCCCCACCTCCGATGACCGGTGCTGCGGCCAGGTCGGCGATCGAGATACGACGAGTCTGCATGGCGGTGAACCTCCTGAGCTTTACGTGCGGACGGTAGCATTTCGCCCGTGTCCAGCCATGCGTCCCATGATCCGGTGCGCGACTGGGCCGCCAGCGGCATCCCGCATCTCACCGGCCGATCCGACGGTCCGCCTCTCATCCCGCCGGGTCGGGCAGCGACACTCGCGCGTGAACTCGGCGACTGGATTCGGGAGGCGAGCAACGGCGCCGCCGACATCGACGGCGCTACCCTGCTCGCCGAGCGCGCCGCACTGACCGGGCACTCTCGGCACGGCGATCTCACCCCGGGCGGATCAGGGCGCCTCCTGCCCGCCGACGACGGTTGGGTCGCGGTGAGTTCCGCCCGCCCCGACGACCCACTACTGCTGGGTGCGCTGATCGGACGCGAGGTGACCGAGGACAGCGTCTGGCCGGCGGTCGCCGAGTGGACATCCCAGCACACCCGAGCGGATTTCGACACACGCGCCACCCTGTTGGGGATCGCCGGCGGCGGTGTCGCTCACGGCGACGAGATCGCCGGCCAGGCACGTGACGCGTTGCGTCCGAATGGTATTCCGCGTTCGGTCGACGGCCTGCTCGTCGTCGACTTCAGTGCCCTGTGGGCCGGCCCGCTGTGCGCACACCTGCTGGGTCTCGCCGGGGCACGAGTGGTGAAGATCGAGACACCGCAACGTCCGGACGGCGCACGGCGCGGAGACCAGGACTTCTACCGGTTGCTGCATGGAGGGCACGCGTCGGTCGTCCTCGATCCGACGCTCCACGTCGAACGCGGCGCGCTGAAACGAATCGTCGCGGCCGCCGACATCGTGATCGAAGCGTCCCGACCACGGGCTTTGCGCGGATTCGGCCTGCGCGCCGAGGATTTCGTCGCCTCCGGAACCACCTGGATCTCCATCACCGCCGCCGGGCGCGACTCCGACCGCATCGGCTTCGGCGACGACGTCGCCGCGTCGGCGGGGCTGGTCACCGAAGACGACGCGGGCCTGATGTTCGTGGGCGACGCGATCGCCGACCCGCTGTCCGGGCTGACCGCCGCCGCGCTCGCGATGTGTGAACCCGGTCCCGGTCGCGGCGCACTGTGGGACCTGTCGATGCGCGCCACGGTCGCGTCGACCCTCGGCGGACCACCGCCGCCACCCGCGTACCGCGACGGCGATCAGTGGGTCGTCGACACCGATTCCGGCACAGTCCCACTCGATCCGCCCCGGGCACGGGCCGGTTCCGCCGACACCGCACCGTCGGGACGGGACACGAACTCGGTGCTCGCCGGACTGGGGATCATCCGGTGAGCGCGACACTGTTCCGCCGTGTGACCCTCTCCGCGGGAGTCCGCGACGTCGCCGTCGACCACGGTGTGATCACGGCGGTCGGCGTGGATCTCGCAGGCGGCGCGACCAGAGGATTCGAGATCATCGACGGCGACGGCGGAGCGCTCATCCCCGGCCTTCACGACCATCACATCCACCTCCACGCGCTCGCGGCGGCCTCCGCGTCGGTGCAGTGCGGTCCGCCGCTGGTGACGAGCTCCGACGATCTCGCCGCCACCTTGGACCGCGCCCCCGATCTCGACCCCGCTGGCTGGGTCCGAGGCGTCGGATACGTGGAAACCGTTGCCGGGCTGCTGGATTGTGCCACCCTCGATCGGCTCCACTCCCGCCGACCGGTCCGCATCCAGCACCGCAGCGGCGCGGTGTGGTTCCTCAACACCGCCGCGGCCGAGGCCGTCGGGTTGCGGACCGCCGAACATCCCGGTGTCGAACGGGACGACTCCGGCGCACCGACCGGACGCGTGTGGCGCGCCGACGACTGGCTTCGTGAGCGGATGGGCCACTCCCGGCCACCCGACCTGTCGCAGGTCGGTTCCGAACTGGCCCGACTCGGCATCACCGGCGTCACCGACGCCACGCCGGAACTGTCGACGGAGTCCCTCGACGCACTGGTCTCATCGCATGTGAACGGGGCTGTGCCACAACGACTTCATCTACTGGGAGTCCCACTCGATACGACACCCGACCTCCCATCGACGGTGACCGTCGGCCCGTTCAAGATCGTTCTGGCCGATTCCGACCTCCCCGACTTCCCAAGCCTGTGCGAGCGGATCCGCGCCGCGCATTCGCGGGGACGCGGGGTCGCCGCGCACTGCGTGACCCGGGAAGCCCTCCTGCTGCTGCTCGCCGCCTTCGACGAGGTCGGCCGTCGGCCGGACGATCGGATCGAACACGGTGCGATCATCGCCGCCGAGACCGTCGACGAGTTGAGCCACACGCAGATCGCCGTCGTCACCCAACCGGGATTCATCGCGGCACGCGGTGACGACTATCTGGATCGCCTCGACGCCTCGGACGTCCCCGACCTCTACCGGTGCGCATCCCTCCTCGAACGCGGTGTGCCGCTTGCGATGTCGAGTGACGCACCGTACGGCCCCGTCGACCCGTGGGAAGTGATCGCCGCGGCCGCAGACCGTCTCGCCCCGGACGGCCGCACGGTCGGTGCCGACGAGAAGCTCGACCGCGTGACGGCGTTGGATCGTTACCTGACGCCGCTGAGCGCCTTGGGCGCAGCGCCACGAACGGTCCGCACCGGCGAACCGGCCGACCTCGTCCTGCTCGACGACACGCTCGAGTCAGCACTGCGGTCCGGCCGGGAGGCGTTGCACTGCACGATGATCCGCGGACGCATCGTCTACCGGCGTGAGGGATGATCCGGCAGTCAGCCGACGCCGGGCACCGGAACCTGTGCGCCCGTCACCGCGGCGGACGCGTCGGACACCAGGAAGGCGACGGTCTCGGCGATCGTCTGCGGCGACACCCAACCCTTGCGCGAGGAGTCCGGCTGGCTATCCCGGTTACCCGGGGTGTCGATCACCGACGGCAGGATCGCGTTGGCCCGGATGGCGTCGTCCTTGTACTCGGCGGCGAGGGCACTGATGAACGCCCAGACGGCGGCCTTGGAGGTGATGTAACCCGCAGCACCGGAGAACGGCGCGAACGCGGCCTTCGCCGACACTCCCACGATCGATCCGCCACCCGCCTCGATCAGCTTCGGGATCGCCGCCGCGGACAGCAGATACAGCGGCCGCAGATTGAGGCGGAGCAGCCGCTCGAACTCCTCGACCGGCGTCGCGTCCACGCGCTCCCCCATCGCGAACCCGCCGACCAGGTTGACCACCGCGGTCACCGGCGCCGAGGACTCCCCCGCCGCGGTCGCGACGACCTCTGCCACCGACGACTCGTCGAACAGATCGGCACGGAGGGTGACGAGCCGATCGGACTCGGGAAGCCGCGACATCTCCTCTTCGACGACCCACGGCACCACCACTCGCCAACCGTCGTCGAGCAGCTTCGTCGTGACGGCGGAACCGAGTCCGCCCGTGCCGCCCGACACGATCACCGTTTGTGCCATCGCCAGTCCGTCCTTGTCTCTCGCACTTCGTTCGACATCGGCGACACTATCGCAGGTGTCTGAATGTGTGCATTCATCTCACCCTATGCGTGAGAGGCTGTGTCGATGAGCACGAACGTCACCTCCGAGGCCCCGGAGTGGTTCCGCGCGGCCGTCGCGACGAAGCCCGAGCACTCGTCGGTCACCGTCCATGGTGCGCGCATCGCCTACCGCTGTTGGGGTGAACCCGGCTCGCCCGGCCTCCTCCTGGTCCACGGCGGTGCGGCTCACGCCGGCTGGTGGGACCACATCGCGCCGCGGTATGCGGGAGAACGTCGCGTCGTCGCCCTCGATCTGTCGGGCCACGGCGACAGCGACTGGCGCGACTCCTACACCCTGGACAACTGGGCCGACGAGGTCACCGCCGTCGCCGAGGCCGCACAGGCGGGCGACCACGCGGTCCTCGTGGGACACAGCCTCGGCGGCCTCGTCGGCATCCGGACGTCGATCGCCCACCCCGACCTGATCACCGACCTCGTGCTCGTCGACTCGCGCGTCCTCGACGCCGAGATGCTGGACGAGATCCAGCGCGACCAGCCCGAGGGAGGCATCCCTCGACGCAGCAAGCACTATCCCTCGCTCGACGCAGCGCTCGAACGGTTCCGCCTCGTGCCCGACCACGCGAGCCTCGACTACGCCAAGGACCATGTCGCCCGGCAGTCCGTCGTCCGCGACGACGACGGGTGGCGGTGGAAGTTCGACCGCGGGTTCGCCGACGATCTGACGGATCTCCCGCCGCGGCCGCCGAGCGCCTGCCGCCTCAGCGTCGTCCACGGCGAGCACGGTGTCGTGACGGCGGCGATGATCGACATCGTCACCTCCGAGCTCGATGAACCGGCGCGCGTGGTCGAGTTCCCCGGCGCCGGTCATCACATCCCCCTCGAACAACCGCTGGCCCTGATGGACGTCATCGACGACGTTCTCCGCGAGCACTCGGCGCGGGTGGGGCTCGGGCCGGGGTGATGCCCCGCGCCTAGCATGGACGTCGATGACCCCGCGCGACAGCGTCTTCGCCTCTCTGCACGTGCCCAACTACCGGATCTTCTTCGCCGGCATGTCCGTGTCGATGACCGGCTCCTGGATGCAGGCGACCGCCCAGGCCTGGCTGGTGCTGACGTTGAGTGGATCGGCGTCGGTCCTCGGCCTGATCGTCGCGCTGCAGGCTCTGCCGGTTCTCCTGATCGGACCCTATGCCGGTGTCATCGCCGACCGCGTCGACCGTCGGCGATTGCTGACGGTCCTCCAGGCGATGATGGGCCTGCTGGCGGCGGTGCTCGCCGCACTCACGCTCGCCGGGGTGGTGGCGGTGTGGCATGTGGCGATCCTCGCCGTGCTACTCGGCCTCGGACACGCCTTCGAACAGCCCGCGCGGCAGGCATTCATTCATCAGATCGTCGGGCAATCGCTGATCCGCAACGCGGTCACGTTGAACTCGGTGATGGTCAACGCCGCTCGCGCGGTCGGTCCGGCCGTCGCCGGCGTCATCCTCACACTCGTCGGTGCGGGTTGGTGTTTCGCGATCAACGCGGTCAGTTTCCTGGCAGTGGTCGTCTCGCTCATCGCGCTCGACGGCACGAAGATCACCCAGGAGCCCCCTGTCCCCCGCGCGAAAGGACAGCTGCGCGAGGGCATCCGCTACGTCCGCGGCATACCGTCACTGTGGATTCCCCTCGCCACCATGGCCCTGGTCGGCACCCTGGCATACAACTTCCCGGTCACCCTGACGGCTGCCGCCGACTTCGTCTTCGACGGTGGGCCACAGGCTCTCGGTTTCATGACCTCGGCCATGGGGGTCGGCGCGGTCGTCGGAGGGCTCGTCGTCGCGGCACGCGGCACCATCGGACTGCGGCCGCTCACGCTGGCCGCGTTCGGATTCGGCATCACGATCGCCGCGGCGGCGCTGGCACCGGACCTGATCACCGCCATCTGCGCACTGTTCCTGGTGGGCTGGCTCAGCGTGACGTTCATGTCGACCGGCAACGCCACTCTCCAGCTCAACTCCGAACCCCGGATGCGAGGACGGGTCATGGCGCTGTGGTCGGTGGCTTTCATGGGGTCGACGCCGATCGGCGGTCCGCTCGTCGGCGCGATCATCGAGGCCACGAATCCGCGTGTGGGGTTGGGTGTCGGCGCGGCCGCATGCCTGGCCGCCGCATTCCTCGCCTTCGCGGCCGACCGGAGGAGCCGATCGCGGGTGGGGCCCGAACCCGCCATCGACTGAGCCCTGGATCAGACGGCGTCGCTTCCGTCGATGCTGCCGAAGTCGCCGACCTCGACGTTGCCCTGATCGTCGACCGCGGTGTCGAAGATGCCATCGCAGTCGGTGTCGGCGACCGCGATGTCGGTGTAGCCGTCATCGTCGCTGTCGGCCTCGATCAGGTCGATCGCGCCGTCGTCGTTGGTGTCGTAGGCGATCGACTCGGCGTAGCCGTCGTCGTCGGTTTCGACCAGGATTCCGTCTGCGGGGATCTGGGTGCTCATGGTGTTCCTTTCGTGGTGCCCGCCGGTGCGGGCTGTCTGCTGCGTTCGTGTACTTGGAGCGGGAGCGGGCCGGGAATGTTCCGCGGCTGTCCCGGAGTCGTTCGGTCGGCCGACGTGCGTCTTTCGACGAATGTGCCCCGTCGTCTCACCACGCCGGGTTAGCGTGACTCAGGTCACGATCGGAGGGGCGATGACGCCAGGTCGATGGGGTATTCACACAATGCGGCGGCGACTGCACACGGTCACCTGCCTCGTCGTCGGGGCGCTGCTCGTGTCGACGATGCTGGTGTCCGCACCGGCGACCGCCGCGAACCACTGGTTCCCGGACATCTTCGAAAGCTCGGTACCGAAGGCCGATTGCGGTCCGGGCTCACGACCGGAGCCCGGCCTGCAGGGCGACGTCAGCGCCGAGGACCGGTTGTCCGGTCGCAGCATGCGTGGCTACCACTGCAACCTGACGAAACTCGGCAACGTGACCGGCGCCGGCGGCGGCATCGTGTCGGCGTCGTTCGAGCACTGCAGCTACACCGGAAGCCTGTTCCCCGGCAACAACTTCATGCCCCAGCCGGGCGTCCAGGTCATCGATGCCTCCGATCCTCGGAAGCCGCGAGTGGTGGGCTCGCTCACCGACACCGCGATGCGCGGCGGCACCTGGGAGACCCTGAAGGTCAACAAGAAGCGCAAGTTGCTCGCCGCGACCGGCGTTCCGCTTCTGTGGGGTGCCGGCTTCTTCGCGGTCTACGACATCTCCGACTGCACCCGTCCCAAGCTGCTCAATGCCCGCGGCGGCGGCATCGCCTACCCCATCCCGTTCACCTCGCACGAGGGTGGCTGGTCGCCCGACGGCCGGACGTACTGGGCCTCGGGGGTCGCTCCGGGGCACCTGAGTGCGATTGACGTCTCCGACCTGCGCAATCCGCGGGTGATCTGGCAGGGTCTGCACAGCTTCCTGGGGCACGGTTTCGGCATCACGCCCGACGGCAACCGCATGTACCTGTCGAACATGGCGGGTGTCACGGTCCTCGACATCAGCGCCGTACAACGGCGTGCACCCTACCCACAGGTCCCACATGTGGCCGCGTATCTGTGGCCCGACGGCCAGATCAACCAGCACTCGATCCCGGTCACCTATCGGGGTACACCGCACGTCATCACCGCCGATGAGGGCGGTTCGGGCGGCGTGAAGATCTTCGACGTCTCCCGGGTCAACACACCGCGGTACGCCGCCCAACTCAAGCTCGAGATCAACCTGCCCGAGCATCAGGACACCCAGTTCCGGTCGTCCATGGGCGGTTCGTTGTTCGGCAGCAACCCGCACTACTGCGCGGTCGACCGTGCGAAGGATCCGACGGCATTGGCCTGCGCGTGGGAGTCATCGGGCATCCGTGTGTTCGACATCCGCGACCTGTCCGCGATCAAGGAGATCGCCTATTACAACCCGCCGGCGCAGAAGGGCGCCACCGCGCTCAGCCGGCCCAATTCCCCACACGTGCTCGGCTCGCTCATCGGCGTACCGGCCATCGAGTTCTTCAGCCTCGGAATGTCTCTCGCGAACGGGCGAGCCAAGCTGAACGAGATGATCGGGCCGCGGATCGGCATGGTCGTGGGCGGTGACATGGCCACCGACTGGTGCTTCTCGCCACCCGAGTTCCGCGGCAACAAGATCTTCACCACCTGCTCCGACGGCGGTTTCTACGCGCTCGAGTTGAGCAGCCGGGTCTACACCCCGCCGCCGGATCAGGATTCGTTCCTCGGATGACCGAACGGCACACCGACAGGCGCACCGGCAGACAGCGACCCGCGTGGCCGCAGATCGCCGGACTGACCTCGCTGGCGGTACTGCTCGTGGCGATCGGAATCGTCGTGGGTTCGGTGTGGTCACCGGGGTCACGGGACGACGTGACGACGATGAGTGCTGCCGACATCGGCTTCGCACAGGACATGTCGGCGCACCACGATCAGGCACTGCTCATGGCCCGGACTATTCTCGCCGCCCCCGATGTGGACCCGACCATCCGCGGACTGGCCGACCAGCTCGTCGTCGCCCAGTCCGCGGAGAGTGCGACCATGCGCGGCTGGCTGCAGTTCTTCGGGCTGCCGCTGACCTCGGACTCGCCGATGTCATGGATGCCCCACGACGATCTGCGTACACACGGCCATCCGTCGGCGGCGACGCCCGGCACCCCACCCATGCCGGGGATGGCGAGCACCGACGAACTCGGCCGGCTCGCCACACTGCGTGGCGACGAGGCCGAGAAACTGTTCCTGCAGTTGATGATCCGGCACCACCGCGGCGGCCTCGACATGGCTCAGGCTGCGTACAACGACGACCGTTCCGGGCCGGCGACAAAGCAACTCGCCCTGAACATGCTCGGCGATCAGGGCAACGAAATCGGTCAGATGTCGATGCTCCTGAAGGAACGCGGCGCTGAACCCCTGCCCACCTGAACCCCTCTGGGCCGTCAGTCGGTCTTGGGATGCAACGTGAACATCTCCCAGACCTCTTTCTGGTCCACGGCCCACGGGTCGTAGACGAAGGGGGCGTGCCGCAACGCCATTCCGGCTTTCCGCGGGGTGCGATTGGCCTTGAAACCGTTGCAGGACTTGCACGCCGCGACCTGGTTGCCGAATGTGCTGGGCCCGCCCTGGGATACCGGCACGATGTGGTCCACCGTGTCAGCCGGACCGTCGCAGTAGGCGCAGATCCACTGGTCACGACGGAGGATCGTTGCATTGGAGGCGTAGGAATCCATCGTCTTGCCTGCGTACGGGCGATAGGCGTCCCGCTTGATCGCCACCACCTTGTGAATGGGCAGTGACACCGTCGGCGAATGGACCACGCGCATCAAGGGGGTGCCCTCGACGTTGCGCGCGACCTCGGTGGTCAGCAAGACGGCAGCGCGCCGCCAGGTGACGCGCGCGAGGATCTGTAATCCCGCATTCGTGACGAAGATGGTCATGGATACTCCTCGATGCGTGGGCGAGTGAGCGCGCCGACCATCGAGGTTCACGACCTCAGGAACTGGTGACGCTGGATGTGATTGGTCCGGACCGGGTTCGGGCTGGTAGCCCGTACCGGCAGCCGAGGTCGGTCATCCGCCACTCGCGAACGAACACCGCCATACCGATCGACATCTGCGCCACCTCCTCTCAGTTCTCTTCTGGCCTGCTGTCCGCCACGATAACCGCGGTCAGCGCAGCCTGCCACCGTTCAAGCCGTGTGTTCGCCGATGTTCACGTGCTGAACACAGTGTGTTCGCGGCTTCCGGGCCGAACTCAGAAGATGTCGGGGAGGTCCTCCGACACCGTGTTCGGGTACGTCGCCGACCGCTTCTCCAGGAACGACATGACGCCCTCGTAGACGTCGCCGGACTGGCCGCGATAGAAGATCGCCTTCGAATCGGCGTGATGGGCGTCGAGCGGGCTGGGCGCCCCGGCCATCCGCCACAACAGCTGGCGGGTCAGCGCGGCCGAGACGGGGGCACTGCCCGCGGTCATCTCACGCGCCACGGCGATCGCGGTCTCGAGGACCTTGTCCTTCGGCACGACCTGCTAAGATCAGTCCGCGCTCGTGCGCCTCGTCGACCTGCACCATCTTGGCGCCGATCGTCCACTGCAGAGCGGTCGGCAGGCCGACGAGTCGCGGGGAACCAGCTCGACGCCGCCTCGGGGACGAGGCCGCGGGCGGCGAAGACGAAGCCGAACTTGGCATCTTCGGAAGCGATCCGGACGTCGGCGGGCAGGGTCATGGTGACGCCGACACCGGCCGACGGACCGTTGATCGCGGCGACGATCGGCTTCAGCGAGGCGAACATGCGCAGCGTCAGTTTGCCGCCCTCGTCTGCCGGGACCTTCGTCGCCGGCGACCTCCGAGGATGCGTCGAAGGTGGACCCGCCTTCCTCCAGGTCGGCGCCGGCGCAGAACGCCCGACCGGTACCGGTGAGCACCACGGCGCGCACGGAGTCGTCGGCGTCGGTCTCGTCGAATGCCGCTCGGAGCTCCTCACCCATCTGCACCGTGAAGGCGTTGAGACGATCGGGGCGGTTGAGCCGGAAGATCGCGATGTCGCCGTCGCGCTCGACGGTGATGGTGGGTTCGGCCTGGGTGGCCTTCCGGCCGGCCTTTGATGTATCGCTCGTCACACGGGTGATGCTATCGAGAGCCGTCACCGACGATGCGGGCGGCCGATACAAAACGGCGGCGCCACCCTTTCGGGTGACGCCGCCGTCTGTGTCAGATCAGCTGAGGTCAGCTCGCGTCCGAACCGCCGTCGCCTGCCTTGGACAGCTCGACCGGTGCATCCGGAACCGCACGCGGCTTCTCCGAACCGGTGAAGGTGAACTTGGCGTCCTCGCCGTCGCCTTCGCCGTCCCAACCCTCGACGTCGACCAGGACGATCTGTCCGGGCGCGATGTCGCCGAACAGGATCTTCTCCGAGAGCTGGTCCTCGATCTCGCGCTGGATGGTGCGACGCAGCGGACGCGCACCGAGCACCGGATCGAAACCGCGCTTGGCCAGCAGCGACTTCGCGCGGTCGGTGACCTCGAGGGCCATGTCCTTGTTCTTCAGCGCAGCTTCCACGCGCGTCAGCATGAGGTCGACCATCTGGATGATCTCGTCACGCGTGAGCTGGTGGAACACGACGATGTCGTCGATACGGTTGAGGAACTCGGGCCGGAAGTGCTTCTTGAGCTCGTCGTTGACCTTCTGCTTCATCCGCTCGTAGCCGGACTTGGTGTCGTCCTTCGACGAGAAGCCCATGCCCACGGCCTTGGAGATGTCGCTCGTACCGAGGTTCGAGGTGAAGATCAGCACGGTGTTCTTGAAGTCGACCGTACGACCCTGACCGTCGGTGAGACGGCCGTCCTCGAGGACCTGCAGCAGGGTGTTGTAGATCTCCGAGTGGGCCTTCTCGATCTCGTCGAACAGCACCACCGAGAACGGCTTGCGGCGCACCTTCTCGGTGAGCTGGCCGCCCTCTTCGTAACCGACGTAGCCGGGAGGGGCACCGAACAGACGCGACGCGGTGAACCGGTCGTGGAACTCGCCCATGTCGATCTGGATGAGCGCGTCGTCCTCGCCGAACAGGAAGTTGGCCAGTGCCTTGGAGAGCTCGGTCTTACCGACACCGGACGGGCCGGCGAAGATGAACGAGCCCGACGGGCGCTTCGGATCCTTCAGGCCGGCGCGGGTGCGGCGGATCGCCTTCGAGACCGCCTTGACGGCGTCCTCCTGGCCGATGATCCGCTTGTGCAGCTCCTCCTCCATGCGGAGCAGACGCGTGGTCTCCTCCTCGGTGAGCTTGAACACCGGGATACCGGTCCAGTTGCCCAGGACCTCGGCGATCTGCTCGTCGTCGACCTCGGCCACGACGTCCATGTCGCCGCTGCGCCACTGCTTCTCCCGCTCGGCACGCTCGGCGACCAGCTGCTTCTCCTTGTCGCGGAGGCTGGCGGCCTTCTCGAAGTCCTGCGCGTCGATCGCGCTCTCCTTCTCCTTGCGTGCGTCGGCGATGCGGTCGTCGAACTCGCGCAGGTCTGGCGGCGCGGTCATCCGGCGGATGCGCATGCGTGCGCCGGCCTCGTCGATGAGGTCGATCGCCTTGTCCGGCAGGAACCGGTCGTTGATGTAGCGATCGGCCAACGTGGCGGCGGCGACGAGCGCACCGTCGGTGATCGAGACGCGGTGATGCGACTCGTAGCGGTCACGCAGACCCTTGAGGATCTCGATGGTGTGCTCGACCGACGGCTCGCCGACCTGGACCGGCTGGAAGCGACGCTCGAGAGCGGCGTCCTTCTCGATGTACTTGCGGTACTCGTCGAGGGTCGTCGCACCGATGGTCTGCAGCTCGCCGCGGGCCAGCTTCGGCTTGAGGATGCTGGCGGCGTCGATCGCGCCCTCGGCGGCACCTGCGCCGACGAGCGTGTGCAGCTCGTCGATGAACAGGATGATGTCGCCGCGGGTGTTGATCTCCTTGAGCACCTTCTTCAGGCGTTCCTCGAAGTCACCGCGGTAGCGGCTGCCCGCGACCAGCGAACCGAGGTCGAGGGTGTAGAGCTGCTTGTCCTTGAGCGTCTCGGGGACCTGGCCGTTGACGATTGCCTGCGCGAGGCCCTCGACGACGGCGGTCTTGCCGACGCCGGGCTCGCCGATGAGAACAGGGTTGTTCTTGGTGCGGCGGCTCAGGACCTGCATGACCCGCTCGATTTCCTTTTCCCGGCCGATGACCGGGTCGAGTTTGCCCTCGGCGGCGGCAGCGGTCAGGTTGCGACCGAACTGGTCGAGGACCAGCGAGGTGGACGGGGTGCCGGACTCGCTGCTGCGACCGCCGGTGCCCGCCTCCTGCGGTTCCTTGCCCTGGTAGCCGCTCAGGAGCTGGATGACCTGCTGGCGGACCCGGTTGAGGTCGGCGCCGAGCTTGACCAGGACCTGCGCGGCGACACCCTCACCCTCGCGGATGAGGCCGAGCAGGATGTGCTCGGTACCGATGTAGTTGTGGCCGAGCTGCAGGGCCTCGCGCAGCGAGAGCTCCAGCACCTTCTTGGCACGCGGGGTGAACGGGATGTGCCCGGACGGCGCCTGCTGGCCCTGGCCGATGATCTCCTCGACCTGACTGCGGACACCTTCCAGAGAGATCCCGAGCGACTCGAGCGCCTTGGCAGCCACGCCCTCGCCCTCGTGGATGAGGCCGAGGAGGATGTGCTCGGTACCGATGTAATTGTGGTTGAGCATCCGCGCTTCTTCTTGGGCCAGAACCACAACCCGTCGCGCGCGGTCGGTGAACCGTTCGAACATTGTTCTCCCTCACATTGCTAGCGCCCCGGCCGCCGCGAGAACCACCTCGTGTGTCCGGTCGGGACAACGCGGTGCGGGTAGGCGACGACCAGCCTGCTTCTACTCTAGAGGTCGTCTTGGGTGTACCTGCAGTTAACGCCCGTGCAGACTGCACGGATTGACCGCGACGGCGGGGATGTGCACTGTACAACTGCGCAGGCCGGGGCGGTGTTCCCGGTCCGCTACGCCGAGAGCGAACGGGCCGCCGGATCACCCGATATCACCCGATATGAGGAAGAACCGGGCTCAGACCGACAACACCGAGAGAATATTGCCCGACGGGTCGGTGAACCAGGCGATGTCCGGCTCCCCGTCACCACCCCGCACGATGCCCCGCTCGTCGTGCTCGAAACCGTCGTAGCGCAAGATCTCGACCCCCTTGCCGACGAGGTCGTCGACCGTCTGCGCGAGGTCGTCCACGACGATGTTCAGCACGGTGAACGTCGCCGGCCGGTGATGGTCCTTCGGGTACACCATCACCGTCGTCCGACGGCTCACCCGGACACCGGCCACCCCCATCGGATAGCGCAGTACCCGCATTCCGAGGACGTCCCGATAGAAGCGCTCGGCCTCGTCGAGGTCGCGGACCGCGAAAGCGCTGCACGTCGACGCGGGCGGCCCCATCGCGATCTCCTCCGCGTCGGAGAGCCAGACGATCTGGATCCAGTTGCCGTCGGGATCGGTGGCCGTCCCGAGGAAGTTGCCGTCGCGTTCCTCGAGCGGACTGATCCACACGGCGCCGAGCGAGTCCAGGCGCGCAGCGGTCGCGCGCGGGTCGTCGACCTCCACGTTCAGGATCGAGCGGGCGCCGTCGCGGTTGGGGCCGGACACATCGTCGCGTTTGTCGAACATGAGGTAGAAGCCGTCGAGTTCGACGACGTCGTAGCCGGGCCCACCGTCGCCGGTGGACTCGACCTTCGCCTCGAACGCCGTCGCGTACCAGTGCGCGAGTCGTGCGGGGTCGTCGCTGGACAGGAGCATCGAGCCGATCGTTGCGGTTGCCATACCAATCCTGACCGGACGAGGGCGCCGAATTCATCGGTCACGACCGAGTCGGGCAATTCACCCGACCGCCCCGATC
The DNA here is from genome assembly GCF_000332995.1 of Gordonia amicalis NBRC 100051 = JCM 11271. Lineage (GTDB taxonomy): Bacteria > Actinomycetota > Actinomycetes > Mycobacteriales > Mycobacteriaceae > Gordonia > Gordonia amicalis. Next base: position 150,565 of record NZ_BANS01000014.1, read on the forward strand.
AGGAGAGGCTAGCGTCACAGGTCATGAGTGCCGGCGAAGACCTGCAGTCCCGTCCACTCCCGCCTCCCCGGACACCGGGGAACGGTCACGACGTCCGAGTTCGATCAACCTGACCGTCTTCGTCGCGTCGGCCGCCATCGTGCTCGCCTTCGCGATCTGGGCGCTGGCCGCACCGGCTGCGGCGGAGACCGTCATCAACGACGTCCGCGATTTCATCACCCGCTGGTTCGGCTGGTGGTACTTCATCCTCGCCACCGCGATCGTCGGTCTCGTCGTCTTCCTCGGCATCAGCAAGTACGGGCGGTACCGCCTCGGACCGGAGGAGTCCCGTCCCGAGTACAGCTTGTTCACCTGGACGTCGATGCTGTTCGCCGCCGGCATCGGTATCGACCTGATGTTCTTCTCGGTCGCCGAACCGGTCACCCATTTCCTCACCCCGCCGACCGGTGCGCCGGAGACCAACTTCGCGGCACGGGAAGCCGTGACGTGGACGGTCTTCCACTACGGGATCACCGGCTGGGCGATGTACGCCCTGATGGGCGGCGCCCTGGCCTATTTCGCGTTCCGGCACAACCTGCCGCTGACCATCCGCGCGGCCCTGTACCCGATTTCGGCAAGCGGGTCGAGGGCCGATGGGGCGACGCGATCGACGTCGCGGCCGTGCTCGGCACCATCTTCGGCATCGCGACCTCGCTGGGAATCGGCGTCGTACAGCTCAACTTCGGCCTCAACGAGATCTTCGGCATCGAGCAGGGCAAGGCCGCCCAGATCGGGCTCATCGCCCTGTCGGTGGTCATCGCCACCGCCTCGGCGACGTCCGGTGTGGACAAGGGTATTCGGCGATTGTCCGAGATCAACGTGATCCTCGCGATCGTGATGCTCGTCTACATCACGGTCGCCAAGGACGCGGGCTTCCTTCTCAACGGTCTGGTCCAGAACGCGGGCGACTACGTGTCGACGTTCGCCGACCGCACCCTCGACACCTTCGCGTGGGATCAGGTGAATCCCGCACCGGGACAGGACGCTCGGGCCTTCGTCGACGGCTGGACGCTGTTCTTCTGGGCCTGGTGGGTGGCCTGGGCGCCGTTCGTGGGTCTGTTCCTGGCGCGCATCTCCCGCGGACGGACGTTGCGGCAGTTCATCTTCGGCGTCCTCGTGGTCCCGTTCAGCTTCATCCTCATCTGGATCTCGATCTTCGGGAACAGCGCCCTGGCTGTCGCCCGCGGCGATCAGGAGTTCGCCGAGACCACCGCGTCGACCCCGGAGGCCGGCTTCTACTCGCTGCTCGAGCAGTACCCGGGGGCAACGCTGCTGATCGGCGTCACGACCATCACCGGCCTGCTGTTCTATGTGACCAGCGCCGACTCGGGTTCGCTGGTGATGGGCAACTTCACCAGCCGCCTCAGTGACCCGATGGCCGATTGCCAACGCTCCCTTCGTATCTTCTGGTCGGTCGCCATCGGCCTGCTGACCCTGTCGATGCTGTTCGCCGGGGGCGGCGACGGATCGATCCTGACCTTGCAGGCCGCGACCGTCATCATGGGTCTGCCCTTCTCCTTCGTCCTCGGCCTGATCGGGGTGTCGCTGCTGCGTGCGGTACGCAACGAGTCGTACAAACTCGACAGCTTCCGTACGACGCTGCCGAAGGTGATCGCGGTCGGACGCGGGCCGACCGAACACGGCAGCTGGCGCCAACGCCTGGTCGGAACACTCCGGTTCCCCGGTCGGGTCGCCACCCGCAGGTACATCACGGCGACGGTTGTCCCGGCGATGCACGAGGTCGCGGAGCAGTTCGGTCGGGAGGGCGTCACGGCGACGGTCGACGAGTCGGCGGTCAACGAGGGTTTGCCGTCGCCTCGCCTCATCGTCGAACTCGCCGACGTCCCGGCCTTCGAGTACTGCGTGTGGCCGGTGTCCGCACCGACGCCCACGTATGCGGTTCGCAGCCAGCGTTCCGATGACCGGTACTTCCGGTGCGAGGTGTACCTGACCGAGGGTTCGCAGGGATATTCCTTGTCGGGGTACAACCGTGAACAGATCATCGGCGACATTCTCGATCAGTACGAACGACATCTGGGCTATCTCCATCTACGTGACTCGGCCGCCGATCACCACGACCCGGCCGCCCGCCTCCCGGACACCGTCGCCGGCACCGGATCCCCGAACGCCGGTACGGTCGCAGAGGCGGACATACCCGACAGCGATCCGGAAGGAGCGCCTGCTCCATGAGCGAGACCCTCTACATCGACGGCCGTTGGTGCGCCGCGAGATCCGGCAAGACCCGCGAGATACGCTGTCCGGCCGACAATTCCGTGGTGGGCGTGGTGGCCGAGGCGTCCGCGGACGACACCGAGGCGGCGATCGCAGCTGCCCGGCACGCCTTCGACGCCGGGGAGTGGAGCGCCACCCCGGCGGCCGAGCGGGGCGATCTCCTCCTCCGCGTCGCCGATCAGATCGATGCGCGCCGAGACGAATTCGTCCGAGCCGAGACCCTCGACACGGGCAAACGGCCGTATGAGTCGGATATCGACATGACCGACATCGCCAACTGCTTCCGCTATTTCGGAAAGCTGGCCGCGCAGGACGCCGGTCGTGTCGTCGACACCGGGTCGCCCGATGCCGATTCGCGGATCGTCTACGAGCCGGTCGGCGTCTGCGGCCTCATCACGCCGTGGAACTATCCGCTGCTGCAGGCGGCGTGGAAGGTGGCGCCCGCCCTGGCGGCCGGCAACACCTTCGTCCTCAAACCCGCCGAGCTGACGCCGCACACCTCGATCCTCCTGCTGGAAGTGCTTGACGGCCTCGGCCTTCCGGCCGGGGTCGCGAACCTCGTACTCGGTGCCGGAGCGGATGCGGGCGCGCCGCTGTCGTCGCATCCCGACGTCGACCTGGTCTCCTTCACCGGCGGACTGGTGACGGGGCGGGTCATCGCGCGCTAGGCCGCGGCGACGGTGAAGAAGGTGGCCCTCGAACTCGGCGGCAAGAACCCGAACGTCGTGTTCGCGGACGCCTGCGCCACCGACGATCTGCTCGCCGCCGCGGTGGACAACGCACTGAACGCGGCGTTCTTGCACTCGGGTCAGGTGTGTTCCGCGGGTGCACGACTCGTCGTCGAGGAGTCGGCGCACGACCGGTTCGTCGACGAACTGGTCCGGCGCGCCGAGCAGATCCGTCTGGGACTGCCGTACTCCGAGGGCACCGAGACCGGACCGCTGATCTCCGAGGCGCATCGCGACAAGGTGCACGCCTACGTCGAACAGGCCCGAGCCGACGGCGCGGTGATCCGCACCGGCGGCGCCTTCGCGACCGGCGACCAGGGGTCGGGCAACCTCGACGACGGCTGGTTCTACCTGCCCACCGTCATCGACGGCGCCGACCGTTCGATGGCCTGTGTGCACGACGAGGCCTTCGGCCCCACCGTGACCGTCGAGACCTTCACCACCGAGGACGAGGCGGTGAGCCTGGCCAACGACACCGTCTACGGTCTCGCCGGGGCGGTGTGGTCGGCCGACGCCGCCCGTGCCCGCCGCATCGCCGGACGCATACGGGCAGGAACGGTGTGGGTCAACGACTTCGGCCCCTACCTACCCGAGGCCGAGTGGGGCGGCTACGGGCAGTCCGGCTTCGGGCGTGAGCTCGGACCGTCGGGTCTGGCCGAGTACCGCGAGGCCAAGCACGTCTACGAGAACCTCCGGCCGGGTGTGACCGGCTGGTTCGAGAACCGGAAGGGGCAGCAGTGAGCGAGTCGCACGGCACGGAGACCTACGACTACGTGGTCGTCGGTGGCGGTTCGGCGGGCGCCGCGGTGGCGTCCCGGTTGTCCGAGGACCCGTCGGTCACGGTGTGCCTGCTGGAAGCCGACCCGTCCGATGTCGGGGACGACGCGATCCTGCGACTCGACCGTTGGATGGAGCTGCTCGAATCCGGATACGACTGGGACTATCCCATCGAGCCGCAGGAGAACGGCAACGACTTCATGCGGCACGCCCGCGCAAAGGCGCTGGGCGGCTGCAGTTCCCACAACAGCTGCATCGCGTTCTGGGCACCGCGAGAGGACCTCGACTCCTGGGAGCGCGATTTCGGTTGTGCAGGCTGGGGTTCGGAGGAGCTGTATCGACTCTTCCCTCAGATCGAGACCAACGACGCCCCCGGCGACCATCACGGCCGCAGCGGACCCGTCCACATCATGACGGTGCCGCCGAACGACCCGTGCGGTGTCGCCGTGCTCGATGCCTGTGAGGCCGTCGGTATCCCGCGGGCCAAGTTCAACAGCGGGAAGACGGTCGTCAACGGCGCCAACTTCTTTCAGATCAACCGGCGTCCCGACGGAATGAGGGCGTCGTCGTCGGTGAGTTATCTGCACCCCCACCTCGATCGGCCGAACCTCACGATCCGCACCGGATCCTGGGCCAAGCGGATCGTCATCGAGAAGGTCGACGGCGAGCTGCGGGCCGTCGGCGTCGACATCACCGACAACGCCTTCGGACGGACGACGAGGATCGATGCCGGACGCGAGGTGATCGTGTCGGCCGGCGCCATCGACACCCCGAAACTGCTGATGCTCTCGGGGATCGGGCCGGCCGATGATCTCCGTCAGCACGAACTCGACGTCCTCGTCGACTCCCCCGGCGTCGGCGAACACCTCCAGGACCATCCCGAGGGCGTCATCGGATTCGAGACGAAGAAGCCCATGACACAGGAGTCGACCCAGTGGTGGGAGGCCGGCATCTTCACGACCGTCGACGATGATCTGGACCGGCCGGACCTCATGATGCATTACGGCAGCGTGCCCTTCGACATGCACACCCTGCGCCAGGGGTACCCGACCAGTGAGAACACCTTCTGCCTCACCCCGAACGTCACCCATGCGCGATCGCGGGGCACGGTGAAGCTGCGCTCCCGCGATTTCCGCGACAAGCCGCGCGTCGACCCCCGGTACTTCACGACCCCGAGGGCTACGACATGCGGATCATGACCGCAGGCCTGCGCAAGGCACGCGAGATCGCTTCCGCCGCGCCACTGCGGGAATGGGTTGCGCGCGAACTCTATCCGGGACCCGACACCACCAGCGACGACGCGCTGACCGACTACATCCGACGCACCCACAACACCGTCTACCACCCGGTGGGCACGGTACGGATGGGACCGCCGGACGACGAGATGTCGCCGCTCGACCCCGAGCTGCGGGTCAAGGGCGTGGCGGGCCTGCGCGTCGCCGACGCGTCGGTCTTCCCCGAGCACACCACGGTGAACCCGAACCTGACCGTGATGCTCGTCGGGGAACGGTGTGCCGAACTGGTGGCCGGCAGCTAGATCCTGATCGAGTCGACGATGCGGTCGAGGACCGCGGCGACCTCGGCGGTCGCCGCCTCCCGGTCCTGCGCCGCGGCCACGTACAGGGCGGCCTCGTCGAGCGCACCGATCGCGACGTGGGCGAGAGGTCGGGTCGGCTGATCCACGGCCTGACCGGCGGCGATCGCGGCCTGGATCAACCCCTCGACGAGGGCGAAGCCGAACTCTTCACCTCGCGCACGCCATTGCGCCCAGCCGAGGACGGACGGTGCCTCGACGAGGGTGATCCGGTGTACCGAGGGTTCGGTGCAGAGCTCGAGGAAGAGCCGCATGCCCGTCTTGAGCGCGGCGATCGGGTCCTCGGCGGCGAGTGCGCCGGCGGCTTCGGCGATCTGGGCGACCACATCTTGTTCCACCGCGTCGTAGACGGCCGTGAACAGACCCTTCTTGTCGCCGAACTGGTGGTAGAGCGCACCACGGGTCACGCCCGCCGCGTCGACGATCTCCTGGGTGCCCACGTCGGCGAAACCGCGTTCGCCAAAGAGCTTGCGACCTGCGGCGATGAGCGCCGCGCGGGTGGCCGCGGTGCGTTCGGCCTGGGTCCGACGGTTGACTTTCATACAGTCTGCACGTAACTTTCGTACTCTGTGTTCGTAAGTTATCCGAGTCTACGAGAAGCGGACCTCGCCATGGCAAACATGCTGCCGACCGTCGAACTCCCGTCCGGTGCGATCGAGTACGCCACGTACGGACCCACCGACACCGCACTTCCGCCGATCGTCTTCATGCACGGCGCCGTCGTCGACCATCGCCTGTGGGAACCGGTCGCCGAGCTCCTCGCCGAACGCGGCCACCGTTGCTTCGTCCCGTTGATGCCGCTTGGTTCGCACCGGATCCCGTGGGGGCCGGACGCGGATCGTTCGCCGCGCGGGGCGAGCCGGGTGCTCCGCGAGTTCGTCGGACACTTCGACCTGTCGTCGGCGACCCTGGTGGCCAACGACACCGGCGGCGCGGTCACCCAGTTCGCGCTCGACGAGGATCCCCGCTTCGTGAGCCGCGTCGTGTTCACCAACTGCGATGCCTTCGATCTGTTTCCGCCGCAACCGTTTCGGCTGTACTTCGCATTGATGCGACACCGGCTGTTGCTGAAGCCCCTGGTCGATTCGATGCGGCTCAAGACCCTCCGGCATTCCCCGCTCGGCGTCGGCCTGCTGCTCAACGATCCCGATCCCGGCCTCACCGCCTCCGTGTTCGTTCCCCTGCAAGACGACGTCCGCATCCGTGACGACTTCAAAGCGTTCCTGCGCGAGATCAGCCCAGCGGAGCTCGCCACCGTGACCGCACGCATGTCGCGGGTCGACCTGCCCGTCCGTTTCGTGTGGGGTCGTGACGATCGGTGTTTCACCCTGGAACACGGCCGGCGGTTCGCCTCGGTCTTCACCGGAGCCGACGGCGAGGGTGCCCGGTTCGTCGAGATCGCCGACGCCCGCACGTTCGTGTCGCTGGACCAACCGCATGCGGTGGCGGCGGAGATCGCGACGTTCACCGCGGAAGAGTCGGCGAAGAAACTTCGCTGAAGGGCGTCGGATTCCGGGCCCCCCGCACGACGATGAATACGTGAGCAGCGACCACTCCGATTCTTCCGGACCAGAGGGACTGCTGGCGGTGTACGACCAGGCACTGCCGGCGGTGTATGGATTCGTCGTCCGGCGCTGCGCGGATCGTCGAACCGCCGAGGACGTGACGTCGGAGACCTTCCTGGCCGCCATGGACTCCGTTCGCCGGCACCGGGACACCGAACCGACGACACCCTGGCTGATCGGGATCGCGCGGCACAAGCTCGCCGACCACTGGCGGCGGGCTCAACGCACACCGGAACCGGTCGACGACGTCCCCGACCACGGGGACGACCCGTGGGACACCGAACTCGACCGCATGGTCGCCCATCACACGCTGAGGCAACTGACGCCGATCCACCGCGCAGTCCTCACATTGCGCTACGTCGACGACCTACCGGTCGGCGAATGCGCGGAGATCCTCGGTCGCACGGTCGGTGCCACCGAGGCGCTTCTCACCCGCGCGAAGCGCGCCTTCCGCGCGGCCTACCCCGAAACACAACCCCAGAGCAGCGGGAGAGGAGGTCACGCATGAGCACCCGGAACAGCACACGCTTCGGTGAGGCACGGGATCCGCTGCACGTACTGCGCGCAGCCGACACTCCCGGCTTCGACGATCCCGTCGAACCCGACCGCGGTTTCGCCGCCTCGTTGCGCGACCGCCTCGAACGCGGGGCGAACCTACCGCAAGGAGTCGTCATGGCCACCGCAACACAATTCGACGAACCGATCACCACCGATACCGCCATCACTTCCGACGTGGTCGTCGAACGCCCCGGCGCACTCCCCTACCTCACCGTGGCGGAGCCGCAGGCCGCCATCGACTGGTACATCGCGAATCTCGGCGCGCGGCTGCGTGGGCAGCCGATCGTCATGGAGGACGGTGTCATCGGCCACGCCGAGCTCGAGATCGGCGGCGGTGTCATCTATCTCGCCGCCGAGTTCCCGGATCTGGGCCTGCGGGCACCTGCCCCCGGTCACGTGTCGGTGAGTCTGATGGTCGCGGTCGACGACACCGACACCGCCGTCGCGACGGCCGCCCGGGCCGGCGCCTCCGTCACCCGTGAACCCTACGAGGCGTACGGCACGCGGACCGGGGTCATCGTCGACCCGTTCGGTCACCGCTGGATGCTGACCGGACCGTCGAAGACACAGTTGTCCAACCGCATTCATCAGGGCGACATCGGCTACATGTCCCTGAACACCCCGGACGCCGCACGCGCACGCCGCTTCTACGGCGCAGTCCTCGGTTGGGAGTTCGATCCCGAGGGGCGTCGTGTGACCAACGTCGGTCACCGACTGGGCATCTTCGAGACAGACGGCGACCCGACGGTGTTCTGCGCCTACGCCGTCGACGACCTCGAGGCGGCACATGCGCGCATCGTCGCGGCCGGCGGACAGGGCGAATTCGGGTCGAGTCCCGACGGGCATCGGATCGTCGACGCGGTCGACGCCCAGGGCGTGCGATTCGCGGTGTACGCCACCGAACCCGGCGACATGCGGCCCGCCCAACATCCCCGCGACATCGGCGCGATGAGCTACCTGACCGTGCTCACGCCGGACAGCGCGCGCTACCGGGACTTCTACGGATCAGTGCTCGGCTGGACGTTCCACGGCGGTCGCATCGACGACGGCTGGGAGGTCGACGATGTGCGACCCCAGGTCGGGATCGCCGGTGGCGCCGACACTTCCGTGGCGGTCCCGATGTGGGTGATCGACGATGTCGAGGGTGCGGTCGCACGTGTCCGCGCCGCTGGTGGCAGCGTCCTCGAGGAACCCCGCACCGCGCCGTACGGTATCTCCGCGCGGTGCACCGACGACCAGGGAGCGCAGTTCTACCTCGGCCAGTTGTTCTGAGGCTACGGTCCGATGTCGCACGCGACCTCGATCCGGGGACGCAAGCTCGATCGAGTTCGTATCGCCGGGTTGATGTCGCGTGCGACTTCGTTCGGGACGTAACCGACTGCGCACAGCCAATTAGCCACGCACCTGTGGATGACGATCCGAACCTGTCGGCGGGTTGATCTACATTGGTAGGTAACAGATTCAGCCATCCAGGTTGGGCTGTAGACGTTGTGGGGGCAGCGTGTCGGGTGCATGGACCGATCTACCGGACGAGTTCCACGCCGGGGTCGATCCTGCCCACCCCGAACGCTCCGACACCGCAACCCATATGGAACGGTTGCGGTCGATCCGCCACGGCGAAGCCCACCTGGCGTGGAGCCGCTACCAATCGATCGCCACCATCTACGACCAACTCGTCGTCAACAGCGATGGCGGGTTCTTCATCGATCGCTACACCGAGATGGTCACCCGGGTGTGCCGCGAAGATGCCATCACCCGCTACCGAGCTGATCAGTGGGTCGGCGAAGCACTCGCCCTGCGCGACCGGCTACCGAAAGTAGCGACCACCCTGCGTGACGGCATCCTGTCGCGGGAGTTGATCCAGACCGTCATCACCCGTACCGACCTCATCTCCGATGACGCCGTGATCGCCGACCTCGACACCGAGATCGAACACATCCTGCGCAACCGTAAGGGGGCGTGGTCGAAACCCACACTGCGGGACATGGTCGACCGCTTGGTGTTCCGGCACGATCCTGACGCGGTGCGGGAGCGTCGTCGCGAAGCCTTGGACAAGCGGGGCGTGTGGATCGACAACTTCGCCGACGGTACCGGCGAGATCACCGGGGTGATGGCTGCTGAGAACGTCCGCATCGCGGAGAAGGCGGTGAAAGCCCTCGCCGACACCGTCTGCGCGCATGACGGACGCAAACGCAACCAACGCAACTCCGATGCCATGTTCGCCCTGTTGACCGGCACCGTCTTCGAGTGTCAGTGTGGGCGCGAGGATTGCGACGCCGAGGTCCCGGACCCTGCCGAGGTCGTCCGCTCGGTGAGCACCGAGCTCATCATCCACGTCGTCACCGACCCGGCCACCCTTGACGGCGCCCCTGGTATCGGCTGGGTCGACGGCCACGGCGTGATCTCCGACGAGCACGTCCGTGACCTCGCCGACCGGCCCGATGCGACCATCAAGCCGGTCACCCCGGTCCGCACCCCACCGGCCCGTGTTGTCTCCGACGACGCAACCGACGCCCCGTCGACCGAGGTCGTCTTCGTCTATCCGGGTGCGCAGGCGGCCGATCCGTACCGCCCGACCACCGCGTGCGCCGAGTTCGTGCGGGTGCGTGACGGCTACTGCACCGAACCCGGCTGCCCGAGTTCAGCCTTCGACAGCGACCTCGACCACGTCACCGAGTACGACCGCACCAACCCCACCCAGGGCGGGGCGACGTCGAGTGAGAACCTCAACGCCAAATGCCGGTTCGGGCACCTGCACAAGACCTTCGGCGACTGGATCGATGCCCAATACCGCGACGACGACGGCCACCTCGTCACCGAATACCGCACTCCGGAGGGTTTCACCATCCCCGGTGGCGCCGAAACCCTGGAAGACCTCTTCCCCAACCTGCGGCGTATCCGCTACGAACAACCACCCCAGGCACCACCCACACCCCGAGTGATCACCGGCGAGGACGCCCGGTCGCCCACCAACCGGCTTGCGAGCAAACACGCACGCCGGCGGGCCGAACGTGCCCGCAACAAGAAACAACGCCTCGCCGACCAGAAGGAGCCGCCACCTTTCTGACCTGGGTTGTCACCGACCCACGAGCAACCCGACGACGAGCACCACCACGGCGGCGGTCGTCAACACCGACCGGACGATGTTCCACGGGACCCAGACCGACGTGAACTCGGTCCACACGCGGGCAGCCTCGTCGCCACGCGCGTCGGCGGCGGCGTCGAGGCGGTTGTTGGCCGGCACGTTGACGGTCAAGGTGATGACGACACCGAGCAGAGCGAGAAGAGTCGCGCCGAGGACCCACCAGCGCAAGCCGTCATTCCAGGCCGCCCACGTACTCAGAGCGCCGAACACCACACCGCCACCGAAGATGACCGCGAACAGGGGATTCAGAATGGCAGTGTTCATTCGTTGCATCGCCGGGACGGCGACGTCGGCGCCGGCGCGGGTCAGGCCGGGTATGACGGAGTAACCGAAGCCCGCCAGCACACCAACGCTGAGTCCAGTGGAGACGACGGTGAGGGTCACGAGTACGTCCTGCAAAAAGTCCACGAGGACAAGTCCACCGCGTGTGACGACAGAACGCCATGGTTCACTCTTACCCATGTCCTCACGCTCCCGCGCCCGGGCGCTTTCCGCGCGCCTGCCGTTCGGTATCGGGACCGTCGTACTGATCCTCTGCGCAGCGATGCTCGTCACCGTCGGCGTGGTGCTCTCCGGTGGCAAGTACCAGGTGGACGACACCGAGTACGCATATGGGGAACTGCGCGACTACCACCGGGCGCCGTCCATCGCCTGGACCATCGTCGGCCACGAGGATCTGCCCGACTATCGCGACGAGGTCACCATCCAGGTCGTCGACACCTCGGACGAGGGCTGGCTCATCGCCTACCCCTCCGGCCTGGGCCGCTCGTTCACGATGGTGGACCGACGCAACGGTCGTATGCTCTGGGACTCACCCATCAACGCCGGCCAAGGCGACTGCGCCGTCAACGAGGCCGGGCAGGTGGGCTGCGCCGTCCAACTCGGCACGCCGCTCGACGACGGCTTCTATCTCGTCGACGACGCGGGACACCCGACGCAGACCTCCGAGTACCTGGACACCAAGAAGGTCGTCGGACTCGGCAACAACTTCCTGCGCGTCAACCGCGTCGGCCACCAGGTCTCGCTGAACACCCCGGCCGGGAACACCATCTGGGCACGAACCTTCGCCGCGCCGGTCGTCGACATCGAGGTCACCGGCGACATCGTCGTCGTCAAGACCGCGGACGCCAGCCAGTACCTGGTGAACCCGACGAACGGCGACAACCGCATCGCCTGCGACCAGTGCAACATCGCCCTCTATCCGACGGGCGTGACCGTCGAGCACCAGGACCACAACGCCGAGCGGGTCACCAGCTACGCCACCGTCAACGGACGCGTCGACGCGGACCCCGTCAGCGACTCAGAAGGCCTGCAGGTGGAGTCCGGTCCGTCGACGCTTGCGTTGCTGACCGCGTCCAACCGCATCTTCGCCGACCGTGGAGAGTACGAGGTCCGCGACCCGGCCCGACAGGGCGCTCTGTGGCGGATCAGCGACCGGGAACTCTCCAAGTCGGGGGCCATCGCCTGCGGCTCACTGGTCAACTTCGGGCGCCTCGACGGTTCGCGGACGACGTACGCGCTCGCGGACGGCAAGCACATCGGCAGCGGTCCGCCGCCCGGTCCGGAGCAACCCATCCTGGCCAACCCCGCCTGCATCGGGTCGACGGACACCACCATGATCCTCTCGAATCAGGGACAGCTGACCGCCCTGACGCCGGAGAACACCGTGGCCTGGGAACAGGGCGTCGGCTCCCCCGGGCTGATCAAAGTCATCGAGGGTTACATCGTCCTCAGCGAGGGCGCCACGATGTCCGTTCTGCGTCCGAATTGAGGCTCGTGTGGGCCGTCTCACATCCACACGAGTGCGCCCGCGGCTACCTGCGAAGACACACAGTCGTCCAACTGTCCAGACCTAGGTTGGTCACGGACAGATAACGCTTTGCTCACGACCACGTGTACGGTCGGCTCGGTTCCGAAAGCACGAACCATCAGCAGTACACGCGAGGTCACAGTTTTGGGTAAGCATTCCAAGCCACGGAAGAAAACACGCACACCGCTGTGGGCCACAGCCCTCCTCCCCGTCGGGGTCCTGGCGGGCGCGGCAACCGCAGGAGCCGAGCTGTCCCACCCGACAGCCGCCCCGGAGCCCAGCATCCCCGCCAAGGGCGTGACGGCCACCGCGGCTCCGGCGCTCACCCCCGCCGTGAAAGTCCACCCGGTCGCCCCCGTACCGAAGCCGGCACCCGCCCCGGTCATCCGACCGGCGAGCGTCACCTCCGGCGCAGTCCCCGCGACCAACTATGACGCCTACAAGAGGGCCGCGACGACCATCGCCGACACCAGCCCGCGCTGCGGGATCGACTGGAAGGTCATCGCCGGCATCGGCAAGGTCGAGTCCCATCACGCCGACCAGGGCAACGTCAATCCCGACGGCGTGCTGCGCAGCGCCATCTTCGGTCCCGTCCTCAACGGCACGCTCGCCGGCAACGAGGTCATCAGCGACACCGACGGCGGTGAGCTCGACCGCGACGCGGCCTACGACCGTGCGGTCGGCCCCATGCAATTCCTGCCGTCGACCTGGAAGGCCTACGCCGCCGACGGCAACGGGGACGGAAAGTCCGACCCGCAGAACATCTTCGACGCCGCGCTGACCACTGCTCGGTACCTGTGCGACGACAACCTGGACTTGCGCAACCCGGCCTCGCTGACCACCGCGATCCTGCGGTACAACAACTCGATGGAGTACGTGAACAACGTCCTCGGGTTCGCCCGGTCGTACTGATCCGCATCGCCGCCGACGCGGCCGCTGTCAGACCTGCGCCAGGAACGCCTGTAGCGCAGCGGAATACATCGGCACGTCGGCGGCACCCATCAGTTCGCGCGCGGAGTGCATCGCGAGCTGCGGAGCCCCGACGTCGATCGTCGCCAGTCCCGTACGGCTCGCGGTGATCGGTCCGATCGTCGAACCGCAGGGCAGATCCGCCCGATGGACGTAGCGCTGCATCGGCACGCCGGCGTCGTCGCAGGCCATCGCGAAGACGGCTTCCCCCAGAGCATCCGAGGCGTAGCGGAGATTCTGGTTCACCTTGAGCACCGGCCCGCCGCCGATCGAGATCCGATGGCCGGGTTCATGTCGCTCGGGATAGTTCGGGTGCGTCGCGTGGGCCATGTCTCCGGACAGGCACACGCTCGCCGCCATCGCCTGCAGATAGTCGGAGCGAGAACCACCACGCGCCAACACGATCCGCTCGCACACCGAGGCCAGGAAGTCCGATGCGGCACCGCGCTCGGAGCCGCTGCCGACCTCTTCGTGGTCGAACAGCGCCAGCATGCGGGTATTCGCCGACGACGAGCCGTCGAGCAGCGCCCGCAGTCCCGCGTAACAGGTGCCCTGATTGTCCAAACGCGGTGCGCTGAGCAGATTCTCCGCCGTACCGATCAGCGCCGAGGGCGCGATGTCGTGGGTCATCAGTTCCCAGCCCAGCAGTGTGTCGGGGTCGATCCCCGCATATTCGGCAACCCAGCCGAGGACACCGGGGGCGCCGTCGTCGAGGCCCCAGAGTCCGTCGACGTGCCGCTGCGGATCGGGCGAAACGCCTTTCCGGTCCTCCGACAGGTGGATTGCCAGCTGCGGCACCCGCACCACTGCTTCCGTCACGTGGACGAGCGTGTGCGCCACGCGATCTCCCGCCCGATAGGCGAGTCGCCCGGACAGTCCGAGATCACGGTCGAGCCAAGAGTTGAGCCACGCGCCCCCGTAGGGTTCGAGCGCGATCATCGCCGCACCGGCCGATGAACGGTCGGGATGCTGTTTCAGCCGGAGGTTGGGACTGTCGGTGTGTCCGCCGACGATACGAAACGCCGGACCTCCACCCGTTTCCCACGCGATGATGGAGCCACCGCGGATCACATAGGACTTCGACGACGCCGCACTGACCGCGGACGGCCACGCCTGATCCTCGAAAAGCCGTGTGTATCCTGCATTCTCGAGCTCGCGGGCGACCGTGGCGCAGACGTGGAAGGGCGACGGCGAAGCGTCGATGAACCCGCCGAGCCCGGACGCCGAGGCGCTGGTCGGGATCCTCGGTCCGGTCATACCGAGGCGAGCACCGAGTCGATCACCGAGTAGAACAGGCCGAGACCGTCGTCGCTGGGGCCGGTGAGCGGTTCGGTCGCGTGCTCGGGATGCGGCATGAGCCCGACGATCCGCCCGTTGGGGCTGGAGATCCCGGCGATGTCGAGTGCCGACCCGTTCGGATTGCGCTCCGGGTAGGTGAACACGATCAGGCCCTCACCCTCGAGCTCTTCGAGCTTGCGCTCCGACGCCACATAGCGACCTTCGCCGGACTTCAGCGGGATGAGGATCTCCGCGCCCCGCTCGAACCGGGTCGTCCACGCGGTGGTGTTGTTCTCGACGCGCAGCCACTCGTCGCGGCAGATGAAATGCAGGCCCTCGTTGCGGGTGAGCGCGCCCGGCAGCAGGCCGGCCTCGCACAGCACCTGGAATCCGTTGCAGATACCGAGAACCGGCATACCCTTGCCGGCCGCCTCGACGACCGAGCCCATCACCGGCGCGAAACGCGCGATGGCGCCGGCACGGAGGTAGTCGCCGTAGGAGAAGCCGCCGGGCACGATGACCGCGTCGACGCCCTTCAGGTCGGCGTCGCCATGCCACAGCGCAACGGGTTCGGCACCCGCGAGCCGGACCGCGCGCGCGGCGTCGACGTCGTCGAGGGTGCCGGGGAAGGTGATGACACCGATCCGAGCTGTCATGCCGCCTACTCCGCGACCCGAGAGACGTTGAAGTTCTCGATGACCGTGTTGGTCAACAACTCTTCGGCGATCCGCTCCAGGGTCACGTCGTCGACGGTGTCGTCGACCTCGAGTTCGAAGCGCTTGCCCTGACGGACGTCGCCGATCCCGGTGAATCCGAGCCGACCCAGTGCGCCGACGATGGCCTGCCCCTGCGGGTCGAGAATCTCGGCTTTGGGCATCACGTCGACCACCACTCGCGCCATGGCACCGCTCCTCAATGTCTACTGATCAGTTCTCGCCTGGTCAGCTTACCGGGTGCCCCAAATCGGCTCAGAGCACGGATTCGATCGCGGCGACGACGGTGGGGTCGGTCGGCTCGGTACGCGGACGGAAACGGTTGACGACCTCACCATCGGCGTTGACGAGGAACTTCTCGAAGTTCCACTGGATGTCGCCGGCCTCACCGTCGGCGTCGGCGTGCCGGGTCAGCTCGGCGTACAGCGGATGGCGCCCGTCGCCGTTCACGTCGGTCTTCTCGAGCAGCGGGAACGTGACTCCGTAGGTGGTCGAGCAGAAGGTCGCGATCTCTTCGGCGGTGCCGGGCTCCTGGCCCATGAACTGGTTGCACGGGACGCCCACGACGGTCAGCCCCTTGTCGCCGTAGGACTTGGCGAGCTGCTCGAGACCTTCGTACTGCGGGGTGAGGCCGCACTTGCTGGCGACGTTGACGATCAGCAGCGGCCCACCGAAGTCCTTCAGCGAGACGTCGGAGCCGTCGAGAGAGGTGACCGGGATGTCTTTGATGTTGCCCATGGGGAGAGATTAGACGTCCTCGACGGAAGTGCACCACGCAGCGTGAGACGGGGCTCACACCTCCTCGCAACATATGTGCCATTTCACGCCTATTGCGTTTCCGCAATAGTTGCATCGGAGTTAGCATTTTCCGGTGCCTGAGGAAACCTCGTGCGCCTACGGCGCCGCCGACTCGGTCGATTCTGCATCGATCGAGTCCGCTTCGGCGGCCCTCGTCGCCTTCCTCGACCGGCTCCTCGACCTCGGCCGGCCCGAGACAATGGAGAGTCTCGCCGCCACCGACATCACCTTCTCGCAGCTCCGGGTGCTCTGCGCGCTCGGCAGCCATGACGGTCCGATGCCGGTCAACGCCATCGCCGAGCAGGTTCAGCTGTCCCTCGCGGCCGCGGGCCGGACGGTCGACAAGCTGGTCTGCATCGGCTTCGCCGACCGTCGTGAGGACTCGGCGGACCGTCGGATCAAGCGGGTCTCGCTCACCGGCGACGGCGTGCGCTACCTCGAGACACACCTGGCGCTGCAGCACGACACCGTACGACGGTTCGTGGCCGGCCTGCCCGCCGAACTCCGGGACAACCTGTGTTCGGCGCTGCGACCCATCGTCGACGACGCCGTCGACCATTTCTGCCTGACGGCCCCGACCAGGCAGGAGGCGTCGTGACCCCCGCCCGGGGCCGCCCCCGCGGCAATCTCCTCGCCCGTTGACCGCGAACAACTCCCGACACCCGCTCGTCGCCCTCACGTAGTAGATCGAGACCGCCCTTGCGCAGGGCCGTCTCTCGACCGACCGATAGGAACACGCATGACATCATCCACCGGAGGCCACCTCCACGAAGGTCCGCCGGACACCAAGCTGGACCGCAACGTCCTGATGGTCGCCGGTGTGGTCGTGCTCGGCGCGATCATGTCGATTCTCGATGTCACCGTCGTGGCCGTCGCACAGAACACCTTCCAGCAGGAGTTCAACACCGACGCCGCCGGTGCGGCATGGACCGCGACCGGTTACACCCTTGCCCTGGCCGCGGTCATCCCGCTGTCGAGCTGGGCGGCATCGCGTTTCGGCACCAAGAAGGTCTATCTCGTCTCACTGGTGCTGTTCACCCTCGGTTCCGTGCTGTGTGCGCTGGCCCCGAACATCGGTGCGCTGGTCGCGTTCCGCGTGATCCAGGGTCTCGGCGGCGGCATGCTGATGCCCGTCGGCATGATGATGCTGACCAAGGCCGCCGGTCCGGAACGAGTGGGCTCGGTCATGGCAGTCCTCGGCATCCCGATGCTGCTCGGCCCGATCTCGGGTCCCATCCTCGGCGGCGTCCTCATCGAGCAGCTGAGCTGGCACTGGATCTTCCTGATCAACGTCCCCATCGGAATCGGCGCCCTGATCTTCTCCTGGATCGTCCTCCGCGACGACGCGGAGACCACGCGCTCGTCGATCGACGTCGTCGGTCTGCTGCTCCTGTCGCCGGGCCTGGCGCTGTTCCTGTTCGGCATCTCCTCGAGCGCGGAGCACCGGACCTTCGTCAGCGGGCAGGTGCTGATCCCGACGATCATCGGCGCGATCCTGATCGTCGCGTTCATCGCCCACGCGCTGCGCAAGAAGAACCCGCTCCTGGATCTGAAGCTGTTCAAGAACCGCACGCTGAGCATCGCGGTGCTGACCATGGTGCTGTTCATGATCGCGTTCTTCGGTGCGGCGCTGCTGTTCCCGCAGTACTTCATCGGCGTACGCGGCGAATCCACCCTGGCGGCCGGCCTCCTCCTGGCACCGCAGGGCATCGGCGCCATGCTGACCATGCCGATCGCCGGAAAGCTCACCGACAAGATGGGTCCGGGCAAGTTCGTGCTGGGCGGCATCGTGCTCATCCTCATCGGTATGGCAACGTTCACCATGCTCGGCGCGAGCACGTCGTACTGGCTGATCTGCGGTTCGCTGTTCGTCCAGGGTCTCGGCATGGGTATGGCGATGATGCCGATCATGTCGGCGGCGCTCGCCACCCTGAGCAATGCGCAGGTGCCCGACGGTTCGACGCTGATGAATGTCATCCAGCAGGCGGCCACCTCTATCGGCACCGCGGTGATCTCGGTGATCCTCGCCAGCAGTCTCGCGAACAAGCCGGAGGCGGGTCTCGCGATCATGGCGAACACCTCCGACAAGCCGCTGCCGCCGGGAGTCCCGAACCCGCTGCCGGAGTCGTTCTTCGACACCGCGGCCGACGTGTTCTCCAACACCTTCGTCGTGTCGGTCGTGCTGATCGTGCTCACGTTGATCCCGGCGTTCTTCCTGCCCCGCAAGAAGATCGCGTCACCGCTCACCGAAGAGGATCTGGACCGCGGACCGATCATGATGCACTGACCGGTCGACCTCGCGCCTCCGCTGGTTGAGCCGGTCGAAACCACGAAGCCCCACCGACTCTCGGGTCGATGGGGCTTCGTGGGTTACGGCTCCTCGCTACGCTCGTCACCTACTCAACCAGCAGAGGACGGCTCCTCGCTAACGCTCGTCACATACTCAACCAGCGCGGTACGGCGCTCAGCGATCGAGTGCGCCCGACTGCTGCAGGATCCACGCCAGCTCGAAGGCGACTTCCTCCCACTGCTTGTAGCGTCCGCTCACGCCACCGTGACCGGCCGTCATCTCCGTCTTCAGCAGGATCGGATTGTCCGATGTCGAATTCTCTTGGAGTCGCGCAACCCATTTCGCCGCCTCGACGTAGAGCACCCGGGTGTCGTTGAGCGACGTCAGCGCGAGGATCGGTGGATACGGTTTCGCGTCGACGTTCTCGTAGGGCGTGTAGGTCTTCATGTATTCGTAGACCTTCGGGTCGTGCAACGGGTCGCCCCACTCGTCCCATTCGATGACCGTCAGCGGCAGCGACGGGTCGAGGATCGAGTTCAGGGCGTCGACGAACGGCACCGACGCCAGGATCCCGTTGAACAGTTCCGGCGCGAGGTTGGCGACCGCGCCCACCAGGAGACCACCGGCCGAACCACCCTCGGCGACCATCTGCTGCGGCGTCGTCCACCCCGTTTCGACGAGATGCCGTCCCGCCGCGACGAAATCGTTGAAGGTGTTCTTCTTGCTGAGTTCCTTGCCGTTCTCGTACCAGTAGCGTCCCATCTCGCCGCCGCCGCGGATGTGGGCGAGGACGAAGACCATGCCGCGATCGAGCATGGACAGACGGGCCACCGAGAAGTACGGATCGATGCTCGCCTCGTAGGAGCCGTACCCGTACAGCAGCAACGGAGCGGGTTTGGCGGCGTCGGTCTCCTTGCGGCGCACCACCGACAGCGGAATCCGGGTGCCGTCGTCGGCGACCGCCCACTCGCGGGACTGAACGTAATCGGCCGGGTCGTATCCGCCGAGCACCGGCTGCCTTTTGAGCAGTGTGCGTTCACCGGTCGCGACGTCGAGTTCGAACAGCTCCGCGGGTTCGATGAAACTGCCGTAGCCGATGCGCAGCTTCGGCGACCACCACTCGGGGTTTCCACCGAGTCCGGCAGTACTCAGCTCCTGCTCGAATTCGACCTCGTGGAAATCCGATTCGGTGGGGATGCCGTCGATCTGACGAAGATCGGCGATGGCCAGGCGCGGCAACGCCTCTCGCCGGTACGACAGCACCAGGTAGTCGGCGAAGGCGTCGAGGTCCTCGACGCGGCGGGCCGGGTCGTGTGCGATCAGCGGACGCCGGTCCGACGGGTTGTCGACCGGCGCGATGTCGATGGCGAAGTTCTCCGCCTTCTGACCGTCCACGACCTCGTTGTGCACGATCACGAAGTAGTCGTCCCCGTCGATGACGGCATGTTCGACGCTGTACTCGACGCCGTCGACGCGCGGGACGACACTGCGGAATTCGCCGGTGGGGTCGTCGGCGGAGAGAACGTAGCTCTCCGAGGTGATCTTGGAGCCGACCCCGATGACGAGGTACTTGTCGCTGCGGGTGGTGCCCATGCCGACCCAGAACCGCTCGTCTGGTTCGTGGAAGACCTTGACGTCCTCGGTGCCGGCGCCGATGTCGTGGCGCCACACCGTGTCCGGACGCCACGCCGCGTCGACCGTCGAGTAGAAGACGTGGCGGGCGTCGGCCGACCACACCGCGCTGCCCGACGTGTCGGTGACCACGTCGTCGAGGACCTCACCGGTGCGAAGATCCTTGATGCGCAGCGTATATCGCTCGTCACCGACGACGTCGGTGCTGTAGGCCAGCCAGTTACCGTCGTCGCTGACGGTCAGTGCGCCCAGGCTGAAGAAGTCGTGCCCCTCGGCTTCGACATTGCTGTCGAGCAGGATCTCCTCACCGGGTAGTTCCACACCGTCGTCGACCTTCGGCGGGGTCCAGTCGTCGTCCGCGGCGATCGGGCACCGGCACGACGTCGAATACTGCTTGCCCTCATGGGTGCGGGCGAAATACCAGTAGCGTCCGCGCCGGACCGGCACGGACATGTCGGTTTCCTTGGTGCGGCTCTTGATCTCGTCGAAGATCTGCTTGCGCAGATCCGACAGATGGCCGGTGTGCGCCTCGGTGAACGCGTTCTGCGCCTCGAGGTAGGCGGTGACCTCCGGATCGTCCTTGTCGCGCAACCATTCGTAGTCGTCGACGATGGTGTCGCCGTGATGGGTGCGCTCCGCCGGGACCTTCTTGGCGACCGGCGGTGTCGCGGTCTCGCGCTCGTCGATCACGAAACCACCTCCGCGGTCGGCCAGTCGGCGAAGGACTTCTGCGCGATCCATTCGTAGGCTTCGATGTACCGCTGCCGCGTACGTTCGACCACATCTCCGGGTAGGGCCGGTGGCGCCTCGTCGGATGCCTTGTCCCAACCGGATTCGGCACTGGTGAGCCAGTTGCGAACGATCTGCTTGTCGAAACTGGGCTGCACCTTGCCCGCCTCGTAGGTCGCGGCCTCCCAGTACCGGGACGAGTCGGGCGTCAGGACCTCGTCGGCGAGTACGAGTTCGCCATCTGGGCCGCGGCCGAACTCGAACTTGGTGTCCGCGAGGATGATCCCGCGTTCGGCGGCCACCGCCGCGCCGCGTCCGTAGATGTCGAGGGTCGCCGACCGCAGTGCCTCGGCCAGCTCGGCACCCTCCTGCTCGACGACCCGTTCGAAGCTGATGTTCTCGTCGTGCTCGCCCTGCTCGGCCTTGGTGGCCGGGGTGAAGATCGGCTCCGGAAGCTTGCTGGCCTCGGTCAAGCCCGCGGGCAGCTCGACGCCGCACACCGCGCCGGTCGCCTGGTAGTCGAGCAGTCCCGACCCGGTCAGGTAGCCACGCGCGACGCACTCGACCTGGACCATCGGGAGCCGACGCACCACCATCGAGCGGCCGACGACCTCGCCCGGGATGCGCTCGTCGGTGGGACCACCGGCGAGATGATTGGGGACGCCGAGTTCGTCGAACCAGAAGAAGCTCATCGCGGTCAGGATCCGCCCCTTGTCGGGAATCGCGGGGCTCAGGATGTGGTCGTAGGCCGAGATCCGGTCGGAGGCCACCAACAGCAGGGTGTCGTCGTCGATCTCGTAGATCTCCCGGACCTTCCCCGACGCCAGATGCCGGTAGGACTGCAGTTCAGGACGCATGGACTCGACCCTAGAGGGTCACCGGTCGGTCGGGGGCGGCAGCCTCTGACATTCTTGACCGATGAGCGCACCGCACATCACCATCACCTACTGCACCCAGTGCAACTGGCTGCTGCGGGCGTCGTGGATGGCCTCGGAGTTGCTGAACACCTTCGGCACCGAACTCGGCTCGGTGACCCTGATCCCGGAAACCGGGGGCGTGTTCCACATCGACGTCGACGGGCAGCAGATCTGGGAGCGCAAGCGCGACGGCGGTTTCCCCGACGCACCCGAACTCAAGCGACGGGTACGCGACGTCGCACTCCCGGACTGGCGACTCGGACACGGCGACCCGTCCTGACACTCCGCCTCGATTTCTGAATTACGTCTATCAACTATTGATTGACAAATAGTCTAGGCAACAAATACTTTGAACCGTGGCATGGATCACACGTCCGGGGCTGTGGCGCTTCGTCGACGCGGACCACTCCGGCACGTAAGGGTCACCCCTGTCCCCTACGTGCCGGCTTCCATGCCGCCACTGACGTGCGCGGCACGTGAGAAGTTCCGGGAGAGATGAACCTGAAGGAGTGACGCCGGGGTCTGCGTTGACGACGGATCCCGCCGAGGGGATCCAGGGGAAGAAACATTGGCCGGCCAGGTGGATCGCCCTTGGCGGTGGGAGCCTCTTCGTGGTGGTGTCCCTCATCATCACGAAGATCGACAACAACCGGTTGTCCGAGACGAGCATGGACGACCACTTCAACCTCCCGATGAAACCCGTCTTCGAGCCCTATCTCGTCGGCAACAACGTCATCGCGACGATCGTGATGACACTCCTCGGACTGAGCGGCGTCGCGATGGGCGTCGCCTTCTACCGCCGGACCCGCGACATCGTGCCCCTCATGCTGGCGCTCAGCGCCCCGCTGGTGGTGTTCACCGAAGTGTTCCTGGACATCATGGGTGCGGTCTATTTCCCATGGAGCGATTCCGAATTCCTCGGCCACGCCTTCAGCCTGATGGGTCGCCAGATGCCGTGGTGGATCGTCGCGGCATGGTTCGGTTACGCGGCCCTCGGCGCATTCGAGTACGCGACGCTCGCCAAGAAACCGGCGACCAAGCACATCTGGGTCGCGTTCGGCGGCCTCGTCGTCGCGGCGATCGTCTTCGAGGAGATCCTCCTGTCGATGGGGCTCTACCACTACTACGGCAATCATCCGTTGGTCCTGGTCCGAGAGCTGCCCTGGTGGTGGCAGGCATGCAACCCGCTCGGCGTCACCCTCGCAGTCGCCCTGAGTTACCGGCTCCGGTCGTACTTCAAGGGAGTGCGCGCACTACTGCTGCTGCCGATCATGCCGATCACCATGGCCGCCGCCTACGGTTTCGCGGCCCTGCCCGGCTGGATCGCCGTCAACAGCGACTACCCGTGGCTGCCCACCCAGCTCCTCGGCTTCGCCTCGATCGCCCTCGGGTTCGCGCACATCTACCTGATCATGCGGGTGATCCTCAACCGCGACCCGTTCGACCTCGACTACGTCCCGCCGGAGGGCGAGGACGAGTTCCGCGTCGACATCTCCAAGCGGAAGAACCAGCCCGCGTAGTCAGCGGCGTCACCCGGAGGCCGATGCGCGCTACAGGATCGGCGCAGGCGCGTATGCCGCGGCCTCCGGGTACTGGCCGATGATCTTCTCCGCGGCCGCGATGACGTCGGCGACCTGCTGTTCGGCAGCACCGACGAACACCGACTTGTCGGCGAGCAGCTCGTCGAGCTGAGCCCGGTCGAGCGGGATGCGGTCATCGGCGGCGAGGCGGTCGAGCAGATCGGGCTCACGCCCCTCCTCGCGCATCGCCAGGGCCACCGCGACGGCGTTCTCCTTGATCGCCTCGTGGGCGGTCTCGCGACCGACGCCCGCGCGCACCGCGGCCATCAGCACCTTGGTCGTCGCGAGGAACGGCAGGTAACGGTCGAGCTCGTTGGCGATGACCGCGGGGTACGCGCCGAACTCGGCGAGGACGGTCAGGAAGGTCTCCATCAGGCCGTCGATGGCGAAGAAGGCATCCGGCAGCGCGACGCGGCGGACGACCGAGCAGAACACGTCACCCTCGTTCCACTGGGCGCCGGCGAGTTCGGCGGCCATCGAGCCATAGCCGCGCAGGACCACCGCGAGGCCGTTGACGCGCTCGCAGCTACGGGTGTTCATCTTGTGCGGCATCGCCGAGCTGCCGACCTGACCGGGTTGGAAGCCCTCGGTCACCAGCTCGTGGCCGGCCATGAGCCGGATGGTGTGCGCCAGCGACGACGGCGCGGCAGCGATCTGCACCAGCGCCGACACGACATCGTGGTCGAGCGACCGCGGGTAGATCTGGCCGACCGAGGTGAAGGACCGGGCGAAACCGAGGTGATCGGCGACCCGGGACTCGAGATCGGCGAGTTTGGTGGCGTCACCGCCGAGCAGGTCGAGCATGTCCTGCGAGGTGCCCATCGGGCCCTTGATGCCGCGCAACGGGTATCGATCGATCAGCTCACGCAGGCGGGTGAGGGCGATCATCAGTTCGTCTGCGGCCGAGGCGAACCGCTTGCCGAGGGTCGTCGCCTGAGCGGCGACGTTGTGGCTGCGGCCGGCCATGACGACCGACGAATACTGAGCGGCACGTTCGACGATGCGGGCCAGGACCGCGACACCGTGGGAGTGCACGTGTTCGAGAGAACGCAGGATCTGCAGCTGCTCGACGTTCTCGGTGAGGTCGCGGCTGGTCATGCCCTTGTGGATCTGCTCGTGACCCGCGAGGGCGTTGAACTCCTCGATGCGAGCCTTCACGTCGTGGCGCGTGACGCGCTCACGATCGGCGATCGAGGCGAGATCCACCTGGTCGACGACGCGTTCGTAGTCGGCGATGGCGTCGGCCGGGACGTCGATCCCGAGGTCGCGCTGTGCCTTCAGTACCGCGATCCACAGGCGCCGTTCGAGTGCGATCTTGGTGGTGGCCGACCACAGCTCGGCGAGGTCGGTGGAGGCATAGCGGCTGGCCAGGACGTTGGCGATGGCAGGCTTCGACACCCGATCAGTGTAGGTCGGTCGCGGACAGATCCCGAATTCCGCCGTCCCCGGCGCTCAGAACGCGAAACACGTTCCGTTGGACCCGTAGCCCTGACGCACTTTCACCAGCGTGGGCGGCGAGGCCTTGCCGTTCTGTACGGCATAGAGGTACTTGTCACCGATACGACGGGGAACCCAGGTGACCGAGGCGAGGGCACCCGACGGGAGATCGCGGCCGATGAAACGTGCCGGCAGACCGGGTTTGACCTCCCAGAACGACACCCAGCCCGACGAGTTCACGGGAATCGTCACCGGATAGGTGCATCCGGTGCCGTACACCGCGGACGACAGCGGGACACCCGCGTCGACGCGACCGGCGGGCGCGGCGTGTGCGCCGGGGGCGACGAGCATCGCCACCCCGGCGACCAGGGACATGAGCGCGGCGACAAGACCTGCGCGAGCGCTGTGTCTACTCATCGGCTCCCCCGAACATCCGATCCGTTTCCTTCGGCATGCCGTCACGCCCGCGGCGCGAGGACGTCGATCACCTCGAGCAGGACGTCGCGCACCGCGTCGATGGGCCGGACACCGTTGCGCCCGAGTGCCCCCACGATGGCACCGTCCTCGATCCCGATCAGCTGGGCTATGTGGGCTGGATCGGCGACCCGGCCGGATTTGGCGAGCACGTCGAGGTGGCACAGCGACAACGTCCGCCACCGGTCGCTCACCACCTCACGCAACATCGGGTAGCGCGCCGACAGCGCGATCATCTCGTAGCGGGCCGACAGCTGCTGGATCGTCGTGTCCACGCTGACGATGACCTCGGCGAGCGCGGTCGCGGTCGCGGTCCTCCCGCGGCGTCGGCGCGGAAGTGCGTTGCAGCGCTCGGAGACTGCGGACGCATCGTGACTGCAGAGACTGGCCGCGGCCTCGGCCATCAGGTCGTCGAGCGAGGCGAAGTAGTACGTCGTCGACGCCAGCGGCAACTGGGCGCGCTCGGCCACCGCACGATGACGTACGGCGTCGAAGCCGCCTTCGAGCAGCAGCTCACCGGCGGCCTCGATCAAACGGGACCGCCGTCGCGCACCCTTCGGTGTCGCTGCCGACGTCATCATGTGGTTCATGCTGCCAAAGGCGTCCGTACCGCCGTATTGCTTTTGACCAAAGCGGCACGACCACAGGCGAATTCCCGTATAAGACGACGATGCCCGTGCTGAATGCGTCGTTCACGGTCCACGTCAGTCGGTCGTCGGACGAACGGATCGGTCCGCGCCCGACCGCGTCTACCGTGATGCCATGCAGTTCGACGGCCTCCACGCTGTCGCCGATTACGCGGCGCTCTACACCTCGCTGAGACAGGCCGCGTTCGTCGACCTCCTCCGTGAGAGGCTGGGCGCCTTCGACGTACGGTGCGACGAGGACAACCGGGTCGTCGTGTTCGCCTCCGACGACGCCGGTTCCGGATCGGACGGCGAGGTGACGGTCGTCCGGTGCCGGGCGTCGCTGGTCGCCGTGGTCGAACCGTCGGCGATCGTCTGGGGCTGGGCCCACCCGCTCGGCGACGAGACCGGGCTCGCGTCGAGACTGCGCGAGGCCGGTGCGCGACTGGGCATCGACGATTTCACCTCCCCGCGAGTGACGCTGCCACCCGGTCCGTCTCGCGACCTAGCCGACGATCCGGCCGACCGGGTAATCGACGTCATCGCGGCGGCGGCCGTCGGCAGCACGGGAATGAGTCCGTATTGCACGGTTCGTCTCGACGGCGACGATCGCGGCGTATTTCTTCTCGACGACCTCACCCTTCCCGAGCCGACCTTCGCCGACTTCGCCACCGGACTGCCGAGGATCATGGGTTCCCTTGCGGTGAACGATCATCGGGTCGCCATCCACGGCATGGCCGCACGGCGCGGCTGGCACATCAGCTGGCGCACCGGGACAGACGGCGGACGCTCACCGATCTGCGATGTGACCGACGGTCGTTCCGTGGCCCGGGTGAACTTCGACCGGCGCGGCCGGCCGATCGACTACCGCTGCGAACTGGCAGACCGGAACTGATACCCCAAGGGGTATACTTGCCTCTTGTCATAGCAGTTGCACACGTGCAAGAACAGTAGGAGGTCGCAATGGTCGGCGACGAAGAATCGATCGGCGTCGTGCTCAACCGGTTGCGGCGGGCTCACGGCCAGCTTGCCGGCGTGATCTCGATGATCGAACAGGGACGCGAATGCAAGGATGTCGTGACCCAGCTCGCCGCGGTGTCGAGTGCGCTCGATCGGGCCGGTTTCAAGATCGTCGCGACGGGCCTTCGGGAATGCATGACCGGCGAACAATCGCAGGACTCGGAACCGATGACCATCGACCAACTGGAAAAGCTGTTCCTGGCGCTCGCCTGATCGGGCGCGAGGAGTACGAGAGGAGCGATCATGAAACTCGGATACCGGACAACCCTGCAGACCAGCTTCGACGACGCCGTCGCCCGCACCAGAGAAGCGCTGAGCGATGTGGGTTTCGGCGTGCTCACCGAGATCGACGTGAAGGCGACCCTCAAGAAGAAGCTCGACGAGGACATGGAGAACTACCTCATCCTCGGAGCCTGCAATCCACAGTTCGCCCATCGGGCGCTCGGCGTCGAGCGTCAGATCGGCCTGCTGCTGCCCTGCAACGTCGTGGTGCGCGACGACACCGACCACGACGGGACGGTCATCGTCGAGGCGATGAATCCCGACATCATGGTCGCGGTGACCGACGCCCCCGGCCTGCCCGACGTGGCCGCCGGAGCCGCCGAACTGTTACAGAAGGCCATCGCCTCACTCGACTGAACGTCAAGTCAGGGACAGATATCTCACAGCGTCGGCGAGTCGGCCGACTCGACGTTGCATCGTGCCCGGGGTCCACGATTACCCTGTTGATTCGATGACCAGCGTGCGATCCCGTTTCTCCGATGCTGCCGACCGCGACCTGCCGCGTGTGGGCCGTCGAGCCGTACTCGCCGCAGGTGTCGGGGCGACCGCCATCGGGATCGCCGCCTGCTCGGGCAAGGCGCCCTCGACGTCGGTGCAGCCGCGCAACCTCGAAGGCCGGGCCGCCGACGACGAACTCCCCGTCGAGACGTCGCCGCCGCCGGTCACGAGCGGTCCCCCACTGATCACCGGTAGCTTCAGATCCGTCCGCATGGGCGGTCGGGACACCCGTTGGGCGGTCGCGCGGCCCAATGGGGTGACCGGCAAGCTCCCGGTCGTCGTGGTGCTGCACGCGTTGAACACCAACGAGAAGTCCATCTTCGGGCCGAAGCTCGAGATGCAGACCGTCATGCAGCAGTACGTGGACAACGGCAACACCCCGTTCGCGCTGGCCGCCGCCGACGTGGGTCGCAACTACTACCATCGCCGGACCGACGGCACCGATGGTGGGGCGATGATCCTCGACGAGTTCCTGCCGATGCTCGCGAACGACCCGAAGCTCAACCTGTCCACCGACCGCATCGGACTCTTCGGCTGGTCCATGGGCGGCTACGGCGCGCTGCGTCTGGCGTCGATGGTCGGCGCCCCGCGCGTCGCGGCCGTGGCCGTCAGCTCGCCCGCGATGTGGGCCGACCCGCGCAACTTCCCGCCGCGCGCCTTCGACAGCCTCGCCGATTACCAGGCCAACTCGCTGTTCGGTGCACAAGCGAGCTTTGCGAAGATCCCGCTGCTGATCAACATCGGTTCGAGCGATCAGTTCTACACCTACACCCGCCAGTGGGCCGCGGGTCTGCACCCGCCGGCCGCCTTCGGCACCGCTGCCGGCGGTCACACCAACCGGTACTGGCGCAGCGTGCTGCCCGAGCAGATCGAGTTCCTGGGCCGCAATCTCGCGGTGTGAGCGTTTCGCTCACTCGTTCCGTTCCCGCTCACGCAAATCGGGTGAGCGGGAACGGAGAACGTGAGCGGACCAGTGTCTAGATGCTGATGCGACCTTCGAGAGCGTTGCGCCCGATGTCGGTGCGGAAGTGCGAGCCCGGCAGCTTGATCTTCTCGATGCGGGCGTAGGCCTGGGCGCGGGCCTCGGCGAGGTCGGCACCGGTACCGACGACCGCGAGCACGCGGCCACCGGCGGAGACGATCGCGCCGTCGGCGTTGCGAGCGGTGCCCGCGTGCAGCACACCCTCGGCGTCGGCGCCGGTGATGATGTCACCGGTACGCGGCTTGCCGGGGTAGTTCTCGGCGGCGACGACCACCGTGACCGCGGCGCCGTCGCGCCATTCCAGCGGCGGGAGGTCGGCGAGCGTCCCGGTGGCGGTCGCGTTGAGTGCCGCACCGAGCGGCGACTTCAGCAGTGCGAGGACCGCCTGGGTCTCGGGATCACCGAAGCGACAGTTGAATTCGACGACCGCGGGACCGTCCTTCCCGATCGCGAGACCGGCGTACAGGAGGCCCGAGAACGGGATACCGCGCTTGACCATCTCGGCCGCAACGGGTTTGACGACCTCGTCGACGATGCGCTCGGTCATCTCGGCGGGCAGCCACGGCAGCGGAGTGTAGGCGCCCATGCCGCCGGTGTTGGGTCCGGCGTCGTTGTCGCCGACACGCTTGTGGTCCTGCGCGGGCAGCAGCGGGACCACGGTCTCACCGTCGACGAGGCAGAACAGCGAGACCTCGGGTCCGTCGAGGAAGCTCTCCAGCAGAACGGGGTGTCCGCTCTCCAGGCATTCGGCGGCGTGGTCGCGGGCGACGTCCCGGTCGGGCGTGACGACGACACCCTTGCCGGCGGCCAGACCGTCGTCCTTGACGACCCAGGTGGGCCCGAAGCGGTCGAGCGCGGCGTCGAGATGGGCCGGGTTGTCGACGATCTCCGCATGCGCGGTCTTGACGCCGGCGGCAGCCATCACGTCCTTGGCGAAGGCCTTGGAACCCTCGATCTGCGCGGCCCGGGCGCTCGGACCGAAGGTCGCGATGCCGGCCTCGCGCAGCGCGTCGGCGACGCCGAGGACGAGTGGCACCTCCGGTCCGATGACCACGAGGTCGGCGTCCAGCTTCTGCGCCAGGGCCACGACCGCTTCACCCGAGACCACGTCGACGGCGTGGTTGGTGGCGATCGCCGAGGTGCCGGCATTGCCGGGAGCGACATGCAGGTCGGTGACCGACGGATCGTTCTTGAGGCCGATGAGAAGGGCATGTTCGCGGCCGCCCGAGCCGATCACGAGTACTCGCACGACCATGACTCTAAACCGTCGGCGTATGCCGCCGCGAAAACGGGCGAGCGGGCCGGCAGTGGGATATCAGCGCAGCGTCGACAGAGCCCGGGCGCGTCTGTCGGCACCGATCGTCTCGTCGACGACGACCATGGCCACCGGCGCGAGCGTGGCGACCGCGATCGCGATGATCACCGACATCCCCGCCGCGCACAGGATCATCGCCGCCGCCAGGACTCCGACGACCGCAACCGATTGAATCATCGTGGCCGCGTTGGCTCCCAGCAGGTGAGCGGCCAGCACGACGACGCCCAGACAGTAGACCGCCAGGGGCGCGACGACCGCGGCGACGACCACCTCGTCGCCGACCACCGCGTGATGTTTGAGATACAGCGCGGACAGGTGGAGACCCACGCCCACCCCGACGGCCGACATGAGCAGGACGATGTGTCCGTATCCCCAGGGAAAAGCCTTGTCGCGCCGGATGTGCAACACGGTGCCGCTCGGCACCGCGCTGTAGATCCACCACATCGCGAAGGTGGCGGTCATCGTCGTGAAACCGAGAACCGCTGTGTCCAGCGTCCAGCCGAACTGCGCCACCTGCGCGCCCAGCAGCGTGACCACTCCGACCACGCCCTCGCCGAGGGTGACGATCGTCAACAGCATGTACCGCTCGGCGATGTGATGAGCATGCCACGGCGTTCCGTCGGTGCGGTTCTCGGCGATCACCGGCCCGGTCATCTCGATCAGGACACCGATGAGCATGCCGGCGACCGTCCACGGCAGCGACAGCTCGGAGAGGAGGACGAGTACCCACCAGAGCTGCGCGATCACCGTGGCGGCCGCATAGATGAGACACGCCCGACGATGCCGTTCGCTCTGTGCGGCCGCACGTAGCCACTGGATGACCATGCCGACGCGCATGACGATATAGCCGAGGACCAGCACCCGGTTGTCGATGTCCCCGCCGTGCGCGACGGAATCGAACACGGCCGGCATACCCACCGCGATGATCGCGACCCCCACCATCTGGATGAGGGTCACGAGCCGGAACACCCAGTCGTCGGTGTCGAAGGCCGAGGCGAACCACGCGAAGTTGATCCAGGCCCAGATCGCCGAGAACGTGCAGAGAAAGAAGCCGATGAACGCCGCGGCATAGTGCGCCTCGGCGAACTGGTGTCCCGCGAGGGTCGTCGCGACGGAGAAGCCGACCACGAAGACCAGGTCGTAGAACAACTCGAGGCCGGTCGCGACCCGCCCGTCCTGGTGCGGGTCGCGACCGGTCATCCGAGTCAGTCGAGATCGTGAGCGAGTGTGCGCGCCCGTCGGCGCCGTCGTATCCCCCGTTGTCACACCGGAGACTCTAGGCGCCCCACGTCGCCGCACGAGGGGAACACCGTCAGCGTTCCCCTCGTGGGCGATGCTCAGCTCGTCGGCTGGGTCAGGTCGTACATCGTGGTGCCGTCGACGGTGACGGGAGTGAAGTTGTCCTGAACCCACGTGCTGATCTGCGACGACGGCTGTGATGAGCCGCCGGCCATCCCGGGAGCGCCGGCGCCCGGCCCACCGCCACCGATGAAGTAGTGGATCTCCCTGGCGGCGACCAGCTTCTGGAACTCGGCGAGAGTCGGCGACGGATCGCTGCCGTTGAACCCGCCGATCGGCATCACCGAGTGGCCGGTCTCGAGCTGGTAGCCCGAGGCGGACTGCGAGCCGACCGCGGCGGCGACCCACGTGTAGTCGTCGGCGTCGGCGATGAGCTTGTCGACGACGGCCTGCGTCGGTGTGGAACCGCGCAGGAGCCCACCCGGCCCGTCGCCGCCGCGACCGCCGGGCATGCCCGGGCCACCGCGACCACCCGGACCGAACCCGCCCGCGACCGCCGGACCGGCGGTGATGATCGACCCGCTCTTCTCGGCCGTGACCGTGTCGACGGTGTATGCGACCGGCCCGGCCAGGCCCGCGATGACCGCGCCGCTCAACGCTGCCGCGGCGACAACCCGTATCCGGGCGAACACCATGGCCACCGCGGCCAGGAGGCCGACGATGAGGACCGCGTAGCGCAGCCACGGAACGAAGTCGGGCGTCCGGTCGAGCAGTACGAAGCCCCAGATCGCGGTGATCGCCACCGAGGCACCCAGTGCGAGGCGCACCCACAGGCGGTCCCGATGCGACCAGCAGACGGCACCGCCTGCCGCGACGACCGCGGCCACCGCCGGCGCCAGAGCCGCCGTGTAGTACTGGTGGAAGATGCCGGCCATGAAACTGAAGACACCCATCGTGACCAGCAGCCACAGACCCCAGACCGACAGATACGCGCGGCGCGGATCGGTGCGTCGGGCCTTGCCGATGAGCACGAGGGCCACGATCGCGAGCACGAGACCGGCCGGGATCAGCCACGCGATCTGACCGCCCTGCGCGGGTTCGAACATCCGCAGCCAGCCGGTCTCACCCCATGCGCCGCCGCGGCCCCCACCGGGCCCGCCCATGCCCTCCAGTGCACCCATGCCGTGACCACGACCGGGAACCACGGCCCCGGTCTCGTCACCGTTGAGCCTGCCGAGACCGTTGTAACCCAGTGTCAGTTCGAGGATCGAGTTGTTCTGTGACCCACCGATGTACGGCCGCGACGACGCGGGCCAGAGCTCGACGGCGAGAATCCACCAGCCGGCACTGACGATCATCGCACCGAGGGCGGCGAACAACTGACCCAGGCGACGGGGCCAGCCACCGGGACCGAAGGCGAGATAGGTGACCGACAGCGCGGGCACGATGAGGGTCACCTGCAACTGCTTGGTGAGGAATCCGAATCCGACCAACACGCCCGTGAGGATCAGCCACCGCCAACGACCGTCGTCGACCGCCTTCATCAGCGACCAGACGGCCGCGATCATCAGCAGGATGAGCAGCGCCTCGGGATTGTCGAAGCGGAACATCAGCGCCGCGACGGGTGTCGTCGCCAGTACCCCGCCCGCAAGGATTCCGGCCCGGTGACCGAAGTACTTCCGTGTGATCAGGTACAACAGGGCGACCGATGCCACGCCCATCAGGGCCTCGGGCACCAGGATTGACCATGAGTTGACGCCGAAGAGACGCGCACTCAGACCCGGAATCCACAGCGAGGCAGGAGGTTTGTCGACGGTGATCGAGTTCGCCATGTCCGACGACCCGAAGAACCACGCCTTCCACGACTCCGACCCGGCCTGGATGGCCGCCGAGTAGAAGGAGTTCGCCCAACCGTTGATCGAGAGATTCCAGAGGTAGAGGACCCCGGTTCCGATCAGCAGTGCGGCCAGCGAGAGGCGTTCCCGCAGAACGGTCCTCGCCGGGGGCGACGCCGGTTCGGGCGCAGGGGACGTCACACGTGCGTCGATGGTCGATGTCGTCATGCTGCAGCCTCCGATGTCTTGCGGAACACCCAGCGGAGACCGACGAACCGGGTGAGCGTGGCCACCAGGTTCGCGATCACCAGGATGATCAGTTCGATGTGTTTGGTCGCGTCCGGCGCGACGGTGTGCAGCAACAACAACGAGCCTGCGGTGACCAGCCAGCCGAACACGAACACCCCGAGCCCGAAGAGCTGGTGTCGCAGGGCATTGTCACGGCCGCGCACCCCGAAGCTGAACCTGCGGTTGGCGGCGGTGTTGAGAACGGCGGTGATCGCCAGGGCGACCAGGTTCGACACCTGTGCACCCAGGAAGGAATGCAGCGCCAGGAACAGCACCGCGAAGGCGACGGTCGACGCCACGCCCACCACGCAGAACCGCGCGAGCTGGCCGACCAACCCCTTGGGCACGCCGTCGATCTGGGGTCCGGCCGCACGGTCGCGACCGATGGAGGCGCGGAGCTGGGCGATCGGCAACCGACCCATCGCCAGCGCGAGACCGACTCGCGCACAGCCCTTCAGGTCGGCGAGTGCGGTGGGCATGATGTCGACGGTGCTGCCCGGGTCGTCGATCCAGTCGACCGGGATCTCCGCGATCCGCAGCCCGATCTGTTCGGCGAGCACGAGCAGCTCGGTGTCGAAGAACCAACCGGTGTCGGCGACGAATGGCAGCAACTCGCGGGCGATGTCGGCGCGCATGGCCTTGAACCCGCACTGCGCGTCGGAGAACCGGGCGCCCATCGCCGTCCGGAGGATGAGGTTGTACGACCGGGAGATGAACTCCCGCTTGGGTCCGCGGACGACACGCGACGACCGGCTGAGCCGGGTGCCGATCGCGATGTCGGAGTGCTTCGACACCAGCGGCGCGATGAGCGGCATCAGCGCGTTGAGGTCGGTGGAGAGGTCGACATCGCAGTAGGCGACGATCTCGGCGTCGCTGCGCTGCCACACCGCGTTCAGCGCACGGCCACGGCCCTTCTCGTCGAGGTGGACGACGCGGACGCCGTCGAGTTCGTCGACGAGACCGACGGCGATCGCGAGGGTGTCGTCGGTGCTGGCGTTGTCGGCGACGGCGATGCGGGCCGGATACGGCACGTGCCGACGCAGATGGTCGGCGAGCCGGCGCACCGACGACGCGAGGTCGGTCTGTTCGTTGTAGACGGGGACGACGATGTCGAGGACCGGGGTCGACACCGAACTGTCGGCGAGGGTGTACACCGGCGCCGTTGCGCCCGGCGGTGCTTGCGAAATCATGGGGACAACGATCTGCCCCCACCCTCGAACCAGTCTGGAACCCGGCTGGCAGGTTGCTGTGAACCGACGATCCCTGCTGTCGGGTGTCGCCACTACATTGGGGTCATGGTTGCCACCCTCTCCCCGGACCAGCTGACCGCCGCCAACCGCGTGATCACCAGCCTGGCCGGTGAGGGCGCCCGGCTGCGCGAGGACCAGCTGCGAGCGGTGTCCGCGCTGGCCGGCGGTGAGCCCGGCACTCACGGCGCGCGGGTCCTGGTGGTCCAGGCGACCGGGTGGGGCAAATCGGCCGTCTACTGGTCGGCCACCGCGATCATCCGTGCCGGCGGCGGCGGACCGACGCTCATCGTCTCCCCGCTGCTGTCGCTCATGCGCGACCAGGTGACCGCGGCGGCTCGCGGCGGTCTGTCCGCGGCGACGCTGAACTCGTCGAATGTCGACGAGTGGTCGGCGATCGAGGCACAGCTGCGGGCGGGCGAGCTCGACGTCCTGCTCGTCTCCCCGGAACGCCTCGCGAATCCCGGCTTCGGACGTCGTGTGCTCGACGCCCTGGCCGGCAACCTCGGTCTGTTGGTGATCGACGAGGCGCACGCGGTCTCGGACTGGGGTCACGACTTCCGGCCGGACTACCGCCGCGTCGCCGACGTGCTGCGCTCGGTCAACCCGACGACGCCGGTCCTGGCGACCACCGCCACCGCCAACGCCCGCGTCACCGAGGACGTCGCCGCGCAGCTCGACTCCGGTTCCGACGCGCCGACGCTCGTCCTCCGCGGACCGCTGGCCCGTAAGTCGTTGCACCTCAACGTTCTCGACGGGCTCTCGCCCGTGCAGCGGTACGGCTGGGTGGCGCAGGCCCTCCCCCATCTCCCGGGTTCGGGCATCGTCTACGTCCTCACCGTCGCCGATGCCGACCGGCTCGTCGAGGCCATCCGTGCGGTGCACGGCAACTCCGTCGAAGTCGCCGCGTACACCGGTCAGCTCGACGCCGACCGCCGGCACGAACTCGAAGATGCATTGCTGCACAACAAGGTCAAGGCACTGGTGGCGACCTCTGCCCTGGGGATGGGCTACGACAAACCCGACCTCGGCTTCGTCGTGCACGTCGGTTCACCGCCGTCGCCGGTCTCGTACTACCAGCAGGTCGGCCGCGCCGGGCGCGCCCTCGACGATGCCGTGGTGATGCTCCTGGCGTCGCAGACCGACGACCGGATCTGGGAACACTTCGCCACCGCCACGATCCCCGATCCCGACAAGATGCGTGACCTCCTGGCCGCACTGGAGGCCGCCGACGAGCCGCAGTCGGTCATCCAACTCGAGGCGGCCACACGCTTCCGCCGCACGCGAATCGAGTTGATGCTCAAGCAACTCGCGGTCGACGGCGTCACCGACCGCACCCCCGACGGTTGGGTCGCCACCGGCAAACCCTGGACCTACGACGCCGCCCACTACGACGGCGTGCTCGCCGTCCGCCGCCGCGAGGCCGACATCATGCGCGACTACATCGCGGGGCGCACATGCCTGATGCGCCTGCTGACCGAATCGCTCGACGACCCGCAGGCCGCCGACTGCGGCCGCTGTTCGGTGTGCCGAGGCGCGCTGAGTGAGGGACTACCCGACACCGTGGACACCGAGGTCGTCCGCACCGTCACGTCGACGCTGCGCCGCAAGGCCTCGACCCTCGACCCGAGGAAGATGTGGCCGGGAGGCGAATTCGGCCGTCGCGGAAGGATTCCCGCCGACCTCCTCGCCCAGCCAGGCCGCGTCCTGGCCCACGCCGATGCGCCCGAGTGGGTGGAGGTGCTGGCCGCCGCCCGCAGCGGCGACGAACGCGCACTCGGCGAACTCGGCGACGCAGCGGTCGCGACGCTGTCGGCGTGGGTGCGCGAGACGGGGGTCCGCGCCGATGTCATCGTGTCACTGCGCCTGACCGGCACGAACCTGGCCGAGACGCTGGCCGAACACCTGCGCGCGGTCGGGAAACGCGGCGGCGGGACCTTCCCCGTCCGTCTGGGCGATCCGCCGGCCGATGCGACCGGCGCGGTCGAAGCCGCGTATTGGCGCGATCACCTCGGTGATCCGCCCGAGGTCGCCGGCCAGAACGTGATGCTCGTCGTGGATGCCAACAGCTCCGGTTGGCCGATCACCCTGGCCGCCGCAGCGCTCCGCGAGGCCGGCGCAAACGCGGTGCTGCCGTTGCTGATCCACCGGACGGTGTGAGTCGCGGGTCCGACGCTCCCCTGGTTACCGGCCCAACGCGAGCACCTCGTCGAATCCGTCCGCGAGGCATGCGTGGAAGATGTCGACGTCCTCGATTGCACCGGTGTCCACGTCGATGCCCAGTTCGCAGGTGTCGACGTAGGTGAGGAGGGTGACGTTGACCGCTGCCCCGATGGTGGGGCCGAACGCGTACTGAGCTCGCAGCCGAGCGCCACCGAGGTAGACCGGCACCGGGATACCGGGAACGTCGCTGCACAGAAAGTCGACGTGACGCAGGACCGACCCGATGTACCAGCGCGGCATCAGGTTCATCGCACCGGCGATGAGCTGGGTGTACGGCAGCGAGCGCTCATTGCGGACACGTGCGGTCCGGCGGTGGATCTGCGCGATCCGCCGTGCCGGATCGACTTCTGCGCCAGGCACATCGAATCTCATCAAGGTGATCCGGTTGCCACCGGGGGCGTCCTCCTCGGTCCGCAGACTCACCGGCATGCACAGGTGGAGGTCGCCGACCTCGGCGCCGTGCTTCTCGTGGTACAGACGGAGCCCGCCGAGGACGCCGGCGACGAACGCGTCGTTGAGTGAACCACCGCCACGATGCCCGGCGTCGCGTAGTTGCCGCAGCGGAACCTCGTGGACGGCGAGATGCCGGACCAATGACCGGTCGGTCATCAGCGGCGATCCCGTCTCGTTGACCGGGCGAACCGTGCGGTACACCGATGCAGCGGTCTCGACCGCCGCGCCGGCCGTCGCGACGGGATGGCGAATGGCGTTGTAGGCCAACGACGGTGCGGATCTGACCAGGTCGGTGACGGTGTTCGACGCGCGTTCGGCGTCGAATCGCAGGGTATCCACGTAGTCCCGCCACCACGTTTCCTCGTTCGACGACGAGGCCGGGGCGTGGGGTGCGGCAGTCGGCTGTTCCGGTTCCTCGGTCAGGTCGAACAGCCGCAGCGCGATCTCGATCGCACCGACACCATCGGTGAGAGCGTGATGGAACTTGCAGACGACCGCGGCGCCGCCGTCGGCCAGCCCGTCGACCAGCGTCGCCTTCCACAACGGGCGGGCACGGTCGAAGTCCTCCATGGCCGCGATCCGCGCCATCTCCAGCACGGTGTCAAAGGTGCCCGGTGCAGGCGCGCTGACCCGGCGCGTGTGGAAGTCGAGATCGAAATCGGCGTACGGGACCCATCGGGGCGGCGCCGACAGCGGCGAGTACACGACGCGTTCCCGGAACATCGGGAGGTCGGCGGTGATGGTCTCGAACCGACTGCGCATCGCTTCCCAGTCGGGCGTGCGGTCCAA
Source organism: Gordonia amicalis NBRC 100051 = JCM 11271 (assembly GCF_000332995.1). GTDB lineage: Bacteria > Actinomycetota > Actinomycetes > Mycobacteriales > Mycobacteriaceae > Gordonia > Gordonia amicalis. Next base: position 188,627 of record NZ_BANS01000014.1, read on the forward strand.
CAGGAGGACCGTCACCACCGTCGATCGCAGGCGCGGGTCGGCCTCCATCGACCAGGTGAAAGCGTCGCTGTTGCGCATGTACTCGGTCATGACTGCCTCCGGCAACGACCGTACTCAGCCCCCGCCGCCTCCGTACCGTTTCGGCGCAGCAGAGGACTTTGTGCCTTGCTCCCTGAGTAGCCCCGGAGCGTGCGGAGGGGCGTATCGAAGGGTCAGTCGGCGACGTACTCGCCGTAGCCCAGCGAGCGCAGGCTCGCGCGGATCTTCTCGGCTGCGGCGTCGAGGTCCTCGGGGCTGGCGTTCTTGTTCGCGTTGGCGAGGTCGAAGGTCTCCAGCGACAGTCCCTGGAAGACGTGGATGTGCACGTGGGGCACCTCGAGACCGGCGATGAGCAGACCGATTCGCGGCGCGTCGAAGGCGTTCTTGACGGCCTGGCCGACCTTCTGGGCGACCCCGCTGAGATGGGCGAACAGCGAGCCGTCGATCTGTTCCCAGTGGTCGACCTCGTTGCGGGGCACCACCAGGACGTGGCCGGGGGTGACGGGTTCGATGGTCAGGAATGCGACGGCTTCGCCGTCCTTCCAGACGAAACGACCAGGGATGTCGCCGTTGATGATCATGCTGAAGACCGATGCCATGGCCCGAGTCTAGATGTTGTGGGGTCCGGCGACGGGGCGCAGCCGTGTTGTCCACGGGCCTGTCGGGGGTCCATGACATTCTTTTCGGTGTGAGTGGGCCAGAATCCTCCCGACCGGGACGCCGCGTTCGATCCAGCGCAGTCGGGTCCAGTGACGTCCTCGCCCGCGCACAACGGTTCCCGCGGCTGCGGTACATGGGGTCGAAGTACCGGCTGCTCCCCCACCTAGAACGCACCTTCGCCGAGATCGGCGGGTCGACGGCCGTCGACGCCTTCTCCGGCTCGGGCGTCGTGTCCTACCTGTTGAAGGCGCAGGGCTTCGAGGTCCTCAGCAACGATTTCCTGCATTTCCCGCACATCATCACGCGTGCCTCGGTGGCGAACTCGAGTGTCCGCCTCGAACCGGAACTCGTGGAGCAGATCTGCGGGACGGCCGCCGACGACCGCGACTACATCTCCCGCACCTTCGACGGTCTGTACTTCACCGCCGAGGACCGCGAGTTCCTGGACTCGGCGTGGTCGCACATCGACGCGCTGCGCGGCTACCGTCGCGACCTCGCCGTGTCCGCGCTGGTCCTCTCCGCCGCACGCAAACAACCCCGCGGGGTCTTCACGTTCACCGACTCCACCCGGTACGCGGACGGACGCCGCGATCTCACGATGTCGCTGCGCGACCACTTCCGGCTACGTGCCTCCGCCGACTACAACGCCACCGTGTTCAGCAACGGCTGCAGCAGTCGAAGTGTCCAGGGCGACATCTTCGACCTCGACCTGCCGTGGTCGGCGCCACCGGACCTCGTCTACCTCGACCCTCCGTATGCGCCGCCCGCCGACGACAACGACTACATCAAGCGTTATCACTTCCTCGAAGGACTCTCCGCGTACTGGCGCGGGATGACCATCATGGAGAACACCAAGACCAAGAAGCTGCCAAAGCGCTTCACACCGTTCGCCTACAAGCGAACCATCGAGGATGCCCTGCTGCGCACGTTCGAACACTTCGAGGACGCGGGCGCGATCGTGCTCTCCTATTCGTCGAATGCGTTGCCGGGCAAGGACCGGATCGTCGATCTGCTGGGCAAGGTCAAGCCGTCGGTCGAGGTGATCGCGATCGATCACAAGTACAGCTTCGGCACGCACGCCGCGGCGACTCGTCGAGACGTCAGCGAGTTCCTGTTCATCGGACGGGACTGACGCCGAGCACATGAGCACTGCAGTTGACTTCGACGACTATCTGAAATCGTTGGGCCGGTTGACCTCTCACGTCGACCCCACCGCCGCCACGCCGGAGGCCGAGCGGATCGTCGAGGCCACCGGACGCCTCGGCGGACTCCTCGACACCGACATCACCGGACTCGCCGCCTGGGTGCGCGACAACCCCAACGACGTCCCGGTGCTCGGGCTGGCGGTCGGGCTGTCGCAGGAGAAGCTCAAGAATGCGCTGCGCGATCGTTTCGACACCAGCGGCTGGCACGGACTGGCGCGCACCCAGCCCGTCGAACTGGTGACCTGGCTCGACGCGGAGTTCGATCTGGTGCGGATGTTGCGGACCCAGATGGAACGCACCTACACCTTCGCCGACATCCTCGTGGCCCGCGCGGGAACCCGCGCGACCGCGACCCGCGCCGGGGCATCGGGCCGGCGGATCGAGGACGAGATCGAGGACATCGCCCGCGACCTCGGTCTGGATTACACGACGCGCTCCCGGTTCGCCGGACGCAACGGACGCACCGCACCGGCCGACCTGATCGTCGGCGATCCGAACTCTGCCGACATCGTCGTGGCCGCAAAGGGTTTCGACTCCACCGGATCGAAGCTCACCGACGCCGTGCGCGAGATCGAGGAGATGGCCGAGGTGCGCCTGCCGACGCAGCTGGTCCTCGCGGTGATCGACGGAATCGGCTGGAAGTCACGACAGTCCGACCTCCGACGCATCCATCAGCTGTGGGCGACCCGCCAGATCGACGGCATGTACACCCTCGTCACGCTCGACCGCTTCCGCGCCGATGTCGCCGAGTTCGCCCGGTTGCGGCGCCTCATCTGACCCTTCGATACGCCCCTCCGCAAGCTCCGGGGCTACTCAGGGAGCAGATCATTCTGCGAGGAGCGGCAGGCGGACCCAGAAGGTCGCACCCTCACCGGGCGTGGATTCGACGCCGACCCGACCCCCGTGCGCCTCCACGAGGGCGGCGACGATGGACAGGCCCAGGCCGCTTCCGCCGCCCGAACCCCGATAGCGTGACTGGTCACCACGGTAGAACCGCTCGAAGACGTGGTCAGCGTCTTCCGGGGCCAGTCCCGGTCCGGTGTCGGCGACCGTCAGCACCACCTCCGATCCGCCGCCGGGAGCTGCCTCGACCGCCAGCCCGACCGTGATCGACGCGTCGTCCGGGGTGTGGTTGACCGCGTTGCCGATGAGGTTGCGCAGCACCTGCAGAAGCTTCGGCGCGTCGCCGGATACGACGGGCGGCTGGTCGCCGGTCGTCACCTCGAGCCGGATGTTCCGATCCGGGGCGGCCACCCGTGCGGACTGCACGGCGTCAGCGGCCAGGCTCAACAGGTCGACCGGTGCCGTGGCGAGGGGACGCTGCGCGTCGAGACGAGCCAGCATCAGCAGGTCCTCGACGAGCAGGTTCATCCGGCCCGCCTCGTCGTCGATGCGCCGCATGGCATCCGTGACATCGGGAACACCGCCCTGCGAATAGAGTTCGGCGAATCCCTTGATGGAGGTCAGCGGCGTGCGCAGCTCGTGGCTGGCGTCGGCGATGAAGCGTCGCATCTCCTCTTCGGAGGCACGGGCCTGCCGCTCGGACGCCGCAGTGGTGACGAAGGCCTGCTGGATCTGGCCGAGCATCGTGTTCAGCGAATCCGACAGACTGCCGACCTCGGTGTTGGGTGCGGCCAGCGGAACTCGGCGCGTGAGGTCGCCCTCGGCGATCGCCTGAGCTGTCTCCTCGACCCTGCGCAGGGGACGAAGACTGGTCCGCACCAACAGATAACTGAGCACGCCGATGAGCACCACGACCACGGCGCCGATGGCGGACTGCAGCCAGATCAGCCGGCTCACGGTGGCATCGATGTCCGACATCGGCGTGGCCACGATCGACGTACCGAACCGGTTGCTGCGCTTGATCACCCGCCACTGGGGACCGTGCGGATCCACCGATCCGACGGTCACCGGACCGGCGTTGTCGCCGGTGAGCCGGTCGAGATCCGGGGCGTGGTCGAACTGGTTGTAGACGCTGACCGCCGAGATACCGTCCGGCCCGCGGAGAATCGACTCCACGTAGTACGGCGACGGCGGACGACGAGGCCCCGGCGGGCCGGAGCGCGGTTCGTCGGCCGGAGATCGCGGCTCGGCCCAGGTGCGGGTGGCGTTGACCAGTCCTTCGTCGGCGCGGGAGATGAGGTCCTGGCGCATCGACGAGGTGACCGCCACCCCGGAGGCCAACAGCCCGACGACCACCAGGGCGAGCGTGAGTGCGACCAGAGAGAACCGCAGTGGCACACCGCGCTTGCGCGGCTGCGGCGTCGGAACCGGCGCGGACATCAGCCGCGCGGCTCGCGCATCACATAGCCGACACCGCGCAGGGTGTGGATGAGACGCTTCTCGCCGTTGTCGAGTTTGCGACGCAGGTAGGAGACATAGGACTCGACGACGTTCACCTCACCGCCGAAGTCGTAGTTCCAGACATGATCGAGGATGCGCGGTTTGGACAGCACCGTCCCCGCGTTGACCATGAAGTACCGCAGCAGAGTGAACTCGGTCGGCGAGAGCTGGACCGGTTTGCCCGCCTTGAAGACCTCGTGGGTCTCGTCGTCGAGCTCGATGTCGGCGAAGGTGATCCGCGACGAGGCCTGCTGCTCCTCGCCGAATCCGCTGCGACGCAGGAGCACCTGCAATCGGGCGACGACCTCCTCGAGGCTGAACGGCTTGGTGACGTAGTCGTCGCCGCCGATCGTCAGCCCGTTGACCTTGTCCTCGACCGAGTCCCGAGCCGACAGGAACAAGGCGGGGGCCTCTATCCCGTCCGCGCGGAGACGACGCAACAGACCGAAACCGTCCATGCCCGGCATCATGACGTCGAGGATCAGGATGTCGGGTTTCCTGCTGCGACATCGGTCGATCGCCGCCGGTCCGTCGGCGGCGGTCTCGACGTCGTATCCCTGGAACTTCAGCGACACCGACAGCAGCTGACGGATGTTCTCCTCGTCGTCGACGACGAGGACCTTCGCGCCGCGCGCTGCGTCGTTCTCGGCCGGTCTGGTCACACGTCTACTGTTCCAAAGTCGCCTGGGGCCTCACTGGCCGGACACTGGGAGGTTCCTGTGAGCCCTGACCTGCGGCTTCATCGGCGCCCCTCAGACTGTGGGGTCGCCGTAAGCAGCAGCGATGGCCTCGGAGTCGCGCCACCGGGAGTAGGTGGGAACCTGGGGCCACCCGGCGGGCGAGTCCTGCCACTCCTCCTGGCGCCCCCACGGCAGCACGTCGAGAAGGCCGAACGTGAACCCGAGCTGTTCGGTCCCACGACCCGCGGTGTGCCAGGTGCGGTACACCGTGTCGCCGTCTCGTAGGAAGACGTTGATCGCGAAACCCTCACCCGGAGCGGCGTCGACGTCGGCGGAGAAGGTCGTCCCTGCCGAGGAGTACCAGTCCATGCGGTTGCCGACGCGCTTCTTGTAGGCCAGTACTTCTTCGATCGGACCGTGGGTGATGATCACGAACCGGGCGTCGTAGTCGGCGAGGAAGTCGAGTCGGCTGAACTGCGTCGTGTACCCGGTGCATCCGGGGCACTGGTAGGTCGCGCCGGGATTCCACATGTGGTTGTAGACGATCAGCCGCGACCTCCCGTCGAAGACGTCGACGAGACGGATCGGCCCGTCGGGTCCGGTCAGGGTGTAGTCCGGCATCTCGACCATCGGCAGGCGACGGCGCTGCGCGGCGATCGCGTCCAGTTCGCGGGTGGCCGCCTTCTCCCTGGCGCGCAGTTCCGCCAGCGCGGCGGTCCAGGTGTCGTGGTCGGCCACGGGTGGAAGTTGATCGCTCATCGCGGTGCCCTTTCGATCGATGCGGATGGTCCCGCAGAGGCAGACCACGGCGCGGAGCTCAACTCATCGCTGCCGCATGTACGGCGCGGCGTACCCGATCTTCATGGGTGCCTCGCCGAGCCACGCCGCCAGCTCCGCGGCCCGCGCGTCGAGTTTCCTCCGGGCCTCGGCCGGCAGGGGTTCGAGCGGGTGGATCGCGATCGAGTTGTCATCCCGGCGATACCAGCCGCCGACGATCCGCCGGCCCACCACGCGGTCTGGCCGCCGTTGCCCACCGAGTCGAAGACCGCGGGTCCGTGATCGCCGAGGTAGAAATCGCGCTCCTTGAAGCCCATCGTCGTGGGATCGAGTTCGGGCAGCAGCACCGCCTGCGGTTCGCAGTCCTCGGCGTCCCCGTCCCCGTCCTCGTTGTCGCTGTCGCCGGGAAGGTCGTCGGGCAACACATGGCCGACGCCGCCGCCATCCAGGTCGACCTCTACCGTGCCGAGGTCGGCGAGCGCGACACGCACCGCGGTCTTGGTGGAACCCAGCCACCACACGATGTCGGTCTCGGTGCCCGGGCCGTACGTGCGCAGCCAGCGTTCGATGAGCGCTTTGTGCCCGTCGTGCACACTCGGCACGTCCGGGGTCTCGCCGAGCCACACCTTCATCGACGTCCACGCAGGGCGGGACAGATGCCAGTCGAGGCGGTTGGGTCCACGGACGATGTCGCCCGAGGCGTCGAGCATGTTGAGCACCCGCGGCCCGAAATGACTCTTACCGGCCCACGACTTGCCCTCGCCGAAGATGATCGACCCGTCCAGGGCGGGCAGTCGGCCGCGGAGTTCGGTGGACGTCAGGGACTCGCCGCCCGCGAGCTCGGCGAGGACCGCATCCCGCGCGGTCTCGATCCAGCCCTCCGGGTCGACCTCGGGAGTGCGCCGGAGATCGCGGAGCATGTTGGTGCGCTCGGAGGCAGAGATGCGGGGACCGAGCGCACCGATCGACTCGGCCAGAAGATCTCGGGGGAAGGCGAAGAGTGTTCGGCGCATCGCGAGATGTCTGACGAGGGTCCGGTCCCCGTACAGCGCGGTGTCGATGTCGGTGCGGGCGAGACCGTCGACCCGCGCCCAGGCGGACAGGTACACCGTCGACGGCGTGGTCGAGTGGAGGCCGACCATCGTCCTCGCGGCGTCGACGGCGGACGGTGCTCGCGACGCGGCGTCGAGATGCATGCGACGCATCAGACGGGAACGGCGCTGGGCGTCGGTGATGCGGGGTCGCACTGGCATGCCGCGATCCTAGTGATCTGCCGAGCCGAGGAAGCAGAGGAAAAGGGGGAGCCGGGAAGAGGGGAAGCGGGTGCCGGAGACCGGCCGACCCCCATCGACCCGGTACCCCGGCACCCGCCCGGTTGCGTGGGCCGGACGACACACAGCCCCCGACGGGCAGTGCCTGAGAACACCTCCGTGTGTCCTGCGACCGACGCATCCTTACGCTCCCGACCCCCGGTCGGGAACGCCCACCAAGGAGACCCCACCGCGCGAACCGAGTACAGCCGCCGTTCGGAATCGGGCGCGAACATCCAGGTCAGGACGCGAACGGACTATCCGGACCGGACACAGGCGAATCCGGATCCGGACGTGTTCAGGTCAGATGACCTGGTCGCTCGTGGCCCGACGTGTCCGTCGCCACGGCCTCCAACGCTGGCGCCCCCGTCCCACCTGTCGCAGAATGGGTCGGTCGATCAATCGTGCAGTCGGAGCGTGGAGTCGGGTGAGTGGATTTCGGTGAAGCGCTCGCGCGCCTGTTCGTGCAAGCGGGTCGCCCCACCCTTCGGGCATCGGCGGCCCGGGCCAAGGTCTCCGCGCAGCGGATCAGCGACTGGCGCAACGGCCGGCATCTGCCCCGCGACTTCGCGACCGTCGAACCACTCCTGGTCTGGCTGACGTCCCGGGCGGTGGCCGCGGGTGTCGCCGATGCCCTCACGATTCCCCAGTGGCGAGAACTGTGGCACCGCCACCTGAATCAGGAGGCGCACGAAACCCCCGCGCCGCCGGCCCGCCACGCCCGACCCTATGCCGGACTGGCCACTCTCACCGCCGCCGACAGCGAGCTGTACTTCGGCCGCGACGACCTCGTCGGCGTCCTCGTCGACACGATCATCACCGCCGGGTCCGGGCCCTCGATGCTGTCGCCCTCTTCCCGGCTCGTCGTCGTCACGGGGGTGTCGGGTTCGGGCAAGTCGTCGCTGCTGCGTGCCGGACTGGCCCGCGACCCGCGGATCTCGACACCACGTCTCGCGGAGGTCACCCCGGACGGGCTCACCATCGCGCCGCCTGTCGACGGTGAGACCGACGCGGTCATCGTCATCGACCAGTTCGAGAACGTCTTCTCCCTTGCCGACGAGCTGCGATCGGCCACGATGCGCGAGGTCGAGGAACTCGCGGCCGACACCGTCGTGGTGGTGGGGGTCCGCGCGGACTTCTTCAGCCAGTGTGTGGAACACCCGTTCCTCGCCGACGCCTGGCAGAACCGCTGCGTGATCGTCTCGGAGATGACGCGCACCCAGCTCCGCGAGGTCATCACCGCCCCGGTCCGGCTGGCCGGTGGACGTATCGAGGCGGGCCTGGCCGATGTGATGATCACCGACCTGTACGAGGCGTCGACGGTCGGCGACCGCGCCGGGAGGCTGCCTCTGCTGGCCCACGTCCTCCAGGCGACCTGGGCACGACGGTCCGGCAACCGCATGACCCTCTCCGGCTATCGCGCGACCGGTGGCATCGCCCGCGCGGTCGCCGACACTGCGGAAGCCGCGTGGGAGGCCATCGCCCCCGAACACCGCGACCTCGCCCGCGCGGTCCTGTTGTCCCTCGTACATGTGGGTCCGGCCGGGATCGCGCTGCGGGTGCCGCTGTCGACCTCGACCGTCAGCAGCCGCTTCCCACCCGAGGTCTCGACCGTCATCGACGAGTTCGCGCAGGCCCGGCTGCTGACCGTGTCCGCCGAGTCGGTGATGCTGGTGCACGACGTGGTGCTGACCGCGTGGCCGCGCCTGGCCGCGTGGATCGCCGACGACTCCGACACCCACGTGTGGTGGCAGCAGCTCGACGCCGACACCCAGTCGTGGGTGGACAACGGCCGGAGCCGCTCGTTCCTCTACACCGGTTCGCGACTCGACGACGCGAAGCGCCACCGCGAAGCCCTGCGCAGCAACTACGTCCACCTGCTGAGCAGGGACAACGACGAGTTCCTCGACTCCGCGGTCGCGGCGCAGCGTCGGCGCCGACTGTTGCAGGTGGGCGCGGTCTCGGTGATCGCGGTCCTTGCGATCGCGGCGTCGATCACCGCGGTCATCGGTTTCCGACAGGCACACGACCTGCGACAGCAGCGAAACGCCGCGGAACGCGCGGCCCTGCTGTCCCACATCGACAGCATGGAGCACTCGAATCCGTCGTTGGCGGCGCGGCTCCTCCTCGTCGCGCATCAGCTCTACCCCGACGATCCGACGGTGGCCGGGCGCCTGCGCGGCGCGGCCACCAGCCCGCTCGCCACACAGATCACCGGTCACACCGGTCCCGTGTACGACCTGGCGTTCGACCGGTCGGGCCGCTACCTCGCCTCGGCGAGCGGCGACCGCACGGTCCGGGTGTGGGAGAGCACCGACAGCACTCCTCGCTACCGCGCAGTGGCCACCCTGCGCGGGTTCGGCAACTACGTCACCTCCACCGGCTTCCACCCGACCCGACCGCTCCTGGCCACCTCCAGCGGTGACGGTTCGGTCCGGGTCTGGGACCTCTCCGATCCCGCCCGGCCGGTGCTGCGGGTGACGGTGCCGCTGCGCCGCGGCACCGTCTACATGGCCCGCTTCTCCGCCGACGGGCGCACACTCGCCGCCTCGTCCGACGACGGTTCCATCACGGTGTTCGCGGTGTCGCCGACCGGGACACTGCGCGAGACCGCGGTGATCCGGGGTCACGGTGCCGCCGCGCGAACGCTGTCCTTCAGCCCCGACGGACGGCTGCTCGCCAGCGGCGGGGACGACCGCGTCGTGCGTCTGTGGACCACCGGCGAGCAGCCCGCGCCCGTCGGCGAACCCATCACCGGGTTCCCCAGCATCACGCACGCCGTCGCCTTCAGCCCGGACAGTCGCTCACTGGCCGTCACCGGCGACAGCCCGAACGCCCAACTCTGGGACGTGACACAGCCGATGTCCCCCCGGCCGCTCAGCACGGCACTCCCGACCGCCACCGCCGGCTCCTGGTCGGTCACTTTCGATCCGACGGGTTCGCAGATCGCCTCGGCACGCGCCGACGGCATGGTCCGGGTGTGGAACACGACGAATCGCAGTTCGCCCACGGCCCAGTGGGCGCTGCAGACCGCCTCCGAGCAGGGTTCCGTGCGCACCTTCTCGGCCGCCTTCGACCCGACCGGTGACCGCCTCGTGTCCGGACGGTCCGACGGCACGATCGACGTCTGGTCGTTGCCCGACCGTTCGGTCCCCGACCGGGGCGGCACGATCAGCGGGGTGGCCACCGACCCGGCGCAGCGCATCCTCGCGACCGTCGGCTCGGACACCACCCTCAACGTCTGGACCCTGGACGGCCCGGAGATGTCCCTGCGTTCCCGCACTCCCGTCCAGCGGCGGGTCAACGACCACCCGCGCGTCTCGGTGAACGAACGCGGAACCCTCGCGGCGACGGCCAACAACAACGGCGGTCTCGTCGAACTGTGGGACATCGGCAACCCGGACGCACCCCGTGCCGCAGCCAGATTGCCGGTCGCGACGCGCTACTCGTTCCCGGTCGGGTTCGCGCCCACCGGCAACGTCCTCGCGACCGGCGACACCGACACCACGATCGCCCTGTGGGACACCAGCGACCCCACCTCGCCGACCCGCATCGGTGCTCCCCTCCGCGGTCCGGCCGACCTCATCCGCAGCGTCGCCTTCAGCCCCGACGGCACCCGCCTCGCGGTGACCTCCGACGACAAGCGCGTGTACATCTACGACCTGACCACTCGGGACACCAAACCGGTGACAGTGATCGCCGACGACGCACCCGTCACGCAAGCGGCCTTCGACGACGACGGCGCGGTCCTGGTCGTGGCCGCCCGCGATCTGTCCACCTGGCGGCTGCCGGCAACGGACACCGACGGCGAGGCCGAACTGATCGACCGGCATGAGGACATGTACGCCAACACGCTGTCCATGTCGCCCAACCGGATCGCGGTGGGCACCTCCACGCACGAGCTGATCAGCTTCGCGCTCGCCGACGACGGCACGCTGAGCGATCGGCAGTCGGTGGGGTCGCTGCTCAACTCCACCGACACCACCACGACCTGGCAGGTCCCGGTCCGGCTCCCGGCGGACGACGAGATCATCGCCGGCGGCGACACCACCGGCAACGTCTACGTGCACACGCTGGCGGTGCCCGACGCCCGCGAATGGGTATGCGACAGCACGACTCCCATGACCGAGGCGCAGCGGGAGACCTATCTGCCCCACGCCGACATCCGGGGCGACTGCGACTGAGATGGTCAGCGGAAGCCGAGCACTTCCTCGCCCCACGCCTCCCACAGGTCGCCGTCGAGATTCTGGACCACCCGGTCCTCGGCGTCGATGCGCAACACCGGTCGACGACCGGTGTCGTAGGTCGGCCAGCCGTCACCGAGCGGGCCGGCGTCGGGTGCGCGACCGTGCGCGAACGACGTCCACCGGCGCATGAGTCTCTCCGACACGGCTTCTCCTTGTCTGCGTCCGCCGAGCAGGAACGTGATGTCCCGCGGACCCGAACCGAGATTCCCCCATACGTAGGGCACCTCGGTGGCATGGGCGGCGCCGAGACCCAACAACCGGAACATCCTGGTGGTCCAGTCATATCGGTAGACGTAGACGGGCGCCCGATGTGCATGGACATCCGCGAGCCACAGCGTGGGCATGCGGAACGCGACGTCGCGCGCCACCCCGAGACCGGTGACCTTGGGGCGCAGACCCGAGTACGCCGAAAGCACTTGTGCGCGTTCGGGCAACACCACCTCGGGGTATTCCTCGCGCATGCCGGCGAACATCCGCTCGATCTCCTCGGTCGTGATCGGCATGAGCGGCGACTTCATGTATTTGAAGAGGTTCGCCTCGTCGCGGTTGGTCCCGATGATCAGCGGGACGGGCAGCGCCCGACCGTCACGGTAGACGTCGAGGGGATATTCGGGCAGCAGGTCGCCGTCGACCACCGGGGCGAAGGCGATGGTGCCGGGCGATTCGGTGGGAACCTTGGCGAACAGTTCCGTGGTCAGCGTCGAACACCTTGCGCCGTCGAGGGATTCGAGACGTTCCACCACCCCCGCCGTGTCGCCCGGGTCCTCGACACCGACGGTCTCGAGCAGCATCTGCGCGACGCGGGCGGCCCGGTCGGCGCCGTACATCGACGTCACCGGCGAACTCTGTGCGATCGCGCGGCCGAACAGCCCCTCCGCCGCGGGCATCGTCAACAGCGCGGTGACGAGCCCGGCGCCCGCCGACTCACCGAACAGGGTCACCTTGTCCGGATCGCCGCCGAAGGCAGAGATGTGGTCGCGCACCCAGGCCAGCGCCGTGAGGACGTCGCTGAGGCCGACGTTCGACTCGAAGCGGGGATCGATCGACGACAGGTCGGCGAACCCGAGCACGCCGAGCCGGTAGTTCAGGGTCACGATCACCACGTCGCCGGTGGCGGCGAGCGCCGCGCCGTCGTAGTACGGCTGGCTGCCGGAACCCAGCACGTACGCTCCGCCGTGCAGCCAGACCATGACCGGCAGTGCGACGGCGTCGTGCGCATGCTCCGACGCCCCCGGTGGTGTCCACACGTTGAGGAACAGACAGTCCTCGTCCATCACGACGTCCGGTCCGAGCCGGACGGCCGGGTTGAGTTCCTGCGGGCACACGGCGCCGAACATCTGGGCGTCGATGACGGTGTCGGCGTCGCCGTCGGGGATCAGCGGCCGGGCACGACGCCATCGCAGGTCGTCCAGAGGCGGCCGCGCATATCGGATACCGCGCCAGACATCGGCGCGGTCGGTGGCGACCCCGCGGTAGGTACCCAGCGCGGTACGAGCAAGCGGATCCGCGGCCGGGGACGCCGACGTCGTCTCGGCTACGGCGGAGATACCGGGTTCGTCGTGCTCCATCTGTACATCGTGCCCTGCAAGAGGAACCACGGGTGGCCGGAACGCGCACCTCGGCTGGGTAAAGTGCAGACCATGGATGTACTACGCAACGTCGTAATTCTGCTGCACATCGTCGGCTTCGCGGTGACCTTCGGAACCTGGGTCTCGCAGGCGGTCACCCGCGAGTTCCGGTTCACCCGCGTCATGGACTACGGCGTGCTGCTGTCGTTCATCACCGGACTCGCGCTCGCCGCGCCGTGGCCCGCCGGGATCGACCTGAACTACCCGAAGATCGGCATCAAGCTGGTCATCCTCGTCGCCCTCGGTGCGATCCTCGGCATCGGCAGCGCGCGACAGAAGCGCACCGGTGAACCGGTGCCGCGTGCACTGTTCTGGACCGTGGGCGCGTTGTCGCTGCTCGCAGCCGGTCTCGCCGTCATCTGGTGACACGAGAGGTGGCGGGCGTTCGAGCCCGCCACCTCGTGGAGCCCCCTGTCAGGATTGAACTGACGACCGCTCGCTTACAAGGCGAGTGCTCTACCACTGAGCTAAGGAGGCGTGCGTGCGCGAGTATATCCACCGCGCCCGCGCCCGACCCAGCGGACCCGGTCAGGCCGGGATCGCGGCGACCGCCTCGATCTCCACCAACTGGTCGTCGTAGGCCAGTACCGAGACACCCAGCAGGCTGCCGGCCGGCTTGTGGTCACCGAAGGCCGCGGTCACCGCATCCCACGCGACCACCAGGTCGGCTTGTAGGTGTTCGGCGACGAAGACGGTGACCTTGGCCACGTCGGCCAGCGACGCACCCGCCTCGGCGAGTGCCGTCTCCAGGTTCGCCATGCACCTCCGGGCCTGTTCGCTGACGTTGCCCGGGGCGACGGTGGCGCCGTCCTCGTCGATGGGTGCGGCACCCGCGGTGAAGACGAGACTGCCGGGGGCCACTGTCGCACTTCGGGTGTGACCGTCACGGGCACCGTTGATCTGCACTGAGGACATGCCACGATCCTAGAGTGCCGCGGCGGGCTCGCGGCCCTGCGTGAGTTCCGCCGTGTCCCGGTGGTTCGCAGACGAGATCGATTCGGTGTCAAGATCGAAGCGGCAGTCGGCGACGATCGACGACTCCCCACCGACCGCGAACGTTCGACCGATCCAAGGAGACATGCGTGCGCGAACAGCTCGGCCGCGCGCTTCGTCGACTCACCGGTACCCGGCAGGCGACGATCGACACGATCGAACCCGGCAGCATCATGGTGTCGCCGCGCAAACCTATCGAACCGTTCGACGTCGCGGCGATCACCGAGGTGCTCGACCTCGCCACCAAGATCGGCGCCGTCCTGCTCGACTCGGGCACCGGCGCGATCGACACCCAGACCCAGATCAAGTTCGTCGCAGGCGTTTACGGCCTCGATGACGTCGACGTCGACGTCACCTACAACACGATCGTCGTCAGCGCCCGGCGAGGCGCCACCCTCCCGCCGATCACCACGATGGAGCAGGTCTACTACCGCTCGATGGACTTCACCCGGCTCGCCCAGGTGGACCGGCTCGTCCGGCGCATCCGCGACTCCGGCATCACCCCGTCGACCGCGCACCGGATGGTCGACGAGATCATCACCGCTCCACATCCGTACCCGCACTGGGTCGCGACGGTCGCGTGGGGCGCGATGGCTTCGGGGATCTCCGTCCTGCTCGGCGGCCAGTATCTGGTCGCCGCCCTGGCGTTCCTCACCACGGTCGCGATAGTGGTGGTCAACCGGAACCTCAACCGGATCGGTACGCCCGTCTTCTTTCAGCAGCTCGTCGGCGGATTCATCGCCGTGGTCCCGGCGGCCCTCGTCTTCGGCGCGGCCGACCGGCTCGGTGTGGAGATAGCACCGTCACAGGTCATCGCCGCTGGCATCGTCGTCCTGCTCTCGGGACTGTCGCTCGTCGGTTCGGTGCAGGACGCCATCACCGGCGCCCCGATCACCGGCGTCGCCCGGTTCTTCGAACTCCTCCTCATGACCGGCGGCATCATCGCCGGTGTCGGTGTGGCCATCCGGCTGCTCGAGGCGGGCGGCATCTTCCTGCCGACGATCACCACGACCACGAGCTTCGAAGCGGTGGAACTGCCGATCCGGGTGGCTGCGGGCGCCTTCGCGGCCTGCGCCTACGCACTGGCCAGCTATGCCGAGACACGCGCGCTCGGGGTCGCCTTCCTCGGCGGCCTCATCGGTACCGCGGTCGCGGCGTCGGCGACCTTCACCTCGATCGGCGAGGTGATCGCCAACGGTCTCGCCGCTGCATTCGTCGGACTCGTCGGCGGCCTGATGGCCCGCCGCGCACTGACGCCGCCGCTGGTCGTCGCGGTCGCCGGCATCACCCCGCTCCTGCCGGGTCTGGCGGTCTACCGCGGCCTGTACGGCATCCTCGGCGAACAGACGCTCAGCGGTTTCACCTGGATCGCGAGCGCCCTCGCCATCGGATGCGCCCTCGCCGCGGGCGTCACCCTCGGTGAGTTCGTCGCCCGGTCGCTGCGCCGGCCACAGCTGCCCCCGCGGCCCGACTGGAGCCTGCGGCGTCGCCTCCTCGCCCAGCGCGAGGCCCGCGAGGGCCGGGCGATCCGCCAGAACCGACGGTGGCCCCCACCACCGCGGCGGTTCTGAGCACCCTCATCCCCCGGGTAGAATGGCGAATCGGGCGCGCCGCCCATCGGCCGCTCCAGCCCGTACGGCCCCAGGCCACACCGCGACACCGCACGCACTACGAGGGGACTCACATGCCCGCGAAGACCACCGACATCGCCGACGAAGAACTGGAACCGGTAGCCGACGAGACCGCCAATTCGGCGCGTCGCGTCGTGGCCGCCTACGCCACCGACGCCGACGAATGCCGGATGCTGCTCGCCATGCTGGGGATCGCGCCGGGCGAGAACGCCTGATCAGGTGACGCCGCGACCGGCTGGAACCGGGCACGACGCCGCCCGAGACCGCGAGTACGGGGAGGGGCCCAACCGGGTTGCTCCGCACGACGGCGCAGAGTTCGTCGTCGTCGCCAACCGTCTGCCCGTCGACAAGGAGGTCCTGCCCGACGGCACGGTCAACTGGAAGCGGAGTCCCGGCGGCCTGGTGACCGCTCTCGAACCGATTCTGCGAGCCAACACCGGTGCGTGGGTCGGATGGTCGGGTATCCCCGATTCCGACGACAATCCCCCGGACATCGAGGGCATCGACATCCACGCGGTGCCGCTGTCCACCCGGGAGATCGCCGAGTACTACGAGGGCTTCTCCAACGGCGCACTGTGGCCGCTCTACCACGACGTCATCGTCAAACCCGAGTACCACCGCGAGTGGTGGAACACCTATGTCGAGGTCAACCGGCGGTTCGCCGAGGCCGCGTCGAAGGCGGCCGGCGAGGGTGCGGTCGTGTGGGTGCAGGACTATCAGCTGCAGCTCGTCCCGAAGATGCTGCGCATGCTGCGGCCCGACGTGAAGATCGGCTTCTTCCTACACATCCCGTTCCCGCCGGTGGAACTGTTCATGCAGATGCCGTGGCGCACCGAGATCGTCGAGGGCCTCCTGGGCGCCGACCTGATCGGTTTCCACCTGCCCGGTGGAGCTCAGAACTTCCTCTTCCTCGCGCGCCGGCTGGCCGGCCAGGCCACCAGCAAGGGCACCGTCGGTGTCCGGTCGCGCTTCGGCGTCGTCCAGGCCGGCTTCCGCACCGTGCGCGTGGGTGCGTTCCCGATCTCGATCGACTCCGGCGAACTCGCCGCACTGGCGAAGACCAAGAAGATCCGTGATCGGGCCGCCGAGATCCGCAAGGAACTGGGCAACCCCAGAACGATCATGCTCGGCGTCGACCGACTCGACTACACCAAGGGCATCGACGTCCGCCTCAAGGCGATCTCGGAGTTGCTGGACGAGGAACGGCTCGACCCGTCCGAAACGGTGATGATCCAGCTCGCCACCCCCAGTCGGGAACGCGTCGAGAGCTACAAGCGGATGCGCGCGGGAATCGAGCAACTGGTCGGCAACATCAACGGCAACCACAGCAGCACGGTGAGCCGGCCGGTCGTCCAGTATCTCCACCGACCGGTGCCGCGCGATGAGCTCATCGCCTTCTTCGTGGCCGCCGATGTAATGCTGGTGACACCCCTGCGCGACGGCATGAACCTCGTGGCCAAGGAGTACGTGGCCTGCCGCAGTGACCTCGGCGGCGCCCTGGTGCTCAGCGAGTTCACCGGTGCCGCAGCCGAATTGCGGTCGGCGTACCAGGCCAACCCGTATGACCTCGACGGAGTGAAGGACGCCATCGAGGCAGCGGTGAACCAGAGCGAACACGAGGGACGACGCCGCATGCGGGCGCTGCGCCGACAGGTACTCGCCCACGACGTCGACAAATGGGCCCGCAGCTTCCTGGGTACTCTCGGCGAGAACTCGGAGACCGAACTGGAACCGAACCGCGGTGTACACCTGGTGGACTCGGACGCCGAGGCCGCCGAGGCGTCGGACGGGGTCGTCGACAACGTATGAGCGACACCGGGATTCCCGCGGCGCTACGCGAGGCCCTCGAGGAGGCGGCGCGCGCACGGCGGCTGCTCGTCGCTTCCGACTACGACGGATGCGTGGCGCCGATCGTGTCGCGTCCGGAGGACGCGGTACCCGATCCCGCGTCGGTCATCGCCCTGGAGGCGGCCGCTGCGCTCGCCGACACCGAGGTCGCGGTCATCTCCGGTCGTGAGCTCGCCGTCCTCGCAGCGCTGTCCGGCCTGTCGGCACCGGTGACGCTGGTCGGGAGTCACGGCAGCGAGTTCGACACCGGTTTCGCGGTCGAGGTGACCGACGAGGCACGCGCACTGCTCGTCCGGCTCATCGACGAATTGCGCGGCATCGCAGCACGATTCCCCGGCTCGACGGTCGAGACCAAACCCGCGAGCACCGTGCTGCACGTCCGCAACGCGGACCCGGATGACGCCGTGACTGCACTCGAATGCGCACGATCCGGCCCCGGCGCCTGGGACGGCGTACATCCCACCGAGGGCAAGAGCGTGCTCGAACTCGCGGTCATCGAAACCAGCAAGGGACATGCACTCGACACCCTGCGGGAGCGTCTCGACTGCGACGTCGTCATCTACCTGGGCGACGACGTGACCGATGAGAAGGCGTTCGCGCACCTGCGTCCCGACGCCGGTGACATCGGTGTCAAGGTCGGCGACGGGGATACGGCCGCCGGATTCCGGATCGGGGACACCGACGACGTCGCCGCCGTTCTCGATCACGTGGCCACCGCGCGGCGAGGCGTTCTCGGCGCCTGATCCGGTTCAGCCGATGGTGATGCGGGCCGTCGCGTCGTCGTAGGGCAGGTCACCGCGGACCGTTGCGGTCACCGCATAGGAGTTGAGGGTGATCGTGCCGCGGTGGTTGTCGAGGAAGGCGGTGTCCGCGGCGTCGCGTCCGGTGGCGATGCGGACGAACGACTGCCGGGGGGCCAGCCGCGTGGCGTCGACGACCACCCATCGACCGTCGATGATCGCCTCCGCGACAGCGTGGAAATCCATCGGGGAGCATCCCGGGGCGTACACGGCGACGAGCCGGGCCGGGATGTTCAGCGCTCTGAGGAGTGCGACGACGAGGTGTGCGTAGTCCCGGCACACCCCGGCCCCGGCGAGCAGGGTGTCGACGGCACCGTCGATGGGGTCGCTCGTCCCGGGAATGTAGCTGAGCCGTTTCTGGACGAAGGTCACCACCTGATCCAGGAGTTCCCCCTCGGGCAGCGACAGGTCGAACTGCCCGGCGACGAACCCGAAGAACTTGTCGCACTCCGCATACCGACTGGGCCGCAGGTACCGCGACCGGTCGGTGCTCTCCACCGGGAGCGGGTCCGCGGGAGTGAGGATCTCGGCGGTGTAGTCGATCGTCAGCAGTCCGCGGTCGAGCTGCATCCGGTGGATCCGCGACCCGTGGTCGGCGACGAGCTCCTCCGCGGCGACGGCCTCGCCGTCCAGCTCGATCTTGAGTTCCTCCTGCAACTGCAGGCCGGGCAGCTTCGCGACCGTGATCTGCATCTCGAGTTCGGTCGGGTCGTCGATGCGCACCTCGAGCCGGGCGGACACATCGCGGGGCAGGGTCATGTCCCCCACCGTAGGTGATCACCCCCGGCTCGGCACACGTGGCGGTCGGTGTCCGCGAACCGACGGCGGTTCAGAGTGTGGCGACGGCGGCGATCGGATCGGCGTAGATGACACTCAGCG
The DNA here is from genome assembly GCF_000332995.1 of Gordonia amicalis NBRC 100051 = JCM 11271. Lineage (GTDB taxonomy): Bacteria > Actinomycetota > Actinomycetes > Mycobacteriales > Mycobacteriaceae > Gordonia > Gordonia amicalis. The sequence continues at coordinate 207,667 of NZ_BANS01000014.1, forward strand.
CCACCACGACCGCGGCGCTCTCCTGAACGTGCACACCGAATCTCGACGGCGCGATCTCCAGCGACCACTCGATGGTCGATGCCTCGTCGAAGGCCGCCTGTACCGGCGCGAGGCCCCGCGGGTGCGCCGAGAACGCGTCACCGGCGACGACGATCGTGTCCGGGTTGATCACGTCACGGATCAACGCGACCGCCTCCCCGAGGACCCGCGCGCGTTCGTCGACGATGCGGGACGAATCCGGATCGATGCCGAGGCGCTGCGCGGCGGCCAGCGCCGCGTCGTCACCGATGACGTTCTGCAGCCGGACGCGGGTGAGTCCGGGAGCCAGCACCGGCGCGGACACGGGTAGGTGCGCAATGGTCCCGGCGCCTCGTTCAGGGATGTGTACGCGGCCTTCGAGAGTCATTGCCATACCTGCGGTCTCGCGGGCGTAGAAGAACAGGCCGGTCCCGGACCCGTCCCGCGGTCCGGCCAGCAACAGTTCCGCGGCGGCCATCGCCTCCACGTGTTCACACACCGACACCGGGGTGTCGAGGCGGGCCGCAAGGGTTGCGCCCACCGGGAGCTGATGCCACCGGAGAACACGGTGATCCACCACACCCGTCTCGACGTCGACCGCGCCGCCGACGGCCACCCCGCCCCACAGCAGACGTCGTCCGCTGAACCGGCCGGCGAGCTCGGCGAGCTGCGCGCACAGTTGCCCGATCGCCTCCTGCTGGTCACCGGACGGGGTGAGTACGACATGACTGTGCAGCGTGCGCCCACCGAGATCGGCGATGACCAGCACGGTGCGCCGGGCACCGATGTGCATCCCCGCGACGCACAGCGAGTCCCGGTCGATGGTGAGCGGATTCTTCGGGCGGCCAATGGTTTTCGGACCCGCAAGATCGGGTCGCTCGGCGATCAGGCCGTGTGCCGCCAGCGCATGGACCTGGCGGTTGATCGTCGCCGCGGACAGGCCCGTCGTCGCGGCGAGCTGATCCCGGGTCACCGGCCCGCTGACCCGGATCGCATGCAAGACCGCGGCCGCCGGAGTGGACGTCAGTTGCAGCGCCGCCGGGATCACTCCCCCACGCATGGGACGAATGTAGCAGTGCGCGAGCGCACACCGACGCGTCGGCGGGGATGTCGCAGTGCGTCGTAAGGTGGGCGCATGAGCCCTGACACCAGCACCGACGCCACCGCACAGACCTCTGATGAGCGACCGATCGCCGTCGTCACCGGCGCGAGTTCGGGGATCGGCGCCGCCACCGCTCGTCAACTCGCGAAGCAGGGCTACCACGTGGTGCTCGGCGCGCGGCGCGTCGACCGCGTCGAGGCACTCGCCGCCGAGATCGGCGGCACCGGCAAGCAGCTCGACGTCACCGACGAGGATTCGGTGGCGGCCTTCGTCGAGGACCTCGACCGCGTGCACGTACTCGTGAACAACGCCGGTGGCGCCAAGGGCCTCGACCCGGTTTCCACCGCGAACCTCGACGACTGGCGCTGGATGTGGGAGACCAACGTCCTGGGCAGCCTGCGGATCACCAAGGCCCTCATCCCCGCGCTCATCGCGTCCGGGGACGGACTGATCGTCGCCATCACCTCCGTCGCCGCGCTGGAGGCCTACGACAACGGTGCCGGCTACACCTCGGCCAAACACGCTCAGGCGATCACCCACCGCACCCTGCGCGGCGAACTCCTCGGCAAGCCGGTGCGTCTCACCGAGATCGCCCCGGGCATGGTCGAGACCGACTTCTCGCTCGTGCGATTCGCCGGCGATCAGCAACGCGCCGACGCCGTCTACGAGGGCCTCACCCCGCTGACCGCCGAGGACGTCGCCGAGGTCATCGGCTTCGTGGCTTCCCGCCCGCCGCACGTGAACCTCGACCAGATCGTGCTCAAGCCGCGTGACCAGGCGTCGGCGCGGCGCAACATCAAGACGGGCTAGCGTTCGCTCCGGGGGCTAG
>NZ_BANS01000013.1 GCF_000332995.1 Gordonia amicalis NBRC 100051 = JCM 11271
ACGGTGCGACTGCGCGACATGGTTGATCGCCTGGTCTTCCGTCACGACCCCGACGCGGTCCGGGAACGCCGCCGCGAAGCCTTGGACAAGCGTGGGGTGTGGACGGAGAACTTCGCCGACGGTACCGGTGAGATCACCGGCGTCATGGCCGCCGAAAACATCCGCATCGCCGAGAAGGCGGTGAAAGCGCTGGCCGACACCGTCTGCGCCCATGACGGCCGTAAACGCAACCAACGCAACTCCGATGCCATGTTCGCACTGCTGACCGGCACCGCCTTCGAGTGTCAGTGCCAGCGGGAGGACTGCGACGCCGACATCCCCGACCCGGCTGAGGTGGTCCGGTCGGTGAGTACCGAGATCGTCATCCACGCCGTCACCGACCCCGCCACTCTCGACGGCGCGCCCGGTATCGGCTGGGTCGACGGCCACGGCGTCATCTCCGACGAACACATTCGCGACCTCGCCAACCGGCCCGACGCGACCATCAAACCCATCACCCCGGTCCGCACGGCACCCATACGTGTTGCCGCAGAGTCGGACTCGTCGGCCGGTGAAGACGAGGGCGACGCACAGTCGCGTCAGGTCGAGCGTTCGCGACCCGACGCCGGTGCGACTGGTGAGCCGTCCGAGCCGAACTCGACGGATGCGCCGGAGGCGGCGTCGTCGGGTGTAGTCGTTGTCTATCCCGGTGCACAATCCGCCGATCCCTACCGGTCCACCACCGCCTGCGCGAATTTCGTGCGCGTGCGCGACGGCTACTGCACCGAACCCGGCTGCCCGAGTTCAGCATTCGACAGCGACCTCGACCACGTCACCGAGTACGACCACACCAGCCCCACCCACGGCGGGGCGACGTCGAGTGAGAACCTGAACGCCAAATGCTGGTTCGGGCACCTGCACAAGACCTTCGGCGACTGGATCGATGCCCAGTACCGCGACGACGACGGCCACCTGGTCACCGAGTACCGCACTCCGGAGGGTTTCACCATGCTCGGTGACGCCGAAACGCTCGAGGACTTCTTCCCCAACCTGCGACGCATCCGCTACGAACAACCACCCCAGGCACCACCGACCCCTCGGGTCATCACCGGCGAGGACACCCCGCCGCCCACCAACCGGCTTGCCAACAAACACGCACGCCGGCGGGCCGAACGTGCCCGCAACAAGAAGCAACGCCTCGCCGACCAGGCAGACCCGCCGCCGTTCTGACGGGTCACGTGTCCTGCGTCGTCGCACGTGAGTCGTCGAACTCGAGCTCAGCCGTCCTGTGCGTCCAGCTTCGCCGCGACGTCGGCGGGGAAGCCGCCAGAGGCGATCGGGCCCCATCGCGTCGGGGTGATGCGGATCAGCGACTTGCCCTGCATGCGCATCGCGGCACGGTACTCATCCCAGTCCGGATGTTCGCCGGAGATGCTGCGGAAGTAGTCGACGAGGGCGTCCTCGGCCTCGGGCATGTCCAGGACCTCGGCGTCTCCGTCGACCTGGACCCAGGCGCCGTTGAACTCGTCGGACAGCACGACGACGCTCGCCACCGGGGTGGAGCGGAGGTTCGTCGCCTTCGCGCGACCCGGATAGGTCGAGATCACGATGCGGCCGTCGGCATCGACGCCGCCGGTCACCGGCGACAGCTGCGGGCTGCCGTTCGATCGGACGGTGCTGAGGATCATCTTGTGACGGGGCCGGATGAAGTCCAGCAGTCCGGCACGGTCGACGGCATCGGCTTTCGCAACGGTTCTGGCCATGCCGACGACCTTACGCCGACGTCTACGTCGGCAATGCGGCGATCAACCCGGCGAGGATCGCCGACACCGGTGGTTCCTGCTTGCCGTCGACGGTGATGTCGTCGTCACTGTTCACCAGGATGATGATGGTCGTGTCGGAATCGTAGTTGTGGAACAGCGACGAGTTGAAGCCCGGGAAATCGCCGTCGTGGCCCCACCAGCCGTCCCGATTGCCGATACCGATGCCATACCCCGCGGTGGCGGTGTTCGGCGGCGGAGACGTGAGGATCGAGTCGCGACGCAACTGCTGGGTGGACGCGTTGAGCACCGCCCGGCCGGTGAACAGGGCATCGCCCCAGCGCTGCAGGTCGTCGAGGGTCGAGATCACCGCGCCCGCAGTGAAGGCGAAGGACGGATTCCAGTCGGTGGAGTCGACGGTCTTCCCGGCCGGCTGACCCTGGCTGGTCACGCCGTCGACGTGGGGATCGGGGATGTCGACGGATCCGCCCGGCCAGGACGAATCGTCCATGCCCAGCGGGCCGAAGATCCGTTCGTCGAAGACGTCGCGGATCGGTTGCCGCAGGACCCTCTCGATGAGGAGCCCCAGCAGCACGTAGTTGGTGTTCGAGTACTGCCAGCCGTCCCCAGGCGCGAAGGCCGGTGGCAACGTCTTCGAGGCGTCGACGAGTTCGGTTGGCGCCCAGTCATATCCGGGATCGGAGAAGAATCTCTGCGTGAAGGTGTCGGACAGGGTGTACGACGGGATGCCACTGGTCATGTCTGCGACCTGACGGACGGTGGCGTTCCCGTTGGGGGCGCCGGGGATGTACTTGCTGATCGGATCATCGAGCGAGACCCGCGCGTCCTGGACGAGTTGCAGCAGGATCGTCGCGGTCATCGTCTTGGTGAGCGAACCGATACGGGTGTGATCGGACGCGGTGATCGGCCGATCCCGTCCCTTGACAGCCGTGCCGGCCGTTCCCGTCCAGATACCCGACGGTGAGATGACGCGAGCGATGACGCCGGGGAAGCCGCCGGTGGACTGGAGGTCGTCGAGCACCTTCTGGAATGCGGCGCTGCTCTCGACCGACACCGATGAGGGGGTGCTCGACCCGTCGGAAGCCGTCTGGGACGTCGAGCAGGCGGCGAGGCCGAGCACCGCTGTCACGCCGAACACCAGGACTCGTAGGACAGCGGGGCGCACGGGCCGACGGATCATCCCGTGATGATCTCTCGCAGACGACTCGAACAGCCAGTCCATCTCGGTATCTGGCGCAGAATTCGCGCTGTCCGGTTTACCTCAGACCCGATGCGCGAAGAGAGCCGCCACCGGGTAGATGTCGAGTGCGGTGGCGACCTTGGCCTCGATGGCCCGTTGCCGCTGCATCGTCCCGAAACCGCCGGCGGTGGGCCGGTCGGGGATCGTGTCTCCCGAATCGACGACACTCCAGGAGGATCCGGCCTCGACGAGGGAACGGTGCTTGATCGAGTAGTAGACCGGCATCGGCACGACCGCGACGCCCGGGTCCCCGGCCGCAGCCGCCATCAGGTGGGGGTGGAATCGCGTGCTGATCCAGGTGTTGCCCTGCCCTGCGGGCAGCCCGTCGAGCCAGACGTCACGGAAACTGAGGATGCGTGCGCCGTCGAGTCGAGACCCGAGACGGAACGGGACCTCGTAGTCGTGTCCCGGGATTCCCTCGACGACGGTGACCCCGGTTCCCGGTACCTCCCAGGCGTCGAGGGTGTCGTGCACGAACCCGGCGAGCGCCTCCGCTCCGGATCCGCGTGAGCCGGTGAACTTCTCGGTGAGGTCCGACTGCAGACACAGCACCACACCGTGACCGTGACCCGGTGCGTCGGCGGGAGTCTCGTCGCGGTAGATCGCCGGTTGCGGACGGTTGAGTGCGAGCCAGGCGTCGTCCCCGGAGTTCCGCACGCCCGCGACCCCATCGAGCGCCTGCGCCGACGGCGTGTCACGCACATCGATGATGTCGAAGGTGCCCAGCGCCGTGGCCAGGGCGGTCCACGCGGGTTCGGAGACGGTGGGCACCAGTCCCTGCCCGGTGGCCACGGCCCTCGCTCCCGATCTGCCCGATACCGCGGCGGCCCCCACGAGCAGCGAAACATGATGCGGCCACACGGTGTTCACATATCCGCCGCCGAGCAGATGGATGGTGGTCGCCGTGTGGAGGAGGTTGATACCGGCGCTCAGCCGCGGTGCCAGGCCGGAGTCGAGGACAGCCCGGCCGACCCACGCCCACGGGGCGTCGGGTTCGATGCCGGGGGCGTGGTTCGTGAGTTGCCAGAGCGTGTCGACGACGAGCAGGTTCGGGTGCGCGTCACCCATCAAGGCGGTCGCCGACCCGGGGTTGTGGCAGTCCAGGATCACCGTCGCGTGGGGACGGATGCGCGTGAGGTGGCGCAGCCAGGTGCGCGCGATGAGTTCGTCGCCGTAGTTGGGGTATCCGGTCGGTGCGATCAGGTAGATGACCTCACCGGAGCCCAGGGCGCGTCCGACGTAGGACTCACCGGCCCGGCGTCGTGCCGATGCCCCCATGCGGCTCGCCAGCCCGCGAAGTCGCGGCACCTGCCCCCATTCCCTCATGGTGAGAGACTACGGCGGCGGGGCGGCGGCGCGACTCGGCGCTTCGCGAGAAGCGATCCCGGTCACGCGAATGTGGCGCGGAGGTAAGCCAGGACCGCGGCGGCGTCGTCGAGCGGGCCGCGGTAACCGAGATAGCCGTCCGGGCGGATGACGAAGGCCGTCGAACCGTCCGGTCGGTATCCGGCGGCGAAGAGGCCTTCGGTGTCGCGGAGCAACGGCAGGTCGGTGCTGCCGACCTGCGCGGTCGGTGCCGCCACCACGTGTACGGTCATGTGCCCGCGTGCCGCCGCGGTGATCTCCGCGGCCAGGCCTTCGAGCACGGCGACGTCCTCGGCACCCGAGGTCGCGTCGGCGTACAACACGAGCGAGTGGTCGACGCCGCCCAGCAAGGAGAACAGCCGGAGCGGGTGATTCACCGATTCGCGACCGAGCCCTGCGGCGTCCGGGGCCCGTTCCCCTGCCCGCGGTGCCGACGGCGTGCCGGGGACCGTCGAACCCGCGGTGAACGGGCTGTCGGCGTAGGAGATCAGCAGCTGGGCTTCGCGGCGCGTCACGAAGTCGACGTCGGTGGAATCGGTGCCGATGCCCTCCCGAGCGTCGCGGACCGTACGTCCGACGACCTCCTCACCGACCGGTCGTCGTTCCAGGTCATAGCTGTCGAGCAGGCCGGGTGCCGCGACGCCGTCGACGGCCAGCGCCAGCTTCCACGCGAGGTTGTGGGCGTCCTGCACACCGGTGTTCATCCCCTGAGCGCCGGTGGGCGGATGGATGTGCGCGGCATCGCCGGCCACGAACACCCTTCCGCGACCGTAGGAATCGACGATCCGATGGCTGATGCGGAACACCGACGACCAGCGCATGTCCGACACAGTGGCGGGTTCGGGTGACAACCGGTCGACGACGGCCTGGATGTGGGACAGCTCGGGCGTGCGGGTGCCCTCGAAACCATGCGCGACACCGTCCCCGCCGGAGGTCTCGCCGATCGCGAGTTCGTCGGGTACGAGCATCGACATGCGATACCGTCCGCGGCCCGGTAGCGGGATGCACACCAGCAGGTCGTCGGTGGTGCCGTCGCCGGCCTGATGCATCGCGCGGATCGCGTAGCCACGGGGCATCGACCAGTCCACGGCCACGTCGCCCAGCATGTACTGCTCGGCGAACGCACCGCCCTCGAAGCTCAGACCGAGACCCTTGCGAACCGTGCTGTGCGCGCCGTCGGCGCCGATCAGATATGACGCGCGGACCTGGGTCTCGCCACCGTCCGCGTCGGCCAGCGTGACGGTGACGCCGTCGACGTCCTGCTCGAACGCCGACACCCGCACGCCGCGTTCGATCTCGGCATCGAGGTCGGTGAGCCGGTCTCGCAGGACGCGCTCGGTGGCGTATTGCGGCAGCAGGTGGAAGCGGAAGGGGACATCGTCCGGCGTGGACAGGTCGATCCGTGAGACCTCAGAACCATTGACGTACACCAACTGCCCGCGCATCTCCATACCCGCGTCCAGGATCGGCTCGAGAACCCCCATGCTCTCGAACACCTCGAGGGTCCGTGGCTGAATCCCAACGGCCTTCGCGTACTGGGGAGGGTCGAGAAGGGGGTCGACGATCCGCACCCGGACCCCTCGCCGGCGGAGTTCGATGGCAGCGGTCAGACCGATCGGGCCCGCGCCCGCGACCAGTACGTCTACGTCATTCACACCGAACCCCTTTCGTCGGTCGGCGAGTGCCGACACTCGCAGGCATTATTCTCCGTGCGGCCGAGCTCGGGCGTGGGACTGGGAAAACGTGGCACAGCTTCGATTCTCGGCACTGCATTGTCGGATGTCCGGCACCGCGGACCGACCGGGCTCAGCGCGGGATCGACGACGGTCCGAGGGTCTCGGCCCCCAGCGCGGTGACCCGCGCGCGGAGTTCGCGATCGGCGGTGACGACCACTCGACGACGGTCGGGGTGCCGGCCCACGACGTCGACGATCATGTCGTCGCCGACCGCCTGCGCCTCCACCACCGTGACGCCGGGGACCGACGCGATCCCCCGAGCCCTGCCCTCGACGACGAGCATGATCGCGAGCGGACCGGTCAACGCCTCGATACCTGGGGCAGCGAGTTCAGCGAGACGATCCCGCAAGCGCTCCGCCGCACCCCGACGGTCTCGCCACCATCCGTCCGGCACCGATCCGACGACATTCGCACCGTCCACGACGAGCAGCGGGACGTCGAGGTGCGACGGCGTCGGATCGGTCATGACCCCATCAGTCCACGGATCGGCGTGGTCGCGCAACCCCCGTCGGCCGACTGCCCGGGTGTCAGACGATGTCGCCGTGGCAGAACCTGTCGTGCGGGTCGAGCGTCGCCTTGATCTCCAGGAGCCGACGACGGTGTTCGACGCTGTAGGACTCTGCGGCGCGGCCGGCGCGTTCGGCTCCCGACGTGAAGTTCAGGTACGTCGCACCCGTGACATAGGGCGCGAGCTCGGTGCGGGTGACGCGCAGCGTCGATTCGACGGCCAACGCCACATGGGGATCGGGGACGATCGACATGAGTTCGAGGAGGAACTGTCCGGAGCGTGCCCGATCGTTCGCCGCCCGGGCGGCTCCGCGCGCGATTGCGCCGTCGGCGTGGCGGATCTCGGCGGAGACGATGAGCGGTGCCGAGCCCGGTGCCGGCCGGCTGCGTCCGGCGATGACGTCGATCGCCTCGTCCTGCAGGTCGTCGAACCATTCGGTGGTGACCATGACCGGCATCGGTTCGGTGGGGTCCATGCTGATCGCGTCCGCTGCCGCGAACGGCATCTCGTCCCACAGGTCGACGAGGGGTGTCCGCCAGTTCCGCCACTCGTCGACGACCGCGCGGCCGGCGGCGATGTCACCGGACCAGCAGCCACGCACCACCGCAAAACTGCCGCCGCGCAACGGTTCCGGAACGTCGTCGGTGGGCGGGAGATTCAGGATGGTGACCGCCGAGGTCAGTTCCTCGCGCTGGGCCGGTGCCCAGTCCCGGAACCGGCGCATGATCTCCTCGGCCTCGGTGACCGGGTAGAACAAGTTGCCCGCGTACACGGTCGCGACGTCGGCGAGGGCGATCTCCATCGAGGTGACGACGCCGAGGCTGCCGGCTCCACCGCCCTTCAGAGCCCAGAAGATGTGCGGGAAGCTCGCGTCGCTGACGCGGATCGGGGTGCCGTCGGGGGTCACGAGATCGAAGGCGAGCACGGCGTCCGACCCCAGACCGAAGCGGCGTCCGAGCCAGCCGAAACCGCCCCCGAGGGTGTAGCCGACCGCGCCGACGGTGCTCGCCGAACCCATCAGGGGTGCGAGTCCGTACGGGACCGCGGCATCGAGGACCATCTTCCAGGTGGCGCCGGCGGCGACCCGGGCGGTCCGCGTGACGGGGTCGACGGTCACCGACGTGAGGCGGGAAGTATTGATGAGGAGACTGCCGTCGGCCGGTACGCCGGTCCCGTGACCGGTTGCCTGGACCGTGATCCGCAGATCTTCCTCGGCGGCGAACCGCACGGCTTCGACCACGTCGAAATGGTTCTCCGGGATCGCGATCACCGATGGTCGGTGGATGACGAGCCGGTTGAAACCGGCGCGGGCCTCGCGAAAACCCGCATCTCCGGGGCCGAGTACCTCGCCGGCGATCCGGTGGCGCAACTGTGCGAGCACCGAGGTGCGGGTGCGGACGATCAACCGTTCGGGTCGGCCGGTCGGTGAGGTGGGTGTCGGGGTCATTCGGTGAGTCCTCGGGTGTGGCCGGCTCGGCCGGCGCGGGCGTTCTTCTGGTCTCCGGTCGGCCCGGATTCGCAGACCAGATTTCCCGACGGGGCTTGGAGGCGACTTGAGGCGGACTTGAGCCTCACACCGACGAGGACACGCCCCACTCTGCGGCGAGCGCGTCGATCCGCCCGACCAGGGCTTTTGCCTCCTGGGTGATCGCGACGTCCCGAGCGCGTCCGAGCGTCGCGCCGAACACCGAGGCCGGCCGACCGTTGGCGTACTCGTAGCGGGCGCGGACGAGAAGACGGTGCGCGTCCCCGTAGCGCTCACCGGTTCGCTCGGCGAAGTCGTCCGCCTGGTCCAGGAGGGCGGCCGCGTCGGTCTTGCCCGCGGTGACCAGTACCTCGGCGTGCAACCCGAGCCAGAATCCCTCACCTGTGCGCGGAGGGGCCGCACTGCCGGGTTCGTCGGTCGCGGGTCCGCCGGTGTCCAGCTGATCGATTCGGACCAGGGCGTCGTCGAGTTCACCGGTCATCGCACGCGCCCACCAGTACATGCGTTCGCCGCCGCGACGCAGATATGCGAGCGGACCCGGAACCTCGGAGTCGATGATCTGTCCGGCGTCGAGCGCCCACTCCGCGTCACCGATCATCGCCGCCGCGCCGACCGCGAAGATCGCCGTACCCAACCGCGACCTGGGGTCCGGGCGGGCGTCAGACATCGTCGCGAACAGCCCGCGGCCGGCATCACCGCCGACGTGGATCGTCGCCGCCCAGATCCGGAAGCCGCGTGCCATCGTCAGTTGGTCGTCGCGGAGCCCGTCGACGTCGTCGAGAGGGCCGTAGGTGTCCAGGATGCGATGAGCCGCACCGAAATTGCCGCGCGTGAACTCGTCGATCCCGGCGACCTGCATGCCGAGGTGAACGACCACGGCGTCGTCCGACCGTTCGGCACGTGCACGTAGATCGTTCGCGAGCCGGTGGCCCGTGCGTACGTCGGCGACCTGGATGTGCGCGGCGCAGCGGGCGTAGTCGAGGGTGGCCAGCAGTCGCCGGTCGTCGAGTGCGGTCGCCAGTGTGCGGGCGCGCTCCTGGAGGTCGGGGTCGGCGGCGAAGTACCCGTGAGTGGAGACCTCACCCGCCAGCTGGGTGGCGATCGCCCGCAGTTCGGCCTGCTGGTCCCCGGTGGCCCGCGCCAGCGTCGACGCATCGCCGAAATGGCGTTTCGCGCCGTCGAAATCGTAGGTGCGCAGAGCGATGTCGCCCGCCGTCAGAAGGGCGCTGGTCGTGCGCTCACGGTCGGCGAGGGGACCTGCCGACCACAGGTGGCGAGCGACCCGGGTGACCGCGTGCGGTGACGAATTGCCGGCCAGTGCGTCGGCGATGGCCAGGTGGATGCGTCGGGCGCGCATCGAGGGGATCGCGTCGGCGATCGCCTCACGGATGATGTCGTGGCTGAAACTGAATCCGAACGGATCGTCGGGTCCGAGATCGATGACCCCGGCGGCGGAGGCGGCTTCGAGGTTGTCGAGCGCCTGGTCGACCGGCCGTCCGGCTGCGGTCGCGAGCAACACCAGATCCACCCGGGTGCCGATGAGCGCCGCGATGTCGAGGAGTTCGGTTGTCTCCGTGGACAGTCCGAGCAGCCTTTGGCGCACCACGTCGCGCACCCCGGACGGCACGGCGTTACCCGCGATCGACCCCTGGGCGGCGAGGATGCGGGCCAGTTCGCGGACGAAGAAGGCGTTACCACCGGTGCGTCGCTCGATCGAGCTCACCGTGGCGACCTCTGGCCACTGCTGCGTCTCGCGGCGGATCAGCTCGGAGATGTCGTCTCCGCGGAGTGGCCCGACCTGGATACGGCGGTGTTCGGGCAGCCGGGCCAGCGTCGCCAGTGTCGAGGCGACGACCGGCCGGTGGGTCGGCGACCGCAGGGAGGCGAAGAACGTGACGCCCGGGGTCCGTCGAGAAGTCATGTGCGCGAAGAGTTCCAGTGAGGCACCGTCTGCCCACTGGAGGTCGTCGAGGACGATGATCAGCTTCGAGGTCTCGGCGACGCCGTCGAGGAGATCGGCGGCCTGATCGTAGAACTGGAAACGTGCTGCGGCGTCGGGCATCTGGCGCGGTGGCGGGATGACGTTGACGCCCTCGGTGACCATACGGCCGAGTGAGCTGTCCAGGAGCCGCTCACGGTCGGCCGGATCGAGCTGGGGGAGGACCGTGCCGAGGATCTGGACCCACGGCCACATCGACGGTGCCGCGGGATCGTCCACGCACCGACCCCACAGCACCCGAAGGTCGGCGGCACCGGCCGCACGACGGCCGGCTTCGTCGATCAGGGCCGTCTTGCCGGCTCCGGGTTCGCCTTCCACCACGACGACCCCGCCGTGTCCGGTCATCGAGGCGAGTACGGCGCGGTGCAGCGCGGCCAGTTCGTCGGTGCGCCCGACGAGCGATGGCGCGTCGTCCGCGGGGTCGAGGGGATCGGCTTCGGGCGTCCGATTCTCCGCGTCGTCGCTGGCCGGATGCTCGACGACGCCGTTGCCGGCCCGCTCGCTCATGGTGATCGCCGCGCGCGGTGCGGTCGGCGCGTCGAGATGTGGGGCGTGGTCGAGGATGTCGCGTTCGAGTTCGCGGAGTCTCGGTCCGGGGTCGACGCCGATCTCGTCGGCGAGGATGCGGCGCGCATTGGCGATCGCCCCGAGGGCATCGGACTGCCGCCCGAGTCGGTACAGCGCGGTGGCGAGCAGAACCCAGAGGCCTTCGTCGAGCGGCGATCGTTCGACGGCGCTGTCGAGTTCGGTGACCAGGAGACGATGGTCCCCGGCAGCCATCCGCGCCTCGAAAGACATCTCCCGCGCCGCGCCGAGCATGCGGTCGAGATGATCGGCGGCCTCGTCGCGGAACGCCAGCCCCTCGAACTCCGGGAGAAGGGGACGGTAGGAGTCGAGGACCTCCTGCAGGAGCGGGGCCGCGGCGGCGGTGTCGCCGTGCTGCATCAGGGTCCGCGCCGAGGTCAGGTCGGTGGTCAGACGCCGCAGGTCGACCTGTTCAGGTGCCGTCGGGAGGCTGTAGCCCGTGCCGTGGGTGAGCAGCACGGTCGAGGGACTGCGCGGTTTGCGGTCGGGTTCGAGGGCCTTGCGGAGCCCCGAGATGTAGGACTGCAGGGACACTTCGGCACGGTCGGGCGGCGAGTCGCCCCAGATTCCCTCGATCAGCCGGTCGGCACGCAGCGGCGCGCCCTCCGCCAGCACGAGCTGCGCGAGTGTGGCACGTTGTTTGCGGGTGCCGAGTTCGACGGGATCGGAACCGATCTGAGCGCCGAGCCCGCCCAAGACCGTGAACGAGAGTCCGAGCATCAGCGTGAGTGTAATGGTCTGGACACCTCTGGCGCGGGGTTGTCGGGGCAGGTGCGATTCTTCGTCCGACATCTGCGGGTGCCGCGAACCCTGTCGGTGGCCCGTCGGCACCAGGCCTCGGTCCCGAAGGCCGGCCGTTTAGCCTCGGGGGATGGGATTCACCAGGGCCGAACTCCTCGAATACCGTGACCGCACCGTCGAGGACCTGGTCGGTGACGGCTGCCGGTTGCTGTTCGTCGGCATCAACCCGGGACTGTGGACCGCCGCCACCGGAGCCCATTTCGCGCGGCCCGGAAATCGCTTCTACCCGGCACTGGCGCGCGCCGGGATCGTCGACCGGGTGATCGACGCGTCGCGCGGCATGTCCGAGGCCGACGCCGAACTGCTGACCGGGCGGGGGATCGGCATCACCAACGTCGTTGCCCGCGCCACCGCAACCGCCGCGGAACTCACGGTCGACGAGTTGCGGAACGGTGGTCGTCGGCTTCGGGCGCGCGTGCGGGAGATCGGGCCCCGGGTGGTGGCGGTCGCCGGGATCACCGCCTACCGCAGCGCCTTCGGGCGGCGAGACGCGGTGCCCGGCCGCCAGGAAGAGACCTGGGACGGGGCGCAGCTCTGGGTGGTTCCGAACCCCAGCGGACTCAATGCGCACGAGACCGTCGACTCGCTCGCCGCTGCGTACCGGGAGGCGGCGGTCGCGGCCGGCGTGGTGTGAGCAGAGCACCCTGGAAAGGGGGGCGCTTTCCGGCTGTGGCTTCCGCCGGGATGTAGGACGGTCTCAGAGGTCTTCGGAATTGAGAATCCGGCGGCGCATCGACAAGAGTTCGACCTCGGGATGGTTGGCGGCGGATCTCTCGACCGCGTCGAGCACATCGACGACGTGGGTCCGGTCGGCCGCCACCACGCTCGTGCCGATCAACGCGCGCCGATGCATGTCGAGGTGCCCGACCTCGGCCACCGAGACCGCGAACCGTCGGCGTAGTTCGGCGACGATCGGCCGGACGATGGAACGCTTCTGCTTCAGCGAGTGCACATCACCGAGGCGATAGTCGAACTCGGCGAACCCGATCCACATCAGAACCCGATCAATTGTCGGTGCGGATCAGCGTCGCCACGTGGTCGGGCACGTACTTGGACAGGGAACGCGGCGGCCGGTGGTAGTTGCCCGTGTCGACCGGCTTCTTCGGTAACGTCACCCGCGGACGGGGCACCTCGCCGTAGTCGATGCTGTCGAGCAGGTGTGCGATCATGTTGAGCCGCGCGTGCTTCTTCACGTCGGATTCGACCACGTACCAGGGGCTCAGCGCAGTGTCTGTGTGCACCATCATCTCGTCCTTGGCGCGCGAGTAGTCTTCCCATCGGTAGACCGACTCGAGATCCATCGTACTCAACTTCCATTGCCGCACGGGATCTTTCACGCGCTGGCGGAATCGCTTGAGCTGTTCGTCGTCGGAGACGGAGAACCAGTACTTGCGCAGGATGATGCCGTCGTCGATCAGCATCTGCTCGAAGATCGGCGTCTGCCGCAGGAACCGTTTGTGTTCCTCGGGCGTGCAGAAACCCATGACCTTCTCGACTCCGGCACGGTTGTACCAGGACCGGTCGAACAGCACGATCTCGCCGGGCGCCGGCAGATGCGCGACATAGCGCTGGTAGTACCACTGCCCGCGTTCGCGGTCGGTGGGTGCCGGAAGCGCAGCGACCCGCGCGATGCGAGGACTCAGATACTGGCTGATCCGCTTGATGGTGCCGCCCTTGCCCGCGGCGTCGCGTCCCTCGAAGACCACCACCACGCGAGTGCCGGTCTCACGCACCCATTCCTGGAGTTTGACCAACTCGGTCTGCAGCCGGAACAGCTCCGCCTCGTAGACGTTGTCGGAGATCTTCTGAGGTTTCCGGGTGTCCTTCTTGGCCATGGGAAGAGAGTACGGGCTGCTGACCGGTCACGGGGTCAGAGCGGCATCGCGTTCGGCCTCGAGTTCGACGATCGACGCGTCGATCCGGGCGCGCGAGAACTCGTTGATGTCGAGCCCTTCGACGATCTCCCACTCGCCGGCGACCGAACGCACCGGGAACGAGCAGACGATGCCCTCGGGCACACCGTAGACGCCGGGCGACGGCAGTGCGGTGGACGTCCAGTCGTCGGCAGGGGTCCCCAGTACCCAGTCGTGAACGTGGTCGATCGTCGCGTTGGCCGCCGACGCCGCCGATGACGATCCGCGTGCCTCGAGGATCGCGGTGCCGCGGCGGGCCACGGTCGGGATGAAATCGTCGACGAGCCACTCGCGATCGGCGGCGAGATCGGCGCCGCTTCGCCGGCCGACACGAGCGTGGAAGATGTCGGGGTACTGCGTCGCCGAGTGGTTGCCCCAGATGGTCACCCGGCTGATCTCGCCGACCTCGACCCCGGCCCGGTGGGAGAGTTGGGCGATCGCGCGGTTGTGGTCGAGACGGGTGAGCGCGGTGAATCGCTGCGGCGGCACCTCGGGTGCGTGTGCCGAGGCGACCGCGGCGTTGGTGTTGGCGGGATTGCCCACCACGATCACCCGGATGTCGTCGGCGGCAACCTCGTTGATGGCCGCGCCCTGCACGGCGAAGATGTCGGAGTTCGCCGCGAGCAGATCAGCGCGTTCCATGCCCTTGGACCGTGGACGAGCACCGATGAGCAGCGCGAAACCAGCGCCGTCGAACGCTTTTCGCGGATCGTCGAAGACGTCGACCGATTTCAGCAGACCGAAGGCGCCGTCGTCGAGTTCCATCGCGGTGCCCACGGCGGCGGGAACCGCCTGGGGTAACTCGAGGAGCCGGAGGGCGATGGGTTGGTCGTGACCCAGCATCGCGCCGGCGGCGATGCGGAACACGCTGGCATATCCGATGCTCCCGGCCGCACCGGTCACCGTGACGACCGCCGGTGGGGAGGTGCTCACGAGTACTTTTCCATCAGCAGGACCTGGGTGCCCTCTGCGGTGAGCACGAGCGCGTGGCCCACCGAATACCAGGTGAGGGGTTCCTTCGTGAACGTGTTGATCCAGTCGTCGGCGCCCGAGCGGGGACCGGGGCACGCCATCATCGTCGAGGCGAGCGAGGCGAGGCGCAGGACCGAACCGTCGACCTTCATCTCACCGACGTGCCGGTTGCATCCGGCGAACAGTGAGATGCGGTTGGCGGCGGGGAAGGTCACCTGTAGCGGCCCTCCGCCGGGGATCTGGGGGCCGGTGACCGTCGTGGACGAATACGACTTGCCGACAAATGGTGGAGTTGCCGGCGCGGCGACACCCGGACCGGCGCCGAATGCACCGATACCTGACACGAACAACACTGCGCTGACCAGCGCGACAATGCGTAAGCTGATGCGATGGTCGCGGGCTGGGTGGAGTACGCGTGCCGTCTGACGGCGATACCCGGAGCTCACGATCTTTACGGTAGCCGACCGGATGGGGATGCGATATGGCCTTCGGGGGTGAGATGTGGTTCCCGTGACGTGCCGGACCGAGTATCTGACGGCCCGCCATCACCGTTCCGCGAGCGCCGCGTGGATCGTGATGATGGTCGCGCTGGTCGGGCTCGTGGGGCTCAACATCGCCGGCGTCGACGGTCTGCTCATCTCGGCAGTGGTAGCCGGACTGCTGGCCTTGTCTCTGTTCGCCGCGGCGTACGGCCGACTGGGCGAGCGTGGAGCGGTGCTGCTGACCGTCGACGACGACACCGTGTACTTCGGCGACGAGGACCGCACGCTCGTGTCCTACCCGTTGACCGCACTACGATCCTTCGCGATCGGTGGTCCGGCGGACGACACCTCGCCGATGGCCGGACAGCGGGCCCAGCACCTCACCGTCTTCGGACAGAAATACCTCAAACTGACCTTCGCGCGTGAGCAACCGCGCGTCGGCGCGGGGGTGGACGAAGATCTCGACTCCGACTTCTGGAGGGTCGCGATCATCGAGGGTGATCCGGCGGCCGCTGTCGTCATCGATCGACTGAAACAGTATGCGCCACAACGTGTTTCGACCCAGAAGCGTTCGACGCAGAAGAGTTCGACGCGACCGAGAGCTGCCGCCGAGCAGCGGGAGAAGGTGTCGGTGGCGTCGGTGCCGCCTGGCCACGACGCCTCGTCCGACGAGCACTCACCCGTCGATCTGCGCCGTCCCCGTATCGCCGACGCCGGATCGGATGAGGCCGCGCAGCGGCTGTGGGAGGAGGCGACCCGGCGCCACGACGAGATCCTCGGCGTCTACGGCAGCTACGAACTCGACCCGGCCCTCCTGCTGAAGTATCCGGCCGTCACCGACGTGACCGTCGAACAGACCCAGACCTTCCATCTCGCGCTCGACGAGGCCACCGCGCTGCGCACCGACGCCTACCCGGGCGACCGCGGTCGCGCCGATGCCTACCAGCAGTCCGTGGCCGCGCTCCGGCGGGCGTGGATCGCATGCGAGAAGCACGGGCGACGCATCGGGGCCGGTTATCTCGAACCCGCCGACCGGGATGCCCTCGACACCGCCCTCAAGCTGTACAACCACGCCGAGGCCAGCAGCACGCCCGCCGAGCAGGCGACCTACTACGGTCGCGTCCGCGACATCGTCACCACGATGTCCGATCGCGGGGTCCTACATCCGCCGGAGGCCGCGGTCGCCGAGCTGCGCGCTGTGACGCGGCGCGCACTCGAGGCCGGTACTCCGCAGGTGTGAGCTTCAGTAATGGGCGGCTCTGATGAATTCTCCGCCGAGTGTGTACATGCCCTTCGATGCCTCGACCCGGGCCATCTCGATGCGGACCACGTGACCCGGGTCGTCGTGGAGCCGAGGCTCGGACACATCCATGGCGACGGCCCCGCGATCGTATTCGGGAACCGAGCCGCGCTTCATCGCGTCGTCGCGAACGCGGTCGAACAGCTGCGGTGAGATCGCGTCGAAGTCGAAGCCGTCGGGCCGGTGGCGTCCCTCCCTGCCGGTGACCTCCGGGAACTTCCCGGGCGCGATCACCACCTGTCCGCTGCGGATCGGGGTCGTGTACCGGATCAGGATACCGCCGCTGTTCTGGATGCTGCTGGCGCTGATGATCGGGGTGTTGTCGGCGATGCCGCGGATCACGAACTCGTCGAGGACAGGTGCGTCCGGCGCGATGCCGGCGAGCGACAGTGCGTCGCGGGCGATCGTGAAGGCGGTGTCGAAATCCGCAGGGTCGAAGAACTCCGCGACGGTTCCGTCGGTGTGGGCCTCGATCTCGACGTCGCGGACGAAGGCGTCGCCGGGGTCGAAGGTGCCGGTGATGACCACCGGCTCGTTCGGCACGGGTCGCTGGATCTGCACCCGGTCGAGTTCTGTCTCGGCCACCGCGGGGGAGACCTCCGCCGACATCGAGTGGGTGATGTCACCGAGCGAACCGGGATTGATGGTCGCGGCGTCGAAGGTCTTGTCCGCCCGGTCCATGTTGGGCACCGCCGACGCGTTGGAACCGCCGTCCCAGACGTTGATGCTCGTCGCGCGGCCGTTCGTGGGATCGAACACGATCGCCTGGTCGGAGGACGAGTCGAGGTTGTAGTTCAGGCGCAAGACGTTTCGGGTGGCACCGGGCCCCAGGCGGTCGACGATCTCGTCCAGGAGCCGCTGGTGGCGCTCGGCCAGTGCGGCCTCGTTCTCGTCCGCATCTCCGTCCACGGCCGAACCGAACGACGGGAACGAAGGGCCGGAGATCTTCCAGCTCCCGGCGACGCCGAACAGCAGGGCAAGAGCGACCAGAAGTGTCACCACGGGGTAGATGACCGCCCACCGGCCGGGATGGTCGTCGAACTCCGGGGTGTCGGTCTGGTCGCGGGGCGGCAGTTGATCGGGTGCGAGTGTCGTGAACGGGCTCGATGCCAGCGCCTGGAAGTGGCCCTTGCCCATGGAGGTGATCCACCGCGCCTCGTAGGAGGTGTCATTCGGCGGGCTGACGGTGGCGGTGACCATCGTGGGCTGCAGGTCGTCGGAGCTGAGACTGCTGCGGGTCAGTGCCTCGACCTCGATCTGCGGGGCGTCCCGGGTGACACCGCGCCGGAACTCCGTCAGTTCGGACACCCGCGACGCGCGCGGACCGATCGCGATGCCCAGGAAGACCAGCGGAACGCCGACGGACAGAGCGACCCACCAGGCGTTGAACGCGCCGAGACCGACGCCGGTCGCCACCACCAGCCCGGCCAGAACGGCCCGGACCAGACGCAGGCGTGTCCTGTTCGGGAAGGTCACGCTCATCGGCCGTCCTAGGGTCGGGGAAGCAGAGGGCGAAATGCGGGCGGGGCGGAACAGGTGGACTGATCATAATGTCGCCGACCCCGCTCTACCAGGGGCCGCGTACCGTTGTTGCTGACCTGACGGGGCCGAGTGGCGCGACGGGTCGTGTAGTGGCCGGGAAACGATCAGGAGAAGTGTTTCGGTGGGAAAGCTGACCAACAGCATGTGGCGACTTCTGGGTGCCCAGTCGACTCGCAATCAGTCGAAGTCGCTGAGTGTGATCAAGGAGGCCGAAGCCCACACCGATTGGGCAGCCGAACTCGACGACGACGCCTTCGTCGGCGAGGCCGAGAAGCTCGACCTCGGGGCGAAGGCCGGCGACCGGGCCAAGTTCCTGGCGCTCGTCCGCGAGGCCGCGGATCGCTCGATCGGACTGCGCCCCTTCGATGTCCAGCTGCAGGGCGCGCTGCGTCTCCTCGAAGGCGACATCGTCGAGATGGCCACCGGTGAGGGCAAGACACTCGCCGGCGCCATCGCGGCGATCGGGCATGTGCTCGAAGGCCATCAGGTCCACGTCATCTCCGTCAACGACTACCTCGCCACCCGTGACGCGGAGTGGATGAAGCCACTCTTCGCCGTCTTCGGTATTGCGGTACATGCCATCTCGGAGAGCTCCAGCCGCGAGGAGCGTCGGCGCGCCTACGCCGGCGACGTCACCTACGGCTCGGTCAACGAGATCGGATTCGACGTCCTCCGCGACCAGCTCGCCCTGTCCGAGGCCGACCTCGTCTCGCCCAAGCCCGACGTGGCGATCATCGACGAGGCCGACTCGGTGCTCGTCGACGAGGCGCTCGTGCCGCTCGTGCTGGCCGGATCGACCGAGACCGAGGTTCCCGACCAGGCCATCCACGACGTGGTGTCGCGGATGAAGAAGAAGCATTACGAGGTCGATGCCGAGGGTCGCAACGTGACGCTCACCGACGAGGGCGCGGCCTTCGTCGAGGAGGAACTCGGCGGGATCGACCTCTACAGCGAGGAACACGTCGGCTCCACGCTCGTGCACGTCAGCATCGCGATGCACGCGCACTATCTGCTCGAGCGCGACATCCACTACATCGTCCGCGACGGCGGCGTCCACCTGATCAACGCCTCGCGTGGTCGGGTGGCGCAGCTGCAGCGTTGGCCGGACGGCGTCCAGGCGGCCGTCGAACTCAAGGAGGGTCTCGCCCAGACCGACTCCGGTGAGGTCATCGACACCATCACCGTGCAGGCGCTCATCGGTCGCTACCCCAAGGTGTGCGGTATGACCGGTACCGCACTCGCGGCCGGCGAACAGTTCCGGCAGTTCTACGACCTGCGGGTGTCGCAGATCCCGCCGAACACCGAGAACATCCGTACCGATCTGCCCGACCGGGTCTACGACACCAAGGCCAACAAGGTCGAGGCGATCGTGGCCTACGTCAAGGAGATCCACGAGACCGGACAACCGGTCCTCATCGGCACTCACGACGTCGCCGAGTCCGAGGAGCTCGCCTACTTCCTCGAGAAGGCCGGCGTGTCGTCGGTGGTCCTCAATGCCAAGAACGACGCGCAGGAGGCGAAGATCATCGCCGAGGCCGGCGCGCGTGATGCCGTGACGGTGTCCACGCAGATGGCCGGCCGCGGTACCGACATCCGGCTGGGCGGCTCGGCCGACGACTCCGCGGCCCGCGACGCGGTCGTCGAGCTCGGCGGTCTGTGCGTGGTCGGCACCGGACGACACGACACCGAGCGGCTCGACAGTCAGCTGCGGGGTCGCGCGGGCCGTCAGGGCGACCCGGGTACGTCGGTCTTCTTCTCCAGCCTCGAGGATCCGGTCGTCACCAAGAACCTCGCGTTCAAGCGCGATCCGGTGTCGCCCAACGACGACGGTTCGATGGGCAGCAAGGGCATCGACCTCATCGAGCAGGCGCAGCGGATCGCCGAGGGCGTGCGCCTGGAATTGCACGCCAACACCTGGCGATACAACAAGCTGGTCAATCAGCAACGCGACATCATCGTCGACCGACGCATGAAGATCCTGACCTCCGACACCGCGCTCGAGGAACTGTCCGAACTCGAACCGGAGCGGTACGCCGAACTGACGGGGGAGAAGTCCCCGGCGGAGGCCGACGACGAGGTCGCCGTCGAGCCGGTGCCCCGTGACGTGCTCGGCCAGGCGGCGCGGGAGATCGTGCTCTACCACCTCGACCGTGCGTGGGCGGACCATCTCGCCTTCGTCTCCGATGTCCGGGCGAGCATCCACCTGCGGTCGCTGGGCAAGGAGAGCCCGCTCGACGAGTTCCACCGGATGATCCTCGCCGAGTTCGCCGACCTGCCCGCCCAGGCGCTGGAGAAGGCGCGGGAGACGTTCCGCGAGGCGAAGATCACCGCCGACGGCGTCGATCTCGGATCGTCGGATCTGCACCGCTCGACGACGACATGGACGTACATGGTCCACGACAACCTCTTCTCCTCGGGCGGGGCGAAGACGCTGCAGGGCATCATCGGGATCTTCCGGTGACCGAGCCGGAGGCGGCCTCCGCGCCGGCTCCGGATCGGATCGTGACCGTGCCGAATGCGCTCAGCGTGCTCCGGCTCGTCCTCATCCCGGTCTTCGTGTGGTTGCTGCTCGTCGAGAAGGCCGACGGGTGGGCGTTCGCGGTCCTGATGTTCTCGGGATTCTCGGACTGGGCCGACGGGAAGCTGGCTCGTCTGCTCGATCAGTCGTCGCGGATCGGGGCCCTGCTGGACCCGGCGGCCGACCGGCTCTACATCGTCATCATCCCGCTGGCGTTCGGCGTGCGTGAGTTCCTGCCGTGGTGGCTCATCGGTGTCATCGTCGGCCGGGATGTGCTGTTGTTCGCCACGGCGCCGTTGCTGCGTACGCGCGGTGTGCTGGCACTGCCGGTGCTCTACATCGGCAAGGCCGCGACCTTCGCGCTGATGAGTGCGTTCCCGTGGCTGCTTGCCGGACAGCTCGATTCGGTCGTCGGCGACATCGCGTACCCGGTCGGGTGGGCGTTCATGATCTGGGGTGTGGGGCTCTACCTGTGGTCCTTCGTCCTGTACTGGTATCAGACGATCCTGGTGATGCGACACATGCAGTCGCGCCGTCAGGCCGACACCTCGCCAGACAGTAGAGTCTGACGGGAACGAAAGGGGCTCTTGTGACCGACAGCAAAGTGCCAGAGGACCTGCGCTACACCGCAGAGCACGAGTGGATCGAGAAGATCGGGCCGACGACCGTGCGCGTGGGCATCACGGACTTCGCTCAGGATGCGCTCGGTGACGTGGTGTTCGTGCAGTTGCCCGACACCGGGGCGGAGGTCACCGTCGGCGAGTCCTTCGCCGAGGTGGAGTCGACCAAGAGTGTCTCCGACATCTTCGGGCCGCTGACCGGTACCGTCAGCGCGGTCAACGACGCACTGGACGCCTCGCCCGAACTGGTCAATTCGGACCCGTACGGCGAGGGCTGGCTGGTGGTGATCGAGGCCGCCGACGAGGCGACCCTCGAGGAGCAACTGGGAGATGGTCTCGACGCCGCGGGCTACCGCGCCGTCATCGAAGGGTAGGACTTCCCGCCGATACCACCCGGTGGCTCTGATCGACCTGGCTGATCGCCCCGGTGACGATATGATCGACCGTGCCGGAGTCGACTCGCTCGCCGGTGCGATCGACATGACCGGTACGGTTACGGCAGTGGGAATGAGGCGTGACGTGAGCGAACTTCGCGATCATGCACCGAGATCTACCCGTCCGCACACGTCATGTAGATTCAACCGGCCATCGTGGCGAGAGCCGACTCCGAACCGACGCGAGACCGCGATCGGGACCGGAGACGTGGACGGCCGGACAGTGCGGTTGGCCGAACAGTGCGGTGTGCACTGACAGTGCGATTGCACTGACGACGACGAAGGAGAAGTGGTGAGCGAAAACGACAGGGACTTCGAGGCGCCGGTGGAGACCACCTCGGTGTTCCGGGAAGAGTTCATCAATGAACTCGATGCCGGGACCAGCACCTCGAGTGAGCCGGCCGAGACGGGAGTCGAGCGACTCGCTCCCGGGACCGCGCTGCTTGTCGTGAAGCGGGGGCCCAACGCGGGATCGCGGTTCCTCCTCGACCAGCCGACGACCTCAGCGGGTCGGCATCCCGACAGCGACATCTTCCTCGACGATGTGACGGTCAGCCGTCGTCACGCCGAATTCCGACTCGGCGACAACGAGTTTCAGGTGGTCGACGTGGGCAGCCTCAACGGCACCTACGTCAACCGGGAACCCGTCGACACCGCATCGCTGAGCAACGGCGACGAAGTCCAGATCGGTAAATTCCGTCTGGTCTTCCTGAGCGGTCCGCGCGACGAAGCAGACGCCTAAAAGTCGTGACGGCGTCCACGGCCCCTCGCGGCGAAGGATCGATGTCTATAGGCACGGTCCTCGCCCAGTTGCGTGATGACTTTCCCGACATCACGATTTCCAAGATCCGGTTCCTGGAATCGGAGGGTCTGGTGACCCCGGAGCGGGCGCCGTCCGGCTATCGGCGATTCAGCGAAGCCGACTGTGAACGGTTGCGCTTCGTGCTGACCGCCCAGCGGGACCGTTATCTCCCGCTGAAGGTCATCAAGGAACAACTCGATGCGATCGACAACGGGAACGGCGGCTTCGGTTCCGGCGGGACCGTGGCGTTGTCCACGGCTCGCGGCACCGTGGCCCCCGCAACCGATTTCGGTGCGCGTGCCGGTCGGGTGTCCCGGGAGTCGCTGATCGAACGGACCGGCGTCGACTCGGCGTTCGTGACCGAACTGCAGCGAAACGGGCTGCTGATCCCGGGCCCGGCCGGGTTCTTCGACGAGGACGCCGTACGCCTCGTCGAAGCGGCCGCGGCACTGGCCAGCTATGGCCTCGAGACACGCCATCTGCGTGCCTTCAAGGTGTCCGCGGACCGGGAAGCCGGCCTGGTCGCCCAGATCGCCAACCCCATCGCCAAGGGCAAGGGGACCGGTGCCCGGGACCGTGCCGAAGAACTCGTTCGCGAGATCGCGGCGCTGTCGGTGACCCTGCACACGCAGTTGGTCAAGGCAGCCGTCCGCGACGTGCTCGACTGAACACTTTCTCGACCAGCGCACTCCGGCCTCCTCGGTGTCCGCATCGGGCTGAAGTGATCGTGCCGCCCAGCAGCGAGTCGGCCGCCGTGTGTCGCCTGAGCGGTGTAGCGTCGAGGTCATCAATCGATCGCCCTACGAGGCGTCTGGGAGGTGCGAGATGAGCGAGATGCGTGTGGTGGGCATCAGGGTCGAGCCCCCGCAGAGTCAGCCCGTGCTCCTGCTCCGCGAGGTCGACGGCGAGCGGTATCTGCCGATCTGGATCGGACAGAGCGAGGCTGCGTCAATTGCCCTGCGTCAGAAGGGAATCGAGCCGCCGCGCCCGCTGACCCACGATCTGATCGTGAATCTCATCCGGGAGTTCGGCCAGACGCTCCTCGAGGTGCGCATCGTCGACATGCAGGAGGGCACCTTCTACGCCGAGATGATCTTCTCGGGCGATCTCCGCGTGTCCGCGCGGCCGTCGGATTCCATCGCCGTCGCGATGCGTGCCGAGGTGCCGATCATCGCCGACGAGGAGGTCCTCGCCGAGGCTGGCCTGCTGATCCCGGAGGAAGAACCCGAGGACGCCACCGCCGAGCCGGCCGACGAGACCAAAGAGGACGAGGTCGAGAAGTTCAAGGAGTTCCTCGACAACGTCTCGCCCGACGACTTCAAGGCCAGTGGCGCCTGAGCTGTCCGTGGTCACGGAACGGCAACCGGTAGGTCACCGTTTGTCTCAATCTCAACTTGAGGTTGAGCCTCATGGCGCGTCGCGTTGATCCGGTGTCTCCCGAGGCATAGCGTCAATCCCGACATCGCGCACCATTCAGGGGCCGATGAAGATGTGATCGGCTGACCCGTGCAGGGCCTGGACCGCGTACTGTAGACGTGGATGTCAGGCATGTGATGCGGCATCCGGTCCGAGCTCTGCGAGGGAGACAGAAGTGGGCGATCGTCCGGTCGACAGTGAAGTGACGTCGAGCGACCCGTCACCCGACCACGCTGTGACCGATCGTCCCGCGGGTCCCACCCAGGGCAGTCTCGAGGAGATCGCACCCGGGCTCTTCCCCGACGACACCGTTCCCGACGAGCTGGTCGGCTACCGCGTGCCGAGTGCCTGCCAGATCGCCGGTATCACCTACCGCCAGCTCGACTACTGGGCTCGTACCTCGCTGGTCGTCCCGTCGATCCGCGGCGCCGCGGGCTCGGGTAGCCAGCGTCTGTACTCGTTCAAGGACATCCTCGTCCTCAAGATCGTGAAGCGACTCCTCGACACCGGCATCTCGCTGCAGAACATCCGTGTCGCCGTCGACCACCTCCGGAAGCGCGGGGTCGAGGACCTGGCCAAGATCACCCTGTTCTCCGACGGCACCACCGTCTACGAGTGCACGTCGGCCGAAGAGGTCGTCGACCTCCTGCAGGGTGGACAGGGCGTCTTCGGCATCGCGGTCAGCGGCGCCATGCGCGAACTCACCGGCACCATCGCCGACTTCCCGGGTGAGCGGGCCGACGGAGGTATCAGCGAGACGGCACCCGAGGACGAACTCGCCGCTCGCCGCAAGAATCGCACCCGCCGTACCGGCTAGCACCCGCACTCTGCCCGCACCCCGCCACGTGATCCTCACGACTCTCGCGATGTCGTCTGGACCAACGGGACGTGGAACTGCGTAGACTGGTGCGCGCGTCGCTACGCCACGGGAGAGCGTCACCGAACACAGGTGACCGCCGAAGGAGCAATACCTCTCCGTCAAACTCTCAGGCACCCGGACCGTGGTGGTGACGGCGTCTCTGGAAAGTGACGATTCGTCGTCCGCCCACGGTGAAAGGTCGTCACGCAACCGCGTGACACCGAATCTCTCAGGCGTCGTCCGGTCCCGGCCGGTGACATGACAGAGGGGGAGGGCGAGCCTGCCGGCACCGAGCCGGCGCCTGCGAGAGGTTGCCCTCACCATGCCCTCAGCCGACACGTCGTCAGCGCCAGTCACCTTCGTGGACCGCCACGTCGGTCCCGACCCCGACGAGACGCAGCGCATGCTCTCGGTGATCGGTGTGTCGTCGCTCGATGAACTCGCCCATCGCGTCATCCCCGCGGTCATCGCGGATGAACTCGACTCGAACGTGCTGGGGGCTCTACCCAGCCCACAGAGTGAGAGTGAGGTCCTGGCCGAGCTCAGCGGTCTCGCCGCCCAGAACACCGTGGCCCGTTCGATGATCGGTCTCGGCTACTACGGCACCCACACGCCCGGCGTCATCCTCCGCAACGTCCTGGAGAACCCGGCCTGGTACACGGCGTACACGCCCTACCAGCCGGAGATCAGTCAGGGACGCCTCGAGGCCCTGCTGAACTTCCAGACCATGGTCGCCGATCTCACCGGGATGGAGGTGGCGAACGCGTCGATGCTCGACGAGGCCACCGCGGCGGCCGAGGCCATGACACTGCTGCGCCGCGCCGGCAAGTCGAAGTCGTCGCGCATCGTCGTCGACGCCGATCTCTTCCCGCAGACCCGCGCGGTGATCGAGACCCGCGCGGAGCCGCTCGGCATCGAGGTCGTCGAGGCATCGCTGCATCCGGAGCTGCCGAACCAGGGGCTCCCCGAGGGCGACTTCTTCGGCGTGATACTGCAGGTTCCAGGTGCTTCGGGTCGGATCGTCGACGCCGCGCCGATCATCGCCGCCGCACACGAGCGCGGTGCACTCGTGGCGGTCGGCGGCGACCTGCTCGCGCTGACGCTGATCACGCCGCCGGGGGACCAGGGAGCCGACGCCTGCTTCGGCACCACCCAGCGTTTCGGAGTTCCCATGGGCTTCGGTGGTCCGCACGCCGGTTACCTGGCGGTCGGTTCGAAGCACGCCCGCCAGCTGCCGGGCCGTCTGGTCGGCATCTCCAAGGACGCCGACGGCAACCTCGCCTATCGCCTCGCACTGCAGACCCGTGAACAGCACATCCGGCGGGAGAAGGCCACCAGCAACATCTGCACCGCGCAGGTCCTGCTGGCCGTGATGGCGGCCATGTACGCGTCGTACCACGGGCCGGACGGGCTCCGGGCCATCGCGCGCCGCACCCACGACGCCGCGGTTCGTCTGGCGAATTCGCTTGCGGCAGGCGGCTTCTCGGTCACGCACGCCTCATTCTTCGATACCATCGAGGTCCGCGCCACGGGGCAGGCCGACGCGATCGTCGCCCGGGCTCGTCGTGAGGGCATCAACCTGCGCCGCGTCGACGCCGACACCGTCTCGATCGCCTGCGACGAGACCACCATGGAGGCCGACCTCGAGGGTGTGTTGCGCGCCTTCGACGCCGCCCGCGTGCAGCCGCTGGATTTCGCGCAGCCGATCGAGAACCGCACCAGCGAGTACCTCACCCATCCCGCATTCAACCGGTACCGCACCGAGACCGCGATGCTGCGCTATCTGCGCGCCCTGTCCGACAAGGACATCGCGCTCGACCGCAGCATGATCCCGCTCGGTTCCTGCACGATGAAGCTCAACGCGACCACCGAGATGGAACCCATCACGTGGCCCGGGTTCGCCGGACTCCACCCGTTCGCGCCGGTCGAGGACACCGTGGGCATCCGCGAGCTGATCTCCACGCTCGAGGGCTGGCTCGTCGCCGTCACCGGCTACGACCGGGTGAGTCTGCAGCCGAATGCGGGTTCGCAGGGTGAGTTCGCCGGACTGCTCGCGATCCGCGGGTACCACCGGAGCCGGGGGGATCTCGACCGTGACGTCTGCCTGATCCCGTCGAGCGCCCACGGCACCAACGCCGCGTCGGCGGTCATGGCGGGCATGCGCGTCGTGGTGGTCGGCTGCCGGCAGAACGGCGACGTCGATCTCGAGGATCTGCGCGCCAAGATCGCCGCGAACGAGGGCCGGATCGCCGCCATCATGATCACCTACCCGTCCACGCACGGCGTGTTCGAACACGACATCCGCGAGGTCTGCGGCGCGGTCCACGACGCCGGCGGACAGGTCTACGTCGACGGCGCCAACCTCAACGCACTGGTGGGTGTGGCACGTCCGGGTCACTTCGGCGGCGACGTCAGCCACCTGAACCTGCACAAGACCTTCTGCATTCCGCACGGTGGCGGCGGACCGGGCGTGGGTCCGGTGGCGGTGCGCGAGCATCTCGCTCCGTTCCTGCCCGGACACCCGCTCGCCGACGAACTTCCGGGCACGGCGACCATCGCCGCGGCACCGTACGGTTCGGCGACGATCCTGCCGATCACCTACGCCTACATCGCCATGATGGGCGCGGCCGGTCTGCGCCGGGCGACACTGACGGCCATCACCGCCGCCAACTACGTCGCCAAGCGACTCCGGGACCACTTTCCGGTGCTTTACACCGGTGAGGGCGGTTTCGTCGCCCACGAGTGCATCCTGGACCTGCGCACGATCACCAAGGAGACCGGCGTCACCGTCGACGATGTGGCAAAGCGCTTGGCCGACTACGGTTTCCACGCTCCGACAATGAGCTTCCCGGTGGCCGGAACCCTGATGGTCGAGCCCACCGAAAGCGAGAACCTCGACGAGATCGACGCCTTCTGCGACGCCATGATCGCCATCCGGGAGGAGATCGACCGGGTGGCCGGCGGCGAGTGGCCGGTCGACGACAACCCGTTGCGCGGTGCGCCGCACACCGCCGAGGCGCTGGTGGGCGAGTGGGACCATCCGTACTCGCGGGAGATCGCGGTCTACCCGCAGGGACTGCCGTCGGCGGGCGCCCGCGCGAAGGTCTGGCCCTCGGTGCGTCGTATCGACGGCGTCTACGGCGATCGCAACCTGGTGTGCAGCTGCCCCCCGATCGAGGCCTACAGCAGCTGATCACTCCGGTCGACGAGTCGGTGCTATCCTCCGGCGGTTTCCGTAGGGGCCGGCGAGACCGCAGAACTCGCCGGCAGACTCGTGGGTCCGTAGACCACGCGGTTGATCGCGACGATCGCGCCGTTCTCCGGTGTGGGCATCGGATCAGGGGTACGCGGGAAGGTGACCGTCGCGGTGGCCGCCGGCATCGGGGCGGCGCCGCGGAATCCGAGTTCGGTGAGCAGCTTCAACTGGTCGGGCTGCGACGCGTAGGTGATGAACTCCGCCACCGCATCAGCCGCCACGTCACTCACCTCCGGCCCGGAGAGGCGGATGATCGGGTAGTCCGCGATCGGCGTCGGTCCGCCCGGTATCACCTCGGCCAGACGTGCCGGTTCGTCGGACCTGGTCATCTGGAAAAGTCGCTGTTCGGTGATCGGGACGACGTGGATCTCGCCCTTGGCCGGGTCGGCGGCGTTGGCGATCGCGGTTGCCGCGCCCTGCGGGGTGCCGTCGGGGGAGAGTGGCGCGCCGTCGAGCATCGCCTTCACACTCGACGTAACACGCGGTGATTCCGCGTCGGCCGTGGTCAGGGGGCCGGTCGTGCGCGTCACGCGGGTGGCGACGGCCTGCGCCGCGAGCGCGCTCGCGTCGGATTGGGCGCCGACCGGCATGGCCATGCGCAGCGCCCCCCAGCCCTGCAGGCCGAACTCGGTGAGCGAGGCGTCGCGTCGTTGCAGGGTCGGGATCTGGGACCAGTCGAGCTGGTCGCCGGCGGCCCGGGCGAATTCCGGCGAGACCGCGAGGACCACCGGGGTCGAGACGAGCGATCGGTTGCTGCCCTCGATCAGATCAGGTTTGGCCGAGGCCAGGTCTGCTGACCACACCGAGGACTGCGGTACCCACGCGGCCGGGTACGCGCCCATCGATTCGGCTTCCCAGGTACCGGTGAGGCCGTCGAGGGTGATCTTCGCGTCTCCGGGACGGACTGCGACGGTGATGCAATGGTCGCGGACCACGGGCTTGGTGTCGGCGAAGGCGGTCGCGATCGCGGCGAGACCGGGCGCGATGTCGGGATCGGCGACGATCGGAACCGACGCGGCGCCCTCGACACACTGGGCGGCCGCGTCGTCGGCCTGTCGGTTGATGCGGTCGCCGAGGTCCTGCCAGGCCACCACGATGGCGGCGACGAGCAGGATCGACAGCAGTGCGAAGACGACACCTCGGCTGACGCCACGGTTGCGGATGCTCTCCCCGCGGTTCCGATGATGTGCCAACGCCGATGCCCTCCCTGCCGTGTGCGCCGGGACCGGGGTTTCCCCGGTCGATGTCCAGCGCAGGGTACGACGATACGCCGTGCCGGTCCACCGGGGACCGGCACGGTCGTATCAGTGCGTCGTGACCGCGGTGTCAGCCGGCCGCGTTGGCGGCTTTGTACTCGCGGCGGCGGCGATGCAGGATCGGCTCGGTGTAGCCGCTGGGCTGCGTCGCTCCCTCGAGGATCAGCTCCTTGGCCGCCTGGAAGGCGATGTTGGAGTCGAAGTCGGGGGCCATCGGACGGTAGGCCTTGTCGCCGGCGTTCTGGCGGTCGACGACCGGGGCCATCCGCTCGAGCGAGGCGATGATGTCGGCCTCGCTGACGATGCCGTGGCGCAGCCAGTTGGCCAGCAGCTGGCTGGAGATGCGCAGCGTGGCGCGGTCCTCCATCAGGGCGACATCGTGGATGTCGGGCACCTTCGAGCAGCCGACGCCGGCATCGATCCAGCGGACCACGTAGCCCAGGATCGACTGGCAGTTGTTGTCGAGCTCCTGCTGCTTCTCCTCGTCGGACCAGTCGGTCTTCGCCGCCAGCGGCACCGTGAGGATGTCGTCGACCGAGGCCGGATCGCGCTTGGCGATCTCGTCCTGACGCTCGAAGACGTCGACCTGGTGGTAGTGCAGCGCATGCAGGGTCGCAGCGGTCGGCGAGGGCACCCACGCGGTGGTGGCACCGGCCTTGGGGTGACCGATCTTCTGCTCGAGCATGTCGGCCATCAGGTCCGGCATGGCCCACATGCCCTTACCGATCTGTGCCTTGTGCTGGAGTCCCGCGTGCAAGCCGGTGTCGACGTTGAAGTCCTCATACGCCGCGATCCACTTCTGCTGCTTCATCTCGGCCTTGCGGACCATCGCACCGGCCTCCATGGAGGTGTGGATCTCGTCGCCGGTGCGGTCGAGGAAGCCGGTGTTGATGAAGACGACGCGCTCGGCGGCGGACTTGATACACGCCTTCAGGTTCACCGTCGTGCGGCGTTCCTCGTCCATGATGCCGACCTTGAGGGTGTTCTCGGGCAGGCCGAGGACCTTCTCCACGCGGCCGAACAACTCGACGGTGAACGCGACCTCGTCGGGGCCGTGCATCTTCGGCTTCACGATGTAGACCGAGCCGGTCCGCGAGTTCTGGAGGCCCTCACTGCTCATGCCGTGGATACCGATCAGCGAGGTGACCAGGCCGTCGAGGATGCCCTCGGGGACCTCGTTGCCCTCGGCGTCGAGGATCGCGTCGTTGGTCATCAGGTGACCGACGTTGCGGACGAACAGCAGCGAGCGGCCGTGCAGGTCGAAGGTGGTGCCATCGGGGGCCGTGTACTCGCGGTTGCCGTTGAGCACGCGGGTGAAGGTCTTGCCGCCCTTGGTGACCTCTTCGGCGAGATCGCCCTTGTTCAGGCCCAGCCAGTTCCGGTAGCCGGTGACCTTGTCCTCGGCGTCGACCGCGGCGACCGAGTCCTCGAAGTCCATGATCGTGGTGATCGCCGACTCGACGACGACATCCTTGATGCCGGCCGGATCGGTGGAACCGATCGGCGACGCCGGATCGATCTCGATGTCGAGGTGAAGGCCGTTGTTGCGCAGCAGAATCGAGGACGGCGAACCGGCGTCTCCGCGGTAGCCGACGAAGGCGGCCGGATCGGCCAGCGTCGAGGTGGCGCCCCCGTCGAGGGTCACCTGGAGGGCGCCGTCCTGAACGGCGAACGATCGCACGTCGGTGTAACTGCACTGTTCGAGCGGGACGGCCTTGTCCAGGAAGTCCTTCGCGTAGGCGATGACCTTGTCACCACGGACCTTGTTGTAAGACGACCCCTTCTCGGCGCCGTCCGTCTCCGGGATCGCGTCGGTGCCGTACAGGGCGTCGTAGAGCGAACCCCAGCGGGCGTTCGACGCGTTGAGCGCGAAGCGGGCGTTGAGAACCGGGACCACGAGCTGCGGCCCGGCGGTCTCGGCGATCTCGCGGTCGACGTTGCCGGTCGTGATCTGGAAGTCCGCGGGCACCTCGGCGAGATAGCCGATCTCGGTGAGGAACGTCTTGTAGGCGTCGAAGTCGGCGGTGCCGGGCTTCAGATCCGCGTCCTTGTGGTCACGGTGCCACCCGTCGATCTTGGTCTGGAGATCGTCGCGGACGGCGAGCAGCTCGCGGTTGCGCGGGGCGAGGTCGGCGATCACCGATGCCGCACCCGACCAGAAGGCGTCGGCCTCTACACCGGTGCCGGGCAGCGCCTCGTTGTTGATGAAGTCGTACAGGACGGAAGCGACCTGCAACCCGTTGACGGTGATCCGATCCGACATGATTGCCTTTCTCGAGCCAATGAAGACACACCTATGCTACTAGCCGGTAACGCCGAACCGTACAGGCGTCCTGTTTAGGCGTGGCGCGCTGTCTCGGCCAGGTGCGTACAGCGTCGTAACACCTCCGCGCGGAGTTGTGTTCCGGCATCGGCGATGGCCGATTGTTCGCGGACGTACTCTGCTCGTCCGGCCGGTGTCTCGATCGGGATCGGCTCGTAGCCGAGGTCACGCAGATCGTAGGGACTGGCCCGCATGTCGAGGTCCCGGGCGCGTAGGGCCAACTCGAAGCAGTCGACCGTCAGACCTGCGGGCAGCAGTGGCGCCAGGGTGAAGCAGTGGCGGTAGAGATCCATCGTCGCGTGCAGGCAGCCCGGCTGTTCGTGGTCGATCTGCGACGCGCGGCTCAGCTGGTTCTCGTTGCGCGGCCGGGCCGGCCCGGTGAAGAAGCGGAACGCGTCGAAATGGGTGCAACGCAACGGCATCTGCTCGACGACGCGGTCGGTCCCCGCGCGGCCCAGCCGTAGCGGGACGTCATGCCGGGTCTCGTCGGTGCGATAGACCATCGCCCACTCGTGGAGGCCGAAGCATCCGAGCCGAGCCGGGCGCGCGGCAGTGGCGCCGAGGAGGTCCACGGTGGCCCGTAGGGCGTCTCGACGGCGCCGGACAAAGTCGAGACCCACGTGCACGCCGGACTCGGTGCGTTCGTAGCCGCGCAGCGGCAGGAACTCGTCGGCGTCCTCGAGGACCACGCCGAACCCCGGATGCCAGCGCAGCACATGCGACGGTCGCGACGAGTAGTACGTGAACAGGAAGTCGATGACCGGGTGTTTGACGCCTTTGCGACGAGCGTCCAGATACGGACCGATGAGCGCGTCGACACGGCGCCGGTGGTCGTCGCGTCGCGCGCGCCATTCCTGCCCGGTCAGTCGCTCCTTCTCGTTCGACCCTTCCTGCTGGTCAGGGTGCACGGTCATGGCGGTCATACGCGGTGGGTCTCGTCCCGGACGTTGCCGACGAACTCCTCGACGAGGTCGGCGAGCGGGACGATGCCGATGGTCCGGCCGTTGTCGTCCACGACGGCGCCCAGATGCGAACTCGTGCGGCGCAGCACGCTCGTCGCCTCGTCGAGGGGCGTGGTCGAGGCGATGACCGGTAGCGGCCGGATCTTGTCGACACCGATGATGGTGTCCGGGCCGATGTGCTCGTCGAGAATCTCGTCGAGGACGTCCTTCAGGTGCAGATAGCCGGTGAACGTGCCGTCCGGTCCGCGGACCGGGAAGCGGGAGAAGCCGGTCTCGGTGACGGCCTTCTCCACGGCGCCGAGCGTGGGCCCGATGCCGCCGGTCGCCGACACCTGAACCTTGACGCTGCGCATCTTGTCGAGGGGGATCATCACCTCGGTGACGGTACGGCCGATGGACTGCAGGGCCCGGGTCAGGCGCTCGTGTTCCTCGGCGTCGATGAGTCCCTCCTGCTTGGACTCGCCGAGCATCTGCGCCAGCTCACCCAACGAGACCGTGGACTCGAGTTCGTCCTTGGGCTCGACGCGCATCAGCCGCAGCGAGATGTTGGCGGTCCAGTTGTAGAAGGAGATCAACGGACGCACCAGACGGATGAACATCAGATGCGCCGGGACCAGCAGCATGGCCGCCGATTCGGGTCCGGCGAGTGCGATGTTCTTCGGCACCATCTCGCCGAGCAGGATGTGGAGCACGACCACCAGGGACAGGGCGATGGCGAATGAGATCGGGTGCAGCAGGGCGTGCGGCACGTGGGCGAGTTCCAGTGGCTTCTCGATGAGGTGGGCGACCGCCGGTTCGCCGACGCGGCCGAGCAGGATCGAGCAGATCGTGATGCCCAACTGGGCGCCGGCCAGCATCAACGACAGGTTCTCACCGGCTCGGATGACGGTCCGTGCACGACTCTTTCCGCTCTCGGCCAACGCCTCGAGACGGTCGCGGCGCGCCGAGATCAGCGAGAACTCGGCACCGACGAAGAAGGCGTTGCCCACCAGCAGCGCGAAGGCCAGCACGACCGCCCAGAGGTCACCCATCTGCTTCCTCCGGATGTCGTGGCTCGTCTCCGATGCGTTCGGCGGGTGGGGCCGGACGCAGTGCGACGACGTCGATTCGACGGCCGTCCATCTGGGCGACGGTGGCCCGCCAGGTGACGTCGTCGCGGGCCTCGGGCATCTCGGGTGAGCCGTCGCCGTCGCCGACGGGGGAGCGGCGCGGCAGGTCGACGACGTCGTCGACAGTGGGAATGCGTCCGAGGCAGTACATGATCAGGCCGCCGAGAGTGTCGTAGGGTCCGTCGGGAGCGTGGTAGCCGGTCGCGTCGTAGAGTTCGTCGATCCGCAGCAGCCCGGCACACAGGTAGCCGTTGCCGTCGATCGGGACGACATCCGCGCGTTCGTAGTCGTGCTCGTCGGTGACGTCGCCGAGGATCTCTTCGATGAGGTCCTCGGTGGTGACGATTCCGGCGGTACCGCCGTATTCGTCGATGACGACGCACAGCTCCATACCGTCGGCACGGATGCGTTCCATCAGGGCGTCCCCGTCGAGGCTGGCGGGTACCCGCGGGACGGTGCGCGCGATCGACGTGACCCGGGTCGTGGCCTGGCGTTCGGGCGGGACGGTGAAAGCCTGCTTGATGTGAACCACGCCGACGAGGTCGTCGAGGTCTCCGTCGACGACGACCGGGAAGCGCGAGTGACCGGTGCGCGACGAGGCCATCACGAGGTCGCGCACGGTGTCGTCGCGGTCGAGGGTGTCGATGGTGACGCGGGGGGTCATCAGGTCTTCGGCGGTGAGCTCGCCGAAACGCAGAGAACGGTCCACGAGCGTCGCGGTCTGCTCGTCGAGCGCGCCGCGCCGGGCCGAGTTGCGGACCAGGGACACCAGTTCCTGCGGTGAGCGGGCCGAGGCGAGTTCGTCGGTGGGTTCGACGCCGAGTCGGCGGACGACCCAGTTGGCGGTGCCGTTGAGTCCGTTGATCGCCCAGCGGAAGACAGCGGAGAAGGCGGTCATCGGACCGGACGTGGCGCGGGCGACGGCCAGCGACTTCGCGATCGCGAGGTTCTTCGGGATCAGCTCGCCCAGGACCATCGACAACGACGTGGCGATGACGAGCGCGAGGATGAGCGAGGTCGCCGAGGCGACCGACTCGCTCACCCCGGCCGCGGCCAGCGGTGGCTTGAAGATGCGGGCGAGGACGGGTTCGGCGATGTAGCCGGTGATCAGCGTGGTGATCGTGATGCCGAGCTGGGCGCCCGACAACTGAAACGACAGAGTCGAATGCGCGCGCTGCACGAGGCGTGAGCGACGGTCTCCGCGTTTGGCGACATCTGCGGAGATGGTGGAGCGTTCGAGGGCGGTCAGGGAGAACTCGGCCGCGACGAACAGCGCGGTGCCCAGCGTCAGGGCGATGAACCCGACCAGGCTCGCGACGAGCAGGAGGACCTCCACGTCACCACCCGCCCGGCAGGGGACGCCCTTCGGCGAAGCCGGCGGGCGACTGGATTCCGAGGACGACCTTGTCGTGCAGCTCCCGCAGGTTTCGGGCCCCGGTGTACGTGGCGGTGCTGCGGATCCCGGAACAGATGTGGTCGATGAGGTCCTCGACGCCCGGGCGATCGGGATCGAGTCGAATACGCGATGTCGAGATGCCCTCCTCGAAGAGACTCCTGCGGGCGCGGTCGTACGGGCTGTCGCCGGAGGCCCGCGCGGCCACGGCGCGTTTCGACGCCATGCCGAAACTCACCTTGTACGGACCGAGTTCGTCCTCGTGGAGGTCTCCGGGCGATTCGTGCGTGCCCGCGAACCACGAGCCGACCATCACGTTCGATGCACCGGCCGCCAGTGCGAGGGCGACGTCCCGCGGATGACGGACGCCGCCGTCGGCCCACACCGACGCTCCGTGACTCGCTGCGACACCGGCGCATTCGGCGACGGCGGAGAACTGCGGACGGCCCACTCCGGTCATCATCCGGGTGGTGCACATCGCGCCGGGCCCGACACCGACCTTGACGATCGACGCGCCCGCGGCGAGGAGGTCGAGGGTGCCCTCCGCCGAGACCACGTTGCCCGCTGCGATCGGGACCCCGAGTCCCGCGTCGGCGACCGACTTCAGTGCGCTGAGCATCTTCTCCTGATGGCCGTGAGCGGTGTCGATGACCAGGAGGTCGGCGCCGGCGGCGGCGAGAGCGCGGGCCTTGCCGGCCACGTCGCCGTTGATCCCGACGGCGGCGGCGATCCGCAGCGCGCCGGTGTCGTCGACGTTCGGCTCGTAGATCGCGTGGCGCAGGGCGCCCACGCGGTTCAGGACCCCGGCCAGTCTGCCGTCGGCATCCACGAGCACTGCCACGCCGAGGTGGAGGTCGCCGAGCGCGTCGAACACCTCGCGGGGCGGGGTGTCGACGGGCAGGGTGACGATGTCGGGGTCGAGTACGTCGCGTATCCGGGTGAAACGGTCGACGTCGCGGCACCGCTTCTCGGTCACGACACCGACCGGATGTCCGTCGTCGACCACGACCGCCACCCCGTGGGATCGCTTCGGGATCAACGCGATCGCATCGGTCACCGAGTCCGACCGGGTGAGCGTGACCGGGGTGTCGGCCACGAGGTGGCGTGATTTCACGAAGGCGATCGAAGCCGCGGCGGCCTCGATGGGGAGGTCCTGCGGGAGGACCACGAGTCCGCCGCGGCGCGCGACCGTCTCGGCCATGCGCTTGCCCGCGACCGCGGTCATGTTCGCCACGACGACTGGGATGGTGGTCCCACTCCCGTCCGAGGTCGACAGATCGACATCGAATCGCGAACTGACCTCCGACCTGCTGGGGACGATGAAGACATCGTCGTAGGTCAGGTCGTGGGTCGGTCGATGGCCTTCGATGAATCGCACCGGTTCTCGCAGGCTCCTATTCGGTCACTTCCGAGCGGTCGCCGCTCCACAGCGTGTGGAAGGTGCCTTCCTTGTCCACGCGCTGGTAGGTGTGCGCGCCGAAGAAGTCGCGCAGACCCTGGGTGAGAGCGGCCGGCAGGCGCTCGGCGCGCAGGCCGTCGTAGTAGGACAGTGACGACGCGAAGGCCGGCACCGGGATGCCGAGCAGCGTCGCGGTCGAGACGACGCGTCGCCAGCTGTCGATGCCCACCTCGACCGCCTCGCGGAAGTAGGGGGCCAGCAGCAGGCTGGGCAGATCCGGATCCTCGTGGTAGGCCTCGCGGATGCGGTTGAGGAACTGCGCCCGGATGATGCAGCCGCCGCGCCAGATGGTCGCCAGCGAACCGCGGTCGACGTTCCAGCCGTGTTCGGCGCTGCCCGCGGCGATCTGATCGAAGCCCTGTGCGTAGGCGACGACCTTCGAGGCGTAGAGGGCGGTCTTGATGTCGTTGATGAACTGCGCCTTGTCGGTGGGCGAGGCACCGAGGTTGCCCGACGACAGGCCGCGGGCCGCGACACGCTGATCGGTGGCGCTCGACAGTGCGCGGGCGAACACGGCCTCGGCGATGCCGGTGGTCGGGATCCCCAGGTCCAGTGCGGACTTCACGGTCCAGCGGCCGGTGCCCTTCTGGCCGGCGGCGTCGACGATCACGTCGACGAGGGGCTTGCCGGTCTCGGCGTCGACCTGGCTGAGCACCTCGGCGGTGATCTCGATCAGGTAGCTCTCGAGTTCGGTGCCGTTCCACTCGCGGAAGACGTCGGCGATCTCGGAGACGGGCATGTCGAGGGCTTTGCGCATCAGGTCGTAGGCCTCACCGATGAGCTGCATGTCGGCGTACTCGATGCCGTTGTGGACCATCTTGACGAAGTGGCCGCTGCCGTCGGGGCCGATGTGGGTGCAGCACGGTTCGCCGTCGACCTGGGCGGCGATCGACTCGAGCAACGGGCCGAGCGATTCGTAGGACTCGGCGGGACCGCCGGGCATGATCGACGGGCCGTTGAGCGCGCCCTCCTCGCCGCCGGAGATGCCGGCGCCGACGAAGTTCAGTCCACGGGCCGACATCGCGGCCTCGCGGCGGATGGTGTCGGTGTAGAGCGCGTTACCGCCGTCGATGATGATGTCGCCCGGCTCCATCGCATCGGCGAGCTCGTTGATGACCGCGTCGGTGGCGTCGCCCGCCTTGACCATGATCAGGACGCGGCGCGGACGCTCGAGTGCGGCGACGAATTCGGCGACCGTCTCGGTGCGGATGAATTCGCCGTCGCTGCCGTGGTTCTCGAGCAGTGCATCGGTCTTGGCGACGCTGCGGTTGTGCAGCGCGACCGTGTACCCGTGACGGGCGAAGTTACGCGCGATGTTCGAACCCATGACGGCCAGACCGGTGACGCCGATCTGAGCTTTCCCGGACGGTGACGATCCCTCGACGTTGTTCATGCCCGACAGCCTATTGCCTCACGATCCGATCCGGCGATCTGCCTCACCTTTGGTGTACGCCCGGACGATGTTCACAGCAGTCGTTAAGAGCGCGGAGATCGGACCGCTCTCACAACGCCGACATCAGGCGATTGAGCTCGGTGAGCCACGGGATCGCGACCGCGAGCGTCGGCAGGACCAGGATGCCGGCAGCGGTGACGTAGGCGCCGACCGCGATCCAGTGGGCGGGGCGGTCGTCGCGCAGACGGTGGACACGGGTGAGGGTGGTGGGTCCGCCGACGGCCATCGCACCGCGAGGAGCGACCGCGTCGGCGCAGGCGACGAGTGCGCGTCCGAGGGTCGTCGGCGCGGTGGCGCGGACGGCTTGATCGTCGGCGAGCGCTTCGACGAGCAGTTCGGCGGCGCCGAGGGCGGAACTGGAGCGGACGAACCGCGGGAAGGCCTCGTGCAGGGCGATGAACGCCTCGAGGACGAGGTCGTGGCGTGCGCGCAGATGAGCTCGTTCGTGGGCGATGACGGCGATGAGCTCGTCGCGGGTCAGGCGATGGACGACGCCTTCGCTGACGACGACGCGTTGCCGCAGGCCGGGGAGGCAGTAGGCGAGTGGCTGCTCGACGTCGATCATCCGGACGTCGCGGGCGTAGAGCGGATCATCGGCGTCGGTCCGGTCGCAGCGATCGAGGATGTCGATCAGCTGGCGGTGGGCTTTGCGGCGGGCGCGGGTGCGCAGTCCGACGCGGATGGTCGTGTAGAAGAGGCGGGCGCCGACCAGCAGGGTGAGGACGAAGACCCCTACGCAGGTCACCCACAGGGGCAAGCCGAGGCGTTCGATCTCGTGCAGCGGATGTGCCGTCGGTGTGCCGTCGGCGCCGATCACCAGGAGGTTGGCCGCGATCGCCAGGCCACAGCTGAACGCCGACAACACGGCGGCGAGAGCGATGGCCTGCCACAGCGTCATCGCCGCACGTGGGGCTCTGATCGGCCATCGTGCCCGGGACAGTGCCTCGGGCACAGGGCCGGCGAGCACCAAGCTGACGATGCCGAAGAGCAGGGCGGTCATCCGGTGGGCTTCCTCAAAGGGTGGGCTGTTGGGGGTGTGCCGCGAATCTAACCGGTCTCGCCGGTTCCTCGTGCGGCTTCGAGTTCATCGAGGGCCTCGCGGAGGGCGGCGGCCTCATCTGCGCCGACCCGGCCGACGAAGGACACGAGCGCGGCGTGCCGTGATCCCGGTGCGTCGGCCTCGCTCAGCGCGTCGACCATCAGGCTCGCGACCAGGTCCTCACGGGGGTGCGTCGGAACGTACTTGTGCGCCCGGTCGTCGCGGATCTGGGTCACGAGATTCTTCTTCGCCAGCCGCTGCAGCACGGTCATCACCGTCGTGTAGGCGAGTGACCGATCCCGCGACAGTTCGGCATGTACCTGCCGCACGGTCTTCGGTTCGGATCCGGCCCACAACGTGTCCATCACCGCGCGCTCGAGGTCGCCTAGCCCATTCATCTTTCGCATTTTACTGCTGTGCCTCCCGTTGTGTGTCTCTCGGCTCGCGTCTTCACCCGATCGACGCGTCCGCGCCCGCGATCGCGCCTCTCACGTGGCTTTCACCACAGCCCTTGACACGTTGGTAAGGCTAGCCTACATTAAGTCACGTTGGACCGCGCGAGAGTCCTGAGGGCTGCAGAGACCCCCGGTCCACGCCACGAAGGTCCCGCATCTCGACGAGGTGCGGGGCCTTCCGGTTTCTCCGAGGAGACAACGCCGGTCCCGGCATTCGTGTTCCCGGGGCGGTATCGCTAACGGCACGGAGCCGTGTCAGTGTTGACGCCATGACTGCGAACAGTGCGGACGAGATCCTCCAGAGCTCCTTCGGCAAGGGACTCGACGGCGTGCTCGGACTCGAGGTCGTCGAGGCCGGACCGGACCGGATCGTCGCGACGATGGAGATCACCGAGAGCCACCATCAGCCGTTCGGGATCGTCCACGGCGGCGTCTACTGCGCGATCGGCGAGAGCGTCGCGAGCATGAGCGGGTTCTTCTGGCTCCAGGAGACGGGTATCGGGGGCACGGCGGTCGGGGTCAACAACAACACCGACTTCCTGCGGTCGGTGAGCTCGGGAACGGTCACCGCGACCTCGACGCCGATCCACCGCGGCCGGCGCCAGCAGCTGTGGGCCGTCGACATGGTCGACCAGGACGGCACGTTGCTCGCCAGGACGCAGGTTCGACTCCAGAACATCGAGGCACGCTGACCGGCTCGCTGAATACGTTCCGGTGACGCCGGTCTCCCCTCCTGAGGACTGACCCGCGACGTTCCGGGCGGCGGATCGGCGTCGGCGAGCCGTGGCCGCGCCGGCGTGGCAGGATGTCTCCACTGCCATCGACCACGACCTCCCGGGTCGGCCATCTGCGAGGAGCGATCTCGGTGCGACTGTCGCCGCATGAACAAGAACGGCTGTTGATCTCGTATGCGGCCGAACTCGCGCGACGGCGGCAGGCCCGTGGGCTCAGGCTCAACCATCCCGAAGCGGTTGCGCTCATCACCGACCACGTCCTCGAGGGTGCCCGCGACGGTCGATCGGTGGCCGAGCTCATGACCTCCGGTCGTGAGGTGCTCGGCCGCGACGACGTGATGGACGGCGTGCCCGAGATGCTGCACGACGTCCAGGTCGAGGCGACGTTCCCAGACGGCACCAAGCTGGTGACCGTCCACGACCCGATCGTCTGAGCGCTGCTCCGCCAACCGATCCGAGCTGCTGAAGAGAGACCGAGATGTCGGGTACGCCACCCACCGCCACACGCTCCTCACTCGTCCCGGGTGAGGTGATCCCCGCCGAGGGCACGATCGAGCTGAACGCCGGTGCCGACACCGTCGAGTTGGCTGTGGTCAACACCGGCGACCGCCCGGTCCAGGTCGGGAGCCATGTGCACTTCCCGCAGTCCAATCCCGCGCTGGACTTCGACCGTGCGCTCGCGCACGGACGACGCCTCGACATCCCGGCCGGAACCGCGGTGCGGTTCGAACCGGGTATCGAGATGACCGTCGGCCTCGTCCCGCTCGGGGGAACCCGTGAGGTGTACGGGATCTCGCTGGATCCGCCGGGCGAATGCGGACCGGTGGGTGTTCCCATGACGGATCGCGCCGACGGGAGCAAGTGACATGGCGACACTCGGCCGCGATCGCTACGCGCAGCTCTTCGGTCCGACGACCGGCGACCTGATCCGCCTCGCCGACACCGATCTGCTCATCGAGGTCACCGATGACCTCTCGGGCGGCCCCGGGCGTGCCGGTGAGGAAGCGGTCTTCGGCGGCGGCAAGGTGATCCGCGAATCGATGGGTCAGAGCCGTGCGACCCGCGCCGACGGTTCACCCGACACGGTCATCACCGGTGTCGTGGTCCTCGACCACTGGGGAATCATCAAGGCGGACCTGGGAATCCGCGACGGACGCATCGTCGCGCTGGGTAAGGCGGGAAACCCC
The DNA here is from genome assembly GCF_000332995.1 of Gordonia amicalis NBRC 100051 = JCM 11271. Classification (GTDB taxonomy): domain Bacteria; phylum Actinomycetota; class Actinomycetes; order Mycobacteriales; family Mycobacteriaceae; genus Gordonia; species Gordonia amicalis. Next base: position 40,965 of record NZ_BANS01000013.1, read on the forward strand.
GACACGATGGACGGCGTCCACCCCGACCTCGTCATCGGACCATCGACGGAGATCATCGCCGGCAACGGCAAGATCGTCACCGCGGGTGCCATCGACTGTCACGTGCACTTCATCTGCCCGCAGATCATGGACGAAGCACTCGGCAACGGCATCACGACGCTGATCGGCGGGGGTACGGGCCCGGCCGAGGGGAGCAAGGCCACCACCGTCACCCCGGGTGCCTGGCATCTCGCGTCGATCCTCGCCGCGACGGACCACTGGCCGATGAACATCGCGCTGCTCGGCAAGGGCAACACGGTCAGTACGGCCGCGATGCACGAGCAGATCCGGGCGGGCGCTTCGGGTTTCAAACTGCATGAGGACTGGGGGAGCACACCGGCCGCGATCGACGCGTGTCTGCGGGTGGCCGAGGAGACCGGGGTGCAGGTCGCCCTGCACTCCGACACGCTCAACGAAGCGGGCTTCGTGGAGAGCACGCTCGGCGCGATCGCCGGTCGCAGCATCCACGCGTATCACACCGAGGGCGCCGGCGGTGGTCACGCGCCGGACATCATCACGGTCGCGGCATATGCGAATGTGCTTCCGTCGTCGACCAATCCGACGCGGCCGCACACCGTGAACACCCTCGACGAGCACCTCGACATGCTGATGGTGTGTCATCACCTCAACCCCACGGTGCCGGAGGATCTGGCGTTCGCGGAGAGCCGGATCCGGCCGTCCACCATCGCCGCCGAGGATCTGCTGCACGACCTGGGCGCGATCTCGATGATCGGTTCGGACTCGCAGGCGATGGGCCGTGTCGGCGAGGTGGTCTTGCGCACCTGGCAGACCGCCCACGTCATGAAACGCAAGCGCGGTGCGCTGCCCGGAGACGGTCGCGCCGACAACAACCGGGCCCGGCGGTACATCGCCAAGTACACGATCTGCCCGGCCGTCGCGCACGGCTTCGACGACGAGATCGGGTCGGTGGAGGTCGGCAAGCTCGCCGACCTCGTGCTCTGGGACCCCGCGTTCTTCGGCGTCCGGCCCGATCTGGTGATCAAGGGTGGTGCGATCGCGTGGGCGGCGATGGGTGACGCGAACGCGTCGATTCCCACGCCGCAACCGGTCCTGCCGCGCCCGATGTTCGGTGCCGCACCGAAATTGGCGGCCGCCACGTCGGTGAGTTTCGTCGCCCCCGGCGCGGACCCCGACTTGGCCGAGCGGATCGGTGTCGAAAGCCAACTGGTCCCGGTCAAGAACACCCGCGGGGTCGGCAAGGCCGACATGGTCAACAACGACGCGTGCCCGACCATCGAGGTCGATCCCGACACGTTCACGGTGAAGGTCGACGGCGAGGTGTGGGATGCCGAGCCGGTGTCCGAACTGCCGATGGCGCAGCGGTACTTCCTGTTCTGATGTCCGACCGTCCGGAATCGTCCCCGTCCTCGCCCGCACACGCGCCGCTGGCGATGATGCTGTCGCTTGCCGACTCCCGGCTTCCCGTCGGCGGGCACGTGCACTCCGGCGGCGTCGAACAGGCGATCGCCGACGGATTCATCCGCACGGCAACGGATTTGGCGGACTTCCTGTATCGCAGGGTCACCACGAGCGGTCTCGTGGCGGCGTCGGCCGCCGCTGCCGTCGCCGATGGGGCACTGGAAGTCGGTGCGGCGCAACGCGAGGTGAATGCACGCACCCCGTCGGCCGCAGCCCGCAAGGCCTCGCTCGCGCAGGGCCGGGGAATGGTCCGGCTTGCGCGCCGCATGTTTCCCGACCACGACTGGACGGTGCACCGGCCGGCCACACATCTGCCGGTCATCAGCGGATCGATCGGCGCCGCGTCGTCCCTGTCCGGATTCCACACCGCACTGATCCTCGTCTACACGACGATGAGCGGCTCGGCGACCGCCGGCCAGCGCCTGCTCGCCCTCGATCCGGCGGATGTCTCGATCATGATCGCCGACCTCGGCGCCGAATGCGAACGAGTCGCGGCCGAGGCCGCCGTGGGGCTTGCGGACCTGTCCGACCCGGTCCTCGACATCTTCGCCGAACGCCATGAGCGACAATCGATGCCGCTCTTCATGTCCTGACAATCCGGATCCACCGGAAATCGTCCCTGAAGCCCCGACCGAGAGGAGTCGACGATGCCCCCGCATCTCATCGACGGGCAGCCCCACAGCCACGACCACGACCGTCCCCGCCGGAAGCGTGAACCCGGTGAGGCGTTGCGCATCGGCGTCGGCGGCCCCGTCGGATCCGGGAAGACCGCCTTGGTCGCCGCGCTCTGCCGCCAGCTGCGCGACGAGCTGTCGGTCGCGGTGCTGACCAACGACATCTACACGACCGAGGACGCGGACTTTCTGCGCCGCAACGCAGTCCTGCCCGACGAGCGGATCACCGCGGTCCAGACGGGAGGGTGCCCGCACACCGCCATCCGCGACGACATCACCGCCAATCTCGACGCCATCGACGACCTCGTCGAGGCGAATCCGCCGCTCGATCTGATCCTGGTCGAGTCCGGTGGCGACAATCTCACGGCGACGTTCTCGACGGGCCTCATCGACGTCCAGATCTTCGTGATCGACGTGGCCGGTGGCGACAAGGTGCCGCGCAAGGGCGGTCCGGGCGTCACGTTCTCGGATCTGCTGGTGATCAACAAGACCGATCTGGCCGAGCGCGTGAACGCCGACCTCGACGTCATGCGGCGCGATGCGGACAAGGTGCGCGAGGGACGTCCGACGGCGATGATCTCACTGACCGACGATCCGGCGGCCACCGACGTGCTGGCCTGGGTCCGCGAGCAGCTCGCGGCACCCGTGACGACCGGCTAGCGATGCGCACCGACGTCGAGATCACCGCGACCGCCGACCGCGGTGTGCGGCACAGCGCGACCGGTGGTCTCGCCGTCCGGGTGACCGCACCCGGCCACGTCCAGCTGATCGGCACCGCGGCGACGCCGCTGGGTGGCGACGAGATCGCGGTCCGCATCCGGGTGGAGCCCGGCGCACGTCTGAGCGTGGGCACCGTCGCCGCCACGATCGCGCTGCCTGCGCGGGACCGCGCGGATTCCCGGGCCCGGTGGGAGATTGAGGTGGGTGCGGGCGGTCGTCTGCGTCTCGATCCGCAGCCGACCGTGGTGGCCGGCGGCGCGGTCCACACGTCCGACGTCGTCGCCGAGATCGACCCGACCGGGATTCTCGATCTGTACGAGCACGTGCAGATCGGCCGGGCTGTCCAGATCGACCGGGCGACGACCATGGATCTCGACCGGATCGACCGCGACCGAACCGGCTCCTGGACCGGTGGCCTACGGGTGACGGTCGGCGGTGAGGTCTGGCTGGCACATCGGGTCATGCTGGGCGCGTCGACACCCGCCGCCGCGATCGGTCATCGTGCGATGAGCAACGTGTTCCGTTACCCGGATGACCGCCCGGAAGAATTGCATCCGAGCGAGTTCGCGGCTCGGCTGCGTCTGGCCGGGGAAGCCACCCTCACCAGCGCACTCGGCACGTCGGTGACGGCCACGCGCCGCCTGACCGACGCTCTCGACACCGCAGCGCTGGTCCCCAACGGTTAGGGGACCAGCGCTGCGGTAGGTCTGTCTGTCCGGGTGTCAGCTGGCCTCGGCTTCGGACTCCTTGCCTGCAGCATCCTTGCCGGCGGCGTCCTTGCCCTCGGTGGGCACCGAGCCGGATGCGTCGGTGGCCTTCGAGTCCACGGTCCCCGTGTCGGTCTTCGCGGCCTCGGCGTCGGGTCCGGTTCCGTTGCTCTTCGCGGCCTGCTTCTCCAGTGCCGACAACTGTCCGATCGCGGTGCGAGCGTAGACCTGCTGTTCGGTGACCGCGAGCTGCGAGCGGCCGCGGGTGGTGAACGCGAAGAACCAGTTGATCAGCGTGTTCAGCCGGTTGCGGAAGCCCACCAGGTAAACGAGGTGCAGTGCGAGCCAGCCCACCCACGCGAAGTAGCCCTCGGTCTCGAAGGGCTTCTTGAAGCCCGGGATCGGGACCTGCATCACCGCGGAGTACCGCGAGATGGTCGCCATCGAACCCTTGTCCCAGTAGCTGAACGGCTTGCGCTGGTCCGGCGTCTGGCCCTTGAGCTCGGCCTTGATCGCATCGGCGGCGTAGCGACCACCCTGGATCGCACCTTGTGCGACACCGGGCACGCCGTCGACGGCCATCATGTCGCCGACCACGAAGACCTCCGGGTGACCCGGGATCGTCAGGTCCGGTCCGACCTTCACCCGGCCCGCGCGGTCGAGTTCGACACCGGACTGTTCGGCGAGTTGCTGGCCGAGCGGGCTGGCCTGGACACCGGCCGACCACACCTTGCACTGCGACTCGATGCGACGCGTGGTGCCGTCCTTCTCCTTGACGACCAGACCGTCGTAATCGACGTCCACGACCATCGCGTTGAGCTGGATCTCCACGCCCATCTTCTCGAGACGGGCCGCGGCCTTCCCACCGAGCTTGGGCCCGAACGGCGGCAGCACGGCGGGGGCCGCGTCGAGGAGGATGACGCGAGCCTCGGTGGGGTCGATGTTGCGGAAGGCGCCCTTGAGGGTCTTGTCGCTCATCTCCGCGATCTGGCCGGCGAGTTCGACACCGGTCGGACCGGCACCCACGACCACGAAGGTCAGCAGCTTGGCGCGTTCGGCGGGGTCATGGGACAGCTCGGCCTGCTCGAAGGCGCCGAGGATCCGTCCGCGGAGCTCGAGCGCGTGGTCGATGGTCTTCATGCCCGGTGCGTACTCGGCGAAATGGTCGTTGCCGAAGTACGACTGATCGGCGCCGGCCGCGACGATCAGGTCGTCGTAAGGGGTGACCGTGATGCGCTCGAGCAGTCGCGAGGTGACCGTCTTGGCCTCGAGGTCGATGTCGAACACGTCGCCCATGAGCACGGAGGTGTTCTTCTGTTTGCGCAGCACGACGCGGGTGGCCGGGGCGATCTCACCTTCGGCGACGATGCCCGTGGCGACCTGGTAGAGCATCGGCTGGAAGAGATGGTGGGTGGTCTTGGCGATCAGCGTCACGTCGACGTCGGCCTTCGCCAGACGCTGGGCGGCGAACAATCCGCCGAAGCCGGAGCCGATGATGACCACTTTCCTGCGGTCGGTGGCCGCTACAGCGGGGGCCTGGACGGCGGGGCTGCTCATCTCCAGACATCTCCTTCTCGCTTGTTGGGGGACGATTGTGCTTCGGCGCCGTGCAGGGTCCGTGTCGTCACGTGGCCGAACCGCGTCGGGCGACGGTCGAGGCAAAACCGTACTTGCCCACAACGGTAGTCAATGATGCGCGACCCGGCGCGACCAGGACGGTGCAGCCGGGCCGGTAGCCGAGGTCACGTTCGGTCGGCCGAGCCCGCCTCACCGTCATGCGGTGAGGTCACCCGCCGATGACCAGCGCAGAGATCGTCGCTGCCACTCGGCCAGGAGGATCTGATACTCCACCTCGTACCGTTCGGGACCGAGGTGCAGCGGATGCGGGGTGATGCCGGAATCGCCGGTTTCGTCGCCCACATGTATTGCCGACAGTGTCATGCCGAGCTTCTCCATGACCCGCCGTGAGGGGGTGTTGCCCGCGACCGTGCTCGCAAAGACACGTTCGGTCGCGAGGTGGTCGAAGGCGAACGCCATGAGGGCGAACGCGGCCTCGGTGGCCAGACCGCGTCCCCAGACCGTCCGGCGGATGCGGTAGCTCAACTCGAGTTCGGGGCGACGACTGTGTCGCGGGGTGCGCAACGACGCCCAGCCGAGGAACGCACCGGTCGCCGGGTCGCACAGCACCCACGTGCCGGTTCCGTACACACGCCGCTCCGACTCGGCGCGCGGCAGGACCCAGTCCTCGATGACCGTCCGCGGGGTCGGTGTGCCGCCGCTCACGAAGCGCATGACCTCGGGGTCGCTGTCGAGATGGACGAGGTCGTCGATGTCCATCGCGGACACCGGGCGCAGACGTGCCCGTGCCGTGTCGATGTTCACCCGAGGCCCCTCACTTTCGGCGATCCGGGCGCGATTCTACGGTCTCGACACGGTCGGCACCGCAGTTCACGGTGCGCGTGTCCCGCCGTTATGGTTGCTGCCGTGGCTTCTGAATCCCCGGCACCGGACTATGTTCTCGAGATTCCCGTCCATCTGCGGTGGGGTGACATGGACATCAACAACCACATCAACAACGTGCAGATCTCGCGCCTGTTCGAGGAGGCGCGGGTCCGGTCGTTCCATGAGTGGATACCGGACCGTCCGCGGGACTTCTCCTTCCTCGTCGCACGCCAGGACGTCGAGTTCTCGGCGCCCGTGCACTACTCGACGCACCCCGTCCTGGTGCATTCCTGCGTCGGGCGGATCGGCCGTTCGTCGTTCGTGATGGCACTCCGCCTGTTCGACAAGGAAGGGGTCCTGTGCGCCACGGCCGAGACGACGATGGTCGTCGTTGATCCGGCGGCGGGTCGGCCGGCGCCGATACCCGAGGATCTACGGGACGTCCTGACCGCGGCCCTCGGCGAGCCGGCGCGGTTCCATGCGCCACGGACCGCCACCGCGAACTGACCCCGGACCCCCCGGGCCTGACCGGATGCTGATCCTTCACCGCGCCGAGCGCACCGATACGTTGGCCGAGGCGTTGGCCGAGGTCCTCTCGACACCGCTCGACGATCCGATGCGTACCGAGATCGTGTCCGTCCCGGCGGCCGGTGTCGAACGCTGGCTCGCACAGCACCTCGCCCGCCGGCTCGGTTCCGGTGCGGGACTGTCGGACGGCATCGCCGCCAACATCGACTTCACCGGTCCCGGACGGCTGGCCGACGCCATCTCGGCCGCGGTGCTCACCGGTGACCGGTTCACGGCCGACACCCCGTTGTCGACGGTGAACCCCTGGCGCGCAACGGAATTGACCTGGCCGGTGCTCCGGGTTCTCGACGAACGGATCGACGACCCTGATCTGACGGTGATCGCCCGTCACATCGGTGCGGGTGACGCCGAGTCGCCCCGGGTCGGACGCCGCTATGCGACGGCACGCCACCTGGCCGAACTGTTCGAGCGGTACGGACGATCCCGACCGTCGATGATCGCCGGCTGGGCCGTCGGGGACGACCTCGACGGTGCGGGTGCTCCGTTGCGCGACGACCTCGCCTGGCAGGCGGGGTTCTGGCGCGCGGTGCGTGCCGAGATCGGGCAGCCGCATCCGGCGGAGGTCCTCGGCGAGGTGTGTGAGCGCCTGCGCTTCGATCCCGGCGTCGCCGACCTCCCCGGGCGCTTGTCCGTGTTCGGCCCGACGCGGATCACCGAGTCGTTCCGGAACATCATCGCCGCGGTGAGCGCGCACCACGATGTCCACCTCTTCGTCCCGCACGCGAGTCCCCGTCTGTGGGAGGAGCTCCGAGCCATCGGCGGAGGAGCGTCCCCGGTGACCTCGACGGTGGGTGTCCCGCCCCGGCGGCGTGAGCGTCCGGTACCCGAACTCCGGAATCCGTTGCTGGCCGGACTGTCCCGCGATCTCCAGGAACTGCAGTTGCGTCTGGGGGATGTCGTCGACAGGGACGTCCACCATCCGCCGGCCACCCCGCTGCCCGACGCGCTGCTCGGCGCCCTGCAGGCGGGTATCCGCGACGACGCAGGTGTGTCCCCGCCGGCCGAACGCGCCGACGACGGGTCGGTCGAGGTCCATGCGTGCCACGGTCCGGAACGGCAGATCGAGGTGCTCCGGGACCGACTGTTGCACCTCTTCGCCGACGACCCGACCCTCGAACCGCGTGACGTCCTGATCATGTGCCCCGACGTGGAGACCTTCGCGCCCCTCATCCGAGGTGCCTTCGGGCAGGCCGGATTGCCGCATCCCGCCTTCGATCTGCGCGTGCGCCTCGCCGACCGCGGCGTGCGTCAGGTGAACCCGGTCATCGACACCGTCGTCGGCGTCGTCGAACTCGCGGCCGGTCGGGTGACCGCGGGCGACGTCCTCGATCTGCTCGGGGCCGAACCCGTCCGGACACGTTTCGCGATGACCGACGACGACCTGGACCTGGTCCGGGAATGGCTGGGCCACAGCAACGTACGCTGGGGACTCGGAACCGCGGAACGTGCGCGGTTCGGTCTCGAACGTTTCCGGCAGGGCACCTTCGATGCGGGTCTCGACCGCATCGCGCTCGGTGTGGTCGCCGAGGAGACCGACGACGAGTGGCTCGGCACCGCCCTGCCACTCGCCGGTGTGGAGAGTACCGGTATCGACCTCGTCGGCCGGCTCGACGAATTCCTCGACCGGCTCGGCCGGGTCCTCGCGGAGCTGACCACGACCGCGCCCGCCCACCGTTGGGCAGCGACCCTCGTAGAGGCGGTCGGATCGCTCACCGCGACCGCTCCCGCCGACGATTGGCAACGGGCACAGGCCATCCGGATGCTCGAGGACGCCTTCGGCACCACCGAGGAGGTCCTGCGTCTCGCCGACGTGCGTGACCTGTTGTCGGCACTGATCGCCGGACGACCCACGCGAGCCAACTTCCGGACCGGTGAGCTCACCGTGTGCACCATGGTGCCGATGCGTTCGGTGCCCCACCGGGTCATCGTGCTGCTCGGCATCGACGCCGAGGTCTTCCCGCGCGTGCAGCGCATCGACGGGGACGACGTGCTCGGTGTCGAGCCGCTGGTGGGCGAACGCAATCCGCGCGACGAGGACCGGCAGTGCTTTCTCGACGCGATCGGTGCGGCGCAGGACAACCTGCTCGTCTTCTACAGCGGCGCCGACCCGGTGTCGGGCCGGCACATCCCGCCCGCCGTGGTGGTCAGCGAACTGATCGACACCGTCGACGGTCTCACCGGTCCGGACCGGCCGACGATCGTCCGGCGGCACTCACTGCACGGCTTCGACGCCCGCAACTTCGTGGACGGGGGTGTTCGCGGCATCGCCGGACCGTTCAGCCACGACGCGTCGCTTCTGGCCGGGGCGACGGCCCTGCGCGGGCCGGCCGATCCGGTCGTCCCGTCCGCCCGGGAGATCCTCCCCGCACCCGAGCCGACCCCTGACCTCGCCGACATCGACCTCGCCTCGCTCATCGACTTCCACGTCGATCCGATCACCGCCTTCGTCCGGCAACGCCTGGGCGCCCGGATACCCGACGACGAGACACCTCACGACGACCAGCTCGACGTCGAACTCGACCCACTCGACAAGTGGGGGATCGGCGACCGTTTCCTCACCCGGATGCTGGCCGGGGTTTCCATCGTGGACTGTGAAGCCGCCGAACTGCGTCGTGGGACGCTGCCGCCCTTCGCGTTCGGTACCCGGGAGCTGGCGCCCATCTCGCGAGCGGTCACGCGGCTGCACGGCGTCGTGGCGCCTCTGCGTCCGGGATCGCCGGAAACCCTCGACGTCCTCGTGACACTGCCCGACGGACGGCGCGTGCACGGCACCGTTGGCGAGGTGTTCACCGCCGACGACGGACAGGCCCGGCTGGTCCGCGCGACGTACTCGCGCCTCAAGGCGAAACAGCAACTGAGCGCCTGGATCACGCTGCTCGCGGTCGCGGCGGCCGCGACCCAGGGCAACGCCGGCGCGGCGGAGGTCGGGTCCGCGGTGTCCGTCGGTCGCGCCGCCCGTGGGGGTGGAACCACCACGCTCACCCTTCGACGCCCGGAGGATCCGGTGCCGCTCCTCGATCAGCTCGTCCGCTTACGGGACGAAGGTCTGCGCCGTCCGCTGCCGTTGCCGCTGGAACCCGCGTTCACGTTCGTCGACAACGACGGTCCCGGTCGCCGGAGCCACTGGGCCCTCAACAGTGCGCGCAAGGTGTTCGACGACACCTTCGGTCCCCGCCACGATCGCTACCTCAAACTGGCCTTCGGCGGCGACGTCCTGACCGACGTCGAGTTCGACGCCCTGCTCGAGGAGCGGGCACCGGCCGACCGCGCCCTCGGCGGGGTGGAATTGGCCGTGGCAGAGGACGAACCGCTGTTCAGCGGACTCGCCCGGGCGGTGTGGGTCCCCGTCGGACAGCACCGGGAGGGCTCATGAGACGTCCGGAGACCTTCGACATCACCGCCGAACTCCCGGAACACACCACCGTGCTCGAGGCGAGCGCCGGGACGGGCAAGACGTACGCGATCGTGGGACTCGCGGCACGGTATCTCGCCGACGGTGTGCCGATCGCGGAGATGCTGCTCGTCACGTTCAGCCGGGCGGCGACAGCCGAACTGCGCGAACGGATGCGGGCGCGTGTGCGGGAACTGCTCGACGCCCTGGCCGATCCCGCGGAGGTCCTGTCCGGGTCCGCTCAGGCAGGCGACGCGTTGTTGCGGCAGTTGGCGAGCGGCACACCCGGGGAGGTCCTCGCGCGCCGACGGAATCTCGCCCGCGCACTGAGCGACTTCGATGCGTCCACGATCGCCACCACCCACACGTTCTGCAACCGGATGCTGGAGGCGCTGGGATTCCTCGGCGAACGGGAACTCGTCTACTCCATCGTCGAAGAGGTCGACGAACTCACCGAGGAGGTCGCGCTCGATCTCTACCTGCGCGGTTTCTGGGCCAGCGACGCACCGGAATTCAGCTTCGCCGAAGCACGGGAGATCGCGCGCGATGCGGTACGTCAGGCGACGGTCGAACTCGCACCGGACAAGAGCGAGACGACCGGGGGTTCGGTCGCCGACGACGTCGCGGCACGCCGGGTCAGCTTCGCCAAGGCGGTCCGGCAACACGTCGAGACCCGCAAGCGGGACGCCCGCGTCCGAACCTACGACGACCTCCAGGCGATCCTGCACCGCATCGTCAACGATCCGGTGGTCGGCGACCGTGCCTGCCAACGGATCCGCGACACGTTCACCGTGGTGCTGGTCGACGAGTTCCAGGACACCGATCCGTTGCAGTGGGACATCCTGCGCCACTGCTTCCACGGGTACCGCCGGATGATCCTCGTCGGCGATCCGAAGCAGTCCATCTACGGTTTCCGCGGTGCCGAGGTGCTGAGCTATCTCGCGGCGGTGTCGTCCGCCGACACGCTCCGGGCGCTCGACGTGAACCGCCGGTCGGACGGCGCACTCGTCGGAGCACTGCAGCACCTGTACGGCGAAGCGACCCTGGGGCATCCGGACATCGTTGCGCGTCCCGTCCGGGCCGCATTCGCCGGCAGCCGGCTCGAGGGCCGCCCACCGCTGCGGCTCCGAGCGTTTCTCCGCGGCGACTTCACGTCTCTCAACTCGTTCAACCTCCCGGGTGTCAAGGAGGTGCGATCGCGCATCGCCGCCGATGTCGCCGGCGACATCGCGACCGTGCTGGCACGGGGAGACCGGATCGACGTCGACGGTGTGTCCCGGCCGGTCGATCCCGGGGACATCGCGATCCTCGTGCGGCTCAACAGCACGATCGAACCGCTGCAGGCCGAACTCGCCGAACGAGGCATCAACTCGGTGATCGGGTCGGGCATCAACGTCTTCTCGACCTCGGCCGCCCAGCACTGGCTGTGGGTTCTGCGCGCCGTCGAACAACCGTCACGCTCCGACCGGGTGCGGATGGCCGCATTGACCACGCTCTTCGGCTGGTCCACCGAACGGGTCGCGACCGCCACCGAGCCGGAGGTCGCCGAACTCGGTGCCGAACTGTCCATGCTCGCCAGGGTTTTCGCACAGGGCGGATTCGCCGCGATGGCCCAACGACTGTTCGACGCGCATGAGGTGGCGGCCCGGGTTCTCACCGTCGAGAACGGGGAACGAACCCTCACCGACCTCATCCAGGTGTCGGCGTTGTGCAACAAACACGTGGTCGAGACCGGCGAAGGGCTCAGCGCGCTCGTCGAGTGGCTGACGGAGCGGATCACCGACACCTCGTCACGCCGGCGCTACGAGGACCAGAGTCGTCGCCTCGACCGCGACACCCAGGCCGTCCAGATCATGACCGTGCACGCGAGCAAGGGACTGCAGTTCCCGATCGTGTACGTGCCCTACGGGTGGGACGGCACGTGGGTCAACGATCGCGGGAACATCACCTACCACGACGAATCGGGGAACCGCCGGCTCGATGTGGGAGGACAGCAGGCACCAGATCGTGCCGCCCGACGCCGACGTTATGCCGACGAGGTGGCGGGAGAGGACCTGCGGTTGCTCTACGTCGCGCTCACCCGCGCCCAGTCACAGGTCGTCGCCTGGTGGGCGCCGTCGCGGAACACCACGACCGGACCACTGCACCGGTTGATCTTCGGACGCGAGAACGCGGTGCGGTCGTCGACCGGAGAACCGGAATGGACGGTCGCCGGGGAGGTGCCCATTCCGGAGGCCGACGTCGACTGTGTGTGTGTTCTGCGCACCCTCACCGAACGTGATCCCGCGATCTCTGTCGAACCGGCCGGTCGGCTCGATGCGGATGTCGTGGCGCCACCCGCCGGCGACGGGGAGGGGGCTGATGCTCTGGGCATCGCGCACTTCGATCGTCGGATAGACCAGGACTGGCGTCGAACCTCGTATTCGGCACTCACCGCCGACGTCGCCCATGGCGCGCACGGTGCACCCGGAGGGCCGCCGACCTCCGTCGTGGAGACCGGCAGCGAACCCGACGACGAGCTCACCGACATCCTCGACGACGAGCCGATCGCCCGGCCGGGCGACGGAGTCGACGACGCCGGAACCGATTCGGACGCACGTCGTGCGGGGATGGCATCGCTGATGAACGGGCTACCGTTCGGCGCGGCCTTCGGCACCCTGGTCCACGAGGTCCTCGAGTACGTCGACACCTCTGCGCCCGACATCGAAGGGCATGTCCGGGAACTGTGTTCTCGGGCGCTCGGCGGGCTGGCCGGTGACATCGACCCTGACCGGCTCGTCGCCGCGCTGGTCGGCGTGCTCACCACACCTCTCGGTTTCGGTGATCTGTGGAGCATCGATCCGCGTGATCGCCTCGCCGAACTCGATTTCGAACTTCCGCTCGGCCCCGCGGACGAGCGGGCATCCGGCGGGGGCACGACGCTCGGGCGCCTCGCCGATCTGATGGAATTGCATCTGCCGGAATCGGATCCGCTGCGAGCGTACGCCACGCACCTGCGCGCGGTGCCCGGTCGGCGTCTTCGTGGTTTCCTCACCGGCAGTATCGACTCGGTGCTGCGGATCCCCGACGGCCGTTACGTGATCGTCGACTACAAGACCAACCGCATCCGCCCGGGCGACCTCGTGGTCGAGGACTTCGACGCCGAGGCGATGGCCGGTGAGATGATCGCCGCCCACTATCCGTTGCAGGCGATGTTGTACTCGGTTGCGCTGCACCGGTATCTGAGGTGGCGGTTGCCCGGTTACGACCCGGATCGTCACCTCGGTCCGGTGCAGTACCACTTCGTGCGCGGCATGGCCGGACCGGACACTCCGCCCGGATGCGGTGTCTTCGAATGGGTGCTGCCCACCGGGCTCGTCGCCGGGCTGTCCGAGGCGCTGGCCGGGGCGGAGCCGAACGCGTCCGCCGGAACCGGGGGGAGAGGTCGATGAGCACACCCGATGTCCAGCACGTCGATTCGGCGACCGGAACCCTGGCCGACTGGAACGCCGCGGGCCTCCTTGCCGCCGCGGATCTGCACATCACCGACCGGTTGATCCGGATGTGCGCTGAACCGGTGTCCGACGAGGCCCGGCTCGGCGCCGCTCTCGCCGTTCGGGCCGTGCGCCTGGGCTCCACCTGCCTAGCCCTGGACCGCATCGGCGAACTGGCAGCGGGGGACACCGCAGAGGTCGAGATGCCCTCGCCCCGTGCTGTTCTGGACGCGCTGGCCGCGAGCCCGCTCGTCACCGGCAGCGAGGCCGGACCGTTGCGCCCGCTGGTGGTCCGGGATTCCGTCGACGGGCCACTCGTCTACTTGCAGAAGTACTTCCGGCAGGAACAGACGATCCGGGAGATCCTCGACCGGCGGGCGCGGACATCACCCGCCGTCGATACGGAGGCGCTCGGCGAGGCCATCGCGACGGTCTACTCCTCGCCCGACGACGGCGCCCTGCAGAAGCTGGCCGCTGCGGTGGCGGCGACGCGCTGGACGACGGTCCTCGCCGGCGGTCCGGGAACGGGCAAGACGTACACCGTCGCCCGCATCCTCGCCGTCCTCGACCGCCTCCAAGGACCGGGTCTGCGCATCGGTCTGTGTGCACCCACCGGACGCGCGGCGGCACAGCTGCAGGCCTCGGTCGAGTCCGAGTCGACCCTGCCGGTCACGGCCCATGCGGTCACCCTGCATTCGCTGCTCGGCTGGCGCCCCGGCTCGAACCCCCGGTACGGGCGCGGACGCACGCTGCCCCACGACGTCATCGTCGTCGACGAGACGTCGATGCTGTCGATGACCGCGATGAGCCGGCTGCTCGACGCCGTTCGACCTGATGCCCGCGTCGTGTTCGTCGGCGACCCCCACCAGCTGGCCTCGGTGGAGGCGGGTGCGGTGCTCGCCGACCTCGTCGAACGGACCGACCTGCCGGACACCGGGGCCGAGGATGTGCCGCTGACGACACCGACACAGGCGTTCGATGCGGTGGGCCTCGATCCCGCCGCCGAGGACCTCGACCCCGACGACGTGGCGCGGCTGGCCGACGGCGTCATCACCTTGCGCACGCAGTTCCGGTTCGGCGGCGGCATCTCGCAGGTCGCGGCCGCCGTCAACGCCGGCAAGCCCGACGCGGTCCTCGAACTCGTCACCTCGCCGGACATCGACGATGTCGAACTGGTGGCGCCCGACGAACTCGACGACGTGGCCGGCGACATCCTGGCCTGGGGTCGGAATCTGCGCGCGGCCGCCCAGAGGGGCGATGCGACCGGTGCCCTGGACGCCCTCGACAGTCATCGGGTCCTGTGCGCGCACCGCGAGGGTTCGTGGGGTGTGCGCGGATGGACCACGCGCATCACCGACTGGCTGGGGACCACCGAGGCCGAGCACATGGGTTGGTATGTGGGACAACCCATCCTGGTGACGGCGAACGATCGCCAGACCGCCACCTTCAACGGCGACACAGGTGTGGTGATCGTCGATCCGGACTCGGATGCGCAGACGTCGAATCGATCCGGTTCGCCGGAAACGATCCGGGTGGCGTTCCGCCGGGGCGGCGAAATCCGGCTGCTCCACCCGACCCAACTCGCCGACGTCGTGTCGGTCCATGCGATGACCATCCACCGCAGCCAGGGCAGCCAGTTCGATCGAGTGACCGTCGTGCTCCCGCCGGCCGGCTCGGAGCTGCTGACCCGCGAGCTCCTGTACACCGCGATCACCCGCGCCCGAAGTCGCGTGCGGATCGTCGGAACCGCCGACGTGCTCGCCGCAGCCGTCAACCGTCGCGTACAACGCGCCAGCGGGTTGCGCTCCGCGGTCACCGCGATCTAGCCACGACCCTGCTGCTGAGGTGCGAGCGAAGCGACCATCGAACTGCTCCCTGAGGTGCGAGCGAAGCGAGCCTCGAAGGGTCAGATCAGGTCACATCCACCCGGGACGAGATCCCGGCGCTGATAGCACTCGACGCCGAGCAACCTGTCCTGGAGCTCCTCGGGGAGCGACATGAATCCCGCGATCGCGCGACTGCGGGCGATCTCCGACCGGTGTGCGACGACACCCGCCTTCTTGCGTGCCGCCAGATCGGACACGTCGACGACCACGTCGATCTCGGAATCCGGTGTACCGGGTAGTTGTTCGCGAGGGATCTCGGGGAACAGGCTCGGTGCGAGCAGGTCCATCATCCATTCGGGGATCGTGGCGAAGTACAGGGACCGGACCCGCCAGGCCGGCCCGGCCCGGTGATAGAGAGTCGTCGAGGCGGCGGCGTCCGCGGCGGCACAGGCCAGACGGTGGGCGTGGATGTGGTCGGGATGTCCGTAGATGCCGAGAGCGTCGTAGGTGACGACGATGTCCGGCTGGAGTTCACGGATGTGCTCGGTGAGTGCCCGGACCTGGTCGTCGAACGACGCGGCACACAGCCGCGGGGCGTCGGGAGCCGACTCGGGCCGGCGGTCGTCGGCGTAGCCGAGCATGATCGGCGGGCGCGGCATGCCGAGGATGTCGACGGCGTCGGTCAGCTCCCGGTGCCGGATCGTGCCCTCCGCCCACGTGCACATCACGAGGTCCGCCTCGCCGCCGGAGTCGACGTGACGGGCGGTGAGTCCGCCGGTCCACAGTGACTCGTCGTCGGGGTGTGCGTGCACCAGCAGCAGTCGAGGCGTACCCATCCACCTGGCTTCCTGATCGTTCCCCGCGTGTGATGCCTCTCGGGCACCATCCGCAACGGGGGTAGTCGGTCCCCGACCCAGGGTAGCCATACCGGCGCTCGGTAAAGTCGGTGTCCGTCACGACGTGTCGCGTCGGGCCTGCGCCCGGCGCCGGACGCGTGCCACCGAAACCACACGAACACGCGAGAACAGAACATGGAGGTCTGCGATGAGCGCTGCGCCCGAAGTTCACGAGTTCCAGGCGGAGACCCGGCAGCTGCTGGATCTCATGGTCCACTCGATCTACTCCAACAAGGACAGCTTCCTGCGTGAGCTGATCTCGAACGCATCCGATGCGCTCGACAAGCTGCGCCTGGAGTCGTTGCTGGACAAGGACCTCGACGTCGACACGTCCGACCTGCACATCACGCTCACCCCGGACTCGGACGCGCGCACCCTCGTGGTCGCCGACAACGGCATCGGCATGACGCGCGACGAGGTCGTCGGACTCATCGGCACCCTGGCCCGATCGGGCACCGCCGAAATACGCCGATCGCTCGCCGAGGCCCGCGAGAAGGGCGTCTCCGACGCCGCCGCCGAGGAACTCATCGGACAGTTCGGCATCGGCTTCTACTCGACGTTCATGGTCGCCGACAAGGTCAGCCTGGTGACGCGCAAGGCCGGCGAGACCACCGGTACCCGCTGGGAGTCGACCGGCGACGGCACCTACACGATCGACGACGTGCCGGACGCACCTCAGGGCACCTCGGTCACGCTGGCACTGAAGCCCGTCGACACCGAGGACCACCTGTACGACTACGCCGACAAGTCCAAGCTGCGTCAGCTGGTCAAGCGCTACTCCGACTTCATTGCGTGGCCGATCCGCATGGACGTCGAGAAGACGGTCCCGGTCGAGACACCCGGCTCCGACACCGAGTCCGACGAGGACAAGACCCCTGAGACCAAGACGATCGTCGAGGAAGAGACCATCAACTCGATGAAGGCTCTCTGGGCCAAGTCGCGTTCGGAGGTCTCCGACGAGGAGTACCAGGAGTTCTACCGGCACGTGTCCCACGCCTGGGATGCGCCGCTGGAGACCATCACCCTGCAGGCCGAGGGAACCTTCGAGTACCAGGCGCTGCTGTTCATCCCGACGCAGCCGCCGTTCGACCTGTTCATGCGCGACAGCAAGGTCGGCATCCACCTCTATGTGAAGCGCGTGTTCATCATGGACGACTGCGCCGAGTTGATGCCGGAATATCTGCGTTTCGTGAAGGGGGTCGTCGACGCCGCCGACCTCTCCCTCAACGTCTCGCGCGAGATCCTGCAGCAGGACCGGCAGATCCGCGCGATCCGTCGTCGCCTCACCAAGAAGGTGATCTCGACGGTCACCGAGATGCGCGACAGTCGGCCCGACGACTACCGCACCTTCTGGGACGGCTTCGGCCGCGTGTTCAAGGAAGGCCTCGTCAACGATCCGGACAACCGCGACGCACTGCTCAAGGCGTCGTCGTTCGCGAGCACCCACTCGGAGGAGGAACTGACGACGCTGGCCGACTACATCGGCCGGATGAAGAGCGGCCAGGACACGATCTACTACATGACCGGCGAGTCCCGGCAGCAGATCGTCAACTCCCCACACATGGAGGCGTTCCGCGCCAAGGGGATCGAGGTGCTCGTCCTCTCCGATCCGGTCGACGAGATGTGGGTGTCGGCCGGTGCCGAGTTCGACGGCAAGTCGTTCCAGTCGATCGCCAAGGGCGCGGTCGATCTCGGCGCCGACGACGAGGAGACCGACGACACGTCGAAGGAGGAGCAGAACAAGGCCTACGCCGACCTGCTGTCGTGGCTGACCACCACTCTGTCCGACGACGTCAGCGAGACCCGGTTGTCGTCGCGGCTGACCGAATCGCCGGCCTGCCTGGTGGGGGACACGTTCTCGATGTCGCCGCAGCTGGAGAAGCTGTACCGGGCATCGGGACAGCAGTTCCCGAAGTCGAAGCGTGCGCTCGAGCTCAACCCCGATCATCCGCTGGTGGAAGCGCTCAACAAGGCCTACGCCGCCGGGGACCACGACAAGCTGGTCCCGACCGCGAAGCTCGTCTACGGCATGGCCGTGATCGCCGAGGGCGGCGAACTCGAGGATCCGGCGGAGTTCGCGAAGCTGCTCGCGGGCAGCCTGACCGAGTCGTTCGGGGCCGGATCGGATTCCTGATCGGGTTCGCGACGCACCGGGCCGGTAGCCCGGAATGAATCGCCGAGGGTGGACGATCACCGTCGGCGTCGGGGCGCTGGTCCTCGCCGTGGTGCTGGTGTCCGCTCTCCTCGTGGGACTCTCCCGCGAGGACGAGCGGGCCCGCACCCCGGAGGACGCCGTCCGCACTTATCTGACTGCGCTCGCCGACGCCGACGCGTCGGCGGCCCTCGCCGTCATCGACCCACGCCCGGACACCCGGTTCCTCACCGACGGGGTCCTGCGGCAGCAGCGCACCGAAGCGCCGATCACCGACATCGAGGTCGACGATCCGGGGGAGTCCGGCCAGAGTGTCCAGGCGCGGTATCGCCTCGGGTCACGTGACATCGACATCCCGGTGAAGGTGACGCGGGCCGGGGACGGCTGGACGGTCGTCGACGGTGCGGTGGAGGTGCGCATCGAGTCGCTGCTCATGCCGAGCCCGAGGCTGTTCGGGGCTCAGGTGAAGGCCGGCGACACCGTCTTCCTCTTCCCCGGGCCTCAGCGTTGGGGTTCACGGGACATCGACTTCGTCGGACACACCGTCGAGGCCGCGCCGTTCGGTCCGCATGAACCGATGTCGGTCCGGGTGGTGGCCGAGCTCAATCCCACCGGCGTCTCGGCGGTGAGCGATGCGGTCTCGGCACAGCTCACCCGGTGCGCCGCGTCGACCCGGTCCGATGCCGGTGCCGACGTGCCCGGATGCACGCAGCGACTCTTCAGGTCTGCGGTGGACGGCAGCGTGCGGTGGACGGCTCCGCGCGACCTGTCGGGGCTGCGGTACCTGCTCCGGCGGCCGGATCCGGAGGCCGACTCGGCACCGGACGAGAAAGATCTGGGCACAGTCGACGTCGCCGGTGCCGTCGAGTGGCGGGTGGCCTACACCCCGGCATTCGACCGAGCCGGACCCCGCGTCGAGACGACCGACACCCAATATCTGGTGGGGAGCGTCGACCTCACCGCCGACACACCGACGTTCACCGCCGAACCGGCCACCTGACCTCGATACGGCCGGCGGGAAAGGCCGTCGGCCGCCGGCTTGCCTATCCGGCCGGCGCAGGCCGCAACCGGAAGACCGGGATCCGACGTTCGGTGCGCTTCTCGTACAGGTCGAAGTTCGGCCACACCGTACGCAGCTTCTGCCACGCCGCGTCGCGGTCGGCCCCGTCCAGTTCGGTCGGAACGGCGACGGAAACCCTTCCGCCGACGACGATCTCGATCGTCTCGGCGGCACGGAGGTTGTACACCCATGCGGGCATCTTCGGCCCACCGAAGTATGAGCCGGCGATCAGCCAGTCCTCGCCGTCGGGCACGGCCAGAAGTTGTGTGGTCCGGAGCTCGCCGGTCTTGCGACCAGCCACGCGGATGGTGATGTTCGGGAGATCGGCGATGTCGAGGAGGGTCATCCGATTGCCGGTGACGGTCTGAATGGCGTTGTCGCCCAACACGATCTGCGGGAGAAAACGAGGCATCCAGGGGATCGATCCGATCTTGATCGCAAGCCTGCGCCGCACCTTCATCCGCCTAGTGTGACATGACACCGTCCCCGGGTCGGCACGTTGCCCGGGCACCATGATGAACCGCCACGTCCGTGTCGTCCTCCGATAGCGTGCACATCATGGGCGGTCACACGGCGGGACGCATTCTGGTCGACGGCGGACAGACGGGAATGCGTCTGCGGATCGAGACGCCCGGCGGAAGCGACGACCGCGAACTCGGGCCGATTCGTACGGACCGGCCGGTCGTCGAACAGATCGGGGAGGCCGTCGGTGACGCCGGCATACCGCAGGGCACGTGGTCACTGGCCGCTGGGGTCTCCGGACTCACGCCGCAAGCGGCGAGGTCGTCGGCATTGCTCGCCGCGGTCGCCGATCTCGGGGTTACGGCGGTGGCGCTGGCACACGATTCGGTCACCGCTTACCTGGCCGCGAATCGGGACGGGTTCGGGGTGGTCACCGCGGTCGGAACCGGTGTCGTGACGCTCGGCGTCGGACCCGCCGGAGTGCACCGTGTGGACGGTTGGGGGTACCTGTTCGGCGACGCCGGTAGCGCTTACTGGATCGGCCGCGCCGGGATCAGTGCTGCGTTGCGTGCCTTCGACGGACGGGGGAGCGAGACGATACTGCAGCAGCGTGCCGCAGAGGTCTTCGGGCCGCTCGACGAGCTGTACATGGTGATCCAAGGAGATCCGGACCGCGTGGCGCGGGTGGCCGGATTCGCCCGGGCCGTCGATGCGGCGGCACAGGCCGGTGACGATGTCGCGCAGCGGGTCATCGACGGCGCCGCGGACGAACTCGCCGAGTCGGCGGTCACCGCGCTGGAACGCAGTGGCCACCGACCCGGCGACGACGCTCGGATCAGCTGGATGGGAACGGTGATGTCGGCCAGCGCCCGCCTCCGCCGGCGTTTCGTCGACGTGGTCGGGGAGCGCGTGCCGGGCGTCGACATCGGGGCGCCGCACGGGCAACCGCTCGACGGAGTGCGGTTGCTCACGGATCTCGGCGACGCGCACCCATTGGCCGCCGAGGTTCACCGCAGCAACCTGTGACCCCCTCGATCGTCAGCCGGGCCCGTGGGCTCAGCGACCCTTGAACTCCGGCTTGCGCTTCTCGAAGACGGCGGTGATGGCCTCGGACAGGTCCTCGCTGGGCAGGAATGCCGAGTTCCAGGCCGCGACGTAGCGCAGGCTGTCGTGGACGGCGGCGCTTCGCGATTGGTCGAGGACATCCTTGATGCCGTGGACCACCAGAGGCGGGTTGTCGGCGATCTCCCGGGCGGTCTCGCGGGCGAGCGTGAGAGCGGCTTCCTGGTCGTCGGCGACGTCGTTGACCAGGCCGATCTTCTCGGCGCGGGCGGCGTCGAAGTCCTTGCCGGTCAGCGCCAGTTCACGCATGTGACCGTCGCCGATGATGAACGGCAGGCGCGCGAGCGTGCCGACGTCGGCGACCATGCCGACCTTCACCTCACGAATGCTGAACGTGGCGTCGGCGCTCGCGTAGCGGATGTCGGCCGCACAGATCAGGTCGACGCCGCCGCCGATGCACCAGCCCGAGATCGCGGCGACGACCGGCTTGCGGCAGTCCGCGACGGCGGTGATGCCGGCCTGCAGCTTGCGCAGCGACTCCAGGAACTCGGTGCGGGCCGCCGCCTTGGCCTTGTCGGCCAGGACGTTGGCCAGGGTGCCGCCCATCGCGACGAGGTCGAGTCCGTAGGAGAAGTGCTTGCCGGCGCCGGTCAGCACCACCGCACGCACGGCGGGATCGGCGTCGATGTAGCCGAACAGCTCCGGGAGCTCGCGCCAGAAGTCGGGACCCATCGCATTGCCCTTGCCGGGGCCGGTGAGCGCGACCTCGGCGATGTGGTCGGCGACGGTGACGTCGAACGCGGTCCAGTCGCGGTCATTCCAGGCTTGGTCTGCCATGCGACGGAGCTTACTCGGCAGTCAGGACCTCCCGTGGGCGGACCACCGGTGGTGCCCTGTTAGATGAACCCATGAGCGAATACATCCAGGAGGACCTCGATCCCGAGGAGCTCGCACATCGTTCTGAGCTCGCGTCGTCGATCGCCGGAAGCGTGCGCGAACTGATCGACGCAACCGTCCGCACCGAGGTCGGCGACACCGAGATCGCCGAGGCGCGCCGGCTCATCGAGGCCGCCACCGAGATCCTCCGCAGGGACCAGTTGCCCGGCGCCTACGGAATCCGATTCAACTCCGACGGGACCAAGCGGTCGTGGGGCAATGCCGTGCTGGGGCGCCGCAATCCGATCGCCCCGCCCGTCGAGTTGCAGCACGAAGCCGAGTTCAGCTGGTTCGAGGTCGATCTCGGGGCCGCCTACGAAGGCCCGGCCGGTCTCGTCCACGGTGGTGTCCTCGCACTCATCCTCGACCAGCTCCTCGGCTCGACCGCCGAGTTCCAGGGGGTTCCGGGAATGACCGGCACTCTCAACGTCCGGTATCGCGGCGCGACGCCGCTCGGCCGAATCCGCGGCGAGGCGCGGGTGGATCGTGTCGAGGGCGTGAAAACCTTTGTCACCGGCACGATCACGTCGAAGGGCAAGGTCTGCGCCGAGGCCGAGGGGATCTTCATCCTGCCGAAGTGGGCGCGCGGCGAGGTGTCCGATGTGCTGCGCAAGTCCGTCGGAGAGGGCTGAGCGTCTCTCACGACGCTCCGACCGGGCGGAGTCAGACCTCGGCGAGCGGCTTGCGTGCACCGACGAGTGAGTAACGCGCGCAGAGGAAGGCGCCGTTGCGGCCGAACTCCTGTAGTGCGAGGTCGTAGCGGCGGGGGAAGAGCGGCCGTCCGGACCCGAGGGTGACCGGCGCGATCGAGACGATCATGTCGTCGAGCATCCCGGCCTCGGCGAACTGAGCGGCGAGATCGCCTCCACCCACCACCCAGACGTCCTTACCCGCAGCTGCTCCGGTCAGCAGGTCGCGATGGCCGGCGGGGTCGCCGTCCAGGACGGTGATCGAGTCGGCGACCGGAGTGATCGTCCGGTGGGTGAACACGAAGGACGGGATCTCATAGGGCCAGGGCTTGCCGTCGGCCATCTCGTTGTCGAGAAGCCACTGGTAGGTGGTGTATCCCATCACGGCGGTGCCGATGCCGGCGAAGAAGTCGTCGTAGTTCATCGCGCCGCCGTCTTCGAGCGGTTGGGTCAGCAGCCAGTCGAGGCTGTCGTGATCGTCGGCGAGATAGCCGTCGAGAGTGGTCGCGGTGTAGTAGCGGAATGCCATTCAAAAACCTCCGGAGTGCTTGCGGTGCCACATGATCGGGTCTGGGTCGAGCGTCCTGACGTCGACGCCTACGTCGCGCAGCATCCACCGCGCGAGTTGACGACGATGTGCGGAGAAGGTCAGGACGTGCGCGACGATCTGCGAGAGCAGGAACGATTCGGGTGGATCGCACAGTGCGTCGATGACGCGGTCCTGCCAGGCGTTACGGCGGTCGATGTCGCGGACCAGCGCGAGCCACCTCGGTGTCAGTTCGCGCTGGAGTTCGACGAGGGCGGAGAGGTCCGACGGCGGACCGGGCGGCATGTCGGCACCCTCGATGGTCGCCAGCCACGGCTGCTTGTCCGCGACGAGATGTGACATCACCTGTGCGAGTGACTCTTCCGGGCCGTTCCAGTGCAGCGGTTCATGGCCGGGAAGTCGTCGCCGCGTCCATTCCCGTTCGTCGACCCCCTTGGCGGCGTCCAGCAGGGTGTCGATGTCGTCGAGATCGTGCCTGACCATGATCATCAGGACATCGCCGGCGCTCTCGGTGGTGGGTGTACCGCTGTCGACGTAGAGCACTGTGGGCGAATGGAAGTGGATGCCGTTGGGTGCGGGCAGCCAATGGCTGTGCTCGCTCGGTGCGGTACGCCCCGTCGAGGCCGCGCGACCCGGGCTGTGGCCGAAGGCCCGCGTGAACGCTCGTGCGAAACCGTCGACGGACTCATACCCGGAGTCGAAGGCCACCTCGGTGACGGTCTTGCCGTGTTGCAGCAGCCAGGCCGCGCGCTCGAGGAGTACTCGTCGACGAAGCGCGACCGGTGACTCGCCCGCACCCCGGCTCACCTGGCGGGAGAAGTGGAACGGTGACGAGAACGCGCCGGTGGCCATCTCGTCCAGATTCGAATGCTCGTCGGCCAGCACGGCGTCGAGCAGTTCGCGCAACCGGTCACGGTCGCCGCCGGTCCGGTCGTCGGCTGTCGAGTCAGCGGCTGTCGGGTCAGTGGGGCACGGGGTCACCCTTCGAGTATGGGATGGCGACGCCTGTTTCGACCCGACCGATCTTGCTCGCTTCCCGACGGCTCCCGCGCCGAATCAGTCGCGGGTCAGCAGCGGGATGAGTTTCTCGGTCTTCTCCGGGGTCCAACCGGGCGGCTGCAGGATCTCGGCCCAGGCCGCGGGGATGGCGGCGAGGTAGAAGTGTCCGTGACCGTCGGGCACTCCGGTCGATACTGCCATGTCCGCGCTGACCTGCAGGAATGTCACAAACGGAATCCACCGCATCGCCGGTAGGACATCTCGTCCCTTCTTCTCCTCCAGCCAGTCCGGCTCGCGCAAGATGAGTCGTGGCGACCACCACGAGATCGGATCGGAGGCGTGCTGCAGGTAGACCGCACGGCCCGGAACCCATTCTGCGGTCGGCGCATACAGGTCGGGGGCGTCGGCGATGAAGCGAACCTGTCGGCCGTCCTCGTAGATCGGCTGCGATTCGGGCGTGCCCGCGTCGCGGTTGCCGGTCGTGTCGACCCACAGCTTGTTGTTGAAGGTCGGGCCGACGAACAGCGCGCCGTCGGTCCGGGCGTTGAGGGACGGAATCGTGCCGAAGGCCGACTCGGCGGCGAACGATCCGAGACTCTCGCCGAAGACCACGAGCTTGGGTCGCTGGGCTTCCGGGATCGCGCGCACCCGTTCGGAGACGGCCTCGAACAACGCCTGCCCGGCCTGGCGCGCCCGCTCCTTGTCGACCAGGAACGACAGCCAGCTGGGCAGATACGAGTACTGCATGCTCACCGTCGCCGTGTCGCCGTTGTACATGTATTCGATGGAGTCCACCGTCGCCTGGTTGATCCAGCCGGTGCCGGTGGTCGAGGCGACCGCGACGACCTTCCGTTGCAGTCCGCCGGTACGGACGAGTTCGTCGGCCGCCAGTTGTGCGTTGGCGCGCAGGTCGTCGCCCGACCCCAGTCCCACATAGGCGCGGATGGGTTCCAACGCGGGGGCGCCGTTGAATGCCGACAGTTCCTCGACGGTCGGGCCGACCGAGACGAAGATCCGTCCCTGGCGTCCCAGTGAATCCCACGTCACCAGCGACCCTGGACCGCCGGAACGAAGCGGTGACGTCGGGGGCGTGGAATCGGCGGTGGTCTCGTCGTTGACCGCGGCGAACGACGAGTTCAGCGCTTTCATGCCGTAGTTCGCGACCACGCCGTTGAGGACGAAGACGGTGATAAGAACCGCGACGACCAGCGCCGCGATTGCGGAGATCCGCGGCGGCGCAATGCGGTTGAGCTTCCGGACCAGCCAGACGACGCCGTCGCCCCACGCCTGACCGATCAGGGTGAGCAGAAGGAACACCACCACGCAGATGATCACGATCTGCGGATAGGCGGTCCAGGACAGGAAGTCGACGCCCATCATGCTGCGGATCTGATCCTGCCAGCGCTGGAACATCACCAGCATGACCACGGTTCCGGCGACCGCGGCGAGGCCGAGCGCCACCCAGACCCGGTACATCGGCGCCGGCCAGGGTTTGTCGCGCGAGATCATGAAGCGGATCAGCCACGAGAAGAAGACTCCGAGCGAGTATCCGACTGCCGCGGACGCGCCGCTGACCACGCCCTGGAACAGTGCGCCACGGGGCAGCAGCGACGGTGTCATCGACAGCCAGAGGAAGACGAGCGCGACACTCAGGCCCACACAGGAGAAGCGGTCCAGGCGGCGTCGCCACCATGCCGGACGCGCGTCATCGGCACCGCTCCCGGCGGGAGTTCGGGGCTCCTCGGCGGTTCCGGGCGAGGTATCGGCAGGAGGCTCGACGACGGGGTCGCTGGCATGGGTCGACGACGACACGTGGGTTCCTCTTTTCTCGAGAACCCGAAGAACGCTAGCAGCGAACCCTTCTCGGCGACATGGGCTGTGTCCACTTCGGCCCAATACTGTGCCTGTACGGCGACCACCGGTGACGTTGACCGTCGCCGGCGGCGGTCGGTGGAGGCCCGAATCGATCGAGTTGTGCTATTTCACCTCCGAGCGCATCACCCGGATCACTCCGATTCCGAGGGGGACGGCAATCCAGATCAAGCCGGACACCAGGAACCGCGCCCATTCGCCGCCGGTGGCCCATTCCCCGGACTGGAAGGGCATGTGGGTCAGGGTGGTATCGACCCACTGGCCGACGTTGTCCTTGAACCAGGGGACCAGTTCGCTGACCACCGACAGTGCGGTGGGGAGGGCGAAATACGCGACGATGGCTCCGGGGGTGTTCAGGATGAGTGCGGCGAAACCGAATCCGAGAAGTAGCCCGAAGGCCTGGATCGCAAAGGAGTTGACGAAACCGGCAAGAGTGAGCCCCCAGGAACCGGCGGGGTCGGCGAAGGCGATGGCGGCGATGCCGTTTCCGACGATGCCGAGCACCAGGGCCACGGCGACGGCGGCCACCGCGGTGATCATCGACGCGATGAGTTTCGCACCGATGACCCGTTCTCGACGCGGTTCGAGCGTGAACGTGGTCAGTGCGGTCCGCTGGCTCCACTCGCCGGTCACCAGCAGGATCGCCAGGATCGGCAGGATGATCGCAGTCGGAATGTTCATCAGCCCGAAGAACTCTCCGAGGTTGAGGTTCTCGGGAGTGCTGCGGTTGGCGATGAGCATCGCGACCATGATGATCGCGGCGATCACGCCGATCGACGCGGTGAGCCAGAAGCCGGCCCGGGTGTCGACGAGTTTGCGGAGCTCGACCCGCACGAGGCGGGAGAACGGGATACCCGGACGGTTGACGTCGATACCCGCCGTGGGTGCGAGCGGTGTGCTGAAGTCGGCGATGGTCATCGGAGGGCTCCTTCGAGGTCGGGCTGCTCACGCTGGGTGTCGGAGGTCAGCTGCAGGAACATGGCTTCGAGCTGTGCGCCGTCGGCGGGGCGCAACTCGGTGAGGACGACGCCCACCGCTGCCGCGGCACGGCCGACCTCGACCGGATCCGCCTCGACGTCGAGTCCTCCGGACGTGCTGGGACGGGCCACGATCTGTGCTGCGGTCAGTGCCTGCAGCAGAGCTTCGTCGTCGAGGGACCGGACCCGCGAGCCCGCGCCGGCGAGTAGTTCGGCTTTGGTGCCCTGAGCGACGATCCGTCCGCCGCCGATCACGACGATGTCGTCGGCGATGATCTCGATCTCGTGGAGCAGGTGTGACGACAGCAGAACTGTGCCACCACGGTCGGCATAGTCGCGCAACAGGGTTCGCATCCAGTGGATTCCGGCGGGGTCGAGTCCGTTGGCCGGCTCGTCGAGGATGAGGATCTTCGGGTCCCCGAGCAACGCGGCGGCGATCCCCAGCCGCTGTCGCATCCCGAGGGAGTAGTTGCGGACCCGCCGGCCGGCCTCCTCCGGCGTGAGGCTGACCATCTCGAGCATCTCGTCGACGCGGTCGGTGCTGATGCCCATCGTCATCGCGGCGAGACGGAGGATCTCGGCGCCGGTTCGGCCGGCGTGCTGTGCCGAGGCGTCGAACAGCACGCCGACCTGTGTCGCGGGGTTCGGGATCGAGTGGTAGTCGACGCCGTACAGGCGGGCGACACCCGAGGTCGCCGGGGTGAGGCCGGCGATGATACGCATGGTCGTCGACTTGCCCGCGCCGTTGGGTCCGAGGAAGCCCGTGACCTGCCCGGGGCGGCAGGTGAACGACACGTCGTCGACCGCGACGTGGTCGCCGTATCTCTTGGTGAGGTTCTGAACTGTGATCATGCCGTTCATCGTCGCCGGGGCGGATGCCCCGCCACATCGGCCGACGGACCATCGGCATATCAGCCGAAAGTCGTAGACGCGGACGCCCGATGGTCGGACGTCGATGCCACGTTCGCCGACTACGGTTGCGGTGTGCGACCCGAGCAGTATCAACCTCCGCTGACATGGACCGGCCAGGCGTGGCGGCTGGCCGCGATGCTCTCGCTGTCGGTCACGGTGTTCGCCACCCGCGCGGACTATCTGTGGAACGAGGTGCGGTGGTGGTTCTTCGTCGACATCGCTCTGGGCGCGTTGTCCTACGCCGTGGTGTGGTGGCGACGTCGGCATCCGGTGGCCGTCACGGTGTTCACCAATGTC
The DNA here is from genome assembly GCF_000332995.1 of Gordonia amicalis NBRC 100051 = JCM 11271. Taxonomy (GTDB): domain Bacteria; phylum Actinomycetota; class Actinomycetes; order Mycobacteriales; family Mycobacteriaceae; genus Gordonia; species Gordonia amicalis. Next base: position 69,126 of record NZ_BANS01000013.1, read on the forward strand.
GTCGCGATGGTGTCCACGTTGTCATTGGGGCCGGCGGTCCTCGCGTTGGTGTCGACCGCGACCCGGCGACGCTGGCGCGAGATCATCCCGCTCACGATCCTGTGTGTGGCTGCGAACGTGATCGCGGTCCAGTTCTTCGCGACACCGGAGGAAGAGGACGATCCGGTCCTCGTGCAGTATCTCGTCCTCGGGGCGATGACTGCGGCAATGGTGTTCTGGGGCATGTACATCGGATCGCGTCGCGAACTCCTCGCCAGTTGGCGGGCGCGTGCACTCGCGTCGGAGGCGGAGCAGCAGGCGAAGGTGCAGCAGGCTCGGTCGCTGGAACGAGCACGCATCGCCCGGGAGATGCACGACATTCTCGCCCACCGGATCTCGGCGATGAGCATGTCGGCGGGAGCGCTGGCCTACCGCACCGACCTGACCGGGGAACAGGTGCGGGAGACAGCGCGAACGATCCAGGAGACATCACATCTCGCACTGACCGAACTGCGGGAGGTTCTCGGCGTTCTGCGCGAAGGTCCGGGCGACGCGGCACCGGAGGAACCGCAGGGAGCGTTCGACCTGGTGGCGCTCGTCGACGAGGCCCGGACACTCGGTATGCGTGTCGACGCCCGGTGCGAGATCGACCTCGCCGCACTGCCTCCGGCCATCGCCCGCACGCTCTATCGATGCGTGCAGGAGGCGCTGACCAATGCTCGACGCCATGCTCCGAGTGCGCCGGTCACAGTACAGATCCGCGGTGGACCCGACCACGGGGTCGATCTCCTCGTCGAGAATCCGTTGCCGTTGTCGGCGGGTTCGTCCTCGCCCGCTCCGGGTTACGGACTTGTCGGCCTCGCCGAGCGTGTCGGGTTTCACGGCGGACGGCAGTCGGCGACCGTCGGCGAGGACAAGAGATTCCTGTTGCATGTGTGGCTACCGTGGCAGTCATGACCGCGCGCATCATGATCGTCAACGACGACCCTCTTGTGCGGTCCGGCCTGCGGTTACTCCTCGGCGGCGACCCCGGGCTGGACATCGTCGCCGAGGCCGCGAACGGACAGGAAGCGCTCGACAGCACCGAGATGGCCCGGTTGATCTGGTGTTGATGGACCTGCGCATGCCGGTCCTCGACGGAATCGCCGCCACCGGTCGCTTCAAGACCCTGCCGACGCCGCCCGCGGTGATCGTGTTGACGACCTTCGACGCCGACGACTTCGTGGTGCGCGCCCTGGCGATGGGAGCGGACGGTTTTCTCCTCAAAGACACCGCGCCCGACGAGATCGTCGCGGCCATCCACGATGTTCTCGCCGGGCGACCGGCGCTCAGTCCGTCGGTGACGGCCGCACTCATCAAGCAGGTGGTGAGTGTCGGCGGCGCCCGATCAGCCTCGGCCGCAAGCCGTATCGAATCCCTCACGGCTCGCGAGCACGACGTCGCCGTCGAACTCGCGCGCGGGGCGTCGAATGCCGAGATCGCCGAACGGCTCTACATGAGTCTTGCGACTGTCAAGGCGCACATCTCCCACATCTTCACCAAACTCGACGCCGCCAACCGCGTTCAGGTCGCGATCGTCATGCACGACGCAGAGGTGGTGTGAGCGCGGGTCCGGTGACCAGCGGTAGATCGAGGGTCGTGCGGAGTCCCGCGCGTCCTTCGACCACCGCCGGTATCGCATTGACGATGCGACCCGCCGCCGCGACGATCGCCGCGTGGTTGTGATCGCCCTTGAGGCTGGTCGGGCAGATGTCGACGGTGTACGAGGGTTCGCCGGTGATCTCGACCCGGTAGCACCCGCCGGGTTGCGCGGGCTGGGCCCAGTCCGGACGCAGGTCGCCGCGTAGCCGGGTGACGTGTTCGATCACGATCGCCGGACGTCCCTCGACCTTGCCGATGTTCTGGAAACGCACCGCCGCACGGGTGCCTTTGGCGATGGGGCCCGCGGCGATCTCGAAATCCTCTGGTGCGGGATCGCTTTCGTGGAGTTCCTCGATCTCGTCGACCGTCACCCCGAGCCCCGCGGCGAGTTGCCGGATCGTCGTGCCCCAAGCCAGGCCCAGGACCCCGGGCAGGAACAGCATCGGCGTCTCCTCGAGGGGTTTGCCGAACCCCATCACGTCGAACATGACCGTCGCGCCGTCGTAGGTGGCGTAGTCGGCGATCTCCATGCAGCGGACCTGCTCGATGCGCTGGCAGGTCCCGGCGAACACGAAGGGGATGAGGTCGTTGGCGAACCCGGGATCGACGCCGGTCACGAACAGGCTCGCGCCGCTCGCCGCAGTGGTCTCCTCGATCTTGGTGATGGCCTTCTGCGGCATCACTCCCCACGGGTACTGCAGGGTGTTCGGCGAGGAGCCCACGACGTCGATCCCGGTTGCGAGGAAGCGCACCACATCGTTGAACGCCTCGACCGGCCGCGTGTCGCCCATGGCGCAGTAGACGACGCAGTCCGGTTTCGCGGCGATCACCGCGCCGAGGTCGTCGACCGCCCGGACGCCGGTCGGGGTCTCGAGGCCGGCGAGGGTCGCGGCGTCGACGCCGACTTTCTCCGCCGTGGACACGCACACCGCAACGAGCTCGAACCGCGAGTCCTCGATCAACTGCGTGAGAGACAACCGGCCGACGTTGCCGGTTCCGACGAGGGCGACCCGAATGGGCATGGCGAGAGTCTCCTTGCGCTGGCATCCGCCGGACGGGCCATGTGAACACCTGTCCGGACTCATGTCTGTTCAGTAGACCATTTCTTGGTGGAACCTGTTCTATTTTCGCTACGACCGAGGTAGCGTGGCTCGCCATGGGACGCGTAGACGACAAGGTTGCAGTGATCACCGGGGGTTCGCGGGGGATGGGTGCCGAGCACGCCCGGGCTCTGGTCGCGGAGGGTGCCAAGGTCGTGATCGGCGACATCCTCGACGACGAGGGCAAAGCCCTGGCCGCCGAACTCGGTGCCGCGGCGCGGTACGTCCACCTCGACGTCACCTCACCGGAGGACTGGCAGACCGCCGTCACCACCGCGGTCGACGAGTTCGGGAAGGTCAATGTCCTCGTGAACAACGCGGGCATCGTCAACGGCTCGACGATCCAGCAGTTCCGCCTCGACAAGTGGAAGCAGATCCTCGACGTCAACCTCACCGGCACCTTCCTTGGCATCCAGGCGGTTGCGGATCTGATGATCGAGGCCGGCGGCGGATCGATCATCAACGTGTCCTCGGTCGAAGGCCTTCGTGGAAGCCCGTGGGCGCACGGCTATGTCGCCACCAAGTGGGGTGTCCGCGGACTCGCGAAGTCCGTCGCACTCGAACTCGCCCCGCACAACGTCCGGGTCAACTCGATCCACCCCGGTCTCGTCCGCACGCCGATGACCGAGGGCATCCCGGAGGACATGGTCAAGGTTCCGATGGGCCGGGCAGCGCAATCAAGCGAGGTGTCGACCTTCGTGGTGTTCCTCGCCAGTGACGAGTCGTCCTACGCCACCGGTGCGGAGTTCGTGATGGACGGCGGACTCAGCGCCGACGTGCCGCATAAGTGAACACCCACACCAGGATCACCATCCCGATCAGCTCGACGAGCGTCTGAGTGATCACCGCTGCCGCGGCGAGTTCGGCACCGACCGGGAGTGCCAGCGCCAGCGGGAGCACGACGAGCGAATTGCGCGTCGCGCCGGAGAAGACCACGGCCGTTCCGGAGGCCGGTGTGAGGCGACATCCGCGCACCACCACGAGACCGATGATCGTCATGGCTGCGAGGAACGCGACGTAGACCGGGATGACCCCGGCGATGTCGTCGAATCGTGAATCGATACGCGGGATCTGAGAACCCACCGCGGTGAACAGCACCGCCATCATCAGCGGCACCATCGTGGTCGAGGCCGCGTCGCCGGCACGACGCCCGACGTCGCTTCGCGCCGCCCACGCCTGCGTGAGCCAGGCCAGCGCCAGCGGAACGACGATAAGGATTCCGAAGGCCCACAGGAACGGTTCCGGATCGATCGCTGCCCGGCCATCTCCGAGCAGGAGCGTCAGATACACCGGGACGATGAGCATCTGGGCGAGCAACAGCAGCGGCGTCGCCGCGAGCAGGCGCTGGTTGTCACCGCCCGCGAGCCCGGCGAAGACGACGACGTAATCGACACACGGGCACAGGAGGACGAGCAGCGCGCCCACCCGGATGGCGTCGTCCGCCGGTAACAGGGGAGACAGCGCCGCGACCACCGCGGGCACGATGACGAAGTTCACCGACAACACCACTGCGAGGAACTTGCGGTCGCGGAGGGAGGCAGCGAGATCGGTCGCCTTCACCTGCAGGAAGGTGACGTAGAGAAGTGCGGCGAGCAGCGGGGTGACCGCCACGTCCATCGATTGGGCCGCCGAGGTCAGTGCCAGGCCGAAGCCGAGACCGGCACCGATCGCGAGGAGATACAACGCGACCTGGTGCTGTTCGAGACGCTCGGGGACCGTGACGGTGGCTTGCACTGCACCATTCTGGGTCACTGCCCGTCGTTCGGCGGCACCGGACACGGTGCCGCGCGACACTCGACGGGTGACCGGATCTTCGAGACGCCACGACGCCGCACTCCTCGTGGTGGTGGTCGCGGTCCTGATCGCGGCCAACATCGCCGCGCACCGGTCGGCCGGTGTGCTCGCGGTGGTGGTCATCCCGGTGGCGGCGATCGTGCTGTTGCTCGTCGCGCGGCTCGGCGGACTCGACTGGCGCGAACTGGGTCTGAGCCGAGCGGAACTACGCGCAGGTATTCCGTTCGCCGTGGCGTCGGTGATCGTGGTCGCGGCCATCGTGTCGACGGCCGTGGCAGTCCCCGCGACCCGGGACTTCTTCCTGTCCGATCGCTACGACGACACATCCGAGGCGCTGCTCGCCGCCTTCGTCATCATCCCCCTGCAGACGGTGATCCCGGAGGAGCTCATGTTCCGTGGCGTCCTGCAGGGGACTCTCGAACGGCTGTGCGGGCCGAGGGCGACCCTGGTGTTCGGCGCCATCGCCTTCGGGCTGTGGCACATCCTGTCCTCGACGGGACTCACCGGAGGCAACGAGGGCCTGAGCGATGTCCTCGGATCGGGCACGGCCGCGCAGGTCGTCGGGATCGCGGGCGCGGTCGTCGCCACCGGCGTCGCAGGTCTCGTGCTCGGCTGGTTGCGGCAGCGCACCACGAGTCTCCTCGCCCCGATCGCCCTGCACTGGGCTCTCAACGCCACCGGCGCCATCGGCGCGGCGGTGGCGTGGAATGTGTCGTGAGCCTTTACTGTCAAGCCGTCCCGAACACCCGGTCGCCGACGTCGCCCAGCCCCGGGCGGATGAAACCGTTGTCGTCGAGTTCCCGGTCGATCCCGGCGGTGTAGATGGGGACCTCGGGGTGCGCCTCGTGCAACACGTCGATGCCCTCCGGGCAGGCGACAAGGCACACGAACTTGATCGATCGCGGCGAGTACTCCTTGATTCGATCGATCGCCGCGACCGCCGAAAAGCCGGTGGCCAGAAGCGGATCGACGATGACCACGTCGCGTTCGTCCAGGTCCGCGGGCATCTTGAAGTAGTACTCGACCACCACCATGGTCTTGGGGTCGCGGTAGAGGCCGATGTGGCCCACGCGGGCGCCTGGTACGACGGTCAGCATTCCGTCGGCGATTCCGGCGCCGGCCCGTAGGACGGCAGCGAAGACCAGTTTCTTACCGTCGATCACGCTCGCGGTGGTGGTCTCCAGCGGTGTGTCGATGGTGATCTCGTGCATCGGGGTGTCGCGCAGCACGTCGTAGGCCATGAGCGTGGAGATCTCGTTGAGCAGACGACGGAAGTCGTTGGTGGAAGTGTCCTTCCGGCGCATCAGCGTGAGCTTGTGCTGTACCAGCGGATGATCGATGACGGCGACGGTGCCCATGGTTCCCCTAATCGTGGTGCTCAGAAGACTGTTCCGGTACTGCGGATCGACAAGGGCGGCGACCCGTTCCGCAACCGTGCCGCCAGTGCTCGCCCGGCCGCCCAGGTGCCGCCCTCGAGCACGCAGGCCAGCGGCATCGCCGTCGGGTCGGTCCCGAGACGATCGCGGACGAGGTCGGCGATCTCGTCGAGCAATGCGACGGTGAGGGCACGCCATTCGACGACGAGTTGATCGCCGACCTCCCATTCGACGTCCACCCACTCCTCGTCCCGAAGCGCGAGAACGCCGGTGTCGAGGAAGAGTCCGCCATTGCGGTACTCGGGCAGGCCGGTCAACTGGTCGATGCCGGTCACCTCCACGCCGGCCCACATGAACGGTTCGAGCAGCGAGTAGGTCAGCCACTGGGACAGCTTGTGGAACGGGATCCAGCCGGCGGTGGCGCCCGGACCGGTCACCGCGTCGTGCTGCCAGCAGTCGCCCAGCGGTACCGAGCCGATCCTGTTGTCCGACGGCCAGATCGGGCCGAGGAAGGTCAGGACGGCGTCCAGGATCGCGGTGGCGCTCACGGTGCCGCGACCGTCTGCGGTCAGGTGGTCGAAGAGGCCCCCGGGTCGGCCGGCGGAACCGAAGATCGCCGGCTGATCGGCGAGGGCGGTGCCGAGGCGGCGCAGCAGCTCCACGCGGCCCTCCAGTCCGGTGATCGGGTTACCCGCTGAGACCTGGAACGCGGCGCCCAGGCTCTCGACCGTCACCGCACGTAGACCCGCGGCGTCGACCCGTGACGGCTGCGCCGCATCACCGGAGAACAGTCCGCCGACGAACGCCTCCCAGCTGGCGACGCCGAGGCCTTCCGAGCGCGTCAGGACCAGACCGGTCGACTTCTCCCGATAGGACCATTCGGGACCGGCTCCGGCGTCGAGGAGGACGCTGACCAGGACGACGTCGACGAGTGCGCGGATGTGGTCAGGGGAGTTCGCGGGCGGAAGCATGTCCCGCAGCGACTCGAGTCGGTCGATGCCGCCGGCTTCGAAATGGCGCCAGCGACTGTGGAAGGGGATCGCACCGTCGGGATGGCGTTCGCGGGTGATCTCGACGACGATGTCGGCGGCAGAGGCGAGCGCGTCGTCCTGGACCGTGAACCAGGGCGACCGGCCACCTCGCGCACGGTCGAGGAGCTGGCGGGAGCGTTCGCGAACCGCGGTGCTCGTTCGCAGCAGCGCGGCCGCGGCGATCTCGGTGTCGGGTGTCGCGGCGGTCCGGGCGGCGGTGTCGTTTCGCGTGGTGCCGTTCATTCGAGCCCCCGGCCCTTGACCTTTCGCAACGCCTCGGCGTCGGGAACCGGTCCGGGGGTGAAGTATCCGGCGGCCATCTTGGCGTCGATCTCCACGCGGGCGTCGGCCGGGACGAGTTCGTCGGGGATGTTGACCCGCTCGCCGACCTCGATTCCCGAACCGGTGATCGCGTCGTATTTCATGTTGCTCATCGACACGAGGCGGTGGATCCTGGTGATCCCGAACCAGTGCAGGACGTCGGGCATGAGTTCCTGGAACCGCATGTCCTGAACTCCCGCAACACATTCGGTGCGGGCGAAGTACTGGTCGGCGGTATCGCCACCCACTTGGCGTTTGCGTGCGTTGTAGACGAGGAACTTGGTGACCTCGCCCAACGCCCGGCCCTCCTTGCGGGAGTAGGAGACCAAACCGACGCCACCGCCCTGGGCGCCACGAATGCATTCCTCGATCGCGTGGGTGAGGTACGGCCGGCACGTGCAGATGTCGGAGCCGAAGACGTCGGAGCCGTTGCATTCGTCGTGGACGCGAGCGGTCAGTTCGACCGTGGGATCGGCGAGATCGCGGGCGTTCCCGAAGACATAGACGGTCTGCCCGCCGATCGGTGGCAGGAACACCTCGAGGTCTGAGCGCGTCACGAGTTCGGGATACATGCCCCCGGTCTCCTCGAACAGGACCCGCCGCAACTCGGCCTCGGAACAGCCGAATCGTTCGGCGACGCCGGGTAGATGCCAGACCGGCTCGACCGCGGCCTTGGTCACCAGGGCGGCGCCGCTGGGCAGGAGCAACCTGCCGTCGGGGACGAGGCGCCCCTTCTCGATCGCCTCGGCGATCTCGGGGAGGATGACGTGTGCCTTGGTGACGGCGATGGTCGGACGGATGTCGTAGCCGGCGGCGATCTTGTCGGGAAAGCTCTCCGCTACCGTGGCACCCCACGGATCGAGGGAGACAATCGCCTTCGGGTCACCCCACTGCGGGTACGGGCCGATGTGGTCGGTGGGCGAGGTGTTGGTCAGATCTGCGCGATGGTCTCGGGCCAGCGCGCCGGCGGCCACCGCGAGCGCGCGGTAGACGCTGTATGAACCGCTGTGGGTGCCGATCACGTTGCGGTGGGCGCGAACTCCGGTCGTGCCGATGACCGGTCCGCGCTCGGCGGCGGTCGGTGCACCCCAGTGGATGGACGGGGCGTCGACGCCGCCGCTGTGCGAGGTCAGTCGGATGTGCCCCAGGGATGTGTGCTCGCCGGACATCGCGATCTCCTTCTGCCACGACGGTCACCCGCCACCTCGAGGAAAGCGCCAGCATAGTTCCGAATCCGCGATCCTGCCGGGCAGAACGGCACCCGCCGCCAGAGACGATGATGCGGTGGCACCCGTCCGTACCGGGCACCACCGCATCATCGTGTGAGAGGTGATCAGCGATTCAGCTGATCGATGGATCGGCTCAGATGTCGAACCGGTCCAGGTTCATGACCTTGTCCCACGCCGCGACGAAGTCCTTGACGAACTTTTCCTTGGCGTCGTCGGAGGCGTACACCTCGGCCAGGGCGCGCAGCTGCGAGTTCGAGCTGAACGCCAGGTCGACGCGGCTGCCGGTCCAGGTCTGCTCGCCGGTGGCGCGATCGGTGCCGACGAAGACGTTCTCGTCGTCGGTCTTCGACCATGCGGTCGCCATGTCGAGCACGTTGACGAAATAGTCGTTCGTCAGCACGCCCGGCTTGTCGGTGAGCACGCCCAGCGTCGAGTTCTGGTAGTTCGCTCCCAGTACACGCAGGCCGCCGATGAGGGCGGTCATCTCGGGTGCGCTCACGGTGAGGAGGTTGGCCTTGTCGAGCAGCTTGAACTCGGCAGGCTGGGTGAGACCCTTCCCCACGTAGCTGCGGAAGCCGTCCGCGGTGGACTCGAGGTGGGCGAACGACTCGACGTCGACGTCTTCCTGCGAGACGTCCGTGCGGCCCGGGGTGAACGGGACGGTGATGTCGACACCCGCATCACGAGCGGCCTTCTCGATCGCCGCGACGCCGCCGAGCACGACGAGGTCGGCGAAGGAGATCTTCGCGCCGGCCTCACCGGTGAACGACTCGGCGACACCCTCGAGCGTCCCGACGATGCCGGCGAGTTCCTCGGGCTCGTTGGCCTCCCAGCCGACCTGCGGCTGCAGGCGGAGACGACCACCGTTGGCGCCACCGCGGAAGTCGCTGCCGCGGAACGAGGATGCGGCCGCCCACGCGGTCTTCACCAGCTGCGAGACCGACAGTCCCGACTCGAGCAGGATGGTCTTCAGCGCGGCGATGTCGGCGTCGGAGACGAGCGGTCCCTCGTGCGCCGGGATGTTGTCCTGCCAGCCGTAGGTGACCTCGGGAACCAGCGGGCCGCGGTAGCGGATCGCAGGACCCATGTCGCGGTGGAGCAGCTTGAACCACGCCTTGGCGAATTCCTCGGCCAGCTCCTCGGGGTGATCCAGCCAGCGGCGGGTGATCTTGCCGTACTCAGGGTCGTAGCGCAGTGCGAGATCACTGGTCAGCATCGACGGGTGGGTCGTGCCGTCGCCGAAGGCCTTCGGCACGGTGCCGTCGCCGGCGCCGTCCTTCGGACGCCACTGGTTGGCGCCCGCCGGGCTCTTGTAGAGCTCCCAGTCGTAGCCATAGAGGGTTTCAAGGAAGGCGTTGTCCCACTGGGTGGGCGTCGGGTTCCAGATGACCTCGAGGCCACTGGTGATCGCGTCGGCGCCGGTGCCGTCACCGTGTGAGCTGCGCCAGCCGAGGCCGTTGTCCTCGAGTGCTGCGGCCTCGGGCTCCGGGCCGACCTGGCTCGCGTCGCCGGCGCCGTGGGTCTTGCCGAAGGTGTGGCCACCGACGATCAGTGCTGCGGTCTCGACATCGTTCATCGCCATCCGGGCGAAGGTGTCGCGAATGTCGGCGGCCGAGCCCAGGACATCCGGATTGCCGTTGGGGCCTTCCGGATTCACGTAGATCAGACCCATCTGGACGGCGGCCAGCGGCCGTTCGAGTTCCCGGTCACCCTGGTAGCGCTGATCGGCCAGCCACTCGAGTTCGGGACCCCAGTAGACATCGTCCGGCTCCCACTCGTCGACGCGGCCGAAGGCGAAGCCGGCGGTCTCGAAGCCCATCGACTCGAGGGCGACGTTGCCGGCGAAGACCAGCAGGTCGGCCCAGGAGATCGCCTGTCCGTACTTCTTCTTGATCGGCCACAGGAGGCGGCGCGCCTTGTCGAGGTTGGCGTTGTCGGGCCAGCTGTTCAGGGGTGCGAAGCGCTGCATTCCGGCTCCTGCGCCTCCGCGGCCGTCCTGGACGCGGTAGGTGCCCGCGGCATGCCAAGACATACGAACCATGAGGCCGCCGTAGTGACCGAAGTCCGCCGGCCACCAGTCCTGCGAATCGGTCATGAGGGCGGTCAGATCCGCTTTGAGGGCGTCGACGTCGAGGGACTTGAGGGCCTCGTGGTAGTCGAAATCCGCGTCGAGCGGATTCACGACATCCGGATTGTGCTGCAGGATCTTCAGATTCATCTGGTTCGGCCACCAGTCACGGTTGCCGCCACCCTCGGTGGGCTGCTTGGCACGATCGTGCATGACCGGGCAGCCGCCGGCCTTCGGTTCGGTGTTCGCCTCGGCGATCGGCGGGTGTTCCTGTGCCATGTCGTTCCTTTCGGGAAATGGTGATGGTGACTGATACAGACGTGACCGCGCCCGGTCCTCTGACGCGGACCGGTCGGTCGGATGTGTTGGTCTTCGGCGAACGGTGAACGGTGAATCGGTGGTGGATCAGTGCTGCGGTCAGGACCGGCAGTCGGGGCACAGGCCCCAGTAGACGACCTCGGCCTCGTCGATGACGAAGCCCTGGTCGTTGGACGCGGTGAGGCACGGGGCCGTGCCGACCGCGCAGTCGACGTCGCCGATCGCCCCGCAGGAACGGCAGACCACGTGGTGGTGGTTGTCGCCGATCCGCGATTCGTAGCGGGACACGTGACCCGATGGCTGAATACGACGGATGAGACCGGCAGATGTCAACGCGGCCAACACGTCATAGACGGTTTGCTGCGACACATCGGGCACATCGATTCGCGTCTCCCGAAGCACCGTGTCGGTGTCGGCATGGGGATGCGCATGCACCGCACGCATGACGGCGACCCGCGGTCGGGTGACGCGGAGTCGTGCTGCGCGCAGCTTGGTGGCGCAGTCGTCGTCGGTGAGCATGACTCGAGTATGCACACGTTTCTGGAATGGTTCAAGTTTGGGTGCTGTCGATGTGTCGGATCCTGACTCGGGTACGACGTACGATCGGCCCATGTGGAAGCGACGTCCTGCCGGCCGTGGGTGACCTGATGTCCCGCTACGACGAGATCGTCGACGAACTCTACGGTCTGACGCCGGATCTGTTCGTGAAACGCCGAAACGAACTCGCCAAGGAGGTCAAGGCCGAGGGGGAATCCGCTCTGGCCAAAGACATCTCGCAATTGCGTAGGCCCACGCAGGCCGCCTGGGCGATCAATCAGTGGGTGCGAGCGAATCCCGATGACTGCGATCAGGTCACCGCACTCGCCGCGGACCTGTCTGCAGCGCAACGGCGTTCGGCAGCAGATGTGATGCGCGAGCTGTCCCGCCGACGTCAGGAGTTGATCAGTTCTGCCGCCGACGGGGTGGCGGGTACCGCCGATTCCCTCGGAGTGCGGTTGTCCGACAGTGCGGTTCGCGAGGTTGCGACAACGCTGCGCGCGGCGATCGCGGACGCCGAGACCCTGGAACGCTTTCGACGCGGCAGCCTCGTCACCTCCGCGGAGTACAGCGGCTTCGGTCCGGCCGGGGTCTTCGTCGTACCAGATCTGCCGGCCGAGCCGGAACACGCGGCCAGGGACGGCGTGGATGCCTCGAGTGATGTCGACGCGGTGGCCGCCGGCGAGACCGACGAGGACGCCGAGGTCAGGCGCGAACTCGAGGCACGCCTGTCCCGGGCCGAAGAGGACGAGCGGACGGCGCGCGACGGTCTCGGCGATGCGTCCACCGCGGTCGACGAGGCGTCCTCAGAGGTCGACGAACTCGTCGCACGGGCGCGGGAACTGCGCGAGCAGCTGTCGCGGGTCGAGGACTCACTGCGCTTCGAGCGTCAGCGACTGTCGACCGCCGAGCGGGGCCGGTCGGACGCCAAGGTGGCGCTGCGCGACGCGGTTGCCGAGTCGAACAAGCTGAGGGCCGCGCTCACGGATCTCTGAGGTCGCGTGCGCCGACGTTGCTCCACTTCCGGCGAGGTGACAGCCTCAGATCAGACGCAACGAATCGTCGCGTCGAACTACGAAGAAGTACGGCGCGGGCGACCCCTTGAGGTCCATGGCGCCGATGACCGCATCGTCGGAGATGCGACGGAAGACGTCGTTGATGGGGAGTTGGTCGTACATCATCGTGGCGGTGTCGGTGCCGCGGTAGCGGGTGGTACGCAGCCGCGCCCGTGCCTTGCGGGTCTGGCTCAGCAGGCGGGTCGCTGCGATCGGTGTGGCGAAAGACATCGCTTTGACCTGTGGTGCCCTCTCGGCGACCGTGAGTCCGCTGAAGGCGATCCCCGGGTTCATCGCCCAGAGGGCGGTGTGGTCGCGGGTGGGGAAGAGCAACGGGTGCACGGTCTCGGCGTCGACGAATTGCTTTCCCCACCAGCCGCTGGCGGCGAGGAACCCGTCGAGGGGGTGTCCGGTCGGCAGTTCCGCACCGCGCCAGGTGCCGATCATGAACTCCGGTTCGACCGCGTCGCAGGAGTCGAACAACTCGAGCGCCTCGGCGGTGTCGGTCGGTGTGGTGGTCAGTATCTCGCGCACGTCCATGACACCGATCGTACGGGCGAAGACACAGATAGATAAGAATGTCGCAACGTCATGGGGGCGAACCCGCGGTGAGTCCGCGGGCCGCGGCCCCGGACTCGGGTTCCGACGTGAGCCACGCGACCGCGAACGCGCCGGCGATCGCTCCCGCGAAACCGACGTACGCGAGCCAGCCGAGTCCGTCGACGGCGCGGTCGCCGAGGAACAGGACGCCGATCACCGATGGGATGCCCACCTCGCCCACGACCAGCACAGCGGTGACGGCGTTGACCGGTCCGAGCTGCAGCGCGACCGTCTGTACGTAGAACGCGACGGCGCCGGCGATGGCGATCGTCCAGGCCGCCGGGTCGGTGAGGAGCGCCGCGGCGTCGAACGGATGCACGCCGTCCAGAACGCGAACCGCCACCGCCAAGGCGCCGTACATCGCGCCGGCAAGCGCTCCCGCCGGGATGGCGCCGCGTCGTCCCAGGAGATGCACTACGACCACACCGACCACGGCGACAGTGGTCGACACGATGAACAGCGCCCAGTGGAACGCCATGTCGTGCGCGGTCGCGGCTTCATGCGATGCCGATGCGCCGAGCATGCAGAGCGAGGCGACGACGACGCCCATTGCGGCCAGGTCCCGACCTCTCAGCGTCGTGCCGAGCAGAACACTGCCGAGAAGTACGGTGATGATCAGGTTCCCGGCGACGATCGTCTGTGCCAGAAAGAGGGGGAGAAGCCGCGCCGCGACGGCACCGCCGGCGAAACCGAGGATCACCATGAGCGTGCCGACGAGGAAGGCCGGATCGCGGAAGGTGTCGAGTGTGGAGCGCAGCGACGGTCCGCGCTCGGTCGTGACCGATGCGGTGTCGGTGGTACCGGCCGCGTTCCGTGCACCCAGTGCACGCAGGACCGTCGACAATCCGTAGGCCACCGCGGCGAGCGAAGCCGCCACTACTCCGATCGTGAACACCGTACGAAAGTACCGGTCCCCGTTGTCCGTCGCCGGGGTTCCGAACCGGGTTCGGTGTCGCCGTCGCACCGGAATAGTCGCCGATCCCCGGCAGTTGCCCAGACCATGACCACCTCGAAGTACGACCCGCGCGACCTCCTCGCCGAATCATCGCTCGGTGTTCTCGCCACGATCAAGTCCTCCGGCCTCCCGCAGCTGTCCCCGGTGACCGCGTACTACGACCGTGATTCCGACACGATCTACGTGTCGATGACCGAGGGCCGGGCCAAGACGGCGAACCTGCGGCGCGACCCGCGGGCAGCCCTGGAGGTCACCGGGCCCGACCGTTACACGTGGGCGACGGCCGAAGGTGACGTCGTGTTGATCGGTCCCGGCACCGATCCCCACGGTCCCGAGGTGGAGGCCCTCGTCGACTACTACCGGAAGGCCGCGGGGGAGCACCCGGACTGGGACGAGTACCGGAGCGTGATGGTCTCTGATCGTCGCGTGTTGATGGTGATGTCGGTGAAGCGCGTCTACGGCGAGCGGCTTCGCTGATTCGCCGGCGAAGTTCTTTGCGATGAGGACCGGTGTTGTCCTCGTTGTGCGCCACAGTGGAGGAATGTCCACAGAAATCCAGGTGACGTTCGATTGCGCTGATCCCGCGGCACTTGCCGCCTTCTGGTCCGAGGTGCTCGGGTACCGGATTCAGGCGCCGCCCACGGGATTCGACAGCTGGGACGCGGCGCTCAATGCGATGGGTGTCCCGCCGGAACGCAGGAACGACGCGTCCGCGGTCATCGACCCCGACGGTCGCGGTCCACGAATCTTCTTCCAGCGCGTGCCGGAGGGCAAGACAGCCAAGAACCGGGTACACCTCGACGTCCGGGCCGCACCCGACTTGACCGGTGACGACCGCCTCGCCGCGCTCGAGACGGAGTCGGCCCGCCTCGTGGTCCTGGGTGCAACTCGCGTTCGACGAGTCGAGCCGGAACCGCCCCTCGGTGCCGGGCACATCGTCATGCGTGACCCCGAGGGTAACGAATTCTGCCTGGACTGAGCGCGATTCGTAGCAGACGACGACGCTATGTCCCCACGCGTTCGACGGATTCGTCCGTCAGCGACATGTCGGCTGCGACGTGCAGGGTGCCGTCCAGGTCGGGCTGTTCGAACGTGACCCGCGCGTCCCGTCCGTCGACGATCAGGGAGGCGATGGTGTTGCCGAACAAGGGGCCGAGCGCGTTGTGCCACGTGACGGGGAGTTGCGGCGCTCCGCGGGAACCGGCCCAGCGTCGGACGATCTTGGCAAGACGCGGCGACCAGCCGAGCCGGAACACGCCCTTCATGTACGGCGGTATGGCGTTGTGCACCGGTGAGCACACCAACTGATAGACCGCCGCACCGGTGGTTTCGGCGAAATCCGCTCGCGCGGCATAACTGTGGTGGACGTCGCCCGACAGGACACTGATGGTCGCCGGCACGAGGGTTCGATCGCTGTTGCCGAGGCCGGCGACCCCCCTGATCATCCGGCTCAGCCGGGTGAAGGAATCGAAGAAGCCGGGCCAGTGCTCCAGGTCGGCACCCTGCCGGATCTTCTCGGCCAGCTGTCCGACCCGGCCGTCGCGGCGGGCTCCGATCTCGTTGAGGGTCTCGACGTCGCTGAGGACGGGAGGGAGCAACCACGGCAACGACGACCCGAGCACCAGGTGGTCCACCGACTCGACGTCGTCGTTGACCTGGTCTTCGATCCAATCGAACTCGGTGTCACTCAACATCTTCCGGACGCCACCGGCGAGAATGCGGCCGTTACGTGAATCGATCATCGTCAGTCGCGTCGCGCCGAGATCCCACCGGAAGCTGAACCGGATCCCTTTGACGCCGTCGGTTTCGGAATCGGCGCGGTCGGCGAGATCGACCAGATGCGGCCAGCAGTCCCCGTCGATCTCCCTCACCTGGCGGTAGTCGTCGGAGGCATCCAGTTCCGCGGGGGACAGGTTGCCGAGGTGCTGATACACCCAGTACGACGCGAGTCCGGCCCGTATCCGGTTACGCCACCAGGGTTGGTCGTCCATCTGCCGGCGCCAGGTGTCCGAGGTGTTCCAGTCGTCGCGGATGTCGTGGTCGTCGAAGATCATCGCGGTCGGGACGGTGGACAGGATCCAACGGATCTCCGGGTCGCCCCAGGTGTGCCGGTAGAGACCCTCGTACTCCTGGAAGCTCACCACCTCGTCAGACGGACCGACGGTCGAGGTCCTGGTCGACTCGAGCTTCTCTTTGACCTGCGGCGTCAGTTCGTCGGCGTAGACCTGATCGCCGAGGAGGATGAGGGTGTCGGGCCATTCGTCGACGGGCAGGTGGCGCATGCGGACGGCATAACAGTCCAGTGCGTCGAGTCCGAGTTTTTCGTCGACCTTCGGGTCCTCCGCCTTGGGGTAGCGGCACGACCCGAAGACGATCCGGTGATGGTGGGCGCTCTCGGGTCCGCGCGTCCGAATGATGCTGGGCGGAAAGTCGGAATCCGGCAGGGGCCATTCCCGAGAACCGTCGACGAACACCTCGTATTCGGTCGTGGTGTCCGGGGCCAGACCGGTGACCTCGACGAGCGCGTAGTGATTTCCGACGACCTCGAAGGTGTGCGCGCGGCTGCCGAGGACCTCCACCTCCGCGGATCCGTCCGTCTGGACCCAGACCAGCGCGGATGTCTCGTCGACGTGCCGAAGGATCGGACCCAGTACCAACGCCATCCGCCCAGACTAGGCCCGTGGAACGGTGTCCGTGGGCCGATAACCTATCTGGGTGGAGACCGGAGACGCCGTGATGGAAACCGCCGACACCGAGGCTGCCGTAGCCCGGGTACTCGCGGAACTCGCCGAACTCGAGGACCCGAAGATCCGCGCGGTCAACGAGAGGCACGGAGACGACCACGGCGTCAATCTGACCAAGCTGCGGGCCGTCGCCAAACGTCTCAAGACCCAGCACGACCTCGCTTCCGCGTTGTGGGCTACCGGTGACACGGCCGCTCGACTGGTCGCAGTGCTCATCTGCCGACCGAAGGCCTTCGACGTCGCACAACTCGACACGATGGTGCGCGAGGCCGGTCGGCCGAAGGTGCACGACTGGCTCGTCGGTTACGTCGTGAAGAAGAACCCGCACAAGGAAGAACTGCGCGTCGCGTGGATGGACGACACGGACGAGGCCGCGCGCAGCGCCGGCTGGGCCCTCACCACCGAACGGGTGGCCAAGAAGCCCGACGGACTCGACCTCGTCGGGCTTCTCGACATCATCGAATCGGAGATGCGGGACGCCCCGGAACGCCTGCAGTGGGCGATGAACACCTGTTTGGCGACGATCGGCATCGAACACCCCGGCCACCGGGCGCGCGCCATCTCCATCGGTGAGCGCCTGAGGGTCCTCGAGGACTACCCCACGTCACCCGGATGTATCTCACCGTTCGCGCCCACCTGGATCACCGAGATGATCGAGCGACAGCAGGCGTGAGCGTCATGCGTCGGTCTGCTCGCGCTGCTGTCGTTGCTGCAGCAGACACGGGAATGCCCGGCTCGCTCCTGACCGACCGGTTGCAGATGAGCGAGCGGACCGTACGCCGTGACGTCGAACGTCTCCGCGAGCTCGGATACCGGATCGACGGCACCAATGGCCGCGACGGTGGCTACCGGCTCGACGCGGGATCCACGTTGCCGGTCGAGGTGATCGGCCCGGAGGAGCTGCGGACGGCCTTCGCGACGCCAGCGGAGCGGTCGGCACGAGTGTCCGGGGGAGTCGCGTCAGATGGGTGCTCTCCCTGATGGTCTCGGTGAAGCACTCAGATCACACCGGGCGGTACGCGGTCCTCTATCCGGCGATCGCCGAGCGGCCCGACGCTGCGCCGCCGAGCGCGTAGGGCTGATCGACGTCGGCCGTCCCGCCGGTCTCAACCTCAACGTCGACCGCGTCGGGATCTTCTACGGAGACAATCAGACCCTCGGTGATGTGTCATCGCCCGTGCAGCTGGAGTGCTCGGTGGTGGGCGATCGCCGGATTCCGAGTGTGCCGATTCCGGATGTCGCGGCGCGGATCGTGCTCGACCGCGCGCCGCTCGACATGTGCAACCCTGTGCACCGGAATCGCATCCGGCCGGCCGACGACCGGTCACCCCATCTCGACGACGAGATCGCGCTCGCAGAATCATCTCCACCGCAACAGATTTCGGGAGATCCGATCACGGCGCTGGCGGATGCGGTCTCGTGTGTCCCGGATCGGGCGCTGCCGGTGGTCATCACCACCTGGTCGCTGTCGCGGTTCTCGCCGGAGAGACGACGCCGATTCGTGCATGCGTTGGGAGAGGTCTCCTCGGCGAGGAGGACTGCATGGGTGTCGGTCGAAGGGGTCGGGGTCGTGCCCACCATTCCGACGCTCGGGGATCGTCCGGTGTCTGGGCACAGCATCATCGGGCTGACCGTGTTCGAGCCGTCAACCGCATTGCCGCGCTTCGATGTCGCCGGCGACGCGCTCGGCCGGTGCTGGTCCCGCGGACGGTTCATGTCCTGGTTCGCCTGAGTGGTCCGCGCCGTCCGCGGGCACCCGGCGACCGGTGCGGTCGAGTGCGGACACGGCGATCGACGCACTCGACAACACCGCGGCCACGACGAAGGCGAGCCCGTAACCCGCTCCGGTGATGATGGCACCGAGTGCGGTGGCACCCACTGCCTGCCCGAACATCAACGCGATGAACAGGAGTGCGGTACCCGCAGCCGATCGTGCCGCATCGATGGTCGAGGTCCAGGCGATGAGCGCGGATGTCGCCGAGGTGAAACCCCACCCGAAGAAGAGGCAACCGACGAGCGTGACCGCCATCTGTCCCGGAGCAGCGGCGACCAGGAGAACCCCGACCGTCATCGTTCCGCAGCTGAGTGTCCACGCCGAGGTCGCCGACCACCTCGCCAACGGTGTGGCGGTGAGAGCCACTGCGGCGCCGCCGATTCCGATCATGATCCACGCGATGATC
Organism: Gordonia amicalis NBRC 100051 = JCM 11271; assembly: GCF_000332995.1. GTDB lineage: Bacteria > Actinomycetota > Actinomycetes > Mycobacteriales > Mycobacteriaceae > Gordonia > Gordonia amicalis. The sequence goes on from NZ_BANS01000013.1 coordinate 88,054, forward strand.
GTGCCACGTTGGGATGATCCGCCCGTGTCGACGAGGATCGCACGGCCGTATGTCCACATGGCGCTCGACGCCCCGCCCAGCAGAACCGCGATGGTCAGTGCGGTGCCGTGGCGGCGGATCCACCCGACGGACAGGGTGTGCGACTGCTCGTCCTGGGCGGCGGAACCCGGCCGGTCGGTGATGAGGAGGGCGACCGCGATGACCGCGGTCACCACGCCGATGATCGCCCAGGTCAGGCGCCATTCGGGTAGGAAGGCGAGTGCCAGCGCCCCGGCGGCGACGAGTCCGGGTCCGGTGCCGGAGTTGACCATCGACTGCGCCCGGTCCACGCGATTCGCGGCGATGTTGCGCCGGACGACACTCACCATGGCGGGCGATGCCAGGCCTGCTCCCGCAGAACTGATCACGGCGAAGAGTCCGAAGGTGAGCAGGTCCCCGGCTGCGGCCATGCCCCAGACCCCACCTGCCGCGGTGGCTGTGGCGACGACGATCAACACCTGAGGATTTCGGCGTCCGTAGCGGAACCCGCACAACGCCGCGAGGCAGTAGACCAGCGACGACCCCGAGGAGATATACCCCGCACGGGCCGAATCGAGAGCCAGGTCCGCCTGGATGTCGGGTAGGAACAGCCCGTAGGCGAGTCGCACCAGCCCGTAGGTCGCCGCGATGAAAGCTGTGCCGGCCACGATGACCGACGGCTCACGACAGAGACCAAACGAAAACGTGCGTTTCATATTTTCGAGTCTAGGCTGATTGCCATGCCGATGCGCAAGAGCTCCGAGGAGAAACTGCTCGACGCAGTCGATGACCTGGTGTTCTCGTGCGGAATCGACTCGACGCCCGTCGACGCCATCCTCGCGCGGGCGGGCGTGTCGGCGGCGACCCTGTACCGCGGCTACCGCAGCAAAGAGGCGCTGGTCGCAGCTTCCCTCGCACGACGACACGAGCGCTGGCGCGAGACGTGGGGGAGTCTCATCGCGGTTGCGGCCGACGCCGAGGGCCGGTTGCTGGCGATCTTCGACGCCATCGACGAGTTCGCCGCCCGGCCAGACGGCGCCCGATGGTGTGCGTTTCTCGGCATCGCTGCCGAGATGTCCGATCCGCCACCAGAGATCGCCGACGCCGTCACGCGCGACACCGACCACATGCGCCGGACCCTGCGCGACCTCGCCGCGCAATTGCCGTGCGCGAATCCCGACCACCTGGCCGAGCAGATCCTCGTCGTGGTCACCGGCGAACTCGCGATGAGACTGCGTGACAGGCCCTTACGGAAGTCGACGGTGGGTCGGGAGATCGCGACGACACTCATCGCGACAGCGCGACCGTCCGCTGGAGCGTGACCGCGTACTACGGATTGAGTACTGATATCGCATACCGCGGTCCGAGTACGACCCGATCCGCTCAGTCGAAGTACGACGCGTACTTGCTGTAGGGCACTTGACCGTTGGGACTGGCCTTGATCGCGGCGGCCACCGGCGGCGGGATGGGTGCCCAGTAGGCGGGCATCGCGGCGGCGAGTGACGGCTTGACGACGTAGAGCAGTGCGAAGTTCACGATCCAGAGCGGCGGCGCCATCGACATGCCGACGGTACTGGTCACGCCGGCCTTCGCATTCGTCACGAGCTGAGCTTCGCCCGACATCTGTTGCGCGACAAAGCCGAACGGGACCTCGATGGTGTAGGCCGACCGATAAAGAGCCAGCAGGGTGTCGATCGCCCCGTTGTTGCGCAGCCATGTACCGACGTAGCCGCCGGGAGCGATCAGCGAATTGACCTGTCGCGTGGGCGCACTCGCGTTCGCGGGGCTCTGCAGCATTCCCTCTTTGTTCACGTACAGGCCGTAGCTTCCGACAACGGAGTTGCCGAACATCGGGCGACCGGTGGTGTTGGTCAAGATGATCAGGCAGGCGTCGATGATCTTCGCGGCGTCACGGCTGCCGCCGATCCCGCCACCGCTCAAGAAGGCTCGGTATTGCTGTTCGGACAGTGCATCTTTCGGGGACAGGCCGATCGCTGCGGCCACGCGATCGGCAGCCGCGATCCCGAGCGGTTGGTTCAACTGCGCGGGGTTGGTGAGCTTGGGTGGCGCGAACCGCTCGAAGGCCGGCGCACCCGAGAAGGGGAGAGCAAACCCCGTCGCGTTTCCCGGAGCAGCGGTTGCGTTCGGGGTCACGCCCGCGGCGAGGGTGATCACCCCGAGGATGGTGAGCAACGTCGTGAGGACCCGTCGCGGACCGGCAGGCGGCCGATCCGGTCCCGTCGAGTACACACTTCGCATAGCCGGCCCCAATCAGTCGAGCGGACAACCCTTCTGTGAGCACACTGAAGCGCCGGGGCCCGCGCGGTGTCAAGGGGCCACTGAAAGCCGTATGACGTTGTACCCGGAAACCGGGCACAACGTCATACGGATTCAGAGCGGGTGGCGGTGGCTCAGATCAGGCCGAGAGCCAGCATGGCATCGGCGACCTGGGTGAAGCCCGCGATGTTCGCACCCATCACGTAGTTGCCGGGAGCGCCGTACTCCTCGGCGGTGTGCAGGCAGTGATCGTGGATGGAGGTCATGATCTCGGAGAGACGATCCTCGGTGTAGCCGAACGTCCACGAGTCACGAGACGCGTTCTGCTGCATCTCGAGTGCGCTCGTGGCCACACCGCCCGCGTTCGCCGCCTTACCGGGCGCGAAGCTGACTCCGGCCTCGCCGAAGATGCGCACGGCCTCCGGGGTGCAGGGCATGTTGGCGCCCTCCGCGACGATGCGGACACCGTTCTTGACCAGCTGGGTGGCGTCGGCACCGTTGAGTTCGTTCTGCGTCGCGCACGGGATGGCGATGTCGGTGGGCACGTTCCACAGGGAGCCGGTGGTGACGAGTCGCGCTGAGGGGCGGGCGTCCACATAGTCGCCGATGCGACCCCGCTGGACGTTCTTGATCTCCTTGAGGAGCTCCAGGTCGATGCCGGCCTCGTCGACGATGTAGCCGCTCGAATCCGAGCAGGCGACGACACGGCCGCCCAGCTGCTCGATCTTCTCGATGGCGTAGATGGCGACGTTGCCCGATCCGGACACGACGACCGTCTTGCCGTCGAGTTTGTCGTCCGCTGCTGCGAGCATGTCGCGGACGAAGAACACCGCGCCATAGCCGGTGGCCTCGGTGCGCACCTGTGACCCGCCCCAGGCGAGTCCCTTCCCGGTCAGGACGCCGGACTCGTACCGGTTGGTGATGCGCTTGTACTGGCCGAACAGGTAGCCGATCTCCCGACCGCCGACGCCGATGTCGCCGGCGGGGACGTCGGTGTACTCACCGATGTGGCGGTAGAGCTCGGTCATGAAGGACTGGCAGAACCGCATGATCTCGTGGTCCGAGCGGCCCTTGGGATCGAAGTCGGAACCGCCCTTGCCGCCACCGATGGGCAGGCCGGTCAGTGCGTTCTTGAAGATCTGCTCGAAGCCGAGGAACTTCACCACACCGAGGTAGACGCTCGGGTGGAAGCGCAGCCCGCCCTTGTACGGTCCGAGCGCCGAGTTGAACTCGACGCGGAAGCCGCGGTTGACCTGTACCTGGTTCTGGTCGTCGATCCACGGCACGCGGAAGATGATCTGCCGCTCGGGTTCGGTCAGACGCTTGATGATTCCGGCATCGGCATAGTGCGGGTGCTTGGCCAGGACGGGGCCGAGGCTGTCGAAGACCTCACGAACGGCCTGGTGGAATTCGGCTTCTCCGGGGTTGCGCGCAACCACCTGTTCGTACAGATCGCTGACCTTCTCGTCGAGCACGGCCACGGCGGCCACCACTTCCTTTTCGATACCTCTGGGAAAGGCGGTGGACCCCCAAATCGGTCACCGCCGTCCTGCAGCCTATCGATCGACAGGAAGTATCTATGAATCCGGTCGGCGTTGAGCCCAGCCGACGATTGCCGGAAACGCCCCGGATGACCGGTCCGCAGCACTCGTCACGAGATAGAAAGCTGAGGTCAGGGGGTTTCCGTTAATGGCCGACTCGTAGTCGGCGGCGTGGGCGACGTGTCGGGCCCGTTCGCGGGCGATGCCGGTCTCGTGCGGCGTGGAGGCCTCCGCGATCACCACGACGTCGGCCGCGGGTGCGGAGTTCCGCGTCGGGAGTGCAGGCGGCCGGAGTCCGGTCTCCGGGACTTCGGCCGATCCTGCGACGGCCCTCATCGGGACGCCGCCCGTCGGTCGTGACCGCGAGCCCAGTCAGGACGTCGTGATCAAGGGTTTCGCGCGTAGATCGAGCATCGGGTGTCGTGCGGCGATCTCCTCCCGCGAGGCGCGGTCCACATCGGTGCTCAGTGTGAGAATCCACGGCACGGACTCGGCGGCCCCGCTCGTCGACGAACCGGCCGGCAACTCTGTCGCCCACGGGTCGAGCTCGAGATCGGCGAGGATGTCGCGCGACAGACTCTCGAGCTTCGACGCGGTGAGCCGACCCGAGGAGTCCGCGAACGCGAGACAGACGTCCTTGCCCACCGGTACCCCGAAGTCGTCGACGTCATTTTCCCGATGCCACTGCCGACGCAGGAGCAGTGAGTCGGAATCTTCCACCACGAGTGAGCACTTCACAGGTTTCGGAAAAGCATTCAATGCGCGTGACGACGCCTGGTCGATGAATTCTCTGAGTCGCCCCGTCGATCCGCAGACTCGTATACGGCATTCCATGACAACCGCTTTCACGGCCACTCTTCCTTTCGCTGAAAACCGGCCTTCCGGGCCGGTCCCACGGACTCTAGCCGAAAAAAATACAAAAGCCAGCTCGCTCGGGTTCGTCGTCGGAGTGGTCACTGAAATCCGCTGTTCTGCAGTAGATTCAGCAAGCCGTCGACCGTGCGCCGGGGGGCGGTCGGCGGCGACTGGACTTTTTTTCTTTGTGGGCTATGGTCACGGAGGTGAGTGGGTTCGAGACCCACTTTCATCAATCATGTCAGCGGGGAATCATGGCAGAGAAGAATTCAAGTTCGAAAAAACGTCGCCAAGAATTGAAGTTGCGGAGGGAGAAAAAGCGCGCAAATGAAGACAGCTCGATCATTCGGAAACGAAAGAATGTTGGATGACGTGGCACAGAACACGCGCCTCGTAGAGGTTCTCACCTATCTCCACGACCGCTTCTCGGCCCTGGCGACGGTCGAGCAGCCGCAGTCCGAGCTCCTTCGGGGGTTCGGGCGGGCATGACGTTCGCCCGCATCTGCGTCCTCGACGAGATCACCACCGAGTCGCTCCGTCCCGATGCGTTCGTCGGCGCAGCTGTGTTCTCAGGGGGTCTGCGCCGGGACTTCGACGTCGTCCAGGGGCTGGTGGACCGGCTCGAGCGCGAGGGGCGGTGGGCTGCCGACGCCGATGACAGTGAGTTCCGGGTCGGGTATTACGCCGCGCTCGGCATCGCCCGCGACCACCTGGATGTGGCTCGTCGAACGCTCGACATCGGGGAGGCGCCGGCCGGCGTGCACCGCCCGGTCCGTAGCCGGTCCCGGCGAGCCGCAGCCGTCGCCGCAGGTCGGTGACCTACGCGTGGGACGGGCGCGATGTGCCCGTCCCACGCGCAGGGACGAGGCGGCGTCAGCGCCGGACGCCGAGTCCCTTGGCGATGGTCGGCCACGCACGATGGAGGTCCTGATTCCAGTAGCCCCACGAGTGCAGCCCGGACCTGAAATCGTAGGTGACCTGCACACCGGCCGCGTCGGCTCGGCGCTTGAAGCTCTGCGTGCACTGGAGAACGACGCCCTCGAGAACGCCGCCCACCGGGGACGCAAGGCCTGCGATACCCAGCGACGGGTCGGGCAGTCCGTTGCCGACGGAGACATACATCGGCTTGCCGTCCAGTACCTCGATGTGTGCGGCCGGGTTGTGGTCATCCCAGCTCGAGTGGCCCAACGGACCCCACATGTTGTCGGGATTGCCACCGCGGGTGGACACCGACGCGGCCGTGGCCTGACGGTACTCGGGTGAACCCTGGTCGAGACATCCACTGAACGCCACGACGCCGCGGTAGAGGTCGGGGTGGCGAACCGCGATCGACATCGCGCCCAGCGCTCCCATCGACAACCCGCCGATGACGTTGCGGCCGTTGCCATTGAAGCGTTTGTCGATCAGTGGGGGTAGTTCCTTCGTCAGGAATGTCTCCCACCTGTTCCGTCCCAGAACAGGATCGGTCTTCTGCCAGTCCGTGTAGTACGCGGCCATGCCGCCGATGGGCATCACGACGTTGACCGGTTTGTCAGCCATGAACTTCACGATGTCGGTCTGGAATGTCCAGCCGCTCTGCGTGTAGTTGGTGTAGATGCCTCCGTCGATCCCGTCCAGGAGGTACAGGGTCGGGCGACGCTTCTCGCGATCCGAGGGTAGGAGGACGCTGACCCGGACGGGTCGCTGCATCGCGGGGGAGTAGACCGTCACCGTTGCCCGCGTCGGGGTTGTTGGCGAAATCGACAGGACGCGTGCGACCTCACGAGCATTCGTATCGTGCGGCGCAGCCGCGACAGGCTCCGCGACGCCGAGGCTTCCGGTCATGGCGACGCCGGCGCACGCGAGCGCCACGGCTCTCGGCCATTTCGACACTGCTCCCCCTTTGGGATCTTCCGACGGGTGCCCCCGCTCCGCGTCGGCGATGACTCGCTTCATGATGGCGTAGTCGCGGCCGAACCGCCGAGGTATCGGACCGGTCTCGGCGCGTCGCTGCAGGGTGGTTCGCAGAATTTCGACCGAACGGACGAGTTGGTCCGGCGGGAGTGGGCTCGTGGCTCGTGTTTGCGCGGAGGTCGCGCGGGTACCCGACCGAGAGGCTGGCCGTGCCCCCATCGAGTGGGTTCATCAACGCAGCCGATCAGAACCACCGACATTGGAAGGACGGTTCTCTGTGAGCACCTATGTCACCGCGAATCCCACCACAGGAGTGACCGAGCAGGAGTTTCCCGGACTCGCCGACAACGAGATCGACGGGCTCGCGGCGCGGTCCCTCGAGGCGTTCGACAGCTGGCGGCGCACCGAGGTGGCGGAGCGTGCCGACATCCTGTCCCGGACTGCGGGCCTCTACGAGAAGCGTGCGGAGGAACTGGCTTCGGCGATCACGACCGAGATGGGCAAGCCGGCGAAGGAGGCGGCCGGCGAGGTCCAACTCGCCGCCGACATCTACCGGTGGTACGCCGAGCATGGTCCGGATCTGCTGGTCAGCGAGGAACTCGATCCACAGGGTGCGCAGTCCTCGATCGTGCAGACGGCGCCGATCGGACCGCTCCTCGGGGTCATGCCGTGGAACTACCCCTACTACCAGGTGGCACGGTTCGCGGCGCCCAATCTGCTGGCCGGTAACACGATCATCCTCAAGCACGCATCCATCTGCGCGGCATCATCGGCGCTGATGGCGGAGATCGTGCACGACGCGGGGGTGCCGCCGGATGTCTACGCGAATGTGTACGCCAGCAGCGATCAGGTCGCTGAGCTGCTGGCGAATCCGGCCATCCGCGGGGTGTCGTTGACCGGCAGTGAGGGCGCCGGCGCGGCGGTGGCCAAGGTCGCCGCCGAGAACCTCAAGAAGTCGGTCCTGGAGCTGGGCGGTTCGGACCCGTTCATCCTCCTCGACTCCGCAGACCTGGACCGCACCACCACGATCGCCGCTCGGGCGCGGCTGTCCAACGCCGGGCAGGCCTGCAACTCGCCCAAGCGCTTCATCGTCACCGACGAGCTCTACGACGATTTCGTGCGCGGGCTGGTCGAGAAGTTCGAGGCCACGGCGGTGGGGGATCCGGCTGATTCGTCGACCCGGATGGGACCGCTGTCGTCGATCTCCGCGCGAGACACCGTCGCCGAACAGGTCAAGACCGCTGTCGACCAGGGCGCAAGGCTGCGGACCGGGGGTTCTCCGATCGACCGCGACGGTGCCTTCTTCCAGCCGACCGTGCTGACCGACATCACCCCGGACATGGACGCCTACTCCGAGGAGATCTTCGGGCCGGTGGCCATGGTCTACAAGGTGTCCTCGGCGGATGAGGCCGTCGATCTCGCGAATGACGTGCAGTTCGGTCTCAGCGGTTCGGTGTGGAGCGACGACATCTCGAAGGCCGAGCAGGTCGCCGACCGACTCGAGGTGGGGATGGCCTACGTCAACGAACACGGCACCACGCTGCCGGGTCTGCCGTTCGGCGGGGTCAAGCGCTCCGGTTACGGCCGTGAACTCGGACGTTGGGGTCTGGGCGAATTCGTCAACACCAAGCTGCGTCGGACGGCTGCCGAGTAAAACGGCGACCGGGGGCCGGATTCAGCTAGACCGGCGGGGACCCTCACCTCGACATCGTCGGGGCCGAGGGTCTCCTGCTCGCCGGTCACCACCCCGACCCGGATCGGGTTCCGGGACGTGTCGGTGACGGTGAGCGGCGGGCCATCGGGCTGGAGATGCTCGTTGCCCCACTGCATCAGCGACATCACGACCGGGAACAGATCACGCCCCATGTCGGTGAGCAGGTATTCGTAACGGACCCGCTGGCCGGGCTCCTGATACGGGACCTTGGTGAAGATGCCGGCCTCGGTCAGTTCTTTCAGCCGGGCGGACGCGACCGCGTCGGTGATGCCCACGCGACGGGCGAACTGGTCGAACCGGGTCGCGCCGTAGAAGGCCTCGCGCACAGCCTCCGGGCCATCGTCGACCGCACTGGGATCGATCCGGTCGAGATCGACGACGTGATCACCGGAGTCGTCAGCCAGGTCGGCGAGCAGAGCCTCAACCTCGCACGTCGTGCCCTGCTGGCTGCCGGCTACCCGGAGTCGGTGCCCGGCGTGTCGGTCGACTGTCAGTGTGGCAGCGGGCAGCAGGCGATCGCGTTCGCCGCCCAGGGCGTCATCGCGGGGACCTATGACGCGGTCGTGGCCGCAGGAGTCGAATCGATGTCACGAGTACCCATGGGCTCGGCCGCGGTCGGCGCCTCGGACCTCAACGGCACCGCGTTCGACACGCGTTATCCCGACGGGCTGGTCGGGCAGGGCATCTCCGCCGAACTCATCACCGCTCGATGGAACATCTCTCGTACCGAGATCGACGAATTCTCCCTGCGATCTCACGAATTGGCGGCACAGGCGACGAAGAACGGGTTGTTCGACAACGAACTCGCGCCGATCGCCGGTCTGACCGCTGACGAGGGGATCCGGCTGGGCAGCACCGTGGAGAGTCTGGCCGGTCTGCGGCCTGCCTACTACGACGAGGCGATCGCCCGACGATTCCCGGAGATCGACTGGCGGATCACCGCCGCCAGTGCGAGCCAGATCAGTGACGGTTCGGCGGCCGTTCTCGTCATGAGTGAGGAGAAGGCAGCCGAGCTCGGACTGCGCCCGCGCGCCCGAGTGCACACCATCGCGGTCGCCGGCGACGATCCGCTGTTGATGCTCGCCGCGATCATCCCGGCAACCCGAAAGGTGCTCGCGCGCAGCGGACTCGATCTCGACGACATCGACCTGTTCGAGGTCAACGAGGCCTTCGCTCCGGTCGTGCTGGCCTGGGCCCAGGAGCTCGGCGTCGACCTCGACAAGGTGAACGTCAACGGCGGCGCGATCGCGCTCGGTCACCCGCTGGGAGCCAGCGGTGCCCGGTTGGCGACCACCGGATTGAACGCGCTGGAACAGCGGGGTGGACGGTTCCTTCTCCAGACGATGTGTGAGGCAGGCGGTCTCGCCAACGCGACGATCTACGAACGCCTCGACTGAATCGGGCGGGCGGCGGTCGGCGTCAGCTGTCGGTGTGGCGTGCGCGCTCCGCGGCCGCCGCCGCACCGTGGTGCCACGGGACGCCGTGCCCGGGAAGGACGGACTTCGCGCCGGTGGCGGCGATCGCGTCCAGCGAGGCCCGATTCCGTTCGAGGTCGGCGGTCGCCGACCCGGCGATCAGCCGGGGCCCGTGCGCCCCGGTGTAGGGGTCGAGCGTCACCAGTGCATCCCCGGAGATGACCGCGTCGCGGTCGGGTAAGTGGAGGGATGCATGGCCGAAAGTGTGTCCGGGGGTCGGGATCACCTCGGCCCCGCCCGGGAGTTCGGCGTCGTCGTCGAAGGTGGTCAACTGAGCGGCGTCGACTCCCCGGACCTTGAACGCTCCGGCAAAGGCCATGCTGCTCAATAGCTTCCAGGACGACGGGTTGCGCAGCGGGACGCCGAGACGGGTGGCGTTCTGATGCGCGTAACGGTAGGGGTGGGCGGCGAGCCACGCGTCGTCACGATGGATGTGTACTGGGATCCGCCAATGCTTGGCCAGGCGTCGCGCGGTGCCCACATGATCGAAGTGTCCGTGGGTGATGATCAATGCCGACACCACGTCGACGTCATGGCCCAAGTGGTGGATCGCCTCGACCAACGGCCCGTAGGACCGGGGCAGTCCCGCGTCGACGATCACGAGTCGGTCGTCCACCTCGACCAGGTACTGGTTGGTGTACGCGTGCTCGAGTCGATGGATTCCGGGTGCGACGTCGCGTTGGAAGACCATGTCCCAGCGTAACCCCGCAGCGCAGTGCTCAAACCCTGGTTCACCAGGGGAGTAGCCCGTTCTCGTCCTGCAGCGTTTCCGGTCGGCCCGTCGGGTCCGATCGTCGCGAGTCGCACGACGGTTCGCGCACTTTCCTCGACGGGCCGGCCCGCCGGTCATCCCGGCCGACGCGGTCATGTCGGTCGCGGTGAAGCCGGGTTCGAGCGCATTGAACCTGATGCCCGGTTCGGACTTCGAATACGTCGACGGAGTACGCGGTCGGCGACTGCGCACGATGTCGAGTGTACGGACCGGTATGACGTGGATCACACAGTCCGTGTGTGCGCCGAGGCCGACTGCGGTGTCAAGTGTTAGGTCTCCGGTGATCGAAACGCCGAGATCCAGCGATCTGAATGCGGTGGAGTGCGTCTTTGCCGCATACGATCTGGGCTGCTCTGCAGTCGCAGGACAAGACAACTCAGAAGGATTGCCGAACCGATGACGACCCACCCTCTCCTCGTCGACGCCGCCTGGCTCACCGAGCACATCAACGATGAGAACGTGCGGGTTCTCGACGCGACGGCCGAGCGCGGACATCCCGATGGCTCCGGCCGTCCCGTGCCCTCTCTCGGCCCGGCGTTGTACGCGCGAGCGCATATCCCCGGTGCGTTGCACGCCGATCTGGATCGCGACCTCGCAGACCCGGATGCGGCGGTGCCGTTCATGGCCCTCGACAGCGAGACCTTCGCCGAACGCCTCGGCGCATTGGGCGTCGGCCCGGATTCCCACGTCGTGATCTATGACCAGGGAGGCAACATCTGGTCGTCACGTCTCTGGTGGAATCTTCATCTCGAAGGGTTCGACAACGTCTCCATCCTCGACGGTGGGTTGCCCGCCTGGCAGCTCGCCGGGCAACCCACCCGGCCGGGGGTCGAGTCCTATCCCGTGGCCACTTTCACTGCGTCGCGACGACACGAGTTGTACGCCGACAAGGAGACAGTGCTCCGAGCCATCGACGACGAAGGCGTTCTCCTGGTCAATTCGCTCGATCCCGCGACCTTCCGCGGCGAGACCGACACCTACGGTCGGCCCGGGCGCATCCCCGGAAGTGTCAACCTGCCGTATCCCGATCTCATCGACGCGGCAGGACTGCTCCGCCCGCTCGACGAGGTGCGCGCCGACTACGAGAAGATCGGCGCACTGGATTCCGGCAAGAAGGTCATCACCTACTGCGGCGGGGGCCTCGCCGCGAGTCTGCTCGCCTTCGAGCTGGCCATCCTGGGCCGCGACGACGTCGCGGTCTACGACGCGTCGATGTACGAATGGGGTGCAGACGAGTCGTTGCCGCTCGAGTCGACTAGATAGCCGGGAGTCTCCACGACCCGACGTCAGGTCGACGGCGCGCGAGTTGCCCTGGCGGAGAACGGAGGCGGGTTCTACGCCGATGAGGAAGCGGCGCGTGCCATCGCCATCCGGCGGAAGCCGACCTCGGCGCGGCCGCGACGGACCGAACGACATCCCGAACAGTTGACCAATGGCCCTGTGGCCGGATGCTCCGCAGAGCGATCCTGTGAGAATGCAGGACTACGAGGTACATGAGGAGTCCCGGATAGCCCAGGTGACAGCAGTCGTCAGGTCCACGCTCGCAGTCGAGGAGATCGGGCCGTGGCTGAAAAACAGTTACGGGGACATCGATCGCGTGCTGTCGGAACGTCAGGCAGGTCCCACGGGGCCGCCCTTCGCTCGCTATCGCATGCTCGGGGGTGGCCGATTCGAGATCGAGGCAGGGTTTCCCGCGACGTCGCCGATCGATCCGGTCGGCGACGTCGGGCCATCTGAGCTACCGGGCGGGCAGGTCGCCGTCACCGTCCATATCGGGCCCTACGACGCGATGGAGCCGGCGTACAAGGCGCTCGAGACGTGGGTGAACGAACACGGCGGAAAGGTCGGCGATCCCTGGGAGGTCTACTTCAGCGATCCCTCCACCGATCCGGCGGGTTGGCGAACCGAGATCGTCCAGCCCTTTCGACCTGCCGAACCGGAGTTGCCGAGCGGCGACAGTCGCTGACGGCCCGAGTTCGGTCGCGCACCGCGGCAACGACCCGGGTCGTTTCGTGCCCTCGAGCGAGCGCCGAATCCCCGGTGGTCCGGACGCAGGTGAGCAGAAGTGCCAGGGCCAACAGGATCTCGGCGATGTCACCCCAGTAGTACATGAGGGTGCCACCGGCCCGAAGTTCATCGGGCGGTGCATCGACCGCGACGAACAATCCGGCGTACAGCAACTGGGCGATGACCGCGTGGCCGAGGATGGCGAGGCCGAGGACCGCCAGACGCATGCGGACCGACGGACGGTCAGGTCCGGGGTCCGGACCGGCGATCATCCACGCGAACAGATAGCCGCCCACGAAGAAGTGGGCGTGAACGACCATGTGGAGGGCTCCGTGGCGTTCGGTGAGCGTGAACAGCGGGGTGAAGTAGAGTGCCGCGAGGCCGCCCACCGTCGCGATCAAGAGTACCGCGGGATGAGTGGTGATCCGCGCGGGTCGCGAACGCAACAGGTGCACAAGCGGTTTGGCCACCGAGGCCGGAGTGGTCCGCAGTGCCAGAGTCATCGGTGCGCCGAGAACGAGGGCCAGTGGTGCAAACATGCCCAGCAGCAGGTGGCCGAGCATGTGATCCTGGAACGAGTCGGATGTGCTCGGACGCAGTGCCATACCCAGGATGATCAGTCCGACGATGAAACTCGCGGTGCGCCAGTGGTTCCATCCGCGCGGCTGTCGATGACATCTCTGGGCGGCGATGAGGTAGACGATCGCCGGCAGAGCTAGTGCACCGATCGCCAGCAGCATATCGGCGGAGATGACACCGGAACCCGCTTGATGGGCAGTGTTCACGACGTCGGGTTGCGCTGCTCTGCCCGCGGCGGCGCCGTGAGCGGTGTTGCGGTCCGCTGGAGAGCCCATCCGATGAGTACGAGGACTGCGCCGAAGATCAGAAAGCCGATGTCCCAGAGGGTTTGGTTGTCACCGCTCCGGACATGGTGGATTCCCAGGATGTGGTGATCGATGATGCCCTCGACGAGGTTGAACAGTCCCCATCCGACCAGAACCCAGCCCCACAGTGATCGTGAAGTCCACAACCGCTGTCGTGCACGGGTGACACGCGAATACAGCAGTGCCAAGCCGATCAGCACGGCCAGCCAGGTGACAGTGTGGAACAGTCCGTCCCAGAGCGTGTTGATCTCCAGTCCGTGGACCGTGTCGGCAGGGTAGTAGGCGACGCCGACGCGGTCGTCGTCGGTGCTCGTCAGCATGTGATGCCACTGCAGTATCTGATGGAGCAGGATGCCGTCGACGAATCCACCGAGACCGATGCCGAGGACGACTCCCGGCAGAGCGAGCGAGGTTGTCGTGTCTTTACTCTTCACTGGTGAGTTGCTGCGCACCCGACCGACGTACCCGGGACGTCGGGGAGTCCAAACATCGGGCGCGTACTCACTACGCGCTCCAGGAGAGGACCTCGGCGCCTCGATGCGCGAGCATCATCGTTGGAGCTTTTGTGTTACCCGAAGGAAGAGTCGGCTCACGGAAGCGTTGACGACGCTCAGACTCTCGGTGCCCACGACACGCAGCTCGCGCGGTCCGAGGGTGCTTGACGTCGGCACCTTGGATCGCCAGGTGTCGAGGGCGACGAGGTGATCTTGGAAGTTCTCCCCGACGGCCGGTACGTCTGCGACTGACCCACAGGGGCCGACGCCGGAACGTAGGAGAATGGCTGGTGTGCCGATCGCCCCGGCGCAAAGTACGACCGCCTGACCTGCCACGATCCGCGCACCAGGACACCGCGATCGGTCCACCGGTTCAGTCCTCGACGGCCCGAGAGTGGGGGAGATGCGTCCCGGGACGAAAGTGTCGGTGAATCCGTTCTTGCTGGAGTCTGGAGTGCACGGATACAACCAGTTCGCCTGGCGATAGATGGATGCCCTGCCGATGGCCATCGCCACGTCGGGGCGACGGTCCGTGCCGCCGGCTTCAAGCACGACGACCGAGGCGCACGATGCTGCCAATCGCGAGGCGACGATCGAACCGGCGGAGCCGGCGCCGACCACGACATAGTCGGCGCTGTCTGCTGGGCGTGTGCGCATGACGGAGCCTTCGGTCTGGGCGGTGGTAGCGAATCGTACTCGTGCAGAGTGGTTTTGGCCAGGAACGTTGTTTAACCGGACTGTCGGCTGAGTGGTGCAGAGGCGTGCGTCGAGAGCATGTCGTCGATGAACCACCGGGGTCGGCCGACCGGAGTGGACGTCCATCGCCATGACCTCGCTTGCGGCACTGCCGGCGATGGGTGACGAATCCGCGGAATGGGTGGCGCTCCTGTTAGTTAGCCGAAATGCGTTTCGGCGCTCAGTACTTCGTCGTCATGGCGTCTATTCGGTACTGGTTGCGACATCGTTCCGGTAGATAGCGAGGGCGTGTCGCTGGGCTTCGTCGACGTCGGGGTCGGTCGCTGCACGCAGGAAGGTGGGGTGGGTAAGCTGGCGCGCGATCTTGACTTGTTCGGGATACGTCAACGCCCAAAGGTCGTCGATGCCCGTCCGCTCCCGTCGGTGGGCGATTTCGTCGTGGCCAATGATCGCGGGGCTGGCGCAATCCCGGCCGATGAGCATGGGCAGCAGACAGTCGAATAGCCGCACCGACCTCATGACCAGATCTCGCTGTTCATCGACAGCGGGATGCCCAGATCGGCGGACAACTGCTGTCGCCACAACAGATGAAGAACGTTCGCCGTGAGGATGTTCAGCGGTCGGCCCGTCGAAGTGCTGGCGCGACGCAGGCCCGTCTGCAGTGCCGCCGGCTTGGCGAAGCACGTCCGGATCGCTACGGCGGTGTCATTGTCGGGGGCATGACGGTCTTGGCGATACCCGGCAAGCCAACGCAGGTTCTGCGATCGTTCACCAGGCAGACCAGTGAATATCTCATACTGCCAGCCGATTTCGTTGCAAGCCGCGCGCGTCATCGCGAACTGCGCTGCACCCTTCTCGACACGGTCTGGATGGCGGACATCTATGAGCCGGCCGTCCCCGTTGCTCAACCGGACGAAGAAGTCGGGGACATGATCACGCTGACCCTTGGTGTTGTGGGGCCACAGCAGCGCCAGCGGCTGCGCGGCAATTGCGACGACTCGAACATCCACGTCAGCCGCCAGTAGATAGTCACGCTCCAACCGACATCGAAATATGTTGCGGCGCAACAGATTTAGCGCCGAAGTGTCATAATAGATCTTATCGGCTATATATCAGGCTAGCCACAAGCCAGATTAACGGCTATATTACGAAGTAATCTTGCTGCGACCCGCCGAGGTCCGCGCCGCCGACCCAGCCGCAGCCGCTGCCCGGATCGACTTGACCGTTGTGCCGGTCGAGCACGGTCTGTGCCGCTACGGACCAGTCGTCGGCGGTGCCCAATGCCCGTTGCAGAAGAACTGCACCGATAGCCCCCACGGACCGTGCGAATACTTCGTGCTCACCGGCGCGGATCTGGCCTACTGGGAACGCAAACGCGACCGCGACTATCACTTCGCCGAACAAGCCCCCACCGACGAGACACGCGACTACATCCTCAGCCGCTGGCACCCCTGGGAACCCGTGCTCACCGGGCTCCGGGAAGCACTCAACGAACTCGGCCTGCTCACCGAAGCCGAAGAACTGGACCTACGGACACCCGTACACGACTACTTCGATCCACTGTTCTCCACCGGGTTCCCCGTGACAGAACTGAATCATCCGCCGCCAGAGCGTCAAAAGGCATGACGGACACCACGACATCGCTCGGATCGTCGAATCCGGTGCATCCATTGGTTCTCCCCGTGACCATCGGCGCGCAATTCGTGCTCCCGCTATCGCTGGCAGGCACCGCAGTGGCACTGCCAGTCGATGTCGGTTTGGGTGTAGCGGCGGCGGCCGGAGCTGGTGCGGGCTACGGTGCTGACGAGTAGATTTTCGTGTTCGTAGAACCGCAGGGTGTGGATGCTGAGTCCGGTGAGATCCGCGGCTTGGCCGATCGTAAATGTTTGTGTCATAACAGGATTCATCCGTGGGGTTGACCTAGAGTGCACTCTAGATTCTAGCGTGGTGTCATGAGTGAAACGACCGCACAACAGCAGCATTCCATCGCTTCGGGATTTGGGCACGGGACGACGAGTAAGGACGTCATGGCCGGTGTGGATCTCACCGGCTCGGTGGCTGTCGTGACGGGCGGCTACTCGGGCCTAGGCCTGGAGACCACCGGTCACCTGGTCCGGGCTGGCGCTCACGTCGTTGTCCCGGCGCGGCGCCTCGATGCCGCCGCCAGCGCTGTCGTCCCGTTCGGAGATGCGGTGACGGTGGTGGAAGCCGATCTTAGCGACCTGGACTCGGTGTCGGGGTGTGCGCAGCGCATTGGTGACTTGTGGCCGCAGATCGACTTGTTCATCGGCGCCGCGGGCATCATGGCCACGCCACTGTGGCGGGTGGGGCCGGGTTGGGAGAGTCAGTTCGCGGTCAACCATTTGGGCCACTTCGCGTTTGTCGCAGGGTTGTGGCCGAGCTTGGTGCGCGGTGCTGCCCGTGTGGTCGCGTACTCGTCAGCCGGACACCACATTTCAGGCATGCGCTGGGACGATACGCAGTTCATGACCGGATACGACAAGTGGGCGGCCTACGGGCAGTCGAAGACCGCGAACATTCTGTTCGCCCTGCATCTCGATGAACTGGGGGCGGCGGCGGGCGTGCGCGCGTTCTCACTACACCCGGGATCCATCCTCACCCCGCTGCAACGCCATCTCGAGTCGGCCGAGATGGTCGACCGCGGTTGGATCGACGAGCAGGGCACCGTCGCCGACCCGACCTTCAAGTCCGTGTCTCAGGGCGCCGCGACCGGACTGTGGGCGGCGACGAGCCCGCAGTTAGCCGGCCTCGGGGGCTTGTACCTGGAAGACTGCGACGTTGCCGGACCTGCCGCCGATGATGGGACCGGAGTGAAGGCCTACGCCGTGGACCGCCAGGAAGCGGCATCCCTGTGGGATCTTAGTGTGACCCTCACTGGCCGTGACCTGGGGTAATCGGCTGAGGTGTCGACGCCGTCATTCAATCACGGCATGGACGGGTTCGGCCCACGGTGCATCGGTTGCCCCCGATTCCAGATGATCTTCATAAAGCCCAATTTTGTGATCAATCAACGACAACGCGCCGTCGATCGTGTTGCGCCGATCCTGCAGCCGGGTCCGATGAGCCTGCAGAATCGCGACGCGCTCGCGCTCGGTCCCGCTTCCAGCCTTGACCAATTCGACGTAGCGGCGGATGTCGGCGAGCGGCATGTCCGAGTCGCGCAGCCGTACGCAGTTGCGTAGCCAGTCGACGTCGACGGGATCATAGAGTCTGCGGCCTGCCGCGTCGCGGCGAACAGGACTGAGCAGCAGACCTTCCCGTTCGTACTTTCGCAGGACATGAACGCTTAAACCCGTGCGTGCGGCCACTTCTCCGATACTCAGCATCGTTAATCCCCCTCTGATGTGATCTTTCCTACGTTGACCTAGATGCGCGTCTAATTCCTAGCGTCAAAAGGCATGACGGACACCACGACATCGCTCGGATCGTCGAATCCGGTGCATCCATTGGTTCTCCCCGTGACCATCGGCGCGCAATTCGTGCTCCCGCTATCGCTGGCAGGCACCGCAGTGGCACTGCCCTCGATTGCACGTGATCTTGGGTCAGATCCGACCCAGTTACAACTCGTGATCAACGGCTTCAACATCTGTTTTGCTGCCTTCACCATTGTGTGGGGTCGGCTGGCAGACCGCATCGGCTACCGGCGATCGTTCCAGGCCGGCATCCTGACCACCCTCGTAGGCTCGGTGGGCAGCGCCCTGGCCCCGACACTGCTGCTGCTTGATCTGGCCCGCATCGTGGCCGGAATCGGTGCGGCGGCCGTGCTGACCTTGGCCGCCACGATCATCTCCGACACCTTCGACGGCCCGCAACGGGCCCGCGCGTTCACCGCCTTCGGCACCGTGTCGGGGTTCGGACTGGCCGCGGGCCCGGCGATCGCCGGGGCGACCGTGTCGCTGCTGGGCTGGCGTGCGGTGTTCGCCCTACACGCGGTGCTGCTGCTGCTGGCTCTGATGGGTAGCCGGGCCCTGCCCCCGGGTGTACACGACCGATCCGGCACCGGGCATCCTCCCCTGCTGGACCCGGTGGTGTTCCGCAATGCCGCGTTCCTGCGGATGGCGCTGGTGCCGGTGGCCGGGGCAATTGGCTTCGTGGCGATCCTGACCTATCTGCCCAGCGGCTTGCAGGCTATTCACGGCTGGTCCGACGGTGAGGCGGGGGCATTCATGATGCTGATGACGGTGCCGGTCTTCATCGCGCCATTGGTGTCGCACCGTCTGCTGAGTACGGGGTTGTCCTCCGCACGGGTGCTCGCGCTGGTGGCGTTGGCGTGCTTGACACTGGGGCCGCTGGGGCTGTTGGCGATCCGGCAGGACGTGTCACCGATCGCAGCAGCGGCACGCCGCGGCGTTCACGACCAGCCAAAGCGTGACGCTGATGGTTGTCAGTGTCCTGTGCGCGCTGGTGTTGGCGGTCTACCTGCTGTTGAGCCGAGCAGTGAAGGAGCCTGCGACCGCGACCGACAACGCCCAGGATGCGGTCCCAGCCGCGGCGCTGGCCGGTGAAGCATGAGCACCGACAGCCTGCGGGCGTTCCTCGACAGTCCCACTGCCGATCAGCTCATCTCCCGGTTGAACAAGGATCGTCATCCAACTCCTCGTCATCCGCACCTACAGCTTCATGCAGGCCGCCTGCGTCGGTATAGGTGTTGCCTTGATCGCACTGGGAGGCGCGATCCGATCTCGGGTCAGCGTGGACGCGCCTGCCCGGGGGGCCGAGGTTGGACCCGTACGAGGTCCACTCCCTCACACGAATGATCCGACGCAACAGGATGATTGATGAGAATCCGATGTCAGTACAGGACCCCGGCGACAAGCCATTCGTGACTCACCGAACCGAGACAACGGTGATCGAACTCGAGAACGCCGACGACTCGACCGCCCCAGACGGCGAGCTGTTGAGATTCACCGCACGCGTGGAGGACGCCGACGGCAAGCCGACCGGCGAGAGCACCTGCAGCTCGACGTTTCAGCGACCACGGTCGATTCCGGACGACCTGACACCGCAGGAGCGGTGGAGTCCGACGATGAGGTCCGCTCTGAACTCTTTGGTGCACGTACTGGAAAACGACGGATGGGACGCCACCCGCGTGACAGGTGACCGGCCATGGCAGCTGTACTTCGTCCGAACCGCTGTCTGCCCCGCCTCGACGATCGACCGTGCAGACGCGACACGACCGCTGAGGCGCGTTGCCGACCATTGCCGCCCCCTGTGGAGCCGACTTCGATTCGGCCTGTCCCGGGGTCACGACATTCGACCCTGATCCTCAGGGCAACACCACCAATCCGCCGTCGGCTGATCCGATCACTTCCGGATTTCGGCACGGGGTCAGCGCTGATAGCCGAGTCGGCCCAAGGTGAAATAGTACGAACCACCCGAAAGCGGCATAAGATTCGATCTCCGACGTTGGCCACACGAGTGTGGGCCATTGGACACTAGAGGCGGGTGGATTCGTGGAGTCGAATGGTGATGAGGGCCTTCTCCACACCCGACGAAAGCCGCGAATCATGGCAGAGAACCACCAGCCCGACACCGGAGTCGCTCTGATCACCGGCGGCGCCCGTGGAATCGGTGAAGCGACCGCGCGTGCGTTGGCCTCAGCAGGGATGACCGTGGTCATCGCGGACATTCTCGATGGTCATTCCGTTGCCGAATCGATCGGTCCCACAGCGATGTTCGAGCATCTGGACGTCACAGACGCGAACAATTGGCAAGCCGTCCTTTCCAGAACCGAGGAACGTGCCGGGGTCCTGACCGCTCTGATCAACAATGCCGGAATTCTCGACTTCGGCAGCATCGAGACCTTCACCCCCGATCAGTTTCATCGCATTCTCGAGGTCAACCTGGTCGGCCCCTACCTCGGTATGCACCTGGCCGCCGATCAACTGCGGCGCAGCGGATCGGGGGTGATCGTCAACGTGTCGTCGACAGCAGGACTGATGGGTTATCCGAACCTCGCCGGCTACGTCGCGAGCAAGTGGGGGCTGCGGGGACTCACCAAGGCTGCCTCACTCGACCTCAGCGCCGACGGCATCCGCGTCTGTTCGGTACACCCCGGACCGATCCGCACCCCGATGACCGAAGGGCTCGGCGACGAGCTCACGATGAATCAGCCGATCCCTCGATACGGAGAGGCAGATGAAGTCGCGCGGATGATCCGGTTCATCGTCACCGAGGCGACATATTCCACCGGCGCAGAGTTCATCGTCGACGGAGGCGCGGTCACCGGTCTCACAGCCGCCCTCGACATTCCCGAAGCCGCTCCGAACGCCGACGGTTCGCCGACCAGAGCGTCACGATGACCCAACAGCCGGCCGCTCCGCACGCCGCCACCGAGATCATCCGCAAAACGCCGGCGGAGCTGCTGGTGCGCCCCAATTTCGACGACTACCAGGCCACGCGCGCAACGTTCAGCTGGGCGCGGTCAGACCCCCTGCTGCGAACCCCCGACGGCGGGTGCAACATCGCCTACACCGCGGTCGACCGCCACGCCGACGGCGAGGCCGGCGCTCGCACGGCGCTACGGTTCATGGGATCCCCGACCACGACCGGCACGATCGGCAGTGTGGATCTGTCCTATGACCAGCTGGCGCACTCGGCCCGGCGGTTCACCAGCGTGCTCCGCGAACTCGGCATCGGCAAGGGCGACGTCATGTTCGTCGTCGCCGCCCGCGGCCCGGAACTCTATGCCGGGGTGATGGGCGCTCTCCGCAACGGCACGATCGTCTCTCCCCTGTTCTCCGCGTTCGGACCGGAGCCGATCGCCACCCGGATCCGGCTCGGCGGTGGCGCAGTCCTGCTCATCACCGAGTCGCTGTATCGCAAGAAGCTGGCAGCGATCCGCGACACGATGCCGACTCTGCGCCGGGTTATCGTCATAGGCGAATCTGGTTCGGCCGCTCCGGTTTCCGGAACAGAAAGCTTCAGCGAGCTCATGGCCGCGGCCTCCGATGACGCCGACTTGACCCCGACCACCGAAGACGATCCAGCGCTGCTGCATTTCACCAGCGGGACGACCGGAACTCCCAAGGGTGCAGTCCACGTTCACGGCGCCCTCGCGACCCACTACGCAACCGGCCTCTACGCACTCGACCTGCACCCAGACGACATCTACTGGTGCACCGCCGACCCCGGCTGGGTCACCGGCACGTCATACGGAATCATCGCACCACTACTCCACGGCATCACCTCGATAGTCGATCCCGAGGACTTCGATGCCGAGCGTTGGTACCGGATCCTCGAGCAGGAGAAGGTGTCGGTGTGGTACACCGCGCCGACGGCGATCCGCATGCTGATGAGGGCCGGAGAGGATCTGGCTCGAAAATTCTCACACCCCGACCTGCGGTTTGTCGCCAGCGTGGGCGAACCGCTGAATCCCGAGGCGGTGTGGTGGGGACGCGACGTCCTCGGGCTGCCGATCCATGACAACTGGTGGCAAACCGAGACCGGCGGCATCATGATCGCCAACACGGCGGCTTTCGACATCAAACCGGGATCGATGGGACGGCCGCTACCGGGCGTCGACGCGTGCCTCGTGCAACGAAGCGCAGACCACCGCGTCACCGTCATCGATACCCCGGACCAGGTCGGGGAACTGGCCCTTCGCGCAGGGTGGCCGTCGATGTTCCGCAGTTACCTGAACAACGCCGAACGCTACCGGGACTGCTTCGTCGACGATCTGTACCTCACCGGGGACCTCGCCACCAGAGACGCCGACGGCTACTACTGGTTCGTCGGACGTGCCGACGACGTCATCAAATCCGCCGGACACCTGATCGGCCCGTTCGAGGTGGAGAACGTGCTGATGGAGCATCCCGCAGTGGCCGAGGCCGCGGTGATCGGCGTGCCCTCTCCGGTGACCGGCGAAATGGTCAAGGCGTTCGTCACCCTGAAGCACGGATATGAATTCGACGACGCACTGCGTCGTGAGCTTCTCGGGCACGCACGCAAGAAACTGGGGGCGGCGGTCGCCCCCAAAGACGTCGAGTACGCCGCGGCGCTACCGCACACCCGCAGCGGCAAGATCATGCGACGACTGGTACGCGCCCGCGAACTCGGACTGCCCGAGGGCGACTTGTCGACGTTGGAGTCCGACGGTCACATTCCGACATCCGAGGCGAAATCATGAGCAGCCCGTCAGCGATCCGCGCTTATCGCCAGGACTTCCTCCACGGGCTCCTCTGCGACATGGTTCGCATTCGCAGCATGGAGGAACGCGCAGCAGAACTGTACGGAGCCACCAAGATTCGTGGCTTCCTGCACTTGTACGTGGGACAGGAAGCCGTCGCGGTCGGAGCACTACGAGCCTTGACCGACGACGAAGCGGTGGTTGCAACGTACCGCGAGCACGGTCATGCATTGATCCACGGCGTACCCATGACCGCGATCATGGCGGAGATGTTCGGCAAGCAGGAGGGATGCTCACGCGGACGCGGTGGGTCGATGCACCTGTTCGACTCTGGCACCCGATTCTTCGGTGGCAACGCCATCGTGGCCGGAGGGCTACCGCTCGCGGTCGGAATCGCCTTGGCGGAGGCGATTCACGGACGCACGCGGGTGACGGCGTGCTTCTTCGGTGACGGCGCTGTCGCCGAAGGCGCCTTCCACGAATCCGTCAACATGGCGGCACTCTGGAATCTGCCGATACTCTTCTGCTGCGAGAACAACCGGTACGCGATGGGAACAGCTCTCGAACGGGCGCAGTCACAAACCGATCTACGGGCCAAGGCCGCGGCCTACAACCTGCCCACTGTCCAGGTGGACGGTATGGACGTGATGGCCTGTCACGAGGCCGCAGACCACGGCGCGGAATATGTCCGCGATACCGGCGGGCCGTACTTCATCGAGTTCCTGACCTACCGGTTCCGCGCGCATTCGATGTTCGATCCCGATCTCTACCGGGACAAGGCCGAGGTGGACGAATGGAAGAAGAAGGACCCGATATCGACCTTCACCGCACGGCTGCAGGAGTTGGATCTTCTCACCGACGACCAGGTCTCGGCGATCAAGACCCGGGCCGAAGCGGAGGTCGACGCGGCGGTGGCGTTCGCGGAGAAGGGCACCCTTGAACCCGTCGATGACCTCCTGCGTGATGTTTCCACGCCACACGCCGAGGAGAGGCTGTGAAGACCACGTATCGAGGTGCCCTTCGCGACGCCCATCGAGAGGCGCTTCTCTCCGACGACCGTGTCTTCGTGATGGGTGAGGACGTGGGTCGCTACGGCGGTACCTACGCGGTCACGAAAGGGCTACTCGAAGAGTTCGGACCAGAACGGATTCGGGATGCACCGCTGTCCGAACTCGGTTTCGTCGGCGTCGGCGTCGGCGCCGCTTTGAACGGTTTGCGCCCCATCGTCGAGGTCATGACGGTCAACTTCAGTCTGCTGTCACTCGATCAGCTGGTGAACACCGCAGCGGCGTTGCGGCACATGTCCGGGGGGCAGTTCTCCGTCCCGCTCGTGATCCGGATGTCCACGGGTGCCGGCCGTCAGCTCGCTGCCCAACACTCCCACAGTTTCGAGAACTGGTACGCACACATCCCGGGCATCACCGTCCTCGCGCCGTCGACCGTTGCCGATGCACGCGGGATGCTCGCACCTGCCCTGGCAGATCCCGATCCGGTCGTCATATTCGAACATGCACAGCTCTACAACCTCGCCGACGATCTCGAGGACCCGCTCGATGTCGACATCACCTCGGCAGCCGTCCGGCGACCGGGCACCGACCTCACCCTGATCACCTACGGAGGGTCCTTGCCCAAGACAATGGATGCCGCCGACCAGCTTGCCGAGAACGGGATCAGCTGTGAAGTTGTCGATCTGAGAATACTCAGACCGCTCGACATGGCGACGGTCGTGGCGTCGGTGACGCGAACCCACCGGGCGGTGATCGTCGACGAAGGGTGGCGCAGCGGCAGTCTCGCCGGTGAAGTGATGGCCCAACTCGTCGAGCAGGCCTTCTACGACCTCGATGCACCTCCCGCACGTGTCTGCACCGCCGAGGTACCCATCCCCTACGCGCGCCAACTCGAACAGGCCGCACTCCCACGACGAGAGACAATCGAAGCCGCGGTGCGCTCCGTCATGGGATCGGAGTAGGTGAGGCACCGTGATCGAGTTCCGGCTTCCCTCACTCGGTGCCGACATGGACGAGGCGAAGCTCACCGAGTGGCAGATCGCCCCCGGAGACACGGTTCAGAAGGGGCAAGTCGTCGCCGAAGTGGAGACCACCAAATCCGCAATCGAGGTGGAAACCTGGCACGACGGCACCGTCGCCGAGCTGAAAGTCGAAGTCGGCGAGACCATCCCGGTCGGAACGGTGATGGCCACCTTCTACGAACCGGGCGAGACACCGTCCACGGTGAAACAACCAGCGCAAGGCGATGCCGGGGCGCCATCGTCGACGCCCCCACCCGCAGCACCTGCCGAACCGGATCTGGTGACCGCTCGAACCACCCCGTCGACCGGGCCGGCCGCACCCTCCGTCCCACATACGACCACTGGCGCGGCCCCGACCGGCCCCGTGGCGCCGAACCGAGTACGCATCTCCCCCGCCGCCCGGCGTCGTGCGCGAGAGCTCGGACTCGATCCCGACCGCTTGCGCGGCACCGGACCCGGAGGCGCGATAACACTGGACGACGTCGAGCAGCATGCCCGAACCACTGCGCCCGACAGTCGATCCCCCGACAGTCGAGCACGAGAAATGCGTCGCACCATCGCTGCGGCGATGAGCCGGTCCAAAAGGGAGATACCGCACTACTACCTCGCCGAGACGATTCCGATGGAGACGGCGTCGAGGTGGTTGTCCGAACGCAACGCCCAACACCCGGTCGAAGAGCGTCTTCTCCCGGCCGTCCTGATCTTGAAGGCCGTGGCCGTAGCCGCGCGCAAATGTCCGGCGATGAACGGATTCTGGACCGACGACGAGTTCACGACGCAAACACGCGTCCACGTGGGAGTCGCGATCGCGTTACGGGGCGGCGGACTGATCGCACCCGCGATCCATGACGTGCCCGACAAGTCTCTCGACACCCTGCAGTCCGATCTCGTCGACCTGGTGGCGCGTACCCGCAGCGTTAAGCTGCGCAGCTCCGAGTTCACGGACTCGACCATCACGGTGACCAACCTCGGCGACAACGGCGTCGAGGCCGTCTTCGGCGCGATCTATCCACCGCAGGTCGCGCTGGTCGGCGTGGGCACGATGACCCAGCGTCCCTGGATCGTCGACGGCGAGATCAAACCCATCCCGGTGGTCACCGTCTCGCTCTCAGCCGACCACCGAGCCAGCGACGGACGCCAAGGCGCAAAGTTTCTCTCCACCATCCGAGAACTGCTGCTGCGGCCGCACGAACTGTGAGGAGCAACCATGGACGATGAGACGACCACCACCGCGGTCGTGGACGCACTGCTCGAGGTGGCACCCGAATTATCCGACGGGGATCTCGCTTTCGACGAGCCCATTCGCGAACAAGCCGACCTGGACTCGATGGACTGGTTG
Source organism: Gordonia amicalis NBRC 100051 = JCM 11271 (assembly GCF_000332995.1). Taxonomy (GTDB): domain Bacteria; phylum Actinomycetota; class Actinomycetes; order Mycobacteriales; family Mycobacteriaceae; genus Gordonia; species Gordonia amicalis. Next base: position 114,197 of record NZ_BANS01000013.1, read on the forward strand.
AGCTTCTTGACCGGCATCAAGAAGAGACTCGGGGTCGATGTGCCCGAAGAGGACTACGCCAAGCTCCGAACCGTCGCCGATGTCGTTCGCTACGCACAGGAGATCAGACGATGAACACGCCGGTGACAGCGAAAACGACGGCACCGCAGCTGTTTCGTGACCGTCGGGAGGCCGGGCGCGCCCTCGCCGAGCTGCTGTCCGGTTTCCGCGATCACGACGACGTCGTCGTCCTCGGCCTGGCCCGCGGTGGAGTTCCGGTCGCCTTCGAGGTCGCCGCATCGCTTCGACTGCCGTTGGACGTGTTCGTCGTGCGCAAACTGGGACTGCCCGGGAACGAAGAGTTCGCCTTCGGGGCAATCGCAGCCGGCGGACGCATCGTGCTCGACGACGACGTGGTGCGAGCCGGCCGAGTCACCCAAGAACAGTTGCGGACCGTGGTCGAACGAGAGACCCGCACGCTCGAGAAGCGAGAGAGGCTGTACCGAGGGGCTCGTCCGCCGCTGGAGATCGCAGGCACGACCGTCATCCTCGTCGATGACGGACTGGCGACCGGAGCCAGCATGCGTGCAGCGGTGAGTGCGCTACGCGAACGCGAGCCGGCCGCGATCATCATCGCGGTCCCGGTGGCCCCCGAATCCACCTGTCTCGCACTCGCCGGTGCGGTCGACGAAGTCGTCTGTGCCTCCATGCCAACACTGTTCGCAGCCGTCGGCCAGTCATACCGGACCTTCCCGCAGGTGCCCGACGACGAGGTCCGAACCCTACTGTCCACACCCACCACCACGCCCTCAGAACTTCCACACGAACAAACCCTGGCGGAAGTCGTCGCGCGATCGGCGATCGAGTGCAGATACGGTGTCCCGCCGGATGCAGTGCTGGACGACTTCATCGGCGACGCGGAATTCGTACTCATCGGCGAGAGCTCTCACGGCACCGAAGAGTTCTATGACTCCCGCGCTCGAATCACCCGGTGGCTCATCGAGAACAAAGGCTTCACGGCTGTGGCTGCGGAGGCCGACTGGCCCGACGCCTACCGAGTCAATCGCTGGGTCCAGGGGACGGGAAGTGACGGATCCACCGACGAGGCGCTGTCGGGGTTCGAACGGTTCCCGGCGTGGATGTGGCGAAATACCGTGGTCAAGGACTTCGTCGACTGGCTGCATCGATACAACGCGGGCCGAGCACAGGATCTGGACCGCGTCGGTTTCTACGGGCTCGACCTCTACAGTCTGCACCGCTCGATGCAGGATGTGATCGCCTACCTGGACACTGTCGATCGCGAGGCGGCCCGGCGTGCTCGCGCGCGATACGCATGCTTCGATCACTCCACGGCTGCGGATGGACAGGCATACGGGTACGCGGCTGCGTTCGGTGCAGGACAGTCCTGCGAACAGCAGGTCGTCACCCAACTGGTCGAGATGTACGCCGCGACCCTGGAACGTCTCCGCGGCGACGGCGCGGAGGCCGATGAACTGTTCTGTGCCCGGCGGAATGCCGTGGCGGTGAAGGACGCCGAACTCTACTACCGCACCATGTTCCGGGGTCGGGTCACGTCCTGGAACGTGCGCGACCGCCACATGGCCGAAACCCTCGACGCGCTCGCCGAACATCTGTCTTCACGTTCGTCCAGCCCGGCGAAGATCGTGGTGTGGGCACACAACTCGCACGTGGGCGATGCACGGGCGACCGAAGTCGGAGCCGACGGTCAGCTGACCCTGGGGCAGCTGGTGCGTGAACGGTATGGGCGACGCTGTCGGCTCATCGGATTCTCGACATTCGAAGGAACCGTCACCGCCGCAGACGAATGGGGCGGACCGGCTCGACGCATGACGATTCGCCGAGCACTCCCCGGTAGCGTCGAGGAAGCCTTCCACCAGGCAGGAGTGCAGTCGTTCTTCTGGTCGTCGCAGGCGACCGGAGCGGCCGATTCGGTCGACTCGATTCGCCTTGCTCGCGCAATCGGTGTGATCTACCTGCCGGAAACCGAACGCCAGAGCCACTACTTCCACGTCCGTGTTCCCGAACAGTTCGACGCGTACATTCATCTCGATCGGACAGAAGCGATACGTCCCCTCGAACCCTTCAGTATGTGGGAGGAGAGTCAACACCCCGAGACGTACCCGACCGGTCTGTGACGAAGGAGAAGATCGCCACGCAGGGTGGACGTCAGACGAATGGTCCGGACGAGATGGTGCTGTCGACCGTGTCAGATTTGTCCGAGCCGTCTCCGCGCAATCCGGGAGCGTCTCGTGCGTCGTTCTCGCGGGACAAGAAGGCGGTCAGATCGGCGAGCGAGGCCATCAGCGGCGCCGGGAACACCACCGTCGTGTTCTTCTCCACGCCGATCTCCATAAGTGTCTGAAGACTGCGGAGCTGCAGCGCGATCGGGTTCTCGGCCATGGTCTTCGCTGCGGTGGAAAGCTGATGCGCGGCAACGGCTTCCCCTTCGGCCGCGATGATCTTGGCGCGCTTCTCCCGCTCGGCCTCGGCCTCGCGGGCCATGGCGCGTTGCATCCCACCGGGCAACTGGATGTCCTTGAGTTCCACCAGTCGAACCTCGACGCCCCATTCCTGCGCGGTCATCTCGAGGATGCGAAGGATGTCGTCGTTGATCGAGTCGGTATGTGCGAGCACATCGTCGAGAGAGTGTTGCCCGACGACTTTGCGCAGCGTCGTCTGGGCGATCTGGTTGATCGCCGCATGGACGTCTTCGATTTCGACCACCGCCTTCACCGGGTCGACGACGCGGTAGTAGGCGACCGCGGAGATGTCCACGCTCACGTTGTCCCGGGTGATGATTCCCTGCGATTGGATCGGCATCGTCACCACACGCATGGAGACCTTGATCATGCGGTCGGCGACGGGGATGATCAGGCGCAGTCCTGGTTTCCGTGTGCCGGCGAGTTTGCCGAAGCGCAAGACGACGCCTCGTTGGTACTCGGGAACGATCCGGATGGCCGTGGCGGCCACGAGCAAGATCGCGACGATAACGCAGCCGATCACGACCCACGTGGTTGTGGTCATCTTCCCACTCCCCTCTGAGACGCCTCCCCACCAGTCAAGACCTCGGGCGACTCCCAACCGGTCAGGGCTTCTTGTGCACCACCATCACCGGACACGGCGCCACCTCCATGACCGCCCGGCTGGTCGATCCCAAGAGCAGACCGCGGAAACCACCGCGACCCCGCGTTCCCACCACGACCAGTTGTGCTGACTGTGCGGCGTCCACGATCTCTTCCGCCGGTGAAGCGATCCCGACCCGCCGCTCGATCTTGACGTCCGGAAAGTCCTCCGGATAGCCGGCGAGCTGTTCACCCAGCAACTCTTCGGCTTCGTCTTCGAACTGCCGAAGGGTCCTCTGATCCGCGCCGTAGAACGCGGCTCCCGACGAGCCTCCGTACGCATGCACCCCGAGCAGAGGCGTCTTCAACAGGTCCGCCTGACGAAACGCGTGGCCGATCGCAGCCGTCGACGTAGGAGACCCGTCGACACCGACGACCACGGGTCCGGTCGTCGGAGCAGGGCCGCCGACCACCACCACCGGACACTCTGCGTGCGCTGTCGCGTCATTGCTGACCGATCCGAAGAGCAGTCCGCGGACTCCACCCAGCCCACGTCTACCGATGACAAGCATGTGGGCCCAGGTAGACGCGTGCCGGAGCGCGAGCGTGGCCGATCCGCTCACGGTCTTGCCCTCGACGTCGACGTTCGGGGCGACGTCGGCCGCCACCTGCGTCGCGGCGTCGATGGCACGCGCCGCGCCGGCATGCATGGCCTCCACCACAGCCGGGGAAGTCATCGTCGGTGCCGGCGCGTATGCGCCGGGCAGGATGCCCACCGCGGAGAGCAGACGCAGATCTCGCTTCTCCCGGACGGCGGCGCCGGCCGCCCAGCGAACCGCCATCAGAGCGCAGTCCGAACCGTCCACACCGACGACGATCGGTGCCGTCGCATCGGTCACTGAATCAGTCATGGTTGTCTCCCAGGTGTGGCGCCGCCAGTTCCCCTCCGGAACCTTCATCGTCGTACCAACCCGACGAGAACGGCGGGGTCAAAAGTCACCAGTAGAACGGAAAAGGTCCTGCCGCGTCGGGCATCGTTCCGGGGCCGGAGGCCTGGTCGACCTGCGACCCTTCGTGCCGGCGAACCCGATTTCGATTTGAAAAGCTTTGTGCCGTAGTCTTTTCACCCGTGAATCCCGCTGCTGCCGATACTCTCGTGACCGATCTCACTGCCCACGCATGCGTATGGTGCTCATCCAGCGAGGACATCGCGGAACTCCGCGGGGAACCGCGATGCGGACGCTGCCGCACCGCAGAACAGACCATCGCTGCGGCTCGCGAGTTCGTCGGATTCTATGGTCTACGACCCCTGGGTGGGTCGCTGACGTCCGACGATGAAGAAGAACGCGAACACCGGGTCGCAGCTCGCGAGGCCTGGGCGGTGCTGAACCAGACCCGTACGCACACTCCACCGCGTGGTGCATCCCGGTCCGGGCAGCGTGGCGTCGCCCGATCCGCGTCCACCGCCACGAAGACAGGTGGAAAGGCTGCGCCCGTCAAGGCGCAGAACGTCAAGTCCGGGGGCACCCGACCCGCCGACGTCTCCCGACCCGACCGTGCTGCGCTCATGAACCGCGCCGAGTCCCTGCTGGCACAGCTCGCCGAGATCGAGGAACGCCTGGCAGTCGCTCAGAAGGATTCCGGTTTGAGCGGCAAGGCGAAGGTGTCCGACTTGACCGCCAAGCGCGATTCTGTGTTGCGTACGCTCGCCGCGTTGGAGAAGGCCAAGCGGGCGCTAGAGCCGGCCTGACAGTCGGCCGGTTCAGGACTGGATATCGGAAGGGTCTGACCTGCAGTTCGATTTCCGCTCAGGACGAAGCGAACGCCTCCCCCATGTACGCGTTCTCGATCACGTCGGGCGTCGCGGCGAGTTCGGCGGCATCGCCTCGGAGCACCTGGTTGCCGTGGCGCATGACCATGGCGGTGTCCGCGACCTCGAGGGCGAGCTGGACATGTTGCTCGACGAGGATGACCGCAGCGCCGGTGCTGTCGGCGACGGCACGCACCACGGGTAGGAGACGTTCGACGATGACCGGCGCCAGACCCATGCTGAGCTCATCGATCAGCAGGACCTTGGGGTGCTGAACGAGAGCCCGCCCGATCGCGAGCATCTGTTGCTCACCTCCCGACAGCGCCCCGGCCGGCACCTTGAGCCGGTCGGCCAGCTGCGGGAAGGTCTCCAGGATCGAATCGCGTTCGGCCGGCCAGGAACGTCGCGATCGGACCGAGAGCCGTAGATTCTCCTCGACGGTGAGCGAGGTGAACAACGAGCGGTCGTCGGGAACCAGGACCAGTCCGGCCTTGGCCGCGCTCCGAGCGTGTCCGGACTTCACCTGGTGTCCGTCGACGAACACCGTGCCGGCCAAGGTCGGCAGCAGGCCGGCCAGCGACATCAGCACCGTGGTCTTGCCTGCCCCGTTCGGGCCGAGCAGCGCCAGCACCTCCCCCGCGCCGAGCTCGAGATCGAATCCGCGAACGCACGGCCGACCGTTGTATCCGGCGTCCAATCCGGTGCAGCTGAGTACAGGGCTCATGCCTTCAGCTCCTCTCCGCTGTGGGTGGCGCCGAGATAGGCGCTGGTAACGGTCGGATCGCTACGGATCTCGTCCGGGGTTCCGATCGCGATCACCTTGCCGAGGTCGAGAACGACGATCCGGTCACAGACGGCGAGAACCAGTTCCATGTCGTGGTCGATCATCACGACGGTCACCCCCGCATCGCGGATCGCTCGGAGCCGGTGCCCGAGCCACAAGCTCTCGGTGCTGTCGAGTCCGGCGGCCGGTTCGTCGAGGAGGACCACCCGCGGACGCCCGGCAAGTGCGCGAGCAACCGAGACAAGCTGCCGCTGTCCCTGCGAGAGTTCCTTCACCTGCCGATCGACCACCGGGACGAGGTGCAACAACTCGAAGAGCCGGTCCAACTCGTCCTCCCCCAGCGTCGCCGTGTCCGGGCGGTGCCGGGCGGCGGTGGTGCCGACGGCCACATTCTCACGGACCGAGAGGTCGTCGTACAGTTCGATGCCCTGGAACGTGCGACCCAACCCGTGGCGGCTGCGCTGGAAGGGGCGCTGCCCGTCGAGGCTGTGGCCCTCCAGGTTCACACTGCCGGTCGAGTCCGCGAATCCGCTGATGGCGTCGATGAGGGTGGTCTTGCCGGCTCCGTTGGGTCCGATGAGGCCGATGATCTCGCCTTCGCGGACGTCGAACGACACGTTGTCGACGGCGGCCACGCCGCCGTAGCGGACGCCGATCTCCTTCGACGACAGGATCACCTCGCCGGGGGCGCGGGGTGCCTCGATAGTCGGCGAATCGGTGCCGGGTGAGATGGCCAGTTCGAGTTCGGCGACGGTGTCCTTGCGGCCAAAGGCCCTGGTGCGCAACCAGTTCGTCGCCTTGTGTACCTCGGAGATGATGCCCTCGGGGTTGGCGATGATGGTGATGACCAGGAGGATGCCGGTGATGACGTGGTAGTACGTGCCCAGGTTGACCGCACGGTCGAGCAGGACGAACAGGATGCCGCCGGCCCCCATGATCCCCGCGAGAACGCCGCCGGAGACACAGGTGACACCGGCCAGGTACACCAGTGCGAACATACCGATTCCGGCGATGGCGGCATATGACTCGGGAACCACGACGGTCTGCTGATAAGCCATGAGTGAGCCGCCGATCCCGGCGATGAACGCGCCGATGGCGAACGCCACCAGCTTCGTTCGTGACACGTTCACTCCGGCCGCCGCGGCCGATCGTTCATTCGCGCGTACCGCCAGCATCGAGGCGCCCAACCGACTGGTCCGCAGCCGGGCGACACCCAGGCCGACCAACGTCAGGACGATGAGGCACAGGACGCCGAACGCGATGTTGGGGTAGGTGTTCCCGGAACCGATGCCGAGATCCAGGCCGAACAGCGACGGATCCTTGACGGCAGCCCCGTCGATTCCTCCGTTGAACTCGTTGTTGCGGAACCAGAACGCCTCCAGGAACACCGCGAGACTGAGTGTGACGACCGCGACCGGCAGACCCCGGATACGCAGTGCCGGCAGTCCGACGACAACACCCACCACCGTCGCCGCCACGGCCGCCAGCACCGGTGCGATCGGGAACGGAACACCCCAATCGGTGGTCAGACGCGACATCATGAACGCTGCCACTCCCGCAAGGGTCAACTGCGCCAATGAGATCTGACCGGCGAACCCGGTGACCACCACCTGGGACAGGGCGATGATCGCCACCGTGAACGTGACAATGACCGCGCCCCGGACACTGCCCTCGGTGAAGATCAGGAACCCGAGTGCGACCACGACACCGGCGATGCTGGGAAGCAACAGATTTCGTGGACGAGGTGCGGCGCCCAGAGTGTTCTGGACGATGGCGCCGCGGGTGGGTAGGGGTTTGCCGCGCAGCACCAGGAAGATCAAGATCATCGCCAGGGGTATCAGCTCGGCCATCCCTGATTACGGCATCCAGCTGACCGTCGCCTGCAGGTGTGTCATCTCCGACTGCAATACTCCGATACCCAGCCCGGCCGCCACCGCCGGCCCGATCGCACTGAAGTTGCCGACCAGCGCAGCGGCCAGTGCGGCACGATGAACAGCGTGTAGGACACCGGGATCAGCGGGACGATCGGGGCGATGAGGATGCCTGACAGACCCGCGATCATCGTCGACAGTGCCCAGTTGGCGTAGGCGATGCGTTCAGGTGACAGACCTGCGACGATCGCACCTTTCTCCGATTCGGCGGCCGCTCGGGTCGCGAGACCGAAGCGGGTCAGACGGAACGCCAGGATCAACAGCACCGTCAGCACCACGACCAGCGCCGCAATCCAGACGCGATCAGCCGGGACCCGGATGTCGCCGATCTCGATGATCTCGGTGGGCAGGATCGCATCCACCGACACCGGGCTGGTGCCCACCCGCGCGGCGAGCACGGCCTGGATCACCGACATCACGGCGATCGACGCCACCGCCTTGGCCGTCGCTGGTGCGGTCCGCAACATCCGGAACACGCAGAGGTATAGGAGAGCGCCCAACCCGGCGGCGATCAGCAGAGCGATCGCCATGGCGGGCGCCAGTCCCAGGGGTCCCCCGAGATCAATTGTCTTGGGAAATCCCGGGATCGGGATGAGGAGTTCACCATCGCGCAAGTACGCGTACGTGTACGCGATGTAGAGCGCGATGGCCCCGGTGGCGAAGTTCACCACACCCGAACTCCGGTAGGTCATGACCAGAGCCAGCGCCAATGCTGCGTAGACAGCGCCGTTGCCGAGCCCTAGGAGCAAGAACTGGATATCTTGGGTCATCTACCGACTTCCGGTCATCGTGCGGGTGTGGTGAACGTTCGCCGTGTTCAGACGAGCTTCGGGTCGACGAGCTCGCCGTCCTTGAAGGTGACGATGATGCCTCCGCTGCCGCACACCGACGGCATGCCCGGCATCGCCTTGCCGTCGCAGGTGAACGTCAGCCCGTAGCCGGCTGGGAGCGGAACATCCTTGGCGCTCTTGATCGCGGCGGTAAGGGCGGCGGGTGAGGTGTCGGTGCCCTGCACCGACTCGGTTGCGCGGACCAGGCCGAGCATGCCCTGATAGCCGATGATCGCGAAGCCCTCGATGTCGGTGTCGGGCGCGTACTTGGCCATGATCGCCTTGTAGAGCTGGGTCTCCGGGTCATCGGAGTTGATGACCGAAGCGGTCGAAACCTTCGTGTCGCTGAGGTTCTCGGCACCGACCGCCTCGACGACCGCCGGATCGGAACACGGCTGGATGGTCATCTTCTCGGCGGTTGTCGACACCGTGCTCAAGGCTTTGAACACCGATGTGCAGAGGGTGGATTCACCGATGACCACCACACCGTCAGGCTTGTCTCCCAGCCCGGCACTCACCTGCGGGGTGGCGTCCGGGGTGCCCGGCGGGATCGGCACGACCTTGAGGTTGACTCCCGCGGCCTGGAAGGCGGGTGCGCCCATCGCCTGGACACCGGCAGTCGCTGCCGGGACGTCGATCACATAAGCCGTCACGTTCTTCATGCCCTGTTGGGCGGAGTACTTCGCCATCGAGGTCATGGCACCAGGCAGACCTGCGGTCCACATGAAGGCGCCCGGAGTGGTCAGCTCCGACGACGCCTGACCGGCCGCCGAAACGTAGGGGATCCCGGCACCGGTGATGATCGGAACCATCGAATTTCCCTGGCCGCTGCTGGTCATGAGGACTGCAGAGACCTTCGCCTCCACCATCTTGTTGGCGCAGTCGCGGGCCTGGTTGGCGTCTTCGCCTTGCTTGCAGGTGACCAGTTCGATGGGCCGGCCACCGATGCCACCGAGGTTCTCGTTCGCGTACTGGACGACGGCCTCGGCCGATTCCCGGTTCTCGGGCATCGAGATGGCCTGCCCGCCTTCGTTGTTGATGAGACCGATCTTCACGGGCTCGCCACTGGCCGCATTCCCGGGGAACGAACCCTCCGGCGCGGCGACGCTCTCGGACGCGGAGCCGTCACTGCCGTCGTCGCTGCTACATGCGGCTGTCGCGCTCAGCGCTACCACCGCTATCGATGCGGCCACCATCTGGGCGACGCGCGAGCCTCTGAACGGTTTCATCGGTGTCCTTTTCAGTTGGGGATAGAGACGGCGCTGCCATCCTCTGTCACTTAGATGACTAAGTGGCATTGGGTAACTATATGGCCCCGAGTGATCTGTGTCACCGAATTCGGGTCATGGTCGATTGACCTGGTTCGGTTGTCCCCGTTCCTGACGCCGAGATCGCGCATGATCCTGCGGACCCGCACCAGGGTGTGGGACCCGACCTGCGTCGGACCCGGTTCGAGCAGGCCGCCCGAGCTCCATCCGGTCCACGCATCATCGGGCCCGGCGGACAACCCCCGCCGCTACCGCAGCCGACTGGCCGCCAAACAGGTCCGCGGGCGGGCTGAACGCGCCCGCAACAGGCGGGAGCGGGAAGCACTCCGCGACGCCGAACGCCGCGACCACCTGGAAAGCCGGCTACCGTTCTGAGGCGCTGTCCGATGGTGATGACGCACGGCTACGACCCTGCCGCGAAGGGAACCCGCCGCGGGTTTCGACGGATCGGCGGGATCAGAAATCGAACCCGCCGCCGAAGTCGCCGCCGCCGAAATCGCCGCCGGCATCGCCCCCGCCGAAGTCGTCTCCGCCGAAGTCATCCCCGCCGCCGGCGTCGCCTCCGTCGATGGCGCCCAGGTCCGAACCGTCGCCGACGCCGCTCTCGAAGCCCTGTGCGTCATACGGGACGCCCGCCATCCCGGAGAACATTGCAGAGAACAGGAACATGGACCCGACGCCCCAGGCACCCGCGACGAGAGCCGGCCGCCACCAGGGCTCCGAATACCAACCGGCTGGGACCGGGCGACCGGCGACGCGGCCACCCGGGTAGTAGTTCGGCGTCCGATCAGACGGGTTGGGTGACGCCTCGACCTTGCGTCCTTCGAAGTCGACCTGCCGATCTTCGGTGACCCTGCCCGCGCTCTGCTGACCATCGAGTTCCGGGATGGCAGGACCGGGATCGAGGTCCATCGCGACCCGAGCCGCACGGATGTAATAGAGGCCTTCGAGGGCGGTCTGCTTGGCCAGTCGCGCCTGTGCGGGCGAGTTTGCCTGCTCGATCTGCGAACCGGCTGCGGTGTACCGCTCCCCCGCATCGGCGAGCGCCTGCTTCGACGCCGGACCGTCGCCGACCAACATGAACACTTGCCCGCCGAGGCGTTCGATGGCTTGCCGTGCGTCAGCCTTGGCGTCGTCGAGCGTGCGAGCGGCGTTCGCCCCGGAGCGCTGCTGTGCGATCACCACCACCCCGACGACGACCAGGACGATGACGGCGATCAGGATCAGTGCTTCCATGGTTCTCTCCAGCTCGTGCGTGTCCGACGGACTCGTCAGGCTGGAGCCTTCGCGAGGCCTCGGGCCCGGCCGACAAATCGGGCACCTTCGAGCGTACCGATCGGGAGGAGGGGCGGACCGCCGCCGAGTCGGTCGACATCCACACCACGGTCACCGAGCGCGGGCGACGTCGACGACCACTCGAACGTCGTCGGCGACCTTCAGCGTGCCCATCATCAGCGAGTACGGCTTGATCCCGAAGTCGCTCTGAGTGATCGTCGCGTCGGTGGAGATCTGCCGGCCCGCCGCGGTCTCGACGACTTCGAAGTCCAACGAAAGCGGGCGTGTACGGCCGTGGATGGTCAACGTGCCGTCGGCTCGGTACCCGTGTGCCGTCGCGGTGAGTGCCTCGGATTGATAGGAGATCTCGGGGTACTTGTCGGCGCGCATGGACTTCAAGGCGTTCATACGGGCGAGCGACTTCTCGGCTCCCGTCATCGGGGTGAGTCCGCCCTCGCCGGCTTCCACTTGCATGGAGTCCACTGAGATCGTCGCCGCGATGCGGTTGGGTACCAGGTCTTTCAAGGTCACGACCGCGGTCCATGCACGCATCGCGATCGTCAGCCGATGGCCGGTGCGTGCCGCCGGTCCGGTGACCCCGGTGTGCACCACGACCGAGCCGTCGGATTCGCTGAACTTCCAGACCGATTCCTCCACGGCCGTAGTGTAAGCGCTCGGGTACATGCCCGTGGCCCGACGACAGGTGGAGAGGTGACGAAGATGGTGACTGCACAAAGGATCCTGCTCGATGTCGACGAGGCGGGGGTCGCGACGGTCACGCTCAACCGCGCGGAGAAGCACAATGCGCTGGACCCCGCGATGTTCGACGCGTTGCTCGATGTGACCGGCGAACTGGCGGCTGACCGTCGCGTGCGGGCCGTCGTCGTTCACGGGGCCGGAAAGAGTTTCTGTTCCGGCCTCGACATCTCGTCTCTCGGTGGCGAGGGGTTGGGCGGCTCGTTGCTGGAGCGTGACGACGCCGACCGTGGAAACCATGCGCAGCGGGTGTCTCTCGACTGGCGGCGCGTGCCGGCTCCGGTGATCGCGGTGCTACACGGCAACTGCTTCGGAGGCGGACTGCAGGTCGCTCTCGGTGCCGACATCCGCTACGCGACGTCCGACGCCCGCCTGTCCGTGATGGGGTGAAATGGGGTCTGGTGCCGGACATGGGCATCACCCAGACGCTTCCCGGGCTTCTTGCGGCCGACGTGGCCAAGGAACTGACGTTCACGGGCCGCATCCTGTCGGGCGCCGAAGCCCACGAGGTCGGGTTGGTCACCGGAATTGCCGACGACCCTCTCGCCCGCGCCTTGACGCTCGCCCATGAGATCGCCGCGAAGTCGCCACATGCCGTGCGCGCCGCGAAACGCCTCTACGACGAGACCTGGAGTGGCGCCGATCCGGCGGCGGCACTGTTGCTCGAGAGCACACTGCAGGTCGAGTTGATGGGGTCGCCGAATCAGCTCGAGGCCGTGCGCGCCGGCATGTCCGGACGGGAACCCCGCTTCGCCGACCCGGAGTGAGACCGTCATCCGACCGCCGCTCCGTCGATTAGGCAGGTTCTCCTCAGCTCGCGCTCGTCGCCGAAGGCGGAGCCGAACCGCCCTGGCGCTGATCGCTCATCAGACGTGTGATCTCCGCACAGTCGGCGTCCGACGGAAGACCCATACCCGGCGAGTACCCGTACACCTCGGTCATCGGTCTGGAGCTTCGCCGGCCGTCCAGAATCTCCACCGACTCGGTGGTGATGAGTCCCGGGTGGTCGACGCCGCAGGCCTGCGCGACCCTCGCCAGGTCACGGCGTAGCGTCGTGATGTAGTTCGCCGCTCGGGGCGCCTTATCGTCGGGCACCAATCCCCTTGTGAGCCAGCTGTTCTGCGTGGCAACACCCGTCGGGCAGGTGTCGGTGTGGCATTTCTGGGACTGGATACAGCCGACGGACAGCATCGCCTCGCGGGCGACGCTGATCATGTCGCATCCGAGTGCGAAGGCCTGGACGGCGTTGTCGGGTAGGCCGAGCTTGCCGCTACCGATGAACGTGATCTGCTGATGTAGGTTCCGCTCGGCAAAGATCCGATAAACCCTGCTGAACGCGAGGAAGAACGGGAGCGAGACGGTGTCGGCGAAGAGCAACGGTGCTGCGCCCGTGCCGCCTTCTCCTCCGTCGATGGTGACGAAGTCGACTCCGCGGCCGGTCGTCGCCATCAGGTCGGCGATCTGATGCCACGAGTCGAGGTCTCCGACCGCGGATTTGATGCCCACCGGCAGCCCTGTTTCGGCGGCGAGAAGTTCGACCCAGTCGAGCATGCTGTCGGCGTCGGAGAATTCGGCGTGCCGTGATGGACTCACGCAATCACGTCCCGCCGTGACGCCGCGCGCCTCTGCGATCTCCGCAGTCACCTTGGGGCCGGGTAGCAACCCACCCAGATTGGGCTTGGCGCCCTGGCTGAGTTTGATCTCGAGCGCGCGTACCGGAGCTCCGGCGACGACGGCTTTCAGGCGGGCGAGGTCGAAACGACCGTCGGCGTCTCGACAGCCGAAATAGGCGGTGCCGATCTGGAAGACTAGGTCCCCACCGTGGCGGTGATAGGGCGAGATCCCGCCCTCGCCGGTGTTGTGGAGCGCGCCGGTCATGGCGGCCCCGCGATTGAGTGCCTCGATGGCGTTCCCGGACAGGGCTCCGAAGCTCATCCCGGAGATGTTGACAACCGACGTCGGGCGAAACGCACCTGGTCGTCCACGTGCTGCGCCGACCACCTTCGCGCAGGGCAGGACCACCTCGTGGCCGGCCTCGGGTGCCGAAGCCGGCGCAGACGACTGGCTGAACGTCCGATGTTTGATCACCGGGAATCCGCTCGTGAACTCGACGTCGTTGTCGGTGCCGAACCCGAAGTAGTTGTTCTCTTTCTTGGAGGAGGAATAGATCCACCGGCGTTGATCGCGGGTGAACGGACGCTCTTCGTCGTTGGCGGCGACAATGTACTGACGTAACTCGGGTCCGAACGTCTCGATCCAGTAGCGCGCATGTCCGACGAGCGGGAAGTTGCGCAGCAACGAGTGCTCGCGCTGAAACAGATCTCGAACGACAACGGCCGCCGCTGTGGTGGCGGCACCGACTGCGACAGCAGACCTCTTGCGGCTCATCTGTCGAGTGTTCACCAGACGGGCCGGGTAGCGCCACGAATCACAGAGCCGGGATCCCGATTCGGGGCCGGCGATATACTGATCGACGCGTTGCGCTTCTTGATCCGCTCATCGGCGCGCTGTCCCCGACGACCTCCGGTCTCGCGTAGGTCGCCGTGGAACCGGCTGTCCCTCAACGGAAAACCAAATCTTGCAACGTCAGGAGAAGGCGACGATGCCGAACTTTCCTGCACTCACCCACGTCGCGATCACTGTCAGCGATCTCGACGCCAGCACTGCGTGGTACCAGAAATTGCTCGACGCCCAGCCCGTTCTGGACGAAGACGAAGAGTCCGGCAATTTCCACCACACGGTCTTCGCGCTCGGCGGTGGAACACTGTTCGGCCTCCACACCCACACCACGAATTCTGGCGGTACGCATCCGTTCAGCGAACTGAACGTGGGACTGGACCATATCGCGTTCGCCTGCACGCAATCCGAACTCGAGGACTGGGTCGCACGCCTCGACGAGGCTGGAATCGAGCACAGCGGAATCAAACACGCGCACTACGGGTCGGGGATCTCTTTTCGCGACCCGGACAACATCGCGCTGGAGTTCTTCGCCCCACCAGCCGGCTGACCTCGCGTCAGTCGTCCGTGGAGTCTCCGTCGAGATGGGCCAGAGCAGCCCGCGCGCTCTCCAACTCGCGGGTGAGCTCATCGATCCGCTCCTGAGCCGCGGCACGTGCGGACTCGATCACGCCGTCGACTGCCGCGACCGCGGTCTCGTCACCCAGTTCGCGCATCGCACGCGCCACCCGGTCTGCGGTCACCTCGGTTGCCTTGCCCTTCCTGCTGCCGTGCGAGACGGACACCGTCCACGTGTTCTCGCCCGCCGATGCCACGGTGACGCTCACCACCGACGCGGTCTTCGGGCGTCTGGGTGCCTTGGGCGGGACGGGTCTCGGCTTCACCGTGTCCGTTTCCGGTTCAGCGCGCGATGAGTGTTCGGTGCGCACCGCAGGTGCCTGAGGTGACTCCGCCTTCGGTTTCTGCGCAACGGGTTTCGGTGCAACGGGTTTCGGTGCCTGTGCGGGTTTCGGTGGCTGCCCGGGATTCGGCGCCGGTGTCGCCCTGGCAGCTCGCTGACGTGCGGAGGACACAGAGGTCGCTGCTCGGGTCTTCTGCAGTTCGTCGGCCTCGAACGGTAGCTGGTCGTCGACGCCCTTGGGGCTCACCATCACCGTGGATCCGTCGATCGACACGACGCGTGCCGATGCTCCCGCGTCGAGCCCCAGCGACGGCATCGGATCGCGTAGGTACACGGTGGCCCGCTTGCCTGCGGCGAGCGCCGCGGAGAGAGATTCCAGATCGTCGGGAGTCAGTCCCGGCCTTCGATGCGAACTCACACCGACCATCTTCGCACACGCGTGCGAAGAGAACACCCCCAGCCGAAGCGGACGGGTGCCAGGCCCATCGAAGCGGTCGATTCAACTCGTCGGCAGGTGCGCCACACGCGGGTGCAGGTCTGGATTCAGGCGCCGCGAGTCATTGCCAGCATGCCTCTGATGCCCAGTCCGGCCTTGGTGCCGCCGTCGCACAGGATGTCGGTGCCGGTGAGATAGCCCGGTTTGTCGCCGGCGCAGAAGGCCAGCAGTTCCGCGATCTCGTCCGGGCGGCCGAATCGTTTGAGTGCGGCGAACTCCAACAGTCTGGCCGACCCGCTCTTCTCCTCGAGCCGGCCCATCTCGGTGTCGAACGATCCCGGCGAGACGGACAAGATGCGGGCACCCCGAGCACCGAACGCACCGGCTCGGTCCGCCGAGTGACGGATGACGAAGTTCTTGCTCAGCGAATACGCCGAACCGGGATGCATCCTGGCCGGACCGCGGGATGCGTTCGCGATCATCTTGCGGGTGAACTCCTCGACGTCGCGCGTCGCCAGCCGGTAGGTGCGCCGCGGCACCATGACCGACGGCAGCATGTGCCCGGCGATGGACGCGACGTTGACGAGGGCGAATCCCTCGCCTGCGGCGGCAAGGGATGCCTCGGTGATGTTGATGGTCCCGACGGCGTTGATCTTGATGATCTTCTCCGCCGACCCCATCTGTGGACTCACCCCGGCGGCGTGCACCACCGCGCGTACGGGGCGCGGAGGCGGCGGAGGTCGCGAAGAGGGCGTCCACGGATCCGCGGTCGGTGATGTCGGCGACGACGTACCGAGCGCGGATCCCGCTCGACTCGAGATCGGCCACGGCGGAGGCCAGCGGATCCTCTCTGACGTCGGTGAGCACCACATGGTGGTCGCGACCCATGATCCTGGCGGTGGCCAGTCCCATCCCGCCGGCGCCGCCGGTCACGATCACAGTCCTGTCCATCGGTGTCGGGTCCCCTCTGTTGATATTCGGCGAGCCCAAGCCTAAGGCGTCTCGGACCATGCTGCTGGTCTCCGGAAGCAGTTGTGGCATGGAACTTCTCAACGGGCGGAGCCTCCGGTTCGGGGCCCGTGATGGTGGAAACGGTCGCCACGTCCTCCTTCTGGCACGATGGCGACGTGTTCTTCCTTTTCGGATTCGGTCGCAGGCAACAACATCTCGGTGCGGGACACACGAGGACATGCCCGCGATGCCACAACACCACCCAGTGGGCCAGGATGCGGGAGTACAGCCAATTCACGCTCTTCTTCATCCCGGTGGCGCGCTGGGGCCGTCGGCAGTTCGAGGCGTGTGGCATCTGCGGTGCCACCGTCGCGGCCTGAGCGATGTCGGAATCGGACGTGATCACACGCTGAAGGCGTCCCGGACGCCAACGTGACCAGGCGATACGAGGAAGTGGTTACGCTCGGGGAGTGGCTGCCACCGACTCCCCTGCACGCACATCCGACGCGATCACCGGCTTCGAGAGCACTTTCGCCGACGAACTGACGCCTCTTACCGTCGAATGGCGAGGCGCCGACGTCCCCGATCCGCGCCTTCTCGTCGCCAACGACCAGCTCGCGGCCTCGTTGGGTCTCGACGTCGATTCCCTGCGTACAGAAGACGGGATAGCGATCCTCTCCGGCGCGGCCGTGCCCGCCGACGGCAAGCCGGTGGCGACGGCGTACAGCGGTCATCAGTTCGGTGGGTATGCACCGCTGCTGGGAGACGGACGCGCCCTCCTACTCGGCGAGCTCGTGGACGTCGAGGGCCGTCGCGTCGACCTCCAGTTGAAAGGTTCAGGGCCGACACCGTTTTCACGAGGCGGGGACGGTTTCGCGGTGGTCGGGCCGATGCTTCGCGAGTACCTGGTCAGCGAAGCGATGCATGCACTCGGCGTACCCACCACGCGATCGCTGGCGGTGGTGGCAACCGGCCGCGGGATTCATCGCAACGGCGTCGAGCCGGGAGCGGTACTCGCCCGGGTCGCGGCGAGCCACCTGCGTGTAGGGACCTTCGAGTTCGCGGCGCGGAACGGGAGTGTTCTGCAGCCGCTCGCCGATTATGCAGTCGCGCGCCACTATCCCGACCTCGCCGAAGTGCCCACGACCGGTGGCGGGAACCGCTACGCGAAGTTGCTGGAGCGTGTGGTCGAGCGGCAGGCAGCGCTCGTCGCCCAGTGGATGCTGGTCGGGTTCGTGCACGGTGTGATGAACACCGACAACACCACCATCTCCGGAGAGACCATCGACTACGGTCCGTGCGCGTTCATCGACGCCTTCGACCCCGCGGCCGTGTTCAGTTCGATCGACCACGGTGGACGCTACGCCTTCGGGAACCAGCCCGCCGTCCTGAAGTGGAACCTCGCACGTTTCGCTGAAACGCTCCTCACGCTGATCAGTCCGACGCCGGACGATGCGATCGCCGTCGCGACGGCAACGCTGTCGACCTTTGACGCGCACTACGAGCGCCATCTCTACGACGGTTTGTCGGCAAAGCTGGGCCTGGCCGACACCTTCGTCGAGCACGAGGTGATCGACGACCTCCTGACGCTGCTGGCAGCCCATCGGGCCGACTGGACAGGTGCCTTCCGGGCGCTTGCGGAGGAACTCCGTGGACGAAGCACCCCGCTCGACATCCTTCTTCCGCGAGAGGCCTCGACGCAGTGGCTCGCGCGCTGGCGGGAAGCCCTGGCCCGACACGGTCGCGACGAGGCGGCCACCGCTGATGCGATGGACCGCGTGAACCCGCTCTACATCCCACGCAATCATCTGGTCGACGAAGCGTTGCAGGCTGCGAACGGCGGTGACCTCACGTTGTTCGCGGAACTGCTCGACGTCGTGACCAACCCGTTCGAGCGCCGCGTCGAATGGGTGAAGTACACGTCGCCCGCCCCCGACGAGTTCAACTCGTCGTTCCAGACGTTCTGCGGAACCTGAGCGTCCAGGAGTGTTCCGCGGAACACTCCGGCGGTCCGAAACGGGCTCACGCGTCGGCCGGTTGCGCGACCATGGACGTCATGTGGACGCTCACGAGGGTTCAGACCAGCGTCGGCGACTCGCCGGCAACGCGGAATTCGACGGCGGTGGCCCGCTCCATCGGGACGGTGTCGAGCATTGCGGTGGCGAACTCGGCGGGCACTGTCGCCAGCGCGGCTGTCGCCAATTCGGCAGGTACGGCCTCCAGCGCGGCCGTCAGCTCCTCGGCCGGGACCGTCGCGAGTGCGATCGTCGCGGGTTCGGCGGTGACGGCCGCCAGTGCGGTCGTCGCCGGAAGTATGGGCACAGCACTCAGTTTCGGGATCGCCGGGAGCCTCGGCGTCGTGGCGAGCCTGCTGTGCCGCGGGTGCGTCGGGTGTGTCGGTTGTATCCGGTGCACCGATTGCATCGGTTGTGTGGGGTGCATCAATTGCTCCGGCCTGCGCGGTGCGGTCGGTCTTCGTGACGTGCATGCGTGATTCCCGGGGTCGGTCACGGTGAACAGACCCGACCCGACCGAATCGGAGACATCGCTGATCATCGAACGCGCCCGAACGACGGCGCTCATCGAATCGATGTCCGCTCGGTTGGCCGCCGTCATCGAGGCGACAGCGGACGCTGCCTCCGACGACGAGCACGATCCCGAAGGGACGACGCTCGCCGTCGAGCGAGGCCAGCTGGTGGCCCAGCTCGAGCGGTCACGGGTTCGTCTGGACGAGATCGACGCTGCGCTCGAACGCGTCGGTCGCGGATCGTACGGACGCTGTGAGACCTGCGGCACGGTGATCGACCCCGAGCGGCTCGAGGTTCTTCCCGCGGCCCGGCAGTGTGTGCGTTGCGCGGCGCGGAATCCGTCCCGCCGATGGTGAACCCGACGATGGTGAACTCCACGACGCCAGGTCGAGAAGTTCATGTCGAGTTCGCCGGAAGATACATGCCGTTGCGCCCGGCCGAGTAGACCGGAGGTCGGGTCACTCTCTCCCGGATCGAAAGGTATGCGCATGAAGGCCATTCAGATCGTCAAACCAGGTCAACCCCCGCAATTGCGGGAAGTGGACAAGCCGGTGCCGGGTCCGGGCCAGGTGTTGCTGAAGGTGACGGCCGCCGGAGCGTGCCATTCGGACGACTTCGTGCTCAATCTGCCCGAAGAGGGTTTCGCCTATCCCCTGCCCATGACGCTCGGCCACGAGGGTGCGGGCGTGGTGGCCGAAGTCGGCAGCGGCGTCACGGGTGTCTCCGAAGGCACATCGGTCGCGGTCTACGGGCCGTGGGGCTGCGGCGTCTGCCACTTCTGCTCGCGGGGTCTGGAGAACTACTGCAGCCGGGCGGGCGAACTCGGTATCGCACCACCGGGGCTCGGCAACCCTGGTGCGATGGCCGAGTACCTGCTCGTCGACAACCGGCGGCACCTGGTTCCCCTCGGCGATCTGGACCCGGTGGCCGCGGTACCGCTCACCGACGCCGGACTCACGCCGTATCACGCGATCAAACCGAGCCTTCCGAAGCTGGTGGGCGGCACGACTGCGGTGGTCATCGGCGCCGGCGGCCTCGGACACGTCGGCATCCAACTGCTTCGTCATCTGACCCCCTCACGGGTGATCGTGCTCGACGTGAACGACGAGAAGCTGGCCTTCGCGCGCGAGGTCGGCGCCCACGAGGTGGTGCTGAGTGACGCCGACGCCGTTGCCAATGTCCGCAAGATCACCGGCGGTGAGGGTGCGACCGCCGTCTTCGACTTCGTCGGTCTGCAGCCGACGCTCGACATCGCGATGGGCGTCGTCGGCACCATGGGCGACGTGGTGATCGTCGGTATCGGCGACGGTGTCGCGGCCGCGAAGGTCGGCTTCTTCACCCAGCCCTATGAGGTGTCGGTGCGCGCACCGTACTGGGGAGCGCGCGATGAACTCATCGAGGTGCTCGATCTGGCACGGGACGGAGTTCTCGAGGTGGCGGTCGAGAAGTTCTCACTCGACGACGGCGTCGAGGCCTACCGACGACTGGCGGCGAATGACCTGCGCGGCCGGGCGGTCGTGGTGCCGGACTGAGCACGGTCCGGCTAAACACCTTCCGGACGCCACCACGGACGTGTCACCTGCGGTTCTCGTGCTCGAGGCCGCGGGTGACTTTCGTCGTTCGTTGGGCGAAGCCGCTAACCTACGGTACCGTAACTTCCGTGGATGTAGAGCTCGCCCAGTCTGAAGCCGTATACGCGCACTACCTGGATCACCAGCAGGACCGCGTACGCGCGAGGCTGATGTACGGGGTGCTCGCCGCCAGGATTCGGCCCGTCGTGCGCTTCACGTCCCGCGATCGTCTGGTTCGTACGGTCCGAAGCGGCAAGCCGTTGCTGATCGCCGCCAACCATGTCTCCCAGCGCGATCCGCTGGTGCTGGCGGCCGCGGGGTTCCGCTCCCCCATTCGACCCCGGATCGGCCACCTGCGCGTGTTGGCGAAAGACGAACTCTTCGAGGATCCGGAGCAGCGACGAAAGATCGACACCCTGGGCGGTATCCCGGTGTTCCGTCCGAAGGACCACGGCGTCCGAGCGGCTGCGGAGGCCGGACGGCAGATGTTCGGCGTCTGCGTCGAGCGAATGGTCCGCGGTGACAGCATCGCGGTCTTCCCGGAAGGGACCTGCAACGAGGGCGACGTCACCCGTCTGCAGAAACTCGGCACCGGCATCGGTCACATCGCCTACCGGGCGCTGAAGGCGGGGGTCGACGTCTCGCTGGTGTCCGCCGGGATTGCCTACCCGGACGACGGCGACCGTGCACGTCCACGCGTGACCTTTGGGGAACCCGTTGTCCTGGCGGGCTTCAAGGACGAAACGCCGGCTGCACTGACCAGGATCATCCAGGGGGATCTACAGGGCGTCGTCGACGAGGTGAGTCGGGTCGCTGCCCGGGCCTGAGGTCAGTCCGCCGTCGCTCACCAGTCCCCACTGGTCGCGGCATGAAGGGTTTGGTCCGCGAACCCCGCGGCTACACCGGGGTATGAGCAAGGATGAGCAGACCAAGGAACCGGACCGGGACGTCGATGTCCGCGACGTTGATGTCCGCGACGACCCGGAGCATGCCGATCCCGACGATCCTCGCAAACCGGAGTCGCCCACCGACCTGACGAAACCGTCGTTGATGTTCGTCCTGCGCAAGACGGCCCGCGAGTTCTCTCGCGATCAGTGCACCGACCTCGCCGCCGCACTCACCTACTACTCGGTGCTGTCGCTGTTCCCCGCGCTCCTCGCCATGGTGTCTCTGCTCGGTGTCTTCGGGCAGGGCGAGAAGACGGTCGACGCGGTGTTGACGATGGTCGAAGACCTCGGTCCCTCGGACGCGGTGGACACCCTCCGCGCACCCGTCGAGCAACTGGTGGCCGCACCGAGTGCCGGTCTCGCGCTCGTGCTCGGTCTCGCCGGCGCCCTGTGGTCGGCGTCGGGGTACGTCGGTGCGTTCGGGCGGGCGATGAACCGCATGTACGAGGTCGACGAAGGCCGGCCGATCTGGAAACTGCGGCCCGCCATGCTGTTGGTGACGCTCCTGGCCCTCGTCCTGGCTGCGGCAGTGGCGCTGATGCTTGCCGTCAGCGGGCCGATCGCGCGGTCCATCGGTGACGCCATCGGTTTCGGCAGCACCGCGCTCACGGTGTGGAACATCGTCCGCTGGCCGGTGGTGTTGTTGTTCGTCGTGGTGATCGTCGCGGTCTTGTATTGGGCCACACCGAATGTGAAGCAACCGAAGTTCCGCTGGATCAGCGCGGGCGCGGTCCTCGCGATCGTCACCTGGATCGTGGCGTCAGCGGCGTTTGCTCTCTACGTGTCGAACTTCGGCAGCTACAACAAGACCTACGGAGCACTGGCGGGCGTCATCGTCTTCCTGCTGTGGTTGTGGCTGACGAATCTGGCCCTGCTGTTCGGCGCCGAGTTCGACGCCGAACTCGAGCGGGGTCGACAGCTCCAGGCGGGTATGGCAGCCGAAGAGCGCCTGCAACTTCCGCCCCGCGACACCACTGTCTCGGACAAGAACGAGAAGATCCACCAGGAGTACATCGAAAAGGGGCGCGAACTGCGGAACTCCCGCGGTGGCTGACGGGTCAGGCGAACACCGCGACCGTCTGTGAGGCCTGGATGATCGGCCGGGATGCGCTGTCCCAGAGCGTCATCGACTGGTGCGAGTAGCCGTCGCGGGTGAACGTGCTCGACGATTCGAGCAACAACCACTCCGTTGGCTTGGGCACCTCGTCCGTGCAGATGTGCAATGTCCAGCTCATGGTGCTGATGGGTGCCCAGTCGGTGAACACCGCGGTTGTCGCGGGCGGCAGCGCGTCGGCCAGGGCGACGAGCGCGGTCGCCGGGTCGACCCCCTCGGCGCCACGGTGGCGGACCCAGGCGAGGAATCGCGGCGGCCCGTCGTTGGACATGGGGCCGGCGCCGCCCGCCTTGCGGATGTCGAAGTTGTCCACGAACGCGGGCCGGAGCGAGGACGCCTCCGAGAATGCCTGACAGTCGTCCGGGCCCGGAACCTCGGGTGTCACGACGAAATCGTGGGCGATCGCGCTGGGCCGCGGGGCGGCGAAGATCAGCGACGCGTGGGCGGCGACCTGTCCCCCGCTGACGGTCTCCACCGCGACACTCGTGGCCGAGCGGCCCTCGCGAAGACGGCGGGCGGTGATCGTCGCGGTGTCGACGACCGGCGCGCTGAGCAGGAACTGGGCAGACTTGAGCGGCGGGAGCGGGCCCCCCTCGGTCAGCTGCGCTGCGTGCACGGACAGTGCGGCCGTCAAGCCTCCGTAGGCGGTACGACCCTGCGTCCATTCGGCGGGCACGACGAAGTCGCATGTCGGATCGAAACGGGAAACGAGTTCGGCGAGTGTGGGCACGAGCAAGCTCCCTCACGCAATTATGACGGTCGGTATACCCGGCGAACGCTACGCTATGACGGTTTGCATAGGCAACCGCACTCCATCGGTCGGCTACTCCTCGACCGGCGAATGGGCAGACCTGGCCGCGGCGGCATCGCGCGCCATTGCCTCGCGCATGAGTTGCCCCCCATTGGTGAGCACCGCACGCCGCCACGGCAGCGTGCCCTCGATCTCGATCTGGATGGACATCGACAACACCGTCCGGATGACCACGATGATGCCGAGGATGACGGCGTCCTCGATGGACGGCTTCGAGGTGATCGTCCGGATGAGATCCGCGGCGACCAGGATCTCGAGACCGAGGAGGATCGCGGACCCCAGTGTGGTTCGTAGCACCGAGAAGGCCTCGCCGCCGCCCTCCTTGCGGGAGAGCGATCGTGCGCCGAGGACGATGGCGATCACAAACCCCACGATCATCGCCAACGCGCCGAGCCCCTCGAAGGCGACGGCGACGGCGGTGAAGACGTCCTCGAAATCCATGTGCGCCAGCCTATCCACGTCCGGGCGTTTCCAGAGGATTTCAAGGCCTGCGTGCTTCACGCCTCCGATCGTGTGGTTCGGTGTGCACTTGCCACTGACCGACCTTGAGCGAGCGTGATGGCCGACAGCGGTCGGGATACGATTCGTCGGTGTTGGTACGAGAGCGGTGTCGATGACCTCCGCATTGATCGCCATTCTGGTGATCGTCGGGTGGTCGTTTGTGGCGGGCGGGTTGTCCCGGGTCAGGATCTCGGGTGCGTTGCTGATGGTGATCACCGGCATGGTCATCGGACTGACCACCAGCAACCCGATCGGCTACGCACTCGACACCGACGATGCCGAACCGGCGGTCGAGCTGATCCTGGCGTTGCTGTTGTTCGTCGACGCGATCGAGGTCCGGGGCGGCTACTTCGCCGGCGAACGCCGAACGTCGTTCCGCCTGTTGCTGATTGCGATGCCATTGTCGATCGCGGCGGCCACGCTACTCGGCCTCGCA
The DNA here is from genome assembly GCF_000332995.1 of Gordonia amicalis NBRC 100051 = JCM 11271. Lineage (GTDB taxonomy): Bacteria > Actinomycetota > Actinomycetes > Mycobacteriales > Mycobacteriaceae > Gordonia > Gordonia amicalis. The sequence continues at coordinate 138,566 of NZ_BANS01000013.1, forward strand.
CTGCTTCCGACCATGTCGGTGGGTGTGGCACTGGCCATCGCCTGTGTCGTTATCCCGATGGACCTGACGCCCGTCTCATCGCTGGTACGTGACCAGCGAATCCCCTCCAGGGTGCGTCACCTGTTGAACATCGAAAGCGGCTACAACGACGGGATCATCGCGCCGGTCTTCATCTTCGCGCTCACGCTCGCCGGCGACCACAAACACGCCTCCTCGCCTGCCGACGCACTGGAACAGGCAGTGCCCTCGGCCCTGTGGGCCGCGCTGGCGGGCAGTGTGATCGGATTCGTCGCGGCTCGGCTGACGAACATATCGGCGCGTCGCGGGCTCGCCACGGAACAGTCGATCAGGATCAGTCTCGTCCTCATCCCGATACTCGCCTACGGATGTTCGGTGCAGCTCGGCGGCAACGGCTTCGTGGCGGCGTTCATCTGCGGTATCGCCTACAAGGCAGCCCGCGAGGACGGGCCCGGTGACGAGCAGCTGCGCCTGGTCGACGACGTCAGCGGCCTCGCCGCACTCACGATGTGGTTCGTGTTCGGTTGCGCAGCCGTCCTGGTCTTCGAGCTCGGGTTCGTCTGGCAGCTGGTCGTTCTGGGGATCGCTGCCCTGACGGTCCTGCGGATCGTTCCCGTGTACCTGGCGCTCCTGCGGACCGACCTCGGTCGTCGCGATCGATTACTGGTCGGCGTTCTCGGCCCGCGTGGCACCGCGTCGATCGTGTTCGGTCAGCTCGCATTCAACGAACTCGACGGTCTGGTCGCCGACCAGACCCTCTACGCGATGACGGTCACGGTCCTGGCGAGCGTCCTGTTCCACGGTTTCGGCGCGGCTCTCATCGCTCATCGTCTCGGCCGGCGGAACCCGGCTCCGGAGTTGAAGTCCGACTGATTCTTTGACTTGCACGGCGGGTCGATCGCCCGGAGCGGCCGGTCGCTTGCCGGACCGTGACCGTTCCCCTGGGAGCATCACCGCTGCTCGCATACGGTCTGGGCGTCCGGACGGACGCAGCGTGGTCCTCTCTGCAGTGGATGAATGGGTCGCATGTCCAGAGTTCCGCTGTCTCACAGCAGCCTTCGTGGATGTGAGAAATGCGTAGAGTTTCTGGCCTATTGGAAATCCATCCACTTCGTCCAGAGGAATACCGATGACACAGACCTCCCACGCCATCCCGCGCGACGCCTTCGGTCCCGACGCCCACAGCGTCGATACCGAGGTGCTCGACTCTCACATCCACCACATCGAGCACGGCGATGGGAATCCCATCATCTTCTTGCACGGCAGCCCCACCAGCTCATACCTCTGGCGTCACGTGTTCACGCGTCTCACCGGACGCGGTCGCCTGATCGACGTCAGCCATGGCCGATCGTCGCCAGATGAACCTCAATAACGCTGGCGACCGTCGCCGGCGGGACCGAACGCATCGGACTCATCGCGACGGCCTCCACCACCTACTCCTACCCGTGGCAGCTCGCCCGAGCCCTCTCGACACTCGACCATCTGTCTCGCGGCCGTGCCGCGTGGAACATCGTCACCACCGACTCCCCCGACGCCGCAAGGAATTTCGGGTTGAACGGGAATCCCGACGCCGCGCTGCGGTACGAACGCGCGGAAGCCTTCGTCGAGGCGGTCGAAGCGCTGTGGGACTCATGGGACGACGACGCGGTCGTGCTCGACCGAGCGGCCGGACGGTACGTGGACACGAGCCGCATCCATCATCCGAACATCGCCGGTCCCCATCTGAAAGTCGCCGGCGCGCTCACCACGCCGCGTCCGCCGCAAGGACACCCCGTCCTGGTACAGGCGGGTTCGTCCGACCATGGCCGCGTGTTCGCGGCGCGACATGCCGAGGCGATCTTCACTGCTCAGCAGCGCATCGAGGATGCGCAGGCCTTTTACCGGGACGTCAAGAGCAGAGCCTTCGATCTCGGCCGAAACCCCGACCACATCAAGATCCTGCCGGGACTCAGCCCGTTCATCGGCGGCACCGAGGAGGAGGCTCGCCGACTCGAGCGGGAGTTCAACGAACTGACGATTCCCGCTTTCGGTCTCATGCAGCTCAAGGACTTCGCCTACGTCGACCTCGACGATCTGGACCTCGACACGCCCGTACCGATCGAGGCGTTCGGCGACGCGGGCGACGTCACGAACAACAAGAAGTCACGAACGCAGGTGTACGCCGACATCGTCCGTCGCGAGAAGCCGACACTTCGGCAGTTGCTGCACAAGCTCGCCGGTGCCCGCGGTCACCGCGTCGTCGCCGGTACCCCCGAGCAGATCGCGGACACGATGGCGGACTGGTTCCACAACCGCGCGGCCGACGGCTTCAACGTCATGCCGCCATTCCTGCCCGGTGGGTTCGACGTGTTCGCCGAGACCGTGGTACCGATCCTGCGCCGCCGTGGCCTGTTCCGAGAGGGCTACGAAGGCACGACGCTACGCGAGCACCTCGGGCTGCCGCGCCCGGGCAAACCGTAGGTTCTCGTCGGCGACACCGCCTTTGAACAGACGACGGTCGGTGTAATAGCTCATCGACATCACCCACGGTGCGCGTGGTCCCTGTTTCGGCAGGGTGTCGAGAGCACGCTGGACGTAGCCGGCGCCGAAGTCGAGCAGCGGACGAGTGGGCATGTCCGGGTCGGCGACCGCCCACACCGCGTCGTGGCCGTGAGAGTCCATGTAGCCGAGCAGCTTACAGAAGTACTGGCAGAGCAACCCGATCTTCAGTGTCCAGGACGCATTGGTGTAGCCGATCGCCAGCGCGAAGTTCGGCACACCGGACAACATGATCCCGCGGTACACGACGGTGTCCGGCAGTGAGACGGGCTCTCCGTCGACGGTGAGCTCGATACCGCCGATGATCTTGATGTTGAGACCTGTTGCGGTGACGATGATGTCGGCCTCGAGTTCGGTGCCGCTCTCCAGGAGGATGCCGGTCTCGGTGAAGGATGCGATCCGATCGGTGACGATCGAGGCCTTGCCCGCCCGGATGGTGCGGAATAGATCGGCATCGGGCACCACGCACAGCCGCTGATCCCACGGGTCGTAGGGCGGATTGAAGTGCACGTCGACCGGAAAGTCGTCCGGCAGCTGAGACTCGTTGATCTTCCGGATCATCCGCCGGGCGACCCGCGGGAACCGCTGGCACAGTTCGAACAGGATTCGCTGCTGCGCGACGTTCTTCTGCCGGGTCAGTGCGTATCCGCGCTTGTCGCCGAAGATCCGCTTCAGAGCGTTGGCGAGGGCGTCCTCCCGCGGCAGCGGGATGACATAGGTGGGCGTGCGCTGCAGCATCGTCACATGCGCGGTCTCGTCGGCCATCGCCGGGAGAAGCGTCACGGCGGTCGCGCCGCTTCCGATCACCACGACTCGCTTGCCTGTGTAGTCGAGATCCTCCGGCCAGTGTTGCGGATGCACGATCTGACCGCGGAACCGATCCTGTCCGGCGAAGTCGGGACTGAACCCTTCGTCGTAGTCGTAGTAGCCGGAACCGCAGAAGATCCAACGCGCGCTGATCTGCGTCCGTTCACCGGTATCGGCCCGTTCGATGTCGACCAGCCAGCGTGCGTCGTCCGAGGACCAGGCGGCGGACACGACCTTGTGGTGGTACCGGATGTGGCCGGCGAGGCGGTTGTCCTCGATCGTCTCGTGCAGGTAGTCGAGAATCCGCGGGGCGTCGGCGATCGCCTGCTTGTCCGTCCACGGTTTGAACTCGTAGCCGAAGGTGTGCAGGTCCGAGTCCGAGCGAATGCCCGGATAACGGAAGAGGTCCCAGGTGCCTCCGGCGGCCCCGCGGGCCTCGACGATGGTGAACGTCTTCGACGGCTGCTCGGATCGCAGATAGTGGGCGGCGCCGATCCCCGAGATCCCGGCTCCGATGATGAGGACGTCGACGTGGTCTGCTGCGGTCACGGATACTCCTGGCTGTGCGGCGTGGTGCTGTCTCCAGGATGCCTCAGTCGGCCGCGCGGCAGGACCGATCCGCTCGCGTTCAAACCGGTCGGCCGAAGCTTCACGCCTTGGAACCTCTCCATGGCAGGAACTGCTCAAGGCTGTGCTTGGCGACGTTCTTCGTCACCTCCCAGGCGTCCTCGTCACCCTTCACGAGCGCTTCGCTCAAGGCCATGGCCTGCTCACGGGTGGAGTGCGGCGGAATGGGAGGCACGGTGGGATCGCACCGCACGTCGAGCAGAGCGGGACGGCCGGCGGCGAGGGCTTCGTCCCAAGCCTCACCGAGTCGATCGGGATCGTCGACGTTGATCCCGGTCAGACCGAGACCGCGCGCAAACGCGGCATAGTCGACGTCCGGAAGAGTCTGCGAGGGTGGGAACTTCGGCGACCCGGACATCGCCCGCTGTTCCCACGTCACCTGGTTGAGATCGTTGTTGTGCAGCACGGCCACGATGAATGTCGGGTTCTCCCACCGCTCCCAGTAGTGGGCAACCGTGATCATCTCGGCCAGACCGTTCATCTGCATCGCGCCGTCGCCCTCGAAGGCGATGGTCGGCCGGTCGGAGTGCGCCCATTTGGCGCCGATGGCATAGGGAACCGCCGGACCCATCGTGGCGAGCGTCCCCGAGAGCGATCCGCGCATGCCCTCTCGGAAGACGATGTGCCGCGCGTACCAGTCGGCTGCACTGCCCGAGTCGGCGGTCACGATCGAGTCGGCCGGTGCTCGCAGTGAGAATTCGTGAAAGATCCGCATGGGGTTCACCGGATCCGCGGCGGTCATCGCCTGATGCTCCGCGGTCGACCACCACCGCGTCACGTCGTTCTCGACCTTCTCCCGCCACGAACGATCAGCCTTCTTCTCCAGCAACGGGATCAGCGCACGCAGGGTGGCGCGGGCATCGCCGACGACGTTGAGCTCGTTCGGGTATCGCATGCCGATCAGCTTCGGTGAGCGATCGATCTGCACTCCCCTGGCCTGACCGAACGGTGGAAGGAACTGCGAGTACGGGAAATTGGATCCCACGGTGAGGAGTGTGTCGCAGTCGGTCATCATGCGGTGACTGGCGGTGGTCCCGATCAGGCCGATCGAACCGGTCACCCAGGGCAAGGTGTCGGGGAGGACATCCCGTCCCAGAAGGGCTTTCGCGCAGCCGGCGCCGAGGAGGTCGGCGACCTCGGTCAATTCGGGAACACAGTCGCGGGCACCTTGCCCGACGAGCATGGCGACACGCTCACCGGCATTGAGGATGTCCGCGGCGCGGGAGAGCGCCTCATCGTCGGGTACCGACGTCGCCGGCTCGACACCGAAACTCGACGGCACCTGCTTGAACGCCTGCTGCGGCGGATCGTAGTCGAGGTCGAGGACATCCGACGGAAAGATGATGGCCGTCGGCGCCCGTTCGGCGAGCGCGACCCGAATCGCTCGGTCGAGGAGATTCGGCAACTGTTCGGGCACCGTGCACATCTGCACGAAGTCACTACACACATCCTTGAACAACGCGTGCATGTCGATCTCCTGCTGATACGCGCCGCCGATCGCGGAGCGTTCGGTCTGACCGACCAGCGCGACCACGGGAACATGATCGAGCTTCGCGTCGTAGAGACCGTTGAGCAGATGGATCCCGCCCGGACCGCTCGTGGCCGCGCACACGCCGACCTCGCCGGAGAACTTCGCGTACCCGACCGCCTGGAAGGCGCTCATCTCCTCGTGCCGCGATTGCACGAACTGCGGGTCGTTGTCAGCGCGCACCCAGGCGGAGAGCAACCCGTTGATTCCGTCTCCCGAGTAGCCGAAGACCTGCCGAACTCCCCATTCGCGTAGGCGTTTCAGGACGACGTCGGCGACTGTCTTCGCCATGGTTCTCCTCTGCGTTCGACTCTGCCATCATCGGCTCGGGTGCCGAGGGCTTGTCGTCGCATACCCGGGACGCCGGGTCCCGACACGTCAACCGGGCGGCGCCGGCGGAGCCGGTTACAGCTGTCCGTGCCAGACGGCGTCGAACGGTGCGGTCGAGCCGAGGCGGCCGACGATCCCACGGTGGGTGTACTCCTTGGCCGCGCGCACCGCGTCGAGGACATCGGCCCCCTTGGTCAGCTCGGCGGTCGTCGCTGCGGCGAACACACATCCCGCACCGGAGACCCGCTCGTCGCCCACCTTGGGTGCGCGCAGGATGGTGATGTCGGTGCCGTCGAAGACGACGTCCACGGCCTCGTCGCCGGTGAGCCCGACGCCGCCCTTGACGATCACGTATTTCGGTCCGAGATCGGCGATACGACGGGCCGCCTCGGCGAGCTCGTCGACGCTGGTGAGCTCGTCCATACCGGCGAGGGTTGCGGCCTCGAACATGTTGGGTGTCACGACGGTGGCCAGCGGGAGGATCTCCGCGCGCAGCGCATTGTCCGTGTCGAGTGCGGCACCGGGTTCCTGACCCTTGCAGATGAGAACCGGGTCGACGACCACGTGTCGCCACGACCTCGACGCCAGTGCCTCGGCAACCGTCGAGATGGTCGCGGGCGTGCCCAGCATGCCGATCTTGACGACCTCGGGCTCGTGCGCGACGGTGGCGGCCTCGATCTGGTCGGCGATCACGCCGGCCTCGATCGGGACGAAACGATGACCCCAGCCGGCCTTGGGATCGAAGGACACAATGCAGGTGATGGTCCCGACGCCGTAGGTGCCGAGCTGGGCGAAGGTCCGGAGGTCGGCCTGGATTCCCGCGCCACCGGTCGCCTCGGAACCGGCGATCACATACGACACCACTGACATGCTCGATCCTTTCGTGGTTCTGGATGAACCGGGTCCTTTTGTACACCCCCGGCTCGATCCGAGGAGACGGGAGTCGGTGCCGACGGTCTCGACCGTGACGTTTGCCCGAAAAGCGATGGGGTATCCGACGCCGCATGACAGCGTCGACCAGTACCGACACGATGCGTGCAATGGTCTATCGCGGGCCGTGCAAGGTCCGCGTGGAACAGCGACCCCTGCCTCGCATCGAACATCCCAACGATGCGATCGTCCGGGTCACGCACGCGGCGATCTGCGGTTCCGATCTGCACCTCTACCACGGCATGATGCCCGACACGCGGCCCGGCATGACCTTCGGGCACGAGTTCATCGGCGTGGTCGAGTCGGTCGGCGGATCGGTGCAGAACCTGAAGGTCGGCGACCGCGTGATGGTGCCGTTCAACGTCTACTGCGGCACCTGCTACTTCTGTGCGCGGGGCCTGTACTCCAACTGCCACAACGTGAATCCCAACACGACCGCGGTCGGTGGTATCTACGGGTATTCGCACACCTGTGGGGGATACGACGGCGGGCAGGCCGAATTCGTGCGGGTTCCCTTCGCCGACGTCGGCCCCAGTGTGATCCCGGACTGGATGGACCCCGAGGACGCACTACTGCTCACCGATGCCCTGGCCACAGGCTATTTCGGTGCGCAACTCGCCGATATCCGTCAGGGCGAGACGGTCATCGTGTTCGGCGCCGGCCCGGTCGGGCTGTACGCGGCACGCTCGTCCTGGTTCATGGGCGCCGGTCGGGTCATCGTCATCGATCACCTGCAGTACCGACTGGACAAAGCCGAGACGTTCGCGCATGCGGAGACCTACAACTTCGCCGACTACGACGACATCATCGTCCACTTGAAGAACATCACCGACAACATCGGTGCCGACCGCGTGATCGATGCGGTCGGCGCCGAGGCCGACGGACACTTCCTCCAACACGTCACGGCCACCAAGCTCAAACTCCAGGGAGGATCACCGGTCGCCTTGAACTGGGCCATCGACTCAGTGCGCAAGGGTGGCACGGTCTCGGTGATGGGCGCCTACGGACCGATCTTCAGCGCCGTCAAGTTCGGCGACGCCATGAACAAGGGGCTGACGCTCAACATGAACCAGTGCCCGGTCAAGCGACAGTGGCCGCGACTGTTCGAACACATCCGGAACGGCTACTTCAAGCCGAATGACATAGTGACGCACCGTATTCCGCTCGAGCACATCGCCGACGGGTATCACATCTTCTCGTCGAAGCTGGACGGATGCATCAAGCCCATCATCGTCACCGACGCCGGCTGAGGAGACGACCATATGCCTGCCTACCCCCCAGACCGCCCCAATGACCCGGACACCTCCGACCTTGTGGACCGCATACCCGGTTGGGGCGTCGACGCCGACCCGGCCACGCGGCCCGCGGTCCCGAAGGAACTGCCGGTCGGGCCCGCGCCCGGTGTCCACTGGGACGTACCGGAGGACCAGCCCGACGGTGGGTCGAGAGAACGGTCCAATGAACATGCCTTCCTGACACCGGTTTTCGGTACGTCGACGCCGCCCAGCGGTCTGTCCGGAGTCATCCGCCGGTCCGCGTACCGATTCAGCGAGGGTCGGGCGGCACACTGGCTGATCCTGATCGGGGCCGATCGCGTCGCGGCGGTCGAGGCGCACCTCCGGTCCTTCGCCACCGGCCGACCCGACAATCCGATCACCGAGACCGGCATCGGGGCCGAGCTCAGCCACCGCGGATTGTCGTCGCGGGCCGGGCGAAAGCGCGTGGACGACAACCATGCCTGGCTCGATCCGATCCTCGTCGGGGGACCGTGGGTCGCCGCGATGGCGGCAACCGGAGTGGTGACACGCGCCGTCCTCCGGCGCGGGCGTTCGCGAGGTCGCTGACCAACTCCCGGTTTCCCGACGCCGGCGCACGGATTTTCTCAAACCCCGGACATCGGGCGCCAACATCGAACTAATTGATACATGTCCATCGGGGGTCGTCGAAGCAGCAGGTCCGTTCGCGAACACTTTCGCGGTTCATCTCCACGTCGTCGGCGTCTGTGGGCCCTGCTCGCGGCCTGCGCAGTGGCGTCGGGGGCGTCGCTCACCGGCATCGGTCCGGCGACCGCCGACCCGTACGCCGGCTTCTACGACCCACCGTCGACCTTCGACACCCGCCCCGGATCGCTGATCCGGTCGGCGCCGTCGTACGCGGCGATCATCCCGTTCACCGGCGCGAACATCGACGCCCGGACCACCACGGTGATGTACGCGAGTACCGGCGCGCGGAACCGTCCGACTGCCGTGACCGGCAGTGTCCTCGTCCCCCGATCACCCTGGGCCGGACGCGGCGAACGTCCGGTCGTGGTGGTCGGGTCCGGGACCATCGGTGCCGGCGACCAATGTGCGCCCTCGCGACTGTTGCGGTACGGGCAGGCGTACGAGGAGCTCGCGATAGGGGCGCTCCTCGCGAACGGTTATGCGGTGGCGCTGACCGACTATGAGGGACTCGGCACGCCCGGTGATCACCCCTACCTCAACCGCAGGTCGCTGGGGACGTCGATGCTGGACATGGCGCGGGTGGCACGCAACCCGAAGTTCGGGGTGAGCGCCCGGGCCCCGGTCGCGTTGTGGGGCTACTCAGAGGGAGGCTTCGCGGCCGGTTCCGCCGCCGAACTCGCCGGGTCGTACGCTCCCGAACTCCCGATCTTCGGCGCCTTCGCCGGTGCCCCGGCACCGGACCTGGCAGATCTGGCCCGACTCGGGGACGGGAGCCTCCTCGGAGGTGGCGTCGGCTGGGTGGTCAACGGCTTCATCGCCGCCTACCCCGAACGACGTGCGGAGTTCCTCTCCGTGTTCAACCCCCTCGGCCGGAACGTTCTGCGACAGGTCAACTCGTACTGTGTCTTCGATGTGCTCCGGATGAATCCGTTTGTGCCCACGACCTTCTACACCCGGGACGGCCGCCCCATCGCCACCCATCTGCGCAACGAGCCGTGGCGGACGGCGGTGAACGACCAACGTCTGGGCCGTGTCGCGCCGCGGATGCCGATCCTGGTGAGTCAGAACCGTGGCGACGACGTGGTCGATCCGCGCGGCACGGATCGGATGGTGCGGTCCTGGCGTGCACAGGGAGCGGATGTCACCGTCGAGACGATGTATCTCCCGCTGGTGCTGCCGGGGACGTTCCTCGGACACGGGATCGGATTGACCTCGGAGCTCGCGGCCCTGTCCTGGCTGAATGGCAAGGCGGCCGCCCTGCCGGCGCGATGACCGAGGTGTGAGGTCCTACGCCTCCGGGTATGTCCACTTCCGGTCGCACAGCCGCCGGAAGGAACGTCATGGCATTCCCTGGGGCAGAACGGTTCCTGCCGGACTCGCACGATCTCGGCGACCTGGTCGAGGCCGCCCGTACGTGCCGCGGCTGCGACCTCTACAAGGCGGCTGATCAGACCGTCTTCGGAGCCGGATCGCCGGGTTCGACGATCATGTTCGTCGGCGAACAACCCGGGGATCAGGAGGATCGGGCGGGTAAACCGTTCGTCGGTCCGGCGGGGCGGGTGTTCGATCGTGCCCTCGACGCCGCCGAGATCGATCGCGAACTCACCTACGTCACCAACGCGGTGAAACATTTCAAGTTCACCCGCGCGGCCGGCCAGAAACGTCGGATCCACGACAAGCCGTCGCGAACCGAAGTGGTGGCGTGCCGACCGTGGTTGCTGGCCGAACTCGACGCCGTCGCACCCCGAATCGTGGTGTGCCTCGGTGCGACCGCGGCCCAGGCGTTGCTCGGGAGCACGTTCCGGCTGACCCGGCACCGGGGCGAACGATTCGATCTGGCCGCCGACGGTGATGTCGGACCCGACTACGCCGTGGACGTGCTGGCGACCGTCCACCCGTCGTCGCTCCTGCGTGGACCGTCGGACAAACGTGACCGGGCCTTCGACGAGTTCGTCGCCGACCTACGGATGGTGCGGGAACTGCTGCAATCCTGATCTTCCATCGCCGGCCGAACGGTGACGACCGAGCGAAGCGGCCGTATCTACTGCGAAACGTCCTCCAGCACTGTGTAACTCGGGTCCTCGCGATGAAATCCATGAAGCCTGTCCCTGGAAGGTTGCGCCGAACTCCCGGACAGGAGTCTGGAGGTGTCTATAGTCGGCAGGGTGCGGCCATGACGTGGAGGAATGGCCGTCGCCCGTCGATTGGTTCGAGATGTCTGACCTGGTGGCAGATTGGCCGGGTCGACGACCGAAGTGCCTCTGCCCCACCGCGGATCGTCTTCCGTCCGAACCACTGACCACGACCCGGCATCGCCCCGTGGCGGTGCGCACAGAATGGAGAGCCGTGAACACCTCAGAGATCGCCGACCGGTTCGAGATCGCCGACACGCTCTACAGATATGCCCGTGCGGTCGACACCAAGGACTGGGATCTGTGGCGCTCCGTGTTCACTGCCGACGCCACGGTCGACTATTCCTCGGCGCCCGCCGGTCGATCGGGAAGCCGCGACGAGATCGCCGCGTGGCTGGAGGAGAGCTTCGCATTCGTCACGGTCAGCCAACACTTCATCACCAACATCGAATACTCCTTCGAGGGCGACCGCGCCCAGGTCCGCGCGATGTTCTACAACCCCATGCAGTTCGTGGGGATGGCCGAACTCAGCACGTGCGGCGGGAACTATCACCACTCGATGGTGCGCACCGAAACGGGCTGGCGGAGCGAACGCCTGCACGAAGAGAGCATCTGGTTCGTCAATTCGCCCCTTGCGCAGGACGACTGACGACGCCACGCGACGCGACGCCGTCCGGCGTTACCGACCTGTCGCCCGAGGGAACGATCCGGGACCAACACTCGGCGACGGGCCCGGCGTCGACGTTTCCACTCCTAGCGTGAGGGGTAACGCCCGAAGACACACAGAGGAGTCATGTGAACGACACGCGAACCTGTCTGGTCACCGGAGCGACCGGCTACGTCGGGGGCCGGCTGGCACCCCGGTTGCTCGACCGCGGTCACCGTGTCCGTGCGCTGGCCCGGACACCGTCGAAGCTGGCCGACGCGCCGTGGACGGCCGACCCACGTGCAGAGGTCGTCCAGGGTGACCTGTCGGACCGTGACTCACTGGTGGCGGCCTTCGCCGGCGTCGACGTCGTCTATCACCTGGTTCATTCGATGAGCACCGACGCAGACTTCGCAACCGAAGAGCGACGCTCTGCCGAGAACGTGGTGGCAGCGGCACAGGAGTGCGGCGTGTCCCGGATCGTCTATCTGGGCGGGTTGCACCCCGAGGGAACCGAACTGTCCGAACACCTGGCATCGCGGGCCGAGGTCGGCGACATCCTCATCGAGTCGCCGGTCGAAACCGTCGCGCTGCAGGCCGGAACCCTCATCGGGTCCGGATCGGCGTCGTTCGAACTCATCCGCCACCTCACCGAACGGCTGCCGGCGATGACGACACCGCGGTGGGTCAGCAACAAGATCCAGCCCATCGCGGTCTCCGACGCGATGCACTACCTCGTCGAGGCCGCGACCGCGGAGGTCCCGTCGTCTCGAACCTGGGACATCGGCGGACCGGATGTTCTGGAGTACGGCGACATGATGCGGATCTACGCACAGGTCGCCGGACTCCGCCCCCGGACGATGGTCGTCCTTCCGTTCCTCACACCGTCGGTGGCGAGTCGTTGGGTCCGCTTCGTGACACCTATCCGGGGGAAGATCGCCCGGCCGCTGATCGAGTCGCTGGAATGCGACGCCGTCTGCCGAAACCGCGACATCGACTCGATCATCCCTCGCCCACCGGGCGGGTTGACGCCGTACAGCCGCGCAGTCGCCGAGACACTGAACCGGGCCGAACGTGGCGCCGCACCGGCGACGTGGGCAAAGGCCGCCGCGGATGTGCCTGCATCCGAACCGATCCCGACCGACCCCGACTGGGCCGGAGAAGAGGTGTTCGAGACGAGTACGACGACCGTCGAAAACGGATCCGCCGACGAGATCTGGGATTCCCTCGAGCGGCGCGGGCAGGTTGTCGGCGAGAACCGTCCCGAGTTCCTGCGCGTTCGGGTGAGCGAGGACTCGCGCGGGAACGGGTTCATCGAGTACGCGTTGCGCGACCTCGGTGGCGATTCCCCACGTACCGAGGTGACCACCACCTGCCGCTTCTTTCCCCACGGGATCGTCGGACTCGCCTACTGGCGACTCGGAGGTCCGTTTCGCGCACTCGGTGTGCCGTCCGCGGATCCGTTTCACTGAGGGGCAGATCGGATTCGCTGACCGACGGACCGGGCTACCGGGGATCGGGTGACTCGCGGGATACAGTCAGCAGACCCGCCGATCGGGCGGTGCCGGCACGACCGGGCGGACGACGAGCAGAAGGTGATCGGGTGTCGCTGTCGGAACGGATCGACGACTTCCAGCGACGTCATCCGGCGACCGGATTCCCACTGGCGGTGATCTACAAGTTCGTCGACGATCAGGGCGCGTACCTGGCCGCACTCTGCACCTACTACGCGTTCATCTCCCTGTTCCCGCTGCTGTTGTTGTTCTCGACGATCCTGGGCATCGTGCTCGCCGACAATCCGGAACTGCAGGAGCGGATCCTGGACTCGGCGATGAGTCAGATCCCGGTCATCGGGAGCCAGCTCGGAGAGCCCGAGAAACTCAGCGGCGGGATCCCGGCCCTCGTGATCGGTGTGCTCGTCTCGCTGTACGGCGGTCTGGGTGTCGCCGTCGCGGCCCAGAATGCGATGAACACGATCTGGGCAGTGCCGCGCAACGAACGACCGGACCCGATCTTCGTGCGTCTGCGCGGCATGGTGCTGCTGTCGACGGTCGGCCTCGCCGTCATCGGGCTGACCGTGGTCAACGGCCTCGCCGCCGGTATCGAGCTGGGCGTCGTCGGACGCTGGTTCGCGATTCTCGGCTCCGTCGTGCTGAGCACGTCCGTCTTCATCGTGGCGTTCCGGTTCGGTACCGCTCGAGCTCTGTCGGTGCGCGACGTCCTACCCGGTGCGCTGGCGGCCGCGGCGTGCTGGCAGGCGATCCAGACCTTCGGCGCGGTGTACGTCGCACGCGTCATCGCCAACGCGAGCTCCACCAACGGCGTCTTCGCCATCGTTCTCGGGCTGCTCGCGTTTCTCTATGTGACCTCGATCGTGCTGGTGTTCTGCCTCGAAGCGAATTCCGTACGCGTGGATCACCTGTATCCGCGATCGCTGCTGACACCGTTCACCGACAACGTCATCCTCACCGAAGGCGACGAAGCCGCCTACTCGGCGCAGGTCAGGGCGCAGCGGAACAAGGGGTTTCAGGCGATCGACGTGACTTTCGACAACCCACGCGAGGACCGCACGAACGGGGAGGACGCCCCGGCTGGTCAGGGTGGAGACGATTCGCGCTGAGTCCTCAGCGCATGGAGCCGGTCTCCAGGTACCGCTGATGGAAGCTGAACGCCTCACCGAGGATGTGCGGGGTCTGGCCGGCGGCCGGCATCGCCTCGGCCCGGACGAAGTAATCGTTCAGCATGGGCCGGAACTCCGGGTGCGCACATTTCTCGATGATCAGGGGCGCGCGGCGTCGCGGCGACAGGCCACGTAGGTCGGCCAGCCCGTGCTCGGTGACGATCACCTGGCAGTCGTGTTCGGTGTGGTCGACGTGCGGCGTCATCGGCACGATCGACGAGATCGCGCCGTCGCGGGCCGTCGACGGACTCAGGAACAACGACACATAACCGTTGCGGGCGAAGTCACCCGACCCGCCGATGCCGTTCATGATCCTGGTGCCCATCACGTGCGTCGAGTTCACGTTGCCGTAGATGTCGGCCTCGAGCATGCCGTTCATCGCGATCACACCGAGACGGCGGACGACCTCGGGATGGTTGCTGATCTCCTGCGGACGCAGGGTGATGTGGTTCCGGTAGAAGTCGACGTTGGACGTCAACTCCTCGATGCCGGCCTCGCTCAGTGCCAGTGCGGTCGACGACGCGTGGGACACGGTCCCGTCCTTGATCAGCCGCAGCATGCTGTCCTGGATGACCTCCGAATAGCAGGTCAGCCCCTTGTAGGGGCCGCGGTCCAGACCGCCGAGCACGGCGTTGGCGACGTTGCCGATACCTGCTTGCAGAGGAAGCAGTGTGTCCGCGGGCAACCGGCCGTTGCGGACCTCGTAGTCGAAGAAGTCGAGGACGTGACCGGCGATCGCCTCACTGATGGCGTCGGGCGGGGTCACGGGGCTGGCGCTGTCGCGGTGATCGGTCTCCACGACGGCGACGACCTTGGCCGGGTCGACCCGGAAGGTCTGCTGGCCGATCCGGTCCTGTACGCGGGTCAGCGGGATCGGCTTGCGGTTGGGCGGAAGGGCCGTGCCGTAGTACACGTCGTGCATTCCCTCGACGCCCGCGGGTACCCACGAGTTGACCTCGAGGATGACCTTCTCGGCCACGTCGAGCCAGGTCTTGTTGTTGCCGATGGACGCGGACGGAATCAGCTCCCCCGATTCGGTGATTCCGGAAACCTCGACGACGGCGACGTCGACTTTGCCGTAATAGCCCACCCACACCTGCTGGGCCACGTGGGACAGGTGTATGTCGACGTAGTCCATCCGACCGTCGTTGATGCGTTTACGGGCGGTGGCCTCCGACTGGTACGGCATCCGCAGCGCGATGCCGTCGACCTCGGTGAGGAGGCGTTCGGTCTCGGTCGAGACCGAGGCGCCCGTCAACAGGTTGATGGTGAAATTCGAACCCGTCGCCCGGGCTCCCCTGATCTTGTCCGCGAGGGCGGGGATGATCACCTTCGGTGTTCCGGCACTGGCAAATCCGCTGATCGCCACGGTGTCGTCGGGCTGGATGAACTGCACTGCGTCGTCGGCGGACATCACCTTCGACGCGTATGCGGTGCTGCGAATACGTCCCGACGGCACGGAACTACCTACGGTGGGGGTCACGTCCCTCAGGATAAGCACAGGTCGAAATGATCACGGTCACGGATGACCGAGGCATGTCGATCGCGGCATGGTATGAGGCCTCGGGTGAGTTGGTCGGTTGACCTGTCCGGTAAGTCTCAGTGCACGGCGCCCAGCTCGACGAGCAGCACTCCCACGACGATGACTCCGATGCCGGCCAGCACCCGGGGGGGGGGGGTGAGTCGTTCCCGGAACAGGAAGTGGGCTGCGATGGCGGTCGCCGCCACACCGGCCGCCGCCCAGATCCCATAGGCGACACCGAGCGGGATTCCCTGACGGAGTGCGACTGTCAGTGCGACGAAGGCGATGAGATAGCCGACCACGACGATCCCGTAGAACCGCGGTCTCCCGTCGGTGGCGACGCGGAGTGCGAGCGTGGCACTGACCTCCGCCACGATCGCCAGGATGACGAAGACGTACCCCACGTTCATGCCTCGTCGATCATCGCGGCGACCGGTGCGTGGGACGAGGACCCGGATTCGACGAGCACGACCCCGATCATGATGCACACGATCCCCACCGCCATGACGGGACTGAACGCCTCATCGAATATCAGGGAGGCGAGCACCGCCGTCAGGGCGACGCCGGTTGCCGACCACACGCCGTACGCGACGCCGATCCCCATCCCCCGCTTCAGGACTGCGGCCAGCATGAAGGCCGTCGCGTAGCCGACGACCACCACGAGGTAGAGGGCCGGGAGTGATTCCGAGCCTTTGAGAGACAACGTCGCGGCGACCTCGGACACGATCGCGCCGATGAGGAGGATCCAGGGCAATGGGGTTCCTTCGACGGTTGAGGGACTTCGCGCGAAATCTACCCCGCCAATGGCTCGGACCCGCAGCCTGGGCTGCGGGTCCGAAAACGGGTGTGTGTGCGGTCAGTTGGCGGAGCCGACCGTCGTCGCCGGACGGTTGCCGTCGACGGCGAGCCAGGGCGCCTTGGTGCCGAGGATCGCGTCGATGCTGAAACGGCCTGCACCGACCACGGCCAGCAGAAGCGCGCCGGCGCCGAGTGCCAGCACGAGTTCATAGCCGCCGTCGGAGGCCCAGATGCCGTTGTCGATGTGGGCGATGAACAGCGCGCCCAGCATGTCGAGGAAGAACAGCAGGCCGACGACCGGGGTGAGCAGACCGGCGATCAGAGCGATACCGCCGAGGATCTCGAGCCAGGTGACGAGGAACGCCGAGATCGCGGGCAGTGGAACGTCCATCATCTCGAACCCGGCTTTGGGGCCGGCCCACCCGTTCTGCTGGAACTTCTGCAGGCCATGGGCCAGGAAAACGGCGCCGAATGCGATGCGTGCGAGGAGGATTCCCACGCTGCGGGCGATGGGACTGGACATGGAAAACCGCCTTGAGCTCGAGGATTCACTTGATGTGTCAATTGATGAATCTAGGACCTATGACTTGATGAGTCAAGTGAAGCTTCAAGTAATGGAGATCGGATAGACTGCGCGAATGTCCGGTGAGCAGGAGCCCAGATGGCTCGACGACGAGGAGATGGACGCCTGGATTCAGGTGGCCACGGCGCTGGCTCGGCTCCCCCATGCGCTCGACGCTCAGCTGCTCCGGGATGCGCAGCTCACCCACTTCGAATACGAGGTCCTCTCCGCGTTGTCCGAAGCGCCCGACCGCACGTTGCGGATGAGTGAGCTCGCCGAGATGTCCTATGGTTCCCTGTCGCGTCTCTCCCATGTGGTGGGTCGGCTGGAGAAACGTGAATGGGTGCGCCGCCATCAGTGCCCGGAGGATGGTCGCTTCACGAATGCGGTTCTGACAGAAGCGGGTTGGGACAAGGTGGTGGCTACTGCGCCCGGTTATGTCGCCAATGTGCGTCGGCTTGTCGTCGACCGCCTGACCCGTGCGCAGTTGCGTCAGGTGTCAGCGATCGGGCGGCGGGTCAACAACAACGACGAACCCGGCACGCGCTGACGGTCGTCCACGGCTCGCGTTCAACCGCTGTGTGCCGATGACACCGGGCAACTCGATCTTCACTCCGTGAGGGGCGACGTGTGCAGTCTGTCCAGGAACGGGACGACCACCGGGTCCACGTCCCTGCGAGCGGTCGTGCCCAGTTTCCGGACGATGTGTTGCACACCGGATCCCGCGTCGAGTACGGGTTGCACCAGACCCAGACGGGCACAGCGATCGAGGATCGGGAGAAGCAGTTCCTCCGCCTCGGCGAGGGACCCGCTCGCGGCCAGGCATTCGGCCAGGAGCAGCCGGGCGTCGAGCTCCGCTCTCGGCCGGGTCGTCGCGTCGATCGACCCGGCCAGGGCGCGTGCCCGTCGGCACGCGGCGTTCCGGGTGTCGGTGGTACTGACGGCCAGGAGTGCGCGGATGGCTGCCTCCTCGGTCTTCTCGGCGGTGACCTGAACGATTCCGTCCGGAAGGTCGTGGGGCATCTCGGCCGGGAACGAATCAGCGGACAGCGCTGACGCACCGATACCCGAACGGATGCGTTCGGCCGTGATGTGGGCGGCCAACCGCGGGAGATTCAGCGCCTGTGCCAGCCGTTCGCCCTCGTCCAGCCGCTCGGCGGCCTGGTCATCTTGCCCGAGAGCGTGTTTCGCGCGTGCGCCGACGACATAGGTCGCGAGCATGATCTCGACGATGCCCCCCTCGGCGCCGAGGTTGTAGGTGTCGTCGAGGAGCCGCTGGGCCTCGTCCACATTGCCGCGTTCGTACAGCAACTCCCCCGAGGAGCGCGCCACTGAGCCGGGAGCCGTAGGAGCGGTCCTCGTCGGAGGCACGAGCGAGTCCCATCGCGTGCCGGAACGATGCCTCGGCGGCGTCGAAGTCCAGTTGTTCCCGCGCCGCCACGCCGTCGAGGATGTATCCGTAGATGACGCTGAACGGTCCTTTCGTCCGGCGGTGGTGCGGACGTGCCCAGCGCTGCCATTCCCGGGCCTCGTCGTAGGCGAACCGTTGGATCTCGCGGAACGACGCGACGGCGGCGACGCCGGACAGAACCCACGGACGCAGGCGCTCGGCGCGCACCATGCAGGCCTCGACGGCCTCGTCGACGCCCTCGAGTTGATCGTCGAGAACATTCATCGAGGCACGGATGAGTCCGGTCTCCGCGCGGATGACGGCGACATCGCCATCGGGGCCGGCGCCGGCCGGGAGTGCGGCATCGATGGAGGCGAGCGCCGTGTTCGCCGGTGCCCGGTGGTGAAGAAGCGCGTGCGCCCAGGCGAGCGCCAGCTGGAGATCCGGTCGCTGCCTGCGCGTTGTCACCGGGAGCTTGGCGGCGAGGCCGAGCAGGGTGCTCATCTTGGACTGTTCGAGCAGGTCGTAGCCTTCGCGTTCGACCAGGTCGATCGCCTCGGACTCGTCGCCGGCGGCGAGGAAATGGTCGACGGCCGGGCTGAACATGCGCCGCTCGGCGAACCACGCGGCTGCTCGCCGGTGGAGATCGTCGCACCTGTCGGACTCCTGCCGTTCGAGTCGACGGCGCAGGAAGTGGGCGAACAGGTTGTGGTAGCGGAACCACTGCCCTTCGGGGTCGAGTCGGGTGAGGAACAGGTCGCGTTCCTCGATGTCCTCGAGCATGCTCTGGGTGTGGCGTCGGCCCGTCAACGCGGCCGCCAGCGACGCACAGATCCGTTCGCTGACCGAGGTCGCCAGGAGGAAGTCGAGGAGGTCCGGGTCGAGGCTGTCGAGGACGTTCTCGGCGAGGTACTCCCCCAGTTCGCGGTGGTTCGCCGAGAACTGACGGATCGCCGCGCGGGGATCGTCGTGCTCGCGCAGCGCCAGGGACGCCAGCTGCAGGGCGGCCACCCAGCCGTCGGTGGTCTCCTCGAGCTCGGCGACATCGGTGTCGTCGATCGGCAGCCCGGTTCCCCCGGTGAGTAGCTCGCGAGACTCGTCGATGTCGAAACGCAGTGCCGCGGCATCGATTTCGATGAGTTCGTTCTTCACTCGAAGACTGCTGAGCGGCAGATATCGGCGTGTGCGGCTGGTGACGACGAGCTGGAGGTGGTGGCAGCCGTTGTCGATCAGGAACTGCGCGATCGCCCGGCTCGCCGGGTTGGTGATCCGATGCCAGTCGTCGAGGACGATGCGGATGTGCTCGTCGGTCGTGTGGGCGCGATTGATCAGCGTGGTCAGCACGTAGCGCTCGGCGCCTTCGCCGTACTCCTCCAAGGTGCGGGTGAGCTCGTTTCCCAGGCCGGGAAACGTCACGCTGATCGCGTCGACGAGGTGCGACAGAAACCATGCGGGTGTGTTGTCGTCCTCGTCGATCGCCAACCACGCCGTCTTTCCGCCGGTGGTCTCGGCAGCCTGGACGTACTGGGCGGCCAGCACGGTCTTCCCGTATCCCGCGGGTCCGTGGATCAGGATCAGCCGTGCCCGATTGCCGGTGGTCAGCCGCGCGAGCAACCGGGTGCGTGGAACCGTGGCGTGGGCCAGGACCGGCGGCCGGTACTTGGCGGTGACGACGGGCGGACGCCCCGAATCCGACCCGTCGGCGCGGGTGTCGAGGTGGGGGTACTCCGAGGTGTCCGTGGACGAGTCGGTGTCGGTCGGCGCGGGACCGTCGATGTCGGCGAACAGCGGGACCGGCACCTCGGGTACGGGATATCCGAGTTCGAGGCCGGCCTGCCGCAGGGCTTCACCGAACTCGCGTGCCGTCGCATAGCGGTCTGCGGGTGTGGGGGCCATCGCCCGCGCGATGACCGTCCACAGGGGCTCCGGTATGCCTTGCGCTCGGAGGTCCGGAATCGGTTCGGTGGTGATCCGCAAGAGCTGGGCGACCAGGTCCTCGTTCTTGCGACGCCCGTACGCCGGTCGGCCGGCCAGCGCCGCGAACAGTACGGCGCCGAGCCCGTACACGTCGGAGAGCACCGATGGTGACTCACCGCGCAGCACTTCCGGCGCGGTGTAGGCCGGTGTGCCGAGGACCAGTCCGCGGGTGGTGTCGTCGCGATCGGCGAGCCGGGCGATGCCGAAGTCGGTCAGCTGTGGCTGGCCGTACTCGGTGAGAAGGATGTTCGAGGGTTTCAGATCTCGATGCAGAACGCTGGCCCGATGGGAGGTCTCCAGGGCGCCGGCGATCTTGATCCCGAGGTCGAGGACCTCGTCGACCTCGCAAGGCCCTTGGCGACGGAGCCGCGTGTCCAGCGAGCCGCGGGCGTGGAAGGGCATGACGATGTACGGGAATCCCGATCGCGTCACGCCGGCCTCGAGAATGTGGACGATGTTGGGGTGACCCGACAGACGGCCCATCGCCTGCTGTTCGCGGAGAAACCGCAGGCGATCGGTCTCGTCGCGGCCCGCCCGCAGCACCTTGACCGCCACCTCACGGTCGAGCGCAGGTTGGAGACAGCGGTAGACGACCCCGAACCCGCCACGCCCCGTGATCCGAGCGTTGGTGAAGCCCGCCGCGCTCAGATCATCCGCGATCTCCCGGGACGGGGGATCGGCTGGTCGCGTGACAGTCCGACGGGCCATCGCAGGTCCTAGAGATCGGGTCGTGTCGTCATCGATCGCGGCTGGTCGGGCGAACTCCGAAGGTCTGGTTCGGCCGACAGACGCACCGCAGGCTCATTCATGGCGTCCCCTCGTCGTCTCAGAGTCTAGGCGCCGGGGCGCGGCGAGTGCCGCGGCATGGGTCAGCCGAGACGGCGGATCGTGTCGGCCGCGGACTCGACGGCGGCGTCGCGGAATCCGCTCCCGGCCCAGAGGTTGATGCCGTCGGGGTCGGTCGCGGCGGCGCGTCGGATGCCACCGGTGAGCTTGTTGACCGCCGGATACTCGGCCACCGCGGCGTCGGTGAACTCGTCGGTGAAGCGGTTGCGCAGCGCCCGTGCGGGGCGTCCGCTGAACGCGCGGGTCACCACCGTTTCGGTGCGCGCCGGATCGGCCAGCGCATCCGCGTGCGCCGGCTTGGTTCCGGCTTCGTGGGTGCGCAGCAGCACGGTGCCGACCTGCACCGCGACCGGACCGAGGGATCGCACCTCGCCGGCTCGATCACGGGTCGACACACCGCCGGCCGCCACGAGAGGAAGGTCGACGCGTGCAAGCACCGCCCGGACGAGGTCGTCCAGCGGTTGGGTGGGCGGTTCGGTCCGACGGTCGAACACCGACCGATGACCGCCGGCGTCGGGGCCCTGTACACACAGCCAGTCGGCGCCGGCCTCGGCGGCCCTGCTCGCGTCGTCCTCGGTGGTGACGGTGACGCCCACGTTGCAGCCATGGCGTCGCAGTTCGTCGACGGTGTCGGCCGATGGGCAACCGAAGGCGAACGAGACGAAGGGAATTCGTTCGTCGCACATCAGCGCGATCTTGGCGTCGAAGCGATCGTCGTCGTCGCCGAGTTCCTCGACGGCGGGCAGTTCCACGCCGAGAGAGGCGGCGTAGTCGAGGAGGCGATCGCGGTAGCGTGCCACGGCGTCCCGATTCACCGGTTCGGTCTCGGGGACGAAGATGTTCACCCCGAAGGTGTCGGTGCCCCCGTCGCGGACGGCGGCGATGTCCGACGCGAGGCGCTCGGGAGTCAGGTATCCCGCGGCCAGCTGGCCCAGTCCCCCGGCCGTGCTCGCGGCGATGACCAGTTCGGGGGTCGTCGGACCGCCGGCCATCGGTGCCGCGACGACCGGCACGTCGAGGTCGCGCAGATCAGCCATGGACCGGTACTCCTCCGCTCATGCCTGTTCGGGGGCTCGGGCGGCGGTGATCCGGGACAGCCTGGATTCCGCGACCGAGTCCATGTCCTCGAGTTCCAGACCCTTCGTCTCCTCGACCTTCTTGAACACGTAGACGAACGATGCCGCGGCACAGAAGGCGAAGAATCCGTAGATGATTCCGAGTCCCACCGCCTCGGTCATCGGCGGGAACAGCATCGAAATCGTGAAGTTGGCGATCCAGTTCACCGCGGTGCACACGCCGAGAGCAACACCTCGGATCCGATTGGGGAACATCTCCCCCAGCATCACCCACATGACCGGTCCCCAGGTGGCGGCGAAGGCGACGACGAACAGGTTCGCGCCGATCAGCGCGATCACACCCCACGGGTCGGGAAGCGTGACGTTCTCGCCCTCACCGATCTGCTGGGTGAACGCGACACACGCCATGAGCAACCCGATGCACATCCCCACGGATCCGCCCAGGAGGAGTTTCCGACGTCCGATGCGGTCGACGAACAGGATCGCCACGAACGTCATGGCCACGTTGATGACCGCCGTGATCACCGATGTCTTGAACGAATCGCTCTCGGAGAATCCCACCGACTGCCACAGCGTCGTCGAATAGTAGAAGATCGCGTTGATGCCGACGAACTGCTGGAACACCGCGAGCCAGATGCCGACCCACACCAGCGGGTGAAGTCCGAACGACGGGCCGGTGATGTCCTTGATCGACGACTTGGACTCACGCTTGACGGTGAGCTTGATCTCCTTCACCCGATCGAGCGGGTTGTTCTCTCCGGTCACCTCCTGGAGAATGCGGGCTGCTTCCTCATCGCGGTTGCGGCCCACCAGATATCGCGGTGACTCGGGGATCATCAGAGCGAGGACGCCGTAGACGAGGGCGGGTACGACACCCACGAGGAACATCCATCGCCAGGCCTCCAGACCCCACCAGAGGTCGTTCGACGCACTGCCGGCCGTGTCGGCGAGAACGGCATCCGACAGCAAGGCGGCGAAGATGCCCATGGTGATGGCCAGTTGCTGCATCGATGCGAGTGCGCCGCGATAACGAGCGGGCGCGATCTCGGAGATGTAGGCCGGGGCGATGACCGAGGCGATACCGATGCCGATGCCGCCGAGCACGCGCCAGAGCAGCAGGTCCGGAATCGTCTGCGTGTACGCGGTGCCGATCGCCGAGATGGTGAACAATGCCGAACCGAGCAGCATCACCCGTTTGCGGCCCCACACATCGGCCAGTCGCCCGGCGAACCATGCGCCGAGGGCGCAACCGAGCAGTGCGATCGCGACGGCGAAACCCGTCATGAGCTTGCCGAGACCGAAATTCGATTCGATCGAGTCGACGGCGCCGTTGACCACGGAACTGTCGAAGCCGAAGAGGAATCCGCCGACGGCCGCGGCGACGGTGACGCCGATGACCTTCGCCGTGTGTTGTTCGGCGATCTCGCGTTGTTGCGCGTCGGCCATCACATGACCCCACTCGCCGGTGTGTCGCAGCACGAATCCTGGGACATGTCCGTGACCTCGCTGTCCGGTTGCATGGCCGTCGTTTTCGACGGTTTCGCGCCCAATCTACTCGCGGAGCGAGACCACGCGGCGCACATCCGAACACGCGTCGGTCTCGATCTGGTCTGGACCGAAAGGTCAGGAGTCGTCCCGTACCTCCTGGGGGGCCGAGCTCGCCGCGCCCTCGGTCACGATCTCGGCGAGCGGTTTCGGCCGTCCGTAGTGGTAGCCCTGTGCGAGGTCGCACCGGACGGCGGCGATTGTGGCGGCCTGCTCGGCGGTCTCGACGCCCTCGGCGATCACCCGGACGCCCATCGCGTGCGCGACGTCGACGATGCCCGCGAGGATCGTGCGGGCGCTCGGGCGTTCCTCGAGGGCGTCGACAAACGCCCTGGCCGCCTTGAGGATGCTGACCGGCAGTCGATACAGCTCACTCAGTGAGGAAGCGCCCGTCCCGAAGTCGTCGAGGGAGATGTGGATGCCGAGTGCCCGGATCTCACGCAGCAGGTTGAGCAGGCCGCCGTCGAGCGGTGCGAGCGCGCTCTCGGTTATCTCCAAGCAGAGTGATCGCGGGTTCATGCCGGTCTGCTCGCAGGTCGCCGTGAGTCGGTGGAGGAATTCGCCGTTGGTGAGTTCACGCCGGGAGGCGTTGATGCACAACATGATCTGTGCCAGCTCGGGCGTCGCTGCCACCTCGGCGCAGGCCGTTGCCAAGACGTGCGCGCCGACCTTGTCGATGAGCGTGGATTGCTCTGCGAGAGGGATGAACTCGGCCGGCGGGATCGAACCGAGGTCGGGGTGATTCCACCGCAGGAGTGCTTCGAGCGCGACAAGCGTTCCACTGTCGGTGGAGACGATCGGCTGGTAGTGGATCTCCAACTGGGAGCGGTCGGTGTCCAGGGCGCGGCGCAGTTCCTCTTCGATCCGCTGGCGGCGCTGGAGTTCTTCCCGGTGCTGCGTCCGAAACTGGACGTACGGTTCTCGAGATGCCTTGCGTGCCTGGTACAGAGCGATATCGGCATCGCGAAGGAGATCCGTGGGGGTGTACCGTTCGCCCGCCGCAACGGTGGCCACGCCGATGCTCACCCGCACCGTCAGCGGTTCGCTGCGGATGCTCACCCTTACGGGAGGTCTGATCGCGGCGCGCACCGACTCGATCTGTCGATCGATCTCGGCGGTCGTGTTCTCTTTGGTGTGGGTGGCGACCAGGACGAATTCGTCGCCCCCGATCCGCCCGACCGCACCCTCCGGGGGCGTCGCCGCCGCGAGCCGCTGGGCGACGGCGTGGAGCACCTCGTCGCCGACGGCATGACCGAGCGAATCGTTGACGAGTTTGAAGTTGTCGAGGTCGATGTAATAGATCGCCACGCAACCGGAGTCGTGTTCGGCCAGGGCATCCATGTGTGCCTCGAGCTCCTTGAGGATCCCGGCCCGGTTGTACAGCTGGGTGAGTGGATCGTGGACCGCGTCCCACGCCAGCCGGGTCCGCTCGCGATAGCGCTCGGTGATATCGGCGAAGGACACCAGTGCGACCGCGTCGGAGGTGTCGTCGTCGATCGGCCGGCAGCTGCACGACAGCCATCGCTCGCCGCCCGGCGTGTTGATCGTCGCGGTCGCATCGGTGATCGCCACCCCGGTCCTCAGACAACGGACGACCGGCGATTCGCCGTCGACGAAGTCGAGCGGCAGATCGTGGACGAGCGACCCGGGCGCGCTCTGTGGACCGAGCATGGTCGCGGCGGCCGGATTCGCCAGTTCGATTCTGCCGTCCTCTCGCACCACGATGACTGCCTGGTGCAGGGCGGCCAGGATGGTACCCAGGCGTTCGATCAGCGGTCTGCGAGTGGCTTCGGCGACGATCAGGAAGCCATCGTCCATCGACGTCACCGAGATGTGGGCCAGGAAGGTTCGATCGTTGTCGGCACGGCGGTGGAGCTGGTCCACCGTCCCACCCAGTGCCATCGCCGCCTTGATGTCGAGGGTGCCGCCGATGACCGAATCGAGTTCACGACCCAGGGCTTTGTCGGCGGTGATTCCGTACATCTGCTCGGCGGCGGGGTTCCACGACCGCACGGTCATGTTCCGGTCAACGGCGATCACGGCGTTGCTGACGTGATCGAGCAACGCCGCCTGCCGCCGTAGAGCCACCTCGATCGCCTTCTGGGCGGTGATGTCGCGCAAGATCACCTGATAGGCGGGCTTGTCGTGCCACACCGTGCGTACCGAGGTGACCTCCATCGGACGTGACACCCCGTGGGCGTCGACCATCACGACTTCCTCCGGATACGTCGACGCTCCGGCCTCCTCGCCCATGCTGACGATTCGCTCGATCATGTGCGGGAGTTCGTCAGGATGGACGAAGTCGGTGATCGGACGGCCGAGCATCTGACCCCGATCGGTCACACGAGCGAAGTCGAGCGCCGCGGAGTTCACATAGACGATGACACCGTCCTGGTGTACGGCGATCGCGTCCGGACTGAGTTCGAGGAGGAGTCGGTAGCGTTCCGCCACCGCCGCGTCGCTGGATCGGGTCATCGGCTCGGCGTGCGGCGCGACGAGATCACTGTGGCCACCGTCCGTCGGCATCGATTCCGGCACTGCGTCAGTCCTCCCCCCTACCCTGCTCCGAGCCCCCGATGTTCATATTCCCCCACACAGGGGACAAATGGAGCGCGAAAACGACGGCAGAGTCGTGCCAAAGTCAGATTCGTCGCGACCGGGCCGTGAAATCTCGTCGCGACCGGCGCAGTGAGATGGGTCGAATGCCGCTTTCTGGAGGATTCTTGTGGTGGGGTTCGGCCCGATGACCTCGACAATCGCTGTCAATTCCAAATCACGAAAAGAGAGTGCACCAATGACAAACAATAGATCGACCATTTCCGGTGTGGGAGCCGTGACCGGCTACGGATGGGGCCGGGAGGCCCTGTGGAACGGCCTCGTCTCGGGCAAGTCCGCAGCCGCGTTGCACGAGGGTTTCGGATTCGGTTCCGACGATCACGGGGGTCCGGGCTGGATTGTGCGAGTACCGGAGGGCGGCGACCAGGCGGACGGGAACACCCGGTTCGCGCGCGCGATGCGAAGTGCTGCGCGGGAGGCGATCGAGGATGCGTCGGAACGCGGCTGGCGTCCGGGCTCTCGCGTCGGGCTGGTACACGCCTGTGTGCTCGGCGATCTCGACATGTACCCGATGGTCACCTCCGGTGTCGGGCAGTACAGGGGACGTCAGTACCTGTCCGTGACACCGTCCACGCCGGTCTCGCTCCTCATGCAGGAGTATGGCTTTCACGGTCCGGCCATGAACGTGTCGGCCATGTGCACCTCGGGGTCCGCGGCGATCGTGACCGCGAAGTCGTGGCTCGACTCCGATCTCGTCGACGACGTGCTCGTCGTCGCGACCGACCTGTCGGCGAAACCCGAGGTGGTCGGCATGTTCGTGCAGCTGGGCGTCGCCGTCACCGACACCGACGCACTCGACGCCTGCCGTCCGTTCCAGACCGGCAGCCGTGGTTTCACCTTCGGCGAGGCCGCCATCGCCTTCACGATGACCAACCGCGCGATCGACGGTTATGCAGATGTGTTGGGCGGGGCCATGTCCCACGACGCCTATCACGTCACCTCGGTCGATCCGGAACTGACCAACGTCGTGGGCTGCGTGGAACAGGCGCTGTCGGCAGCCGGCGTCGCGGGCGAGGAGATCCGATATCTCAACGCGCACGGTCCGGGTACCAGGCAGTGTGATCGCGCCGAGGCGACGATCGCGGAGACGATGCTGCCCAACAGCGAGGTCTTCTCCGTCAAACCACTTGCCGGGCATTGCCAGGGAGCAGCGGGTGCGGTCGAGCTCGCCGCGTCGCTGCTCGGCTACGACCGCGGCGAGATCCCGGCGACGCCGAGGGTGTCCGAAGGTATCCCGCAACTGCTCGACGGCCTGTCCCCTCTCGATGCGGGACCCACCGTGAAGACCTCGCTGGGGATGGGTGGCCACAACGCGGCGCTGGTGATCGCGCCCCAGCGCTGACCGGAATCACGCCGACGCGGCGTGAAGTGACCCTTTTCCATACGTATTCGGCGAGATCCAAGCGGAAACCCCAGCGAAGACTCACAATTCAGAGATGCCCAACGTGCCGGAGAACTCGGCGACCGACCGACCCGCCACGGAGCACGGACCGAGGCCGGGTGCGCGTGGTGTTCTGACCGCGCTGTTGGACTCCCCCTTCGCCGGTATGTCGCCGTGGATCCTGATGGCACTGGTGACGGGACCGGGCCGCTTCGAGGAGGCAGCGGCGTCGGCCTTCGCGCTCTCGTTGTTGCTGGTCGTGGGGACCCATCGCCGCGGGAGCAGCTTCAAACTGCTCGAATTGTTCGACGTGGCCTACTTCGGGACGATGGCCGCACTGGCTCTTTTCGCCTCGGACCGTGTCATCGACTGGCTGGAAAAGTGGGGCGGCGAGATGACCAACGTCGCGTTGGTGGCCTTTGCCCTGGGCTCGATCCTCGTGCGGCAACCCTTCACCCTCCAGTACGCCCGCGAGACCACCGAGCCGGAGTACTGGACCAGTCCGCTGTTCCTGCGGATCAACTACGTCATCACCTGGGCGTGGGTCGGCGGTTTCGCCGTCGCAGCGATCTCGGGCGCCGTCGGGGACATCGTGTTGGACGACCCGAACAACTTCTGGACCGGCTGGATCATCCAGATCGGCGGCACGGTGTTCGCCATCGCGTTCACCGAGTTCTATCCCGATTACGCCACGTATCACGCCGCCGTCCGTGAGGGGTGGCCGACGGACGAGGAACCGCAGAGCATGTTCCATCTGTTCGAGTGGGTGCCCGGCTATGTCCTGGCGATCGGGATCGCCGGTCTGCTGACCGAAGAACTGAGCACAGCTGTCGGGATCGGCGTCATCGTCGTCGGGGCGGTCGGAATCAAGGTCTTCCGTCAGCTGACCGCTGCGTTCGACACCCGGCTGGCCCAGACGGTGCCGGGAACGTCGAAAGAGGCATGAACCCGGTACTCGCGCCCCGCCGCCGAGGACCGTCGGTAGTGTCGTGACCATGAATCTCGACGGGGTAGGAATCTGGAGTTCGCCACTACGATACGGAGACGCCGGGGAGGCCGCGGAAGCCGCTGCCGAACTCGACGAGTTGGGCTTCACCGCCCTCTGGATTCCCGACGTCGGCGGTCCGGTTCTCGATTCGGTGCGCAACCTGCTCGGTGCCACCGAGAAGGCGGTGGTCGCGACCGGAATCCTCAACATGTGGATGCACGAACCCGCCGATGTCGCGACCGCGCACGCGAGTTTCGCCGATGAGTTCGGTCCGCGCTTTCTGCTCGGCCTGGGTATCAGCCACGCTCCACTCATCGACGCGCAGGAAGCCGGTCGCTACCAGAAGCCGCTCGCCACCACCCGCGCATTCCTCGACAGACTCGACGCCGCGCCGCAGCCGGTCCCGGCGGACAGTCGGGTCCTCGCGGCACTCGGACCGAAAATGCTCGGTCTCGCGGCGGACCGGACACTCGGAGCCCACCCGTACCTGGTCACGCCCGAACACACTGCCACCGCTCGCGAGACACTCGGCGACCGACCGCTGCTCGCCCCCGAGCAGACCGCGATCTTCGCCGCGGACCGCGACGAGGCGCGCGCGGTCGGCACCAAGTGGCTCACGGGTTATCTCGCGATGCCCAACTACGCCAACAACCTTCGTCGTCTCGGCTTCACCGACGAGGACCTCACCACGGTCAGCGACCGGTTGTTCGACGCACTGATCGTCTGGGGCGACGAGTCGGCGATCCTGTCGCGCATCGACGAACACCGCTCCGCCGGCGCCGATCACGTGTGCGTCCAGGTACTCCAGAAGGACCACCGCGGCTTCCCGCGCGAACAGTGGCGCCGGCTCGCGGCGGCTCTCCGACAGAACTGATCGCGAACCG
>NZ_BANS01000012.1 GCF_000332995.1 Gordonia amicalis NBRC 100051 = JCM 11271
AGAAGGGCCCCGTATTCGATGAATTCATTCGTCGGATACGGGGCTTTTCTCGTTCGCCCACGTCGTCTGGACGAGGGCGGCGATGCTTCCCATCAAGGTTCAAGGGCATAGATTGGCAGCTATGAATGATCGTGATCGTCCGCGTCGTGAGGGACGCGGTGAGCGTGATACGCGAGATCAGCGGGAGTCGCGGGGCCAGGGCGGTCCGCGTGGTCAGCGGGGAGCCCGCGGTCAGAGCGATTCGAGTCGAGGAGATTCGAGCCGGGGACGTCGTCCGGATCGTCCGGGTCGTGAGCGCGGCGACGGTGGTCGCCGGCAGCCGGGTCCTCCGCTGCCCGACGATGTCGCTGCGTCAGACCTTGATCCGGAAGTCCGTCGCGACCTCCTGACACTCGACAAGGCCAACGCCGAGATCGTCGCCAAACACCTGGTGATGGTCTCGCGTCTGCTCCTCGAAGAGCCCGCGCTCGCGCTCGAACACGCTCGTGCCGCGCGAGGCCGCGCGTCGAGGGTCGGCGTCGTTCGGGAAACCGCCGGTATCGCGGCCTACAACGCCGGCGAGTGGCAGGAGTCCGCAACCGAGCTGCGTGCTGCGCGTCGTATCACCGGCAACAATGCGTTGTTGCCTCTCATCGCCGACTGTGAGCGTGGTCTGGGCCGTCCGGAGCGTGCTGTCGAGATCGCGCGTGGCGACGAGGGCCGTGCGCTGCGCGGCGAGGAAGCCACCGAAATGCGCATCGTCGAAGCCGGCGCACGAATCGACCTGGGTGAACCCGAGAAAGCCGTCGTCACGCTTCAGGCCGAGAACCTCAAGCCGGGTCAGGTGGGAACCGGACCCGCGCGGCTGTTCTACGCGTACGCGTCGGCGCTGTACGCATCGGGCCGCCGTGACGAATCGATCACCTGGTTCATGAACGCGGCCGCAGCCGACGTCGAGGACGTGACCGACGCCGAGTTCCGACTGACCGAACTCGCGAACGACGACGCACCGGTCGGCGATGACGAGCAGGCCGTCGACGGGGTGGACGTCCTCGCCGACAGCGCAGTCTCTGAGGCACTGGCGGCCGAGTCGTCGAGTGCTGAAGCCGTGAGCGTCGAGCCCGCCGCTGCTGAACCGGCCGCTGCTGAACCGGCCGCTGCTGAGTCGACTGCTGGTGAATCCCCTGAGTTGCCCTCGGCAAAGGTAGCTGCCGAACCGGTCGTCGCACCGGAGCCGGTTGTTGCACCAGAGCCGGTCGTCGCACCGGAACTCGCCGGCGAGCAGGAGGCCGACGACACCGAGACGATCGAAGGCGTGCAGGGGACCGCGGACCTGTCCGAGACGTCGAGTTACGTCGACGATGATGTATCCGAGCTGATCGGGCTTTCGGACTCGGTCTCGCAGACACTCGCCGATCGTTACGATGCACTCCTGCTCGATCTGGACGGCACTGTCTTCGCGGGCAACAAGGCGCTGCCGAATGCGGTCGACACCCTCGACCGGCTCGACATCCCCCGCCTCTTCGTGACGAACAACGCGAGTCGACGGCCCGCCGAGGTCGCCGCGCATCTCCGTGACCTCGGTTTCGACGCCACCGATGATCTCGTCGTCACCAGTGCGCAGTCGGGAGCGCGATTGCTGTCCGAGCATCTCGCACCGGGATCGCGGGCGCTGGTGATCGGTACCGATGGACTCGCGCAGGAGGTTCGCGAAGTCGGTATCGGCGTGACACGGAGCGCCGACGACCGTCCCGCGGCCGTGATCCAGGGGCATTCGACCGACACCGGCTGGGCGCAGCTGTCCGAGGCCGCTCTGGCCATCCGAGCCGGTGCGCTGTGGGTGGCCACCAACGTCGACGCCACGCTCCCGTCCGAGCGCGGTCTGCTCGTGGGCAACGGGTCGATGGTCGCAGCACTGCGCAGCGCGACCGGCAAGGAGCCGCTCGTCGCCGGCAAGCCTGCCGCCCCGCTGATGGCGGACGCGATCACGCGGGCCGCGGCCAACGCTCCGCTCGTCGTCGGCGATCGTCTCGACACCGACATCGAGGGTGCACACGCCGTCGGCATCGAGAGCGCACTGGTCCTCACGGGCGTCAGCACGGTCACCGACCTGCTGGCCGCGCCCCCAGAGCAGCGACCCACCTATGTCATCGACGACCTCGCGGGCATGTTCGACGTCGTCGACGCGGTGCGCGTGGCCGACCAGCCGGGCTGGACCGTGAGCGTGGAGGCCTCGACGGTGAGCGTCTCCGGCTCGGGCGACGAGATAGGTCTCGTGCCGGCGCTCGCCGCTGCCACCTGGGCCGCGGTGGACGCCGGCACCGCGGATCCCGAGGAGCTACGGATCCGGGCCGAGGGCACGGCGCGGGAGAAGCTGGCGTCGCTGGGTGTCACCCTCGTCGGCTAGCGTGGTTGACGATGACTTATCCGAGTGACGAGAGCAGTCGTTCGGACCTGAGCAGCGGTCCGACGCCGAACAACATGGCGCCCCGACCCGGTCCGGGCGCCATGCCGCGTCGCCAGTACGACCCGATGGCAGCCCTGACCGACGACCCATCGTCGGGGCCGGACGCCGATCTCGACCTGCCGGACGTCGAGGCCACGGTCTCTGAGCTTCTCGCCGAGGTCGACGAGCTGCGTGAGTCCGTCGGGGACACTTTCTCGCTGGCCGCACTCGAGCGCCAGGCGAACCTCCTCGAGCAGGCACACGATGCGCTGACCGCAGCGCTCGATGCGGTGGACCGCCGATGAGTCGATCCCGGACGCGGCACTGACGATGGCGACCCGAGCACGACTCGACGCAGAACTCGTCCGGCGTGGCTTGGCCCGGTCCCGGGAGCAGGCGCGCGAACTCGTCGACGCCGGCGTCGTGAAGGTCAACGGAACGGTGGCGGCCAAGGCCGCGACCGGCGTCACCCGTGACACCCCGATCGTCGTCGTCGAGGCACCGAAAGACGACTGGGCGTCGCGCGGCGCCCACAAGCTCCTCGGTGCGCTCGAGGCGTTCGAACCCCAGGGTCTGACCCTCGCCGGCCGTCGGTGTCTCGATGCCGGCGCGTCGACCGGCGGATTCACCGATGTGCTTCTGCGTCGCGAGGTCCGGGAGGTCGTCGCCGTGGATGTCGGCTACGGACAACTGATCTGGCGTCTGCAGAACGACGATCGGGTTCACGTCTACGACCGCACCAACGTCCGGCACCTCGAACCCGAGCAGATCGGTGGTCAGGTCGACGTCGTGGTCGCCGACCTGTCCTTCATCTCGCTGGGACTCGTCCTACCCGCATTCGCCCGTTGCGCGGTTCCGGGAGCCGACCTGCTGCCGATGGTCAAACCCCAGTTCGAGGTGGGCAAGGACCGTGTCGGCGCCGGCGGGGTCGTGCGCGATCCCGAGTTGCGTGCCGAGGCGGTGCTCGGAGTGGCGACCGAGGCCGCTGCGCTCGGGCTCGAGACCCGTGGCGTCGTGGCCAGCCCACTGCCCGGCCCGTCGGGCAACGTCGAGTACTTCCTCTGGCTGCGCAACGAACCCGATGGCCGGACGGGCGAGGAGTCGGGGGAGAGCGATAGGGTCGACCGGGCGGGATCGTCCGACGAGCTCCGCTCCATGATCGAACGTGCGGTCGCGGAGGGACCGCGCTGAGCGCAAACCGACCGGCGCCCGTTCGGCTCGTCCCTGCTCGACCACACGTCCGACCACACTTCTCCGGGAGGGAACATCAGTGACCGACGAGTCGGTAGCCGAGTCCGCCGGTGCCCGCGAGTTCTTGGTGGTCGCCCACACCGGACGCGAGAACGTCATCGAGACGATCGAGGCGATCGCCCGCCACTGTGCCGCCGCCGGCGTCGCGCTGCGTGTCGTCGACCATGACACGCTCGATCGGGACGCCCCGGACCACGACGTGCTGTACCGCAACCGGGAGGGCGAAGCCTCGCGACCCGGCAACATCCCGGTGGATCCGGAGTACCTCCGTTCCCTGGGTGCCGTCGTCGAGGTCACCACGGCCGAGTCCGCGTCGGCCGAGGGCTGCGAGCTGGTCATCGTCCTGGGCGGTGACGGAACCTTCCTGCGCGCCGCCGAGCTGGCCTGCCCGGCCGGAGTGCCCGTCCTGGGCATCAATCTCGGGCACATCGGCTTCCTCGCCGAATCCGAGGCGCACCGGATCGACGAGGTGATGGCGCAGCTCATCGCCCGCGACTACCGCATCGAACCGCGGATGACCCTGGAGATCGACATCGTCGACCCGGCCGATCCCGACCCACCGACGGCCAGCAGCTGGGCCCTCAACGAGGTGGCGATCCTCAACACCAGCAAGAACGGCGTACTCGAACTCGTCACCGAGGTCGACGGTCGCCCGGTGTCCGCGTTCGGCGCCGACGGCGTGCTGGTCGCGACCCCGACCGGGTCGACGGCCTACGCGTTCTCGGCGGGCGGTCCGGTCATGTGGCCGGACCTCGAGGCCATCCTCGTGGTCCCGAACAACGCGCACGCGCTGTTCGCGCGGCCCATGGTGACCAGCCCGAGGTCGCGGATCGCCGTCGAGGTGGACAAGAACGGACGTTCGGCGGTCGCGCTGTGCGACGGCCGTCGAGCACTTGACGTGCCGGCCGGTGCTCGCGTCGAGGTCGTACGCAGCGAGCGTCCGGTGAACTGGATCCGGATCGATTCCGATCCGTTCGCCGACCGGCTCGTGACCAAGTTCGCCCTCCCGGTCACGGGATGGCGAGGGAGGCAGGCATAGGGGTGCTCGAAGAACTGTCGATCACCGGACTCGGTGTCATCGAGGACGCGCAGGCACGTTTCCACCCGGGCTTCACGGTGCTGACCGGTGAGACGGGCGCGGGCAAGACGATGATCGTCACCAGCCTGCACCTGCTGTCCGGGGCGCGCGCCGACGCGACGCGTGTCCGAACCGGTAGCGCCAAGGCCATCGTCGAGGGCCGGTTCCGGCTGGCGAACGCCGAGGGTGTGCAGAAGGATCCGGTGGTCGCCGACATCCTCGACTCCACCGGCGCCGAACTCGACGACGACGACACCGTGATCGCGGTCCGGTCGGTGAGCGCCGACGGTCGGTCGCGGGCACATCTGGGTGGCCGATCGGTGCCGGTCGGGGTGATGGGGCAACTCACCACCGCGGTTCTGGCCATCCACGGCCAGAACGATCAGCTCCGTCTCCTGCGTCCGGAGCATCAACGAGCCGCGCTCGACACCTTCGGGGGCTCGAAGGCGACGGCTGCGCTGGAGGCGTACCGGAAGGCCCGGACCGCCTGGGTCGACATCCTCGACGAACTCGACGTCCGTCGCGCGAACTACCGTGAGCTCGCGCAGGAAGCCGACCGACTTCGTTTCGGCATCGATGAGATCGCCGCGGTCGACCCGGTCCCGGGTGAGGACGAGGAACTCACCGCGACGATCCGGCGTCTGTCGGACCTCGAATCCATCCGCGGCGCCGCCGACCAGGCACACGACATCGTCGCCGGCGATTCGGGAGCATCGGTGATCGAGGGACTGGGTACGGTGCGGACCCTTCTGGAGGGTGCCGCCGACGACACGCTGCGCGGACTGGTCCCGCGGGTCTCCGAAGCGCTCACCGTGATCACCGATGTCGGCGCCGAACTGACGGCGTTCACGTCGAGCCTCCCGGCCGATGCCGAAGAGCTCGACAAACTCCTCGCACGTCAGGCCGAACTCAAGTCACTCCTGCGCAAGTACGCGCCCGATGTCGACGGGGTCATCGACTGGCGGCACAAGGCGCAGGCCCGCCTGGCCGAGATCGAGGACCCGCGGTCGTCGATCGAGGAACTCGAGACCGCGGCCGCGACGGCGCTGGAAACGGTCGAGGCCGCTGCGACCAAGCTGCACGACCTGCGCGTCAAGGCGGCGTCGTCGATGGCCGGCAAGGTGTCCAAGGAGCTGAAGGGGCTCGCAATGGGCGACTCGACGCTTGCGGTCTCCGTCAGCCCCGAACCGGCCTCGCCGGAGGATCGGCTCGCGATCACGCTCGGCGGCAGCCGGGCTCATGCGGGGGCCGACGGCGCCGACAAGGTCGAATTCGCGCTCGTGGCGCACCCCGGAGCCACGCCACTGCCGATCGCGAAGTCGGCATCCGGCGGCGAACTGTCGCGCGTGATGCTCGCGCTCGAGGTGGTGCTCGCTGCGCCGACCTCCGGTTCGGTCATGGTGTTCGACGAGGTCGACGCCGGTGTCGGCGGGCGAGCCGCCGTGGAGATCGGCAAGCGACTGTCCCGTCTGGCCCGGGCCCACCAGGTCATCGTCGTCACCCACCTGCCACAGGTCGCGGCCTTCGCCGACAACCACCTGGTCATCGGCAAGTCCAAGAAGGGTGCGCTGGTCACCAGCAGTGTGCGGACCCTCGACCGCGACGAGCGCGTCGCCGAACTGGCACGCATGCTCGCCGGGCTGGGGGAGTCCGACACCGGACGTGCGCACGCCGAGGAATTGCTGGCCACCGCGGAAGCGGAACGGGCGGCTCACTGACCTCGCACGGGCTGGGACCCCTGTTGCTCGTGTGACAAAAGTTTCTCGTGTTACGGCGCGCCTCCCGGGCTCCGTCGTGTCTTCGGTCAATCATTGCGGTCATGAAGATGCCTGCACTGCTCGCGCGTAACACCGAAGAACTGCCTGGCGTGACCGGTATCGCCAGGATCGACAAGAGCACCAAGCGGCTGCTCAACCGGGTCGGCCCGGGTGACATCGCCATCCTCGACGAGGTCGACCTGGACCGCGTCACCGCCGACGCCCTCGTCGAGGCCAACGTCGTCGCGGTGGTGAACGTCTCCCGCTCCATCACCGGCCGCTACCCGAACCTCGGTCCGGAGGTTCTCGTCGCGTCGGGCATCGTCCTTCTCGACGATGTGGGCCCGGAGATCTTCAAGCGCGTCAAGGACGGAGCCAAGGTGCGCGTCCACGACGACCGGCTCTTCGTCGGGGAACGTCGCCTGGCCCTGGGCACCGAACTCGACG
Source organism: Gordonia amicalis NBRC 100051 = JCM 11271 (assembly GCF_000332995.1). Classification (GTDB taxonomy): domain Bacteria; phylum Actinomycetota; class Actinomycetes; order Mycobacteriales; family Mycobacteriaceae; genus Gordonia; species Gordonia amicalis. The sequence continues at coordinate 6,959 of NZ_BANS01000012.1, forward strand.
AGCGCGACATCGCCGACATCATGATCGGCGCCAAGGCAGGCCTCGTCGATCACCTGGAAGCCTTCTCCGGCAACACGATCGAATTCATCCGCAGCGAATCCCCGCTGCTGATCGACGGCGTCGGTGTGCCGGAGATCGACGTGGACCTTGCCGGCCGGCATGTGGTCATCGTCGGTGAGGGCGCCGACCGCGCCGCGGATCTGCGTGCGCTCAAGCCGTTCATCAAGGAGTACCAGCCGGTGATGGTCGGTGTGGGCACCGGCGCGGACACCCTGACGAAAGCCGGCTACAAGCCCGCGATCATCGTCGGCGACCCCGAGCACATCAAGACCCCGACGCTGAAATCCGGTGCGCAACTGGTGCTGCCGGCCGACACCGACGGACATGCCGCGGGTCTCGAACGCATCCAGGACCTCGGCATCGGTGCCACCACCTTCCCCGCGGCGGGCTCCGCGGAAGACCTCGCCCTGCTGCTGACCGACTACCACGGCGCCGACCTGATCGTCACCGTCGGGTACCCCGGCTCCCTCGACGACTTCTTCGATCGTTCGCGTCGCGAGAGCAACCCGTCGATGTTCCTGACCCGCCTGAAGGTGGGGCAGAAGCTCGTCGACGCGAAAGCGGTTGCGACGCTGTACCGCAGTCGCGTGTCCGGCGCAGCCATCGCGTGTGTCGTCCTGGCCGCACTGGTCGCGGTGATCGCGGCCCTCCTGCTGTCCAACACCGGCACCGACGTCACCGATTGGATTGTCACGCAGTGGAATGCGCTGCTCGACTGGGCACGAGAGGTCTGGAATCGATAGGCGATGATCTCGCTACGACAGCATGCGATCTCACTGGTCGCGATCTTTCTGGCATTGGCGCTCGGACTCTTCCTCGGTTCGGGGTTCGTCGGGGATCGGGTGAACTCGATGACCGGGACCAGTAGGGACCGGATCGGTGATCTCGAAGACCAGCGCGACGACCTGAACGCGAAGCTCAACGCGTCCAACAGTTTCGATCTGGCGATCGGGCCCCGGCTCATCGCCAACACCCTGCGCGGCCAGTCGGTTCTGGTGGTCACCGCGCCGAACGCGGCCGCGGCCGACGTCGACGCCGTGAAGGAGAACATCTCCGGCGCCGGCGCGCGCTTCGCCGGTCAGATCGCGCTGACCGAGTCGCTCCTCGGCGACCAGAACGCCGAACAGCTGCGCACCATCGTCGACCAGACGATCCCGCCGGGTGCGATGTTGCGAGCCGAGCTGACCGACTCGGGCAGCCGGGCCGGTGACCTGCTCGGAACCCTGGTGCTCTCCGGCAAATCCACCCGCCCGGCATCGTCCGCCGACCGTCGGACCGGTCTCGCGACCCTTCGCGACGGCGGGTTCATCGACTACGTCAACAACGCGGTGACACCGGCCGATCTGATGGTCGTGGTGACCGGTGACGAGTTCGGCCCCGACTCGGGTGCACAGGGTGCGCTCGTGGCCCGCCTTGCCGCGGCGGCGTCCGTACGTGGCGTGGGAGGGGTGCTCGTGGGTCGGACCGGATCGGCCAACGGAAGCTCGCCGATCGCCGTGGTCCGTGCCGACCCGTCGCTGGCCAACGCGGTCTCCACGGTCGACAACGTCGACCAGCCGACCGGTCTCATCACGACGGTCCTGGCGCTCGCCGCCGAGGGCAAGGGTGCGACCGGGGCCTACGGCACCGGGGCCGGCGCCACCGCGGTCACCGTCGGGGCCGACGGCAAGCCGGCCGCCTGACCCCGCCGCCGAGCTGATTTCGGGTTCGGAGTGAGTACCGCCACGCCACGCGCCGGTGTGGCGGTACGGCGTGGCGGCCCAGTGGTGTTACCCTGGAGTCCCGTAGGTAATCAGGGCATCGGCCCCGATTCGGCCGACGGGAGACACGCTTTTGCGACCTTTGCGACACGTTCACGACACCAAGCACATCTTTGTCACTGGTGGCGTCGCCTCTTCACTGGGTAAGGGCCTCACGGCCTCGAGCCTGGGTCAACTTCTCACCTCTCGGGGCCTGCGGGTCACGATGCAGAAGCTCGATCCCTATCTGAATGTCGATCCCGGCACGATGAATCCTTTCCAACACGGAGAGGTCTTCGTGACCGAGGACGGCGCGGAGACCGACCTCGACGTCGGACACTACGAGCGCTTCCTGGACCGCAACCTCTCGCAGTCGGCGAATGTGACCACGGGACAGGTGTATTCGACGGTCATCGCCAAGGAGCGGCGCGGCGAGTACCTCGGTGAGACCGTGCAGGTGATCCCGCACATCACCGATGAACTCAAGTCCCGGGTGCTGGCCATGGGTGAGCCCGACGCCGACGGCGAGGTGCCCGACGTCGTCATCACCGAGATCGGCGGCACGGTCGGCGACATCGAGTCGCTACCGTTCATCGAGGCCGCCCGCCAGGTGCGCCATGACGTCGGCCGCGACAACGTGTTCTTCCTGCACGTGTCGCTGGTGCCCTACCTCGCGCCGTCGGGGGAGCTCAAGACCAAGCCGACCCAGCACTCGGTCGCCGCGCTGCGCAACGTCGGTATCCAGCCCGACGCGTTGATCCTGCGCTGCGACCGCGACGTGCCCGAGGGACTCAAGAAGAAGATCGCGCTGATGTGCGACGTCGAACTCGACGGCGTGATCTCGACCCCCGACGCGCCGTCGATCTACGACATCCCCAAGGTGCTGCACAACGAGCATCTCGACGCGTACGTGGTCCGCAAGCTGGGGCTGCCCTTCCGCGATGTCGACTGGACGGTCTGGGGCGAACTGCTCCACCGCGTCCACGAGCCGCGCGAAACCGTGCGGGTGGCGCTGGTCGGGAAGTACGTCGACCTGCCCGACGCCTACCTGTCGGTCACCGAGGCCATCCGTGCCGGTGGTTTCGCCTGGAAGGCGCGCACCGAGATCAAGTGGGTGCCGTCGGATGACTGCGACACCCCGGCGGGTGCGCAGGCCGCTCTCGGCGACGTCGACGCGATCCTGATCCCCGGCGGCTTCGGCATCCGCGGCATCGAGGGCAAGGTCGGCGCCATCTCGTACGCGCGGCGCCGCGGCATCCCGCTCCTCGGCCTCTGCCTGGGGCTCCAGTGCGTGGTCATCGAGGCCGCCCGTTCGGTGGGGCTCGACGAGGCCAGTTCGACCGAATTCGATCCCGACACCCCGCATCCGGTGATCTCGACGATGGCCGACCAGGCGGACGCGGTGGCCGGCGAGGCGGATCTGGGCGGCACCATGCGCCTCGGTGCCTACGACGCAGTCCTGAAGGCCGGTTCGGTCGTCGCGGAGTCGTACGGCACCCGCGAGGTGTCCGAGCGTCACCGCCACCGTTTCGAGGTCAACAACGCCTACCGCGACAAGATCGCCGCTTCGGGTCTGGTCTTCTCGGGGACCTCGCCCGACGGGCACCTCGTCGAATTCGTCGAGTACCCCAAGTCGGTGCATCCGTTCTTCGTCGCCACCCAGGCGCACCCGGAGCTCAAGAGCCGTCCGACGCGTCCGCACCCGCTGTTCCGCTCGTTCATCGAGGCCGCTCTGAAATACAAGGCGGCCGAACGCCTTCCGGTGGATCTCGGTGACGAGTACGAGTCGAACGACGCCCCGGCCGGTACGGTCGCGGCGGTCAACGACGTCACCGTCGAACCGGTCGCCGGGATCGACGAGATCGGCGTCGAGGGCTGACCGGGTTGGGCGGCCACGAGTTCGACGTCAACGGCACCCGCACCGTCTACGACGGTGCGATCATCACGTTGCGCGTCGACGACGTGGCCATGCCCGGTGGGCGAATCGCGGAGCGGGAGGTCGTCGAACACTTCGGTGCGGTCGCGATCCTCGCGCGTGACGAGAACCGCCGGATCGCCATGGTGCGCCAGTACCGGCATCCGATCGGCCGTCGCCTCCTCGAGCTGCCGGCCGGCCTTCTCGACCAGGACGGCGAGGCACCGCTGACGGCGGCGCAGCGCGAACTGGCCGAGGAGGCCGACCTGGCCGCCGACACCTGGCACGTCCTCGTCGATCTGGCGCTCTCACCGGGTTTCACCGACGAAGCACTCCGCCTCTACCTGGCCGAGGACCTGCACGACCTCGACGAGGCCGAGCGCGTCGACGAGGAAGCCGACATGGAGGTCGAGTGGGTGTCGCTCGACGACGCCGTCGCGATGGTGCTGGCCGGCGAGATCGTGAACGCCACCAGCGTCGCGGGCATCCTGGCCGCCTCGGCGGCGGAACGGTCGGGGATCGGGCTGCGCCGGGTCGACGCCCCGTGGGCGGACGAACCGACCGCGCTCCGGGACCGCCGGCGTCGCTCGTGAACACGTCAGTCGTGAGTCGCCCGTGACGATCGCCGCCGCCATCTCGCGCTTCCTCGATCACCTCACCGTCGAACGAGGTGCGGCGGCCAACACCGTGTCGTCCTACCGTCGTGATCTCGAGCGGTACCGGCGATATCTCGAATCGCGCGACATCGCGTCGATCGACGCGGTGACCGAGGAGGACGTGCGCGAATTCCTCGTCGACCTGCGTCGAGGGGACCCGGACGCCGGGTTCCCGCCCCTCGCGGACAGCTCGATCGCGCGAACAGTGGTGGCGACCAGGCGCTTTCACAAGTTCGCGGTCGACGAGGGGATGGTTGCGACGGACGTCGCGCAGGCGGTCCGTCCGCCGAGGCCGGCGCGCCGTCTCCCGAAGTCGCTGCCCGTCGACGAGGTGCTGGCCATCCTCGAGGCCGCCGGTGCCGAAGACCATCCCCGCGCCCTGCGCGATCGCGCCCTGCTGGAATTCCTCTACAGCTGCGGCGCCCGCATCTCCGAGGCCACCTCGCTCGACATCGACGACCTCGACCTCGACACCCGGGCGGTACGCCTACGGGGCAAGGGCGGCAAGGAGCGTCTCGTCCCGCTGGGCGGACCGGCGATCGACGCCATCGATGCCTATCTCGTCCGCGGCCGTCCCGCGCTGGTGTCGCGGGCGACGCCGGCGCTGTTCCTCAATGCCCGGGGCGGGCGACTCTCGCGTCAGTCGGCGTGGCAGGTACTGGTCACCGCCGCCGAACGTGCCGGGTTGGACAAGGCCGTCTCCCCGCACACCCTGCGGCACAGCTTCGCGACCCATCTCCTCGACGGCGGCGCCGACGTCCGCGTCGTCCAGGAGCTGCTCGGACACGCCTCGGTGACCACCACGCAGGTGTACACACTCGTGACGGTGAACACGATGCGCGAGGTGTATGCCGTCGCACATCCGCGTGCCCGCTGACCGCGCGCCGACGGCGGGTCGACGCCCGCGATGTCCTAGGCTGATACGAGTCGTCGTCCACGGACCGGCATTTCCGCCCGGCAGGCCGACGCGCATCGGGTACCGAAGAGTGAAGGGAGCGGCGGGCACGTGACCACTCCGAGCACACTGCGGTCTGGCACCCGACTCGAGTGTTCGGGGACGCGATCGTGACCTCCGCGGGCGATCAGTACAGCATCCAGGTGTCGCCGGGACATGACGCCGACGAGGTCGACCACCACGGCACCGGCGAGATCGGTCCCACCGGACGGCCCTATCGAGAGGTCCCGGACCCGAGACCACTCGACCGTCACGGTCCGGCCACCGTCATCGCCGTGTGCAACCAGAAGGGCGGGGTCGGCAAGACCACCTCGACCATCAACCTCGGGGCCGCGCTCGCCGAGTACGGCCGCCGTGTGTTGCTCGTCGACCTCGATCCGCAGGGCGCGTTGTCCGCGGGACTGGGTGTGCCGCACCACGAACTCGAGCAGACGGTCTACAACCTCCTCGTCCCGCCGCAGGTGGCCACCGACGAGGTGCTGATGCGCACCCGCGTCGACGGACTCGACCTGCTGCCGAGCAACATCGACCTGTCGGCCGCGGAGATCCAGCTCGTCACGGAGGTGGGACGCGAACAGTCCCTGGCCCGTGCGCTGCACCCGGTTCTCGACCGCTACGACGTGGTGCTGATCGACTGCCAGCCCTCGCTCGGCCTGCTCACCGTGAACGCCCTCGCCTGCGCGGACACCGTGCTGATCCCGATGGAGTGCGAATACTTCTCGCTGCGTGGCCTGGCGCTGCTCACCGACACGATCAACAAGGTGCGCGACCGTCTCAACCCGCGCCTGGACCTCGGTGGCATCCTCGTCACCATGTTCGACGCCCGCACGCTGCATTCCCGCGAGGTGATGGCGCGTGTGGTCGAGGTGTTCGGCGACGCCGTCTACGACACCGTGATCTCCCGGACCGTCCGTTTCCCGGAGACGAGCGTCGCCGGTGAACCGATCACCTCGTGGGCACCGCGGTCGGCCGGCGCGAAGGCCTACCGGGCGCTGGCGCGTGAGGTGATCGCGCGCAACGTGAAGGGCGCATGACCGTCGACACCGACCACGCCGTGACCGAGTCCGACGGGTCCGGGTCCGCCGTGACCGAGACCGACGGGTCCGAGGTCGAGGCGCCGGTCGAGGCGTCGGAGCCGGTCGGGGACACCCCTGATGGGAGTGACGAGTCCGCCGAATCCGGTTTCCGGGTCAAGCTCCGCAACTTCGAGGGACCCTTCGACCTGCTGCTGAACCTGATCTCGCAGCATCGGCTCGATGTCACCGAGGTCGCGCTGCACGAGGTGACCGACGACTTCATCGCCTACACCCGCGAACTCGGTCCGGAGGTCGGGCTCGACCAGACCACCGAGTTCCTCGTCGTGGCGGCCACGCTGCTCGATCTCAAGGCGGCCCGGCTGTTGCCGTCCGGCGAGGTCGACGACCCCGAGGACCTGGCGCTGCTCGAAGCCCGCGACCTGCTGTTCGCCCGGCTGCTCCAGTACCGGGCGTACAAGCAGGTGGCACAGTTGTTCGGCGAACTGGAAGCCGCCGCGCTGCAACGATATCCGCGCGCCGTCTCGCTGGAGCAACGGTTCGAGGACCTGTTGCCGGAGGTCACGCTCGGCGTCGACGCCGCCGGTTTCGTGCAGGTGGCCGCGGCGGCGATGACCCCGCGACCCGTGCCGACGGTCGGACTCGACCATCTCCACGACGTGCAGTCGGTGTCGGTACCGGGTCAGGCCCGGCGGATGGCGGCACTGCTCAGCGCGTCGACCGGCGAATGGCTCACGTTCCGCGCTCTCACCGCCGACTGCGGGAGCGGACTCGAGATCGTCGGCAGCTTCCTCGGATTGCTGGAGCTCTACCGCGATCAGGCCATCACCTTCGAACAACCCGAGGCTCTCGGCGATCTCGCGGTGATGTGGACCGGCGAACGCGAGATCGACGACCTGCGCATCGACAAGGCAGAGGATTACGGATGACCGACGGACCGATCGAGGACGCCGACGACGTGAACGACGAGGCTCTCGCCGAATCGGCAACCGACGCCCCGGCGTCGGCGGAGAGGGCGACCGACCACGGCCCCGCCGACCCCGAGCAGACGGCGCTGACGGGGGAGGACGAGGTCGAGGTCCTCGACGACGCGACCCTGCGGGCGGCACTCGAGGCCGTGCTGCTCGTCGTCGACACCCCGGTGACCACCGAGGAGTTGGCCAATGCCGTCGACCAGGACCGGACACGCGTGCGCGAGATGCTCAACGCGATGGCCGCCGAGCTCACCGCGGCGCGCAGCGGCATCGACCTGCGTTTCGCGGGCGACGGCTGGCGGTTGTACACCCGGGCGGACTACGCACCGTACGTGGAGAGGTTGCTGCTCGACGGGGCGCGGTCGAAGCTGACGCGCGCCGCGTTGGAGACACTGGCCGTGATCGCCTACCGGCAGCCGGTGACCCGTGCACGGGTCAGCGCGATCCGTGGTGTGAACGTCGACGGCGTGATCCGCACCCTCGTCGCGCGCGGCCTGATCAACGAGGTCGGCCAGGACCCGCAGACCAACGCCACGACCTACGCGACCACCGAGTTGTTCCTCGAGCGTCTCGGTCTGGCCTCGCTGACCGAACTGCCCGATCTGGCGCCGCTGCTGCCCGACGTCGACCTCATCGATGACCTCGACGACGAGCTGCTGTCGGATCCCCGATTCGCCAAACTGTCCCCTCAGCCGTCAGACTCGAAGGTACTGGTCACCGACGGTGACCTGAATGATGACTAGAACCGCATAGATCCACCCACACACAGGATTGAGAACAATGGCTTCCGCTGGCCGAGATGGCTCACCGGGAAAACGCCGCAAGGGCGCCCCCGCACAGCAACCGCGAACCAAGAAGACGCACCGCAAGGGGTCGTCGAAACCGAACGCCGATGTCGGGAAGATCCGGCTCAACAACGCCCGGCCCGCACGCCATCAGGTGGCGCCGGAGCAGGTGAGCGGCACGGGCCCGGCCTTCGTCGAGGACGGTGTGCGGCTCCAGAAGGTGCTCGCCCAGGCCGGCGTCGCCTCGCGCCGCGGCGCCGAGGAGATGATCGCCGCCGGACGTGTGAAGGTCGACGGCGTCGTCGTCACCGAGCAGGGCCTGCGCATCAACCCCGACACCGCGATCATCCACGTCGACGATGCGCGCGTGATCATGGACGAGACGCGTCAGTACCTCGCATTCAACAAGCCCAAGGGCTGGCAGTCGACCATGGCCGACGATCAGGGTCGCCCGTGCGTCGGTGACGTGGTCGCCGAGCGCGTGATGGCCGGACAGCGTCTCTTCCACGTCGGCCGGCTCGACGCCGACACCGAAGGTCTGCTGCTGCTCACCAACGACGGCGAGCTGGCGCACCGGCTGATGCACCCGTCGTTCGAGGTGCCCAAGACCTACCTCGCGACCCTGAAGGGTGAGGTGCCCCGCGGGGTCGCTCGTCAACTCCGTGAGGGGATCGAACTCGAGGACGGCCCGGTCAAGGTCGACAGGTTCACCGTCATCGAGGTCCACGAGGGACAGTCGCTGGTGCGGATCACCCTGCACGAGGGCCGCAACCGCATCGTGCGCCGCATGATGGACGAGGTCGGCTTTCCGGTCACGAAACTCGTTCGCACGCATGTGGGTACGGTCGCGCTCGGAGAGCAGCGGCCGGGCAGCCTGCGTGTCCTCGGCAACGACGAGGTCGGCGCGCTGTACAAGGCGGTCGGGCTGTGACCGCTGGCACCACGCGCGTCGTCGCCATCGACGGGCCGGCCGGTACGGGCAAGTCGTCGGTGTCGAAGCTGCTCGCCGAGAAGGTCGGTGCCAGCTACCTCGACACCGGTGCGATGTACCGCGCGGTGACCCTGGCGGTCCTCGATGCCGGTGTGGCACTTGATGATCCGGCCGGTATCGCCCGGATCGCGGACGCGGTCGACATCGAGTTGATCCCCACCGGAGACGGGTCGTCGACGGTGTTGCTCGACGGTCGCGACGTATCCGGGCCGATCCGGACCGACCATGTGACCAGCGCGGTCTCGGCGGTGTCCGCCGTTCCCGAGGTGCGAACCAAACTCGTTGCGCTGCAGCGGCAGAACGCGCAGGACCGTTTCGTGGTGGTCGAGGGACGCGACATCGGGACCGTGGTGTTCCCGGCCGCCGACGTCAAGATCTTCCTCACCGCGACGCCGGAGGCACGCGCTGACCGGCGGCACAAGCAGAACCTGGCCGCGGGTCGCGACAGCGACTACGCAGCCGTTCTCGACAGCGTGAACCGCCGCGATCATCTCGATTCGACGCGCGCGGTGTCGCCGTTGCGTGCCGCCGACGATGCCGTCGTCGTCGACACCAGCGACAAGACCCTGATGGAGGTGCTCGACGAACTGAGCGGCCTCGTGGAGACCCGGATCGGAGCATCAGAACGGTGAGCGACAACTTCGAGACCGATGTGGCGGCGTTGCCGGGTGACGGCACGTGGGCGGACGAATCCGATTGGCAGCTAGCCGATATCGAGGGTGCCGACGGTGCCGCCGAGTTCGAGCACATGCCGGTGCTGGCGATCGTCGGACGACCCAACGTGGGCAAGTCCACTCTCGTCAACCGCATCCTCGGTCGCCGCGAGGCCGTGGTCGAGGACATCCCGGGCGTCACGCGTGACCGTGTGTCCTACTCGGCGAGCTGGTCGGGACGAAGCTTCACGGTCGTCGACACGGGCGGCTGGGAACCCGACGCCAAGGGTCTGCAGCAGGCAGTCGCGGCCCAGGCCGAGCTCGCGATGCGGACCGCCGACGCCATCGTCGTGGTCGTCGACGCGACCGTGGGCGCCACCGCCACCGACGAGGCCGTGGCGCGTGTCCTGCGACGGTCGAAGACCCCGGTGATCCTGTGCGCCAACAAGGTCGACAGCGAGCGCATGGAGGCCGACACGGCCGCCCTGTGGTCGCTGGGACTCGGCGAGCCGCACCCGGTGTCGGCGGCGCACGGTCGTGGCGCCGGTGACCTGCTCGACGTCATCCTGGAGAAGCTGCCCGCGACCCCGCGCGAGGCGCCGGTGCTGGGCGGCCCGCGTCGTGTGGCACTCGTCGGCAAGCCGAACGTGGGCAAGAGCTCGCTGTTGAACAAGCTTTCCGGCACCGAGCGTTCCGTCGTCGACAACGTCGCCGGGACCACCGTCGACCCCGTCGACGAGCTCGTCGAACTGGACGGCAAGCCGTGGCATTTCGTCGACACCGCCGGCCTGCGGCGCAAGGTGCGCACGGCGAGTGGTCACGAGTACTACGCGTCGTTGCGGACGCGGTCGGCACTCGACGCCGCCGAGGTGGCGATCCTGCTGATCGACGCGTCGGAGCCGATCACCGAGCAGGACCTTCGCGTGCTGTCGCTCATCATCGAGAGCGGTCGTGCGCTGGTCATCGCGTTCAACAAGTGGGACCTGGTCGACGAGGATCGTCGTTACCAGCTCGACAAGGAGATCGATCGCGAGCTCGCCCGCGTGCCGTGGGCGCGCCGGGTGAACATCTCGGCGTCGACCGGTCGTGCGGTCCAGAAGCTGGTACCCGCGATGGAGAGCGCGCTCGACTCGTGGGACAAGCGCATCTCGACCGGACCGCTGAACAGCTGGCTCAAGGACGTCATCGCGGCCAACCCGCCGCCGCTGCGCGGCGGTCGACAGCCGCGCGTGATGTTCGCGACCCAGGCGTCGGTACGACCGCCGACCTTCGTGCTCTTCACCACCGGCTTCCTCGAGGCCGGCTACCGCCGCTTCCTGGAGCGTCGCCTGCGCGAGGAGTTCAACTTCGACGGCTCGCCGGTGCGCATCAACGTGCGTGTGCGAGACAAGCGGGAGCAGCGTCGCAAACGCTGACGGCCACCGCAAACCCACCCTTTTTCGGCAAACCCACCCCTTCGTCGGGTGGCGTTTCTGCCGAAAACTGGTGGGTTTGTCGGTTACTGGTGCGGCTGTGACGATTGTGGGAGGCGCTGTGACATACTGCCTCTCGTGCTCATCTTGGCAATCATCGTCTTCGGAATGGTCATCGGTGCCCTGGCTCAGCTCATCATCGGTGGCAAGAACATGTGGAGCATCGACTGGGGTCTGGCGATCGTCGCCGGCGTCGTCGGCTCCTTCATCGGCGGGTTGCTGATCAGTCTGATCACCGGTCACGGCATCGAGATCCACCCCAGCGGCATCATCGGTTCGCTCCTCGGCGCGCTGATCGTGACCGGCGGTTGGATCTGGTTCAAGAAGCGGTCCGCGGTCTAGGTTCCGGTAGCAGATGTCGTCGATCGTTGCGCTCGACGCCACGTTTCGCGACATCTGACGACCGGCCGGAAACCCCGCCTGACCAGGCGATTGGTTCCGAACGGCAGTCGTCGGCTAGGCTTTATCTCGCTCCGCTTGAGCAGGGAGCAACGGGCTGTGGCGCAGTTTGGTAGCGCACTTGACTGGGGGTCAAGTGGTCGCAGGTTCAAATCCTGTCAGCCCGACAGAGCAGGCCCCGTCCGCAGTGCGGACGGGGCCTTCGTCTTGTCACGGACTCTGGTCGACGCGATCGAAATACTCGACGATGCAGAACTCATGGCCTTCGGGATCGCGCATCACCATGACAACCCCCTCGTCGTAGTCGTTCCGGGTTCCCGTCCAGGAGCCGCCCAGACTCTTCACCTCGCGGCGGCCTGCCTCGATGTCCTCGACCTCGATGTCGAGGTGAATGCGGACCTTTCCATTCTTGGGTTCAGGGACTCGCTGGAAGGTCAATCGCGGTCGGTCGCCGTGCCGAGATCCGACGGTCGCCCAGCCGCTGTCGTCACTGTGCTCTTCGGTGATCGCGGTGCCGAGCATCGCGCTCCAGAAGGCTGCCAGGCGCGCCGGATCCGCACAGTCGATCGTGATGCCGATCAGTGTGTTGGCCATGGGTACACCTTCCTGCACGAACAGGCCGTCCGCTGAGGAGGTTCGGGGTCGGCGGGGTATACGCAGAATCGTGGTCAGCACCGGTCGAGTGCACCGAACCGGGCGAGCAACAGGTCGGCCGTGCTGCAGTCCTGCAGAAATCGGGGGCGATCGGGGTCCTCGGCGACCTCGCGCAGCATCGCGTCGCCGTCCGGGACCTGTTCGACGGAGAGGATCGCCGACCACGTCGTCCCATCGGTGGCGGTGAACGCGTCGACGCCATCACGCAGGGCCCGGGCCAGGATGTTCCGGTCGTGTCGGTCGAGCCGATCGTGGACCATGGCGATCATCTCGGACGCAACCGAGGCGTGTGCGCGCTCGTCTCGGCGGTGCAACGCGATGGTGGCCTGGTGCACCGGTTGGATCGTCCGGTCGTCGGCGATCAAGGTCAGGTAGTCCGCGATGGAGGTCTCCGCGACGGTCGCGTACGCGAGGGTCGTCAAGGCCGCGGCACGGGCCGACTCGGCCCGCGAGAGCGCCTCCCGATGCCGCCGCACGGTCGACGTCTCCGGCAAGGCTGCGTCCGGCAGCGCCCAGCCGCGTCGACGCCGGGTCAGCGCGGACGCGTTCAGGTGCATCAGCGTGTGGTACTCCTCGTCGACCATCGACTGCACCACCGCCGCCCGGCCCGCGTCGGAGAAGCCGGTGCCGAACGCGTCCCGGAAGAGCAGTCCGAAACCAGGTGTCACCACGTCCTGTTCGATGTCGACGACATTCTTGTTGTAGGCGATCCACGCCCACGCCAGGATGCGGGACCGTACACCCTCGTCGAGCCGCTCCCAGACCGGATGCCCGGCGAAGGGGAGCAGCACCTCTGGGTAGTCGACGCAGTTGTCGTCGTAGAGGTCGTCCATCGTGGGCGCGTCGAGTTCGGGTTCGGTGCGCCGCACCGTCGCCCGCCGCGGCCAGCTGCGGACCAGCCCGCGGATGACCGCCGTCTCCACCGGATCGGAGGCGTCGTGCTCGGGCACGTGGCCGCTCACGACGGCAGTCCTTCGAAGATCCGCGCACACACTCGCGCGTACCCGTCTGCGCGGTCGCCCAGCGGGACACCGGCCCGCGCGAGGAGCGCCGTGAAGTCGTCGGCGTCGCCCTCGGACGCGGCCGACACCCGGGATACGGCCCGCGCCAACGCCTCCCGCGCGGCGGGCGCACACGGGTTGGATTCCTGCACGTCTCGATACACCTCCGGTGTCCCGCCGGTGATCCGCGCCAGCAACGCCGACATCGTCGTGAACGGCGGGGTGGCCAGCGCCGTCGCCTCGTCGGCGCCGACTCCGAGGTCGGCGAGCGCGCATCCGAACGACAGGATCGTCGCATGGGTGAGGGCCTGCACCGCCGCGCACAACCGGTCGTGCCGGTCCGCGGTCGTGACCTCCACCCGCGCGCCCCACCGTGCGAGGTCCTCGAGCAGACGGTCTGCGCCCGCGCCGCGCCGATGGACGACCACCGCGACCGTGCGCCCGGGCAGGCCGAGGGACGGCGCGAACATGGGATTGATCCCGACGATCGACCCGCCCCGGTCGCGATCGGCGGCGTCGAGACGGGCTACGGCCGACGAGAACCGCGTCTTGACCGACAGCGTCTCCACCAACAGCGCGGTCGGGCGCAGCAGTGGCCCCACCTCCGCGACCGCGGCGAGCGCCACATCCTCCGGGACCGCGAAAACCACGACGTCCGCCTCGCGCAATTGCGCTATCGCCTCCGGACCGGGAGACCGGATGTCATCGCCGGAGCAGGCATCGAGCACGTGCACGGTGTTCCCGTCACCGCGCCACCGGTCGGCGAGCATCGTCCCGACCGCCCCGGCGCCGCCGGCGACGACCACCGACCGTGCACCTGGGACGGGTGGTGCGGTCACGGGTCGCTCTCTTCGGCGACAGACAGGCAGCGGCGCATCGTCAGCGCCTTGACCATCGTCTCCTCGAACTCCTCGTCCGGATCCGACAGCGCGACGATCGCGCCGCCCACCCCGAACGTCACCTCGGAACCGGTCGCGACCATGGTGCGGATCACGATCGACAGGTCGGCGGTTCCGGTCAGCGAGAAGTAGCCGATCGCGCCCGAGTACACCCCTCTCGGACCGGCTTCGAGTTTGTCGATGATCTCCATCGTGCGGATCTTCGGCGCCCCGGTCATCGATCCGCCGGGGAACGCCGCCCGCACACAGTCGACCGCTGACAGCCCCTCGCGCAGCGTCCCACGCACCGTCGACACCATCTGGTGCACGGGCGCGTACGTCTCGATATCGAACAGGGAGGGCACGTGCACCGATCCCGGCACGCAGACCCGCGACAGGTCGTTGCGGACGAGGTCGACGATCATCAGGTTCTCCGACCGGTCCTTCTCGCTGGCTCGCAGGTCGCACCGAAACCCCTGGTCCTCGACGGGGTCCGCCGACCGCGGCCGGGTGCCCTTGATCGGTTTCGATTCCACCGTCCGGTCCGCACCCACCTTCAGGAATCGTTCCGGGGACGCGCTGAGCACCGACAGTCCCGAGAACTGGAGCAACGCGTTGTAGGGCATCGGGCTGATCTCGCGCAGACACGAGTACCCGGACACGGGATCGAGACTGCGGTGCACTGTGGCCGTGTTCGTCAGGCACACCTCGTAGGACTCCCCGGAGCGGATCTCCGCCAGGCATTGTTCGACGAGCCTCAAGTACGTCGGGTGGTTGTGCCGGAACACGATCGGCACCTCTTCCGCCGCCGGGACCAGTGGGGGAGCCGTCACTGGTGGCTCGGGGAGCGTGTCCTGCATCGCACCGATGGTCGACGCCGTCTCGTGTAACCACCGCGCGGTATCGGGGTCGGCGGTGTCGGGGTCCGGGCCGTCCACCGATTCGAGTGCCAGCGCGTACGCACATCCCCGCTCGTGGTCGATCACGACGGCCCGGTCCGCGAACACGAGCGCCGCATCGGCCTGCTCGGACGCGTGTGCCAGCTGCCCGCCGGTGTCCGCCTTGAGTTCGTAGCCGAGATAGCCGACGTAGCCGAGGCAGAACCCGAACGGTGGATCCGTGCGCGGCGCCACCGACCGCTCCCGTAGTTGTGCGCCGAGATAGTCGAAGAAGGTGCTGCGGATCTTCTCCACCGTCCCGTCCGAATGTTCTACTCGCACGGTCATTTCCGGGACGCTGTAGGTCACGTATTCGGCGCGCGGACCCGAGCAGTCACCCATCACGGAGAACCGGCCGTCTGCTTCGTCGGCCGCCGACCCGTCCAGCCAGTAGCTGTTCGGTCCACCGGCGAACAGCCGCTCGTACACCGCCCCGGGGTCCACGACCCGGTCCACCTTCACCGACCGGATCCGGTAACGGTCTCTCGGCTTCGTTGCCGGCGCCTCGGTCTCCGCTGCCGTCGGGGGAGTCCTTGCCGCCCGGGTCGGCCGGGGCGCCCGCACCGGCGTCGCTGCCGCGAAGTTCGCCAGGAGTTCCCGGCCGTACTCGGAGCAGATCGACTCCGGGTGAAACTGCACCCCCCACAACGGCAGTTCCCGATGACGTACCGCCATCAGGACACCGTCGTCCGACCACGCCTGGACTTCCAACGCGTCGGGGACATCCACGACCGCCAAGGAGTGGTACCTCACCGCCCGGAACGGGGACGGCAGTCCCGCGAACAGGCCTCTGCCGTCGTGGTGCACCGCGCTGATCCGTCCGTGTCGAGGTTCGGGCGCCGGTACCACCGGGCTGCCGAACACGTGACACAGTCCCTGGTGGCCCAGACACACGCCGAGCACGGGAAGCCCGCTGTCGGTCAGGGCCCGCGCGCTGATCCCGAAGTCGCGCGCGCAGTCCGGCCGGCCCGGGCCGGGGGAGACCACCACGTTGTCGAACGCCGTCAGGTCCACCGACGGCCACGGCATGTCGTTGGCGACGACCGTCGGCTCCCGGCCGTTGACCTCCGTCAACAACGTGTACAGGTTGTACGTGAACGAGTCGTAGTTGTCGATGAGCAGTGTCCGCACGGCGGCCACCTCAGTCCGTGCTCGGGCCGCCGACGTCCGCGGCAATCCGTTCGGTGAGGGCACGATCCGGTCCTGCGTTCTCGGCCGGGACGCCGTTGGTCCGCAGTTCCTCGGTCACCACGATCAGGTCCTCCACCCGGCAGGTCTCCGAGATGAGCAGGTCGTAGAGGTCGTGCAGGAACTGCGGGGAGAGGTCGTGATCGAGGGCGTACCGGTGGGCATGCTCGTGCACCGCTCCGACACGGCGCGGCTGCATCACCGGAATGGTGTATCGCTGCTTGAGGTGCGCGATGCGGGTGCACACCTCTATCCGGGCGCGCACGTCCTCGAGCAGTCGGTCGTCGATACCGTCCAACTCCGCACGGAGGTCCGCGAGCTCGCGTTCGCCGACGTCGCTCCCACCCAGCATCTGTCCCTTGTCGCCCATCGATTTGTTCACGCCACGACCACCTTGCGCTGTCCGAAGGGAAGTGCGGCCCGCCAACTTGAACCGCCGAGATGCGACGCCGACCTCGACTGGTCCTGCGCCCGGTTCGGTCTCGCGAACCGCGTCCCCCGACTCGGTCCATAGTCGCACCGACCGCGTGCACTGTGAGGGAGTTGGCGTCACCGCCCGGTCACGATTCACCAACGAACGCGACGTCACTGTCGTCCGATCAGATGGGGGGTGGTTCGATCGCGTCGGTCTGGCTGTGTCCGCGCGGCGCACGAACTCGTGTCGGGTCAGTGGGACGGCCGGACAGGGCGTTCAAGCGGGCAGCGGCACCCCGACGTCGGCGCCGCCCTCTTCGGTGATCCGAGCTCCCATTCGGGTGAAGGTGGGGGTGGTGATGAACCCGCCGGCGAAGAGGGCCTCGCCCTGGCGGAACTCGGGTGACTCCGCCAGCAAGTGTTCGCCGACGAACCCGAACGTGTCGGCGAGTTCGGCCAGATCGCGCGGGGCGTTCATCCGCATCAGGCACAGGTTGTCGCACTGGGACAACACGTTGGGGTGGATCTTCGTCGGCCGTTGCGTGGACAGGAGAAGCCAGAGACCGAACTTGCGGCCTTCGGCTGCGATCTGCACGACGCGATCGATCAGGGCCTGCTCCACGGCGCTGGTGGCGACGGGCGGGCAGATGTTGTGGGCCTCGTCGATGACGATGAGGACGGGGCGACGCTCTTCGCGGCGAGCCCACAGGTGTTCGAGCACGCTGAGGGCGGCCACCTTGGGTTCCGCCGAGTGGGCGAATCCGCCCAGGTCGAGCACGGTTGCCTGGGGGCGCTCGTCGACGATGTCGGTGGCCGCGACCTCGCCCCGCGCCCACAGGTCCCAGTCGAGGACCTGGAGATTCTCGATCCGCTTGGCCAGCCGCTGGTGGCCGGGGTCGTCGGAGGCGCGCAGCGCGGTGATGTAGGTGCTCTGGTCCGGCGTGCCGGTGAGAGTGGCGTCGGCGTGGAGCAGGACGTTGTACTCGTCGGCGTCGGCGATCGGGTCCAGCTGCAGGACCGCGGCCTTCGCGGCGAGCGGCAGGTCGGTGAACCGCGTCCGCAGCTGGGGGAGGTCGCGCCGCGTCGAATGCAGCACCCGGATGTCGGATGCGGCGATGGTCTCGGCGGCTTCGGGGTCGGAGCTGTCCCTCGTCTCCGGCAAGCGGGTGAAGTCGGCATTCGGGTCGAGGATGAGCAGCGGGAGTCGGGTGCTCAGGAGCAACTGCTCCAGCACCACACCGAGCGCGTAGGTCTTGCCCGAACCGCTCTGGCCGCACCAGAAGGTGTGACGGTTGAACTTCAGGGCGGAGAGAACGACTTCGGACGTCGCGTCGTCGCGATGGCTTCCCACTGTCAGCTGAACCACGCCTGAACGATACGGCGTCGGAGGCCTCGGCACCGACTCGCACGGTCGCGTGGCGCGGTGTCGGAGAATCGCCGCCTGCCGCGAGCGCTACTTGTAGCCAGCGCTGCGATGTTCAGGTGGCGATCCCGGCCTTCACTTGCGGGCGTGCCGCAGGTAGCCGTACAGGGCGGCACGATGGCCGCGGGTGTAGCTGGGTTCCTCGTCGTCGGGGTCAGGCGGACAGTCGAGGGTCGACGATGCGAGCTGACGTGCCCACGGTGCCGGCAGTGCGCACAGCGCGGCTTCCGCGTCGTCGAACCCCTTCTGGAAGAGATCGGGATCGAGATGCTCGTCGAGGTCGGCGTCGTAGATCGGGAACGACGTGGGAAGCCGGGTGACTACTCCGTATTCGGTGACGATGTCGAGGTCGGGGAGCTCGTTCTCGTGATTTGTCAACGGACCGTGCGCCTTTCGGCGAGGGTGCGGTAGAGCGTTGCACGGCTGACCCCCAGCGCCTGGGCGATCCTCGGCACGGATTCGCCTGCGGCACGCATCTGTTCGGCACGCAGCACCTGCTCGTCGTCGAGGACACGGGGGCGTCCGACCGTCGATGCAGGCTGCCGGTGTGTCGTCGTGGTCCGCGGCCTCGACGAGCTGAGCCCGGGGGAGGGGTCGTCGAGTTCGGCCAGGGACGCCAGGAGTCCGACGACCATCGCGCCGGCGGGATCGTCGGTGTCGATGCCCTCGCGCAACGAGCGGAGGCCGATGCTGCGTTTCGCGAGTTCACGCGTGATGGCCATGACCTCGCGGATGTTGCGTCCGAGACGGTCGATGCCCACGACCACGGTGGTGTCACCAGCCCGCGCGTAGTCCAGCAGTGCGTTCATGCCCGGTCGACGGTCCGCGGACCGAACCCGGTCGGCGACGTCGGTATAGATCCGTGCCGGATCAACCCCTGCTTCTGTCAATGCATCGATCTGCGGACCGAGGGCGTGTGCTCCCGGGGTCTCGCGCGCGTATCCGAGGGACATCCCCGGCGCGCCGCCTCTCGCTTCTGCCGTCACGACGAGGACTCTATCTCAAAAGTCTCGATACAGATTTGAGACGCGCGCGGGAGATTCGAGATTGATCGTCTGGAACGCTCGGCCAAGTCTGAGTTTTCGCGACAAAGTGTCGCAAAATACTGTCTCGTAAGTTTCGAGACGAGATCGGTGCCGAACGTGATCGCGGTCGTGTGCCGGGGGGAGTGCGTCGACGATCTTCGGCGCAGCACGTCGACGACCGGATTTCGATCAGGCTGCGCGCAATCGTGTCCCGCTGATCCCGGCAGACCTAGGGTGCAGCAGTCCCATTCACGTCCCTCGTTCTGTGAAAGAAGTCGCACTCGTGTCTGAAGAAGCCGCCCGTCCGCTCCATTTCGCCGCGTTCGTCATGAACACGACCAGCCACATCGTCCAGGGCACGTGGCGTCGCCCGTCGTCGCGGTCGGCCGACTTCAACGATCTCGATCACTGGGTGAACCTCGCGAAGACGCTCGAGCGCGGGAAGTTCGACGCCATCTTCTTCGCCGACGTCGTCGGTCTCTATGCGCCGTACCGCGGTGACGAACGGAAGTACTTCGAAGCCGGTCTGCAGGTCCCGAGCAACGACCCGAGTGTGTTGGCCAGTGCGATCGCCTACGCTACAGAGCATCTCGGAATCGCCTTCACCGCGAGCATCCTGCAGGAGCATCCGTTCAATTTCGCCCGCCGGATCTCGACCCTCGATCACGCGACGAAGGGCCGCATCGCGTGGAACATCGTCACGAACTACCTGCCGAATGCCAGCCGCAACTTCGGACTCGAAGGTCTCACGGCGCACGACGCTCGTTATGCGTGGGCCGACGAGTACGTGGACGTCGCCTACAAGCTGTGGGAGGGCAGCTGGGAGGACGACGCGCTACTCCAGGACCGTGAGCGCGGTGTCCACGCCGATTACGACAAGGTCCACCGCATCAACTATGTGGGGGAGCGGTACCGGGTCGAGGGGCCGCACCTCGTGTCACCCAGCCCCAGCGCACCCCATTTCTCTTCCAGCCCGGCGCGTCCGAGGCGGGCCGCGGGTTCGCGGCGAGCAATGCCGAGGCGGTGTTCCTCGCCAGTGCGAATCGCCAAGGCGCACTAAGAGACACGACCGACATCCGGCAGCGGGCGGTGGCGGTCGGCCGCCGCGCGGAGGACCTGAAGTTCTTTCAGGGGCTGTACGTCGTGCCGACCTCGACAGAGGCCGAAGCGGCACGCGTCGCCGCGGAACTCGACGAGTGGATCGACCACGACAGACATCTCGCGCACATGTCGGGGTCCATCGGCATCGACTTCGGTCACGACGACCTCGATACCCCGGTCGGTGAGATCCAGACGATCAGTGCCTGTAGGTAGAGCTGAAGGAACGGGCCGTCGTTCGCCACCGGAGCGGTTGACGCCGGGTCCGTGAAGGCCACGACGTCGTCGGCGCCGTCGACGGCGGTGAGCTCATCGCCTGAACGCCTCGGCGCGCTCCCATCGAAGCGAGGCCGCGCCGTTCGGAACCGCGCCGGCGGCACAGCCGTCGAGGGCCGGAACGCGCATGGTGCTGGTGGTGCGCGTGGGACCAACCGTCACTATCGGGCCAACTGAGTCGCGAGCCCGGTGTGGTTGATGTCCGGTTCGCTCTGTTCCGGTATATCTCTGGCAGTGCTTTGGTCGGGAAGCCGAAGAATCCCTCGTGCGCATTTCCTGTACAGAGAAAGGCTGTCTCATGACTGCTCGGAGACGGAGCAAACGCCGCAAGAAGATCGCCACCGGTTCGGCGTCGGTGATGGCAGCGGCGGCCATGACGGCCGGCGTCGCCTTCGGCGGTGCGCAGGCGACGGTCAATCCGGTGGTGTCGTTCCCACCCAACCCTCCGGTGGTGTCGTTCCCGTCAAATCCTCCGGTCGTGTCCTTTCCTCACCCGTCCGAGATCACCTTCGCCTATGAGAGCCGCGTCCTCACGGCGATGCTGCGAGCGCTCAACGAGGTCGGCGTCACGATCGATGACCGGGGCATCCAGATCGTTTCGCAGGGAGTCCTCGGCGGCACCGTGCTCAACCACCCGGACGCGCAGGGTGACGGGGCGTCATTCGCATTCCTCCCGGGCTCTGTCGCCGGAGCCTCGTCTTCGAGCGCCGGTGACGTCGCCTTCGCCCTCGCCGTCCTGGGGTTGGGCGTCGCGACGGCGTCTGCCGACGACACCGGGTCGGTCACCTGCTTCGGCGCCCTCGCGATAGCGACCTCGTCCTCGGCTGGTGCGTGCACAAACGTTCTGGGCGCATTCGACTTTCGTTACGACCGGCTGAAGAAGGAGATCCAGTTCGGCCTGACGAATCCCGGGACGCTCCTCACCGGCGACCGGTCGCCGGAGGACATCCTCGACGACGTGGTGCTCGGGGGAGGCAGCGCGACAGCGTTGACGAAGGACTTCGTTCGGGTCACCCTCGGTCAGTCGGCCGGAACCCACCGGATCGCGGTCACCTCGAGCTATGGGTTCGCACCCGTCACCGTCGGCGGCAGCGCTTCGAATGTCGCCGACCCGGTGTATGGGCCGGGAGCGATCACACTGGACTGGCTGGGAAGCACGATCGTTCTCTTCCCCGTCGTGACCGTGGGCGGTGACACATACGTCAACTACCTCAGTGTGCCGCAGATCCGATTGGGTGTGCCGACCGATCGCGCCGACCTCACCCCGACGATTCGAACCGGAAGCTTCACCCTGCCATGGGGTGTCACACTTCCGGCGACGACCCTGACGCTCGGACCCCACGTCGTCCCGCCCGTCACGGGTACACCCACGGACCCCGGTTCCGGCGGTGGTTCGGGGAACGATCAAGGCACCACGACGAAGCCGGGTGCCGACCCGGGAATCATCGAGGACACCCAGCCCATCGATCCCGGCCCCGCCCCCAGCGGCGAGCACGGCGGATCGCCCTCGGGTCCCGGCGGAGAACAGTCCGACGACACGACTCCCGGTGCTGACCCGATCGGGGATGTGCCGGCGGTGTCGGACTCCTCGACCACGGAGAAGGAGCCGGCGCCGGATTCCGCCGGTTCGGACCTGAAGACGGTCGTGGACGACGGATCGTCCACCGGCGAGACGAAGGTGACGACTGCCGACGGGTCGCGACCGGCGTCCGGAGCGGGAGCAGCAACGGAGACTGTCGCCGAAGAGGGTGGCGATCGGCGGACGGCGGAATAGGTACGGGTGTCGGAGTGTTCTTGCGGCCATGAGTGTCAACGCAGAATTGAGTCCTGAAGGCTGGGTCCGCGAGCAGACCGAGAAGATCCTGGAGCAGGGCACCACCGAGGGTGTGCTGGTCCAGGATCGTCCGATCGTGCTGTTCACCACCACCGGCGCGAAGTCCGGCAAGAAGCGCTACGTGCCGCTCATGCGCGTGGAGGAGAACGGCAAGTACGCGATGGTCGCCTCCAAAGGCGGTGCACCGGAGCATCCGGCCTGGTACTTCAACGTCAAGGCCAATCCGCAGGTCACCGTGCAGGACGGTTCCGAGATCAAGGAACTGACCGCGCGTGAGATCAGCGGCGACGAGCGCGCTCACTGGTGGGAGCTCGCCGTCGCGGCTTTCCCTCCCTACGGGGAGTACCAGACCAAGACCGACCGTGAGATCCCGGTCTTCATCCTGGAGTGATCCATCTGCAGCCCGCAGGCATCAGAGCCCTCGACTTCGGTCGGGGGCTCTGATGTTGTGGCCACCGAGTGGCGCCCGATGTCCACCAGCGGGTCATCTGCGGCCGTGCTTCGTCATCAAGCGCGGCTGTTGACCGTGTGTTCCTGCTGCCCGTGGGGATGATCCCCGTGTGCGGGATAAGCGTGGATCAGCGCACTGGCGAGCTTCGGAACGGCATGGGTCAGTTCGTGTTCGGCGTCGTGCGCGATGGTGTGCGCCTCGGTGAGCAGTAGGTTCGGATCGACGTCCAGTTCGGCGTCGGCATGGAGGCGATGTCCGATCCAGCGCATGCGAATGCTGCGGACGGCCAGTACCCCCGGACGCTCGGCGAGGGTCTTCTCGGCGGTCTCGACGAGGTCGGGATCCACGCCGTCGAGCAGACGGCGGAAGACGTCGCGCACCGCGGTGCGCAGAACCGCGAGGATGGCGACGGTGATCAGCAGCCCGACGATCGGATCGGCGAGCGGAATCCCGACAGCCACGCCGCCCGCGCTGAGCAGCACCGCGAGGGACGTGAAACCGTCTGTGCGCGCGTGGAGTCCGTCGGCGACGAGGGCGGCCGAACCGATGCGTCTGCCGACTCGAATGCGGTACAGCGCCACCCACTCGTTGCCGATGAAGCCGACGAGACCGGCCAGCGCCACCCACCCGACGTGTTCGATGGGTCGGGGATCGAGGAGCCGTCCCACGGCCTCGTATCCGGCGATGAACGCGGACAGGGCGATCATCGCGACGACGAACAGTCCGGCCAGGTCCTCGACGCGTCCGAACCCGTAGGTGTAGCGCCGCGTGGCCGACCGGGTGCCCAGGGCGAAAGCGATCCAGAGCGGTACCGCGGTGAGGGCGTCGGAGAAGTTGTGAATCGTGTCGGCGGCCAGCGCGATCGAGCCCGATGCGGCGACGATCCCGGCCTGTGCGACAGCGGTGACGCCGAGGACCAGCAGGCTGATCTTCACTGCGCGGATGCCTGCCTTCGAGGACTCCAGTGCGGAGTCGACGATGTCGGCCGCGTCGTGGGAATGCGGCGCGAAGATCTCGGCGACGATTCCCCGGAAGCCGTGCCGGTGCGTATGGCCGTGGTGATGCGGATGGCGGTGCGCGTGACCGTCAGGGTGGTTGTGCCGATGGGGGGGCGCGAGGCAGATGCGTCATCGCTCACGCCTCCCGGGCCGGTCCCGGATCGACGGCGCGAAGTGCGGGATCGCCGCGATGGTGTGGGGGTACACCCGGGCCGGCGTGTTCGGCGTTGAACACCGCATCGGTGACGAGACGCTGAACGTGCTCGTTCTCGAGACTGTAGAAGATCGTGGTCCCGGCGCGGCGGGTGCGGACGAGCCGCGCCATCCGGAGCTTGGCGAGATGCTGCGACACGGAGGGCCCGGGCTTGCCGACCGCGTCCGCGAGTTCACTGACCGACATCTCGGTGTCGGACAGTGCCCACAGCAGTTGGATGCGGGTCGGGTCGGCAAGCATCCGGAAGACCTCGACCACCAGCCGCACCTGATCCTCCGCGATGGGAGAGCGCGCGACCGGTGAATGCTTATCTGCATTCATATGCAGATAGTAGCGCTCTGGCCGGTCAGGCGAAACGGATGTTCATGGTCGCGAGACCGAACACCTTCCGGCCACCCGATTTCGCGACGATGATGACGACACCGGACCTGGTCTCGGGGTCCAGCGACTTGATGCGTCCGCTGAATTCGATCTCGCCGCCGTCGGACGCCGAGACGGGAACCGTCTGGGAGAGCCGCACCGAGTAGCGGGTGACCGCGCCGGGATCGCCGGACCACGAGGCGACGAAGGCCGCGCCGAGACCCATTGTGAGCATCCCGTGGGCGATGACGTCGGGCAGACCCGCGAGCTTGGCGACCGACTCGTCCCAGTGGATGGGGTTGGCGTCGCCGGCGACACCGCCGTAGTTGACCAGGTCGCCGCGGGAGATGCGGACGGTGTGCATCGGCAGTTCGTCGCCCACCGAGAGCTCGTCGAAGGAGCGCGCGCCGGACGGACGGGTCGCGCCGTCGGCGACGCGGATCTCACCCTCGGGCCGGACGGTCTTCTCGTACAGGTGGTGGGTGTCCTCGTGGCTGAAGATGTTGACGTCGTGCATCATCACCTTGCGCACCGCGGGGCCGAGAGTCGGATCGACCTCGTCGGCGGTGACCCCGACAACCGTGGTGTGCATCGTGTGCACCTTCTCGCCGGCGGCGTCGGTCATGGTGTTGGTCACGGTGATCAGCTCGCGGCCGGCGACCTTGCGCACGCTCGACAGTTCGACGTCGGTGACGAGCTCGTCCCCGGCCACGATCGGCCGGTGCTGCTCGAAGACCTGCTCGGTCTGCACGTAGGTGTCGTAGCCGACGATCACGGACTCGAACAGCTCCCGGTTCGCGGCCATCGCCGGGATGGAGGTGAATGTCAGCGGTGCGACGAGTCCCGAGTATCCAAGGCCGGCAGCGGCTTCCGGCTCCCAGTGGGCAGGGTGGTAGTCCTGGACCGCGCGGGCGTATTCGCGGACCTTCTCGCGCCCCACCTCGTAGGAGCCGTCGAGGACGTAGTAGTGGCCGACGCGCGTCTCGAGGTCGGGCGCCTCACCGGCTGCCGTCGGTTCCGTGATGGGGGGTTGGGTCATTTCGACAACGCTAATCGCGCGGGTTCCGCAGGCAAAACCGTGGCATCCTCCGGTCCCGCGCTCGACGACACCGCGTGGACGTCAGCGTCGCAGCCCCTTGCCGTGCGCGAACTCCGCCGGGCGTCCCGAGGACTGCCATCGGTGCCAATTCTCCCGGTGGCGACACATCACCTTCTCGTGCAGTCGGCGGAACGTCGGGGAGACCCGGCGCAGTGTCTCGACGAGCGTCACGGCGGGCAGTCGCAACAGGAGGCCGAGCGTGCAGTAGACCTCGTCGACGAACCGCTCGGCCACCGGGTCGGTGCGGAACATGTCCTCGGCGAAGGTGCGCAGGCGCTCGGGCTCGGGGTAGAGGTCCTTACCCGTCGCTCGCCGGACAAGGGCGCGTGCGCGCTGCAGTCGGCGGCTGGACATCGCGGCGTCGTAGGTGACACCGCTCGGGAAGGCGGGAGCGTCGTCGGTCGAGCGACCCGACAGCACTGCGGACACGGAAACCCCCAAAATACTGAGACGAATTCCCTCATGTGTATCACTCGTCGTGTCGAGTGTGCACGTCGCCTCCTTGACCTCGAGTCCACTTGAAGTTGCATCGTGGGTGGAAGTGACCGCCCTCACCGAGGAGAACCCGATGCGACAGGTGCTACCCGACCTCTGGGAGACCGCCACCGACAATCCATTCCCCGGCCTCACCACGCATGCCTACCTGTGGACGTCGCACCGCAACGCGTTGTTCTACTCGGTGGCGTCCGACGCCGAGTTCGACGACGTGGAGAAGTTGGGTGGCGTCGACGACCAGTACCTGTCCCATCACGATGAGGCCGGACCGATGCTCGGCCGCATCGAAGACCGGTTCGGGGCGACGCTGCACGCTCCCGCCCCCGAGGTCGGCCGGATCGGCCGGTATGCGCGCGTGGACATAGCGCTCGCCGAAAGGTACGTCGACGACAACGGTGTCGAGGTGATCCCGACACCCGGACACACACCAGGCAGCACGTGCTACCTCGTGCCGGGTGCCATCGGCCTCCGGTACCTGTTCACCGGGGACACCCTGTACCTGAGCGAATCCGGCGAGTGGACGGCCGGATACCTGCCGAGTTTCAGCAACGCACACACTCTTGCGGAGAGCCTGCGTCTGCTGGCGACCCTGACCCCCGACGTGGTGATCTCGAGTGCGTACGCCGGGGATTCAGCGGTGAATCACGTTGTCGCCCAGGAATGGCCGAATCACATCGATCAAGCTCTCACCGGACTCTCGGCCGCGCAGCGGTAGGGCGGTCAGTCGAACAGCCGCCGGAAGACGTTGGTCTCCGCCAGATCGACCAGTTCGTCCCCACGACCGGACAGCACGGTGCGCAGGGCGTAAAGGGTGAAGCCCTTGGCCTGGGCGGCGGTGATGGTCGGTGGGATCGACAGTTCCTGGCGGGCCGTCGTCACGTCGAGCAGCGCCGGGCCGTCGTGGGCGAGGAATTCGTCGACGGCGCCGGCGAGGTCGTCGGCCTGCTCGATCTTGCGTCCGCGGATGCCGACGGATTCGGCGAGCTTCGCGAAGTCGGGGTTCTCCAGATCCGTGCCGTAGTTGACGAATCCGGCTGCCTTCATCTCCACCTCGACGAAGTTCAGCGACGAGTTGTTGAAGACGACGATCTTCACCGGCAGTTCGTTCTGGGTGATGGTGAGCAACTCCCCGAGCAGCATCGCCAGCCCGCCGTCGCCGGCCAGTGCGATGACATGTCGCCGAGGGAATGCCGTCTGCGCGCCGATCGCCTGCGAGACCGCATTCGCCATCGACCCGTGGGTGAACGAGCCGATCAGTCGGCGGGATCCGTTCATGGTCAGGTACCGCGCGGCCCACACGACGGGCGAACCGACGTCGGGGATGAAGACGGCGTCCGCGCTTGCCTTTTCGCTGATGAGCCGGGTGAGGTACTGAGGGTGGATCGGGGACCGGTTGCGGTCGTTGTCGGCCAGGTCGTCCAGGCGTCGACGCGCCTTCGTGTAGTGGGCGAGTGAGGTCGTCAGGTGTTCGGGATCGCGGTCGGCCGAGATCAGCGGGAGCAGCGCGCGCACCGTGTCGCCGACATCGCCGACCAGCGGCACGTCGACCGGACAGCGTCGACCGATCTGTTCGCCACGGATGTCGACCTGGATGATGGTCGCCTTGGACGGATAGAACTGCGGATACGGGAAGTCGCTCCCCAGCATGAGGAGGGTGTCGCACTTCTCGATCGCGCGATACCCCGACGAAAAGCCGAGCAGCCCGGTCATGCCCACGTCGTAGGGATTGTCGTATTCGATGAACTCCTTGCCGCGCAACGCATGCACGATCGGTGCCTGCAACGCGCGGGCGAGTCCGACGACCTCGTCATGCGAGCCCTGGACACCGGCGCCCGCGAGGATCGTTACCCGCCGAGCGGCGTTCAGAGTGTCTGCGGTGCGGGTCAACTCCGCGTCGGTGGGACGGACCACCCGCGGTACCTGCCGGATCGGGGCGCCCGCACGACGTTTGGGGCACGGTTTGAGGAACAGTTCACCGGGGATCACCAGAACGGCCACGTCGCGTCGTTCGACCGCCGTGCGCAATGCGACGTCGAGCAGTCGGGGCATCTGCTCGGTGGTGCTGACCATCTCGCAGAAGGCGCTGCACTCGCGGAAGAGCTGTTCGGGATGGGTTTCCTGGAAGTAGCCGCTGCCGATCTCGGGTCCGGGGATGTGGGCCGCGATCGCGAGAACCGGCACGCGGCTGCGGTGAGCGTCGAAGAGCCCGTTGATCAGGTGGAGATTGCCGGGGCCGCAACTGCCCACGCACACGGCGAGTTCGCCGGTGAGTGCGGCTTCGGCGGAGGCTGCGAACGCAGCTGCCTCCTCGTGCCGGACGTGTTGCCAGGTGATGGCCTCGCGGGTGCGGAGAGCGTCGGTGAAGCCGTTCAGCGAATCACCCGGGAGTCCGTATACGCGTTGCACCCCCGCACGTTCGAGCTCTTCGACGATCCTCTCGGCGACTGTTGTCGGCATGGTGATCCGTTCGGTCGAGTCGGTGTGCACCCGACTATAGACGCGACACGGGCGGGACCGGCTTGGTCGGACTCTCGCGCCCGTGGGCGTCCTCGGCGACGGACGGCTGACTTCCGGCGGGTGAAGCAGTGACTTGTGGATGCGTGGCCGGGCTGTGGATGGCGTCGTCGACCACGGCGCTGATTGTCGGGGCCGTTCGTCACCGTGGGTCGTACCACGCCGGGCGGCGTGGGCCTCGCGTTCAGCGAGGTGGTTCGACACATCGGAGTCGCTCATGAAAGTTCTGACCGCCACCGCATCCGGTGCCACCCGGCACGATGACTTCTGCCACGCCGTCGAAGGCGAGATCGTGCTGCCGTCGTGGGTGGTGTGCGATTCCCGGACCTGCGGGTGCGACCGCGCGTTCGGTGGGCTCAACTCCCACCAGGCCACCACGACGATCATGGTCCGCGATCTGGATCTCACCGTCGAGGACCTCACGGCAGCCACTTTTGGATATCTCGAGTCCGCGGGATGGGCGGAACTGCTGAGGGCTGACGCAGACGCCGGCGATTCGACCGATCCGGCCGCGGCATACGCCCTCGAGCTACTGGTGCCGACGCTGGTGCTGGCTGCGCAGCTCGATCCCGGGACCATCATCCGGGTCGCGTACAACCGCAGAGCCGACGCGTGGGAGTACGCCGTGGCGGGCTGAATCGTCCGGCATCCTCACCGGCAGAGGGCGTTCGGTGGTGCGACTTCGATCGAGGTCGCACCACCGAAGCGGCACCGCACGGACTCAGCCCTGGTGATCCGAGGTCACCGCGAGTGCCTTCGCCGCGTCGAAGTCTGCGCGGAGCGCCTCGAGCCGGGCGTCGGCGAACTCGAGCGAATCCGACCCCAGGAGCTGGTGCATCGGTGCGTCGCCCTCGACGGCGACGGTGATGATCGCCGACGCGGCGCGGGCGGGATCGCCGAGCTGGGTGCCGGGCATGGCCTGGTGTGCCTGGGTCATCTCGCGGATGGCGGGGTAGGCGTCGACCGTGGACTCCGGCAGACCCAGCGAGGTGGGCCGCAGGAAGTCGGTCCGCATGTAGCCGGGTTCGATCAGATTGACGGCGATGCCGAAGTCGGCGACCTCGGCGGCCAGCGACTCGGTCAGGCCTTCGAGCGCGAACTTGCCGGCGCAGTACAGGCCCCAGCCGGGGAATGTCGTCAGACCGAGGATCGAGGACACGTTGATGATGTGACCGCTGCGGCGTGCCCGCATCTGGGGCAGGGCCGCCCGCAGGACATTCCAGACCCCGAAGATCTGGACGTCGAACATCTCGCGGGCCTCGGTGTCGGTGACCTCCTCGACCGCGGCGAGGAAGCCGTAGCCGGCGTTGTTGACCACCACGTCGATTCCGCCGAACCGACCCTCGGTCGCCGCGACCGCGGCCTTGACGTCGGCCTCGTCGGCGAGCGACACCTCCAGTGGGAGCAGGCGACTCGTGTCGACATCGGCCAGTGCTTCGGTCAGACGACCTGCAGATCGGGTGGTGGCCGCGACGTTGTCGCCGCGCCGCAACAGCTGGATGACCAGTTCCAGGCCGAGACCGCGCGAAGCGCCGGTGACGAACCAGGTTGCCGGACGATCGGTGGGGTGGTTCATGATTGCCTCCTGTGGGATCCGGCCCGACTCCCGAACCGGTGACACCAGATTCGCGCATCGAAAGGCCCTGCGGGACGCCATAACTGACCGTCCCGCACCCAGGACCGGGCAACCTAGGACTGTAAGACCCAGGTACGGACCGCGTCGGGCGCGCATGATGGTGGTCATGGCCGATCTGAATCGAGAACTCGCGGATTTCCTCCGGCGCGCTCGGGCGGCACGCGATCCGCAGGAGGCCGGACTCGCCGACGATGGGCGGGTTCGCCGCGTCAAGGGCCTGCGACGCGAAGAGGTGGCGCTGCTGGCCGGGGTGTCCACCGACTATTACACGCGGTTGGAACAAGGTCGGCGCATCGTGCCGTCGACACAGGTCATCGAGGCGATCTCGCGTGCCCTCGGGCTCGATGACGTGGGACGCACCCATCTGCACGACCTCGTCTCGGCGGCTCGGACGCCGCGGGTGGTCGCACGTTCGCGGTCGGCGGTGCAGCGGGTGCGACCCGGATTGCGTCAACTCCTGGATTCGCTCCACGCGCATCCCGCGCTGGTTCTGGGCCGTCGGACCGAGGTCCTGGCCGCGAACCGGATGACTCGTGCGTTGTTCGCCGACTTCGAACGCATGCCGGGCCGCGAGCGGAACTACGCGCGCTGGATGCTGCTCTCCGATGATGCGCGCGACCTCTTCGTCGACTGGGAAGCGCAGGCCCGCAACGCCGTCGAGAGTCTGCGACTCGAGGCCGGGCGATCCCCGGAGGACCGCGACGTCATCGAACTGGTCGGGGAGCTGTCGGTGGCCAGTCCGGAGTTCCGGCAGTGGTGGTCGGAGCATCAGGTCCACCAGCGGACCTTCGGGTCCAAGCGGCTCGTGCACCCCGTCGTCGGCGAACTCACTGTCGAGTACGAGACCTTCGTGCTGCCCGGGGACAACGAGCAGGCCCTGTATCTCTACACGACGGAGCCGGGATCGGCGTCCCGCGAGGCGATCTCGATCCTGGCGAGCTGGAGTCAGCCGGTTCGGGAACCTGAGTCCGAATCGTCGGACAGCTGAAGGGAACTCGTGCGGCGGCGTCGGCCGGCATCCCTACCGGTGAGTCCTCTCGACCGGCTGACGCAGGATCGTGCGGAGTTTCGTCGGTGCCACCTTGCGGAAGTCGCTGAAGTAGATCTCA
This sequence comes from Gordonia amicalis NBRC 100051 = JCM 11271, assembly GCF_000332995.1. Lineage (GTDB taxonomy): Bacteria > Actinomycetota > Actinomycetes > Mycobacteriales > Mycobacteriaceae > Gordonia > Gordonia amicalis. The sequence continues at coordinate 38,197 of NZ_BANS01000012.1, forward strand.
TGGTGGTGCCCACTCATGCGCAGGTCATTGGAGGGGATGAACTCCTCGTGCATGCGGTTCAGGACGGGTGCCTCGTCGTCGAAGGAACCGAGGTGCAGGGTCTGCACGCAGAGTCCCTCGTCGAGGGTCGCGGTGCGAAGGTCGTCGAGCCGGGGCGGTGGCTTCTTCGTGCCGACCGTCTCGATCACCGAGGCGATCATGTCGTCGGGCAGCCACGGCGGAACCATGATCATGAGTGTCCAGCTCCACCTGGTCTTGTCGCGCGCCCCGGTGAACACCTCCATGTCCTCGGCCCACCACCGGCCTTCCAGGGGCGGCACCACATAGTCGCGACCGAGTCCGCGGCTGCTGGCGAACTTGAGCTTGTAGGCGACCGGATACAGGGTCTCGATCGCAGCGGCGAAGTCGGAGGAGTCGTTGGGGTCGCCCTGGCCGTCGATCATCAGGTATCGCATGGAGGGGACTTCGAGGATGCGGAACTCGCCGCGTCTGGCCTGATAGCAGTCGAGTGTCTTCTTGAAGTCGACCTTGTCGCTCACAGGGTTCCGCTCCGGTTGTCGGCTAGGAGGTGATGGCTCGCCGTTCATAGGTGCGCAGGGCGAGTCCGTAGGATACCGCGCCGATGCCCAGGCTCCAGGCAATTGCCGCGATCACGCTGCCGGTGGGAACCGTTGCGGCGGTGAGAGCTCCACGGAGGACCTCGATGACCGGGGTGAACGGCTGGTACTCGGCGAATTGCCTGACCCCGACGGGCAGGGACTCGGCGGGAACGAAACCGGTGCTGAGAAACGGCATGATCGTCAGGAACATCGGCGAGTTGCTGGCGGTCTCCACGGTGTCCGCGGCGAGGCCCAGGTAGATCGCCAGCCAGATCAGGGCGACCGAGAACATGACCGTGATACCCAGTGCGCCAAGCCATCCGAGGGGGTCCACGGTGGGGCGGAAGCCGAGGGCGATCGCCACCGCGAGTACGATCGCGATGCTGAACAAGGCCTGGATGAGGCTGGCGAGGACATGCCCGACGAGCACGGAGGATCGTCCGATGTCCATGGTGCGGAACCGGTTGATGATCCCCGATGTCATGTCCATCGCGACCACGATCGCCGATCCCTGCACCGCGGACGCGATTGTGACGAGGATGATGCCGGGGACGACGTAGTCGAGGTACGCGGCGCGGCCGGTGGCTCCGGTGGATGTGGTCATCCCGGCACCGAGCTGGCCGCCGAAGACGAAGACGAACAGCAGCAGGAACACGACCGGCAGGCCGACCAGCATGATGGTCAACGACGGGTACTTGACGAGCCGTCGGAGATTGCGGCGCAGCATGACCCGCGAGTCGGTCACGGTGTAGGTCAACGCGGTCATCACGCGGCTCCCGAGGTGTTGCTGTCGTTCTCGACGGCTTCTGCCGGTGCCGACCCGGTGAGGGCGAAGAACACGTCGTCGAGGGTTGCGGTGTGGACGTGGACGTCGGCCACCTCGACGTCGGCGGCGTCGAGGAGGTTGAGCGTCGTGCGGATGGTGGACACGGTGTCGTCGGTGGCGATGTCGAGCCGACGGGACTCGACGATCGGACGGGCGGAGGGGAGTAGCCGCCGGGCGGAGTCGAAGGCGTCGTCGTCGGCGAACGTGAGGCGCACCTCGGAATCGTGCACCCGCTTCTTCAGTTCGGCCGCGGTGCCCTCGGCGACGATGTGACCGTGGTCGAGCACCGCGATGCGGTCGGCGAGCTGGTCGGCCTCCTCGAGGTACTGGGTGGTGAGGAAGATCGTGACCCCGTCGGCGGCGAGGCCGGTGATGATGTCCCACAGCACCCGTCGGCTGCGCGGGTCGAGTCCGGTCGTCGGCTCGTCGAGGAAGATGACGCGCGGTGTGGAGACGAGCGTCATCGCCAGGTCGAGGCGGCGACGCATACCGCCGGAATAGGTCGACACCGCACGGTCCGCAGCGCCCACGAGATCGAACTGCTCGAGCAGATCGTCCGCACGACGTCGACCAGCGGCGCGTCCGAGGTGGCGGAGGTCGGCCATCAGGGTCAGATTCTCGCGGCCGCTGAACAGGTCGTCGATGGCGACATACTGGCCGGTGACGCCGATCATCGAGCGGACTGCGCGGGCCGCTGCCACGGTGTCGTGGCCGTCGATGGTCACGGTGCCGGAATCGGCCGGGAACAGCGTCGAGGCGATGCTCACCGTGGTCGTCTTGCCCGAACCGTTGGGGCCGAGCAGCGCGGTCACCGACCCGGCCGGGACGGTCAGGTCGATACCATCCAGAACCTTTTGCTCGCCATAGCTTTTCGTGAGTCGCGGATGCAGATCTCGGCGCCTGCGGTGCGGCTGGGGGTCATGCGCTCGGCCTTTCTGACGGAGGAGCGGGGATCTCGCCGGCCGCGATCAACACCTCGCGTTCCTTCTGCCACTCGGCGTACAACGCCGGGATCCGATTGGTGAGGAACTCGGTGAACGCCGCGATCTCGCTGAGGACCGCGCGACGCTCCGGAGGTGCGTCGCGAAGGACGTCGAGTCCCTCTCGTGCGAGTGCCCCCAGTTCTTCGTATTCGGCATTGTCCATGCCGAGGCCACGTGCCGAGGTGATGTCGATCGAGATGCGGTCCATCCGTTCCCCGGCGGTTCGCGTCCGCATCACCTGGCCCACGGATTCCAGCGTGGCGATGGCATTGGTGATCGCCGAGCGGCTCGCGAGCAGGGCGTCGCTCAGCTCGGCGATCGTCGGGGCAGGCGAATCGCACACCGCCAGATAACCGAGGACGCGTCCGACCATCGGCGGGTAACTGTAGCGACGCGCGCAGAATCGCGCCATGTGATCGGCGAAAGTCAGTTGCGCGTCGAGTGCCATGCGTCACAGTATGCGCGCATGCTGAGATAACACAAATGTGTGTCATCTGGTCGGATTGTTCTGAGGAATCGGTCTGGGTCGAGACTTCATTTCGACGTTGCGACTTCGATCGAGGTCGCAACGTCGAGATGAGGTCTGGGAGTGGAAGGACCGATTCCCGCGTAACCCATTGCTGCACAACCCCTTAGTCATCCGTCTGTGGATGAGTATCTGTTCTTGTCGGTGGGGTGTTCTACCTTGGTTGGTAACAGATTCAGCCATCCAGGTTGGGCTGTAGACGTTGTGGGGGCAGCGTGTCAGGTGAGTGGACCGATCTACCGGCCGAGTTTCTCGCCGGGGTCGATCCTGCCCACCCCGAGTTATCCGACACCGCAACCCATATGGAACGGATACGGTCGGTCCGCCACGGCGAGGCCTACCTGGCCTGGTCTCGTTACCAGTCGATCGCCATCGTCTACGACCAGCTCGTCGTCAACGGCACTGGTGGGTTTTTCATCGACCGTTACACCGAGATGGTGACCCGGGTGTGCCGCGAAGACGCCATCACGCGCTACCAGGCTGATCGGTGGGTCGGCGAAGCACTCGCGCTGCGCGAGCGGCTGCCGAAGGTGTTGACCACCCTGCGCGACGGCATCCTCTCACGCCAGTTGATCCAGACCGTCGTCTCCCGCACCGACCTGATCTCCGACGACACGATCATGGCCGACCTCGACACCGAGATCGAACGCATCCTGCGCAGCCGCAAGGGCGCGTGGACCACGGTGCGACTGCGCGACATGGTTGATCGCCTGGTCTTCCGTCACGACCCCGACGCGGTCCGGGAACGCC